>CAYXZL010000024.1:0-1982 GCA_964469925.1 uncultured Candidatus Peribacteria bacterium | reverse complement strand
CACCTTTCCAGCCGGTACCTTTACCAATGCAGACGGAATCTCGCGAGTAGGCGGCTATCGGGGAAGCGGAAATTCATACAACCGCTCGATACTGCTCGCTCAGGAGCCGACTAATGGCCAAAGTGGACTGGACGGAATAGTAAAACATGAAATGATCCACAATTTCGGCCGTGACGGACACGGCTACGACGGAGACTGTGCGGGAGCACCCCCTTACTGGAGCGACAAAGCCATGACCAAATTTGTCTGTGGTATGGGGGTTGACAGCACCAGCATCCTCAGTATGGCGGCACACTGTAACATTCAACTCCTGACCGAATGTTCCGCTTTTCAGGTAGATTGCGACCAAGCGACTTTCACACTACCACGTCAGTTTGGTTGCGACCAACTCATTCTGCAGACTTCGACCAACGGAGGCCAATCCTGGGCAAATATCGATACGATCGCCGGAAACGGCACGAGCTTCACCCAGACCAGTTTCACCGTAACGTTATCAAGTCAGCCGGAAAACTACAGCATCTGGCGCCTCTGGCAGATTGACGGCGATTACCAGGTGGGACCGGTAACAACAACTACCTGCCTCGTTTTGCCGCTCCAACTAATATCGTTCGACGGGGAAGCATACGAACCTGCCGTGAACAAGCTGGAATGGGTTACTTTGAATGAAGAAAACATGGTCGAATTTCAACTCGACTACAGTGACGATGCAATAAATTTCCAGACAGCCATGACAGTAACGGCTACAGGAGACGGAACCTATGTGGAATATCACGAGCTCGGGAGAAGTGGGGGGATATACTACCGACTCGTTAGCATAGACATTAATGGACCCTGCGACACGTCAGATGTGATTTTCATAAACAATACGTTGACCGGAACTACCGAAAGTTTTCCGCCCAAATTCAGTCTTTATCCGAACCCGGCAAGCAACATCATCAACGCAAACAACTGGGGAAATACTGCAACAGTGAAGATTTACGATGCAACAGGAGGTCTTGTGCTTTCTTCAACAACAATGCCAATACAAGTTGAAAGACTAACAAGAGGATTTTATACCATACATGGATACGACAACTCAAACCGGATCACTGGAATGGGAAAGTTTATAAAACAGTAACCGGCAGGGATCTCTGACCGGATCCATGAGCCGCAGGGGTACTCCTCCTGCGGCTCAGCACGTTTAGCAAAAAACACCATGACAAAAAAGTATAGAAAGCCACCAATCACTACACTTGTTTTCTCGCTATCAAAAAGTATCATGACGGCACCACAGATGATGTTTTATTCATCATAGCGACCCATGAAGGTATTACTAAAAAGAGAAAAAAACAATCTTTTTTTTGCTAAGATCAAAGGTATCTCAGGTGTCTACGCACAGGGAGACAGTATGCAAACAGCCATCAGCAATCTCATGGAAGTATACCAACAAGTTGCCGATTTCAAAAAAAACCAACTACAACATACCCAATCACAGTCATCGTACAATTTCCAAGTGAGTCATCAAACAAATCATCAAAACAATATGTCTCTCTAACAAAGAATTTCACAACATCACATAACGAGTCACTGAATTGCCACGCTACAAGTCACAACGCCACATGCTTGCACACCCAACATCGAATCCAGCAAACACGGCAGATCACATGGCGGATGATCTGCCTAGACCCTTTTTGTTACTTTTTTGTGGCAATGTCAAAAAAGTAAAAAGAACAGTCAACTCAAAGCAAAAACACTACAAGACTAGTTCTCTATCAAATCAATGGTAATCGTACCTTGATAACTACCACCAGGACTAAAGCCAGGCACCGTAAGATAGAAAATAGGCTGCACACCATACTGTCCTACAGCTCAGTTGTTGTTTGCAGGATTTCTATAGATGATGGTATAGATATTTCCATTGCCAAATGGATCATTGGCAAGCTGATTGGACATCACCAAAGGATTGACATCACCACTGAGATGGACAGCCTGACCACCACTAT
>CAYXZL010000023.1:0-3139 GCA_964469925.1 uncultured Candidatus Peribacteria bacterium | reverse complement strand
CGAACCAATAGTGTAGGGTCAATTTTTAACCATGTTTGCACAACATACATTGTGCCAAGTTGAACAATGCTCAAATCAAGGAAGGTTACAGTAAAGACACTTAGTGCATGAGAGGTAGAAAACAAAAAAAGAAACCCAACTTCTATGCGAAGTTGGAGGGGTGGGGTACTCTGTTTAATACTAGATGTGGCGGGTAGGTGAAACAAAATGACGCATTTAGTATCATTTTATATAGTATTTTGTAAATAATTGTTTATTATGCAAAAACTCCCCGAAGGGAGTTAGAGCTACTTCTTGAGTGCGTGAAGCACAAGAAGTACCAACACTAAGGTTAGTTCCATTGCCTATGGATTAACATATAAAAGAACTGCAAACATGTACCTGCACAGTACATGTTTTTTCTTTATATCAAAGCCTTTACCTAAAACAATGAAAATAGGAATAATTTATCCCACCCCTAGCCTCCTTGAGGCTATTTTTTTGTTTTCTACAATTACTTATACTTTCTTCAACTTACCCTAAAATAGTGGCACAATATGCGATGTGTGAAGTAGCTAAAACGCCTACTCCAACACATCTTAGTACATTGTGCAAAGTAGTAGATGGTTGCTACAAAGAAAGAATCCAAAACAAGTAAAGTTTCTAATGAGAGACTAATCAAGGATAAACTCAACCCTTGTGCAGGGTTGAGGGGGGAGCAAGAGGTGATAACACAAAAAGTATGTGCTGAACTTTGTAGTCAGATAACACGCAGTATCAAACTATCAAGACTTTGACTTATCTAAGTCATCTAAATACCTACTTCTAACAACTGTTTCAGCTCGGTACATTCATTCATTTATCCTGTCAATGTTTATAAATTGGTATACAGGATAAAAATGCTTTGCATCGCATTTCTTGTATACTAATTTGTAGGTACGAATACAAATCATCGGAATGAACAAATTTTAATGCTCCCCTAGCCCTTACGGGCTATTATCCTTGGTTAGTGGATAAGAGAAAGAAGTATCCTACTATAGCACAATATGCGATGGTGCAAAGTTATCTAAGGAGCTAACTCTAGCACATCTTACTACATTGTGCCAAGTTGAACAATGCTCAAATCAAGAAAGGTTACAGCAAAGACAGCTAGCACATGAGGGATAGAAAACAAAAAAAAGAAACCCAACTTCTGTGCGAAGTTGGAGGGGGAGCAAAGAGGAGAGCACTACTCTAGCAAGGATATAGTGGTATAATAAGAAGCAGCACAGCTAGTTGACATTAGAAACATCTATCTTTCTTTGCTTCAAAAGATCATCGTACACTTCAAACAGTTCTTTCCTTTTGACTTCGAGATTCTTAACGTTTTTAGTTAGCCTACCTACTTCGGAAACCAATTTGTTTATGTGCTCAGAATCAGAATCATCCGCCTTGTATTTTTCAATGAGTTCTGAGATTTGAATAACAGACTCAGCATCTTCTTTAATTCAACTAGATAGTACATCAATTCTAAATCTTAATGCGTTCAACATCTCCCAATAGTCAGTCACGTTTATCTGCTTAAAAGCTATTTTAGATGCTATCCGAACGGCTAAAAGTGCTACTAGCGATCACATTATCGACGCTATGTCTCCTCGTTGCTCTAGAGACAATCAAGCGAGTCTTGTACCTAAATGGAAAGAGAAATCGACCATTCAAGTCATAACAAAATTGTGTATAGGATAAAGGTTGCACTTGTCTTATACACAACTTTGTTTTGATTGCCATCTATCGAGTGAAACTACTCTATTCTATCGCTCACCTTAACGTATTCCTTTATCTCTTGTTTTATATGTTTTCTCATACGTCATGCAAAAAAGAATGAGACAAGTGCGAGAAGAACGAAAGTATCAAGTATTCGGAGTCGCATTTTGACTTCTCTTAATCATCCTGACAAGGTATGTTCCACGGTTACAATAAGCAGTCCAGTAAAAAGACCAGCTAATCGTTTAGTGAGTGATCTGTAATTTTCACGGGTAAATAAAGTATCCCGATAGTGTATCTCTTCTTCGTCTACGACAGTCATTTCAAAAATAGTTACAGATAAAGCTATGTCTTGCTAGGACAGTTTGTTTGTAACTATCTCTGTAATGATTGCCATCTAGCTTTTGTGTCCTTGCGGACTTATTTATATGCTCCCCTAGCCTCCTTGAGGCTATTTTTTTGTTTTCTACAATTACCTATACTTTCTTCAACTTCCCCTAAAACGGTGGCACAATATGCGATGGTGCAAAGTTAGCTATACACTACTCTGCTAGTGGCACAGATAAGTATTGTGTGTGTTGCACTGTCCCAGTAGTTTCGGTGCTATAAGCCAGCTACGCTGGCGGGGGGAAAGATTGATATACGTACAAAAATATATATCATCCCACTATTTATATTCACCGATGTTTTGGAAAAGAATATAGCTTACATTGATTGACAGAACTTACACTTGGGTACTAAGAATGATTGATGGATATGTGACTTCAGGAAACTAAGAGTATTTCTGGAAGACAAATTTAAAGTAAAAGAAGCATATTACTTTCTCTGATTTATTTCAGAAGAAGAACAAGAACTGTACAATAATCTACAAAGAGCATGATTTATAGTAGTATTTAGAGAACACTCGTCAGCACTAAAGTGAAATAAAAAATGAAATGTCGATGTCGATATTGTATTTGAAATAATGAAAAAGGTTCACAACGATAACGACTTTAACAAAATAGTACTAGTTACAGGAGATGGCGATTATATCAAATTGGTGAGGTATTTACTAAGAAAAGACTTATTGGAGAGAATAATTTTCCCTAACGAAAACCACTCATCGTTATATCAAAAACTAGGAAATAAGGTTTTTTACTATTTAAAAGACGCAAAAAACAAAATTCAGTATAAAAGAAAAAGGGTATCCTAAAGCACCAACACTTTTCGAAACCCTTTCGTGGTAATACAATAAACATTGTATATAAACTTGTATATAATGCAATAAAAATTACACAATTCAGTAATAATCACCAAGAAGAATAAACTAAGGGGATATTACTCTTTTCCCCCCTCGCCCCTTCGGTGCGATTAAAGCACCTCACTACTGTGAAATAATAGATAATGGCTAACTGTAGCACATCTTAGTACATTGTGC
>CAYXZL010000022.1:0-5121 GCA_964469925.1 uncultured Candidatus Peribacteria bacterium | reverse complement strand
GCTGCATTTGACTGAAAAACAAGTCATACTGTATCTTGAACAAACAATATACCAAAGAAGAACGATATGAGAAAGTGGATGAGATCTTCGCACAGATGGAGCAAGAGTGATCACTGGGTCTATTTTTCCCAGCGAGTATGAATCCTTTCTATTTCAACGACACAGCTGCTTATCTGATTGATCCCAGTTTCACGAAAGAAGAAGTAACCGCAAAAGGGTATCTGCGAAGAGATGAACCGATCAAAGTAGATATACCAGCAAATGCGGAGGTCGTAAAAAGTAGTGATTTGTGACAATATGAGTGATATGATGGTCAGGGAAACTGGACAATCACTACAGAGATTTTGAAAAAAGTTATCCAAGACGAACAGGGGAATTATTATCGCATTACACCTATGGAGTATAAGTTTCTCATGAAACACGGTTTACCGTTGCCGAGAAAGCACTGGTTAGAGAGGATAAAAGAAAACTTTAGAATAAGCTCAAAAAACTAATCAGTCTAGACAAAGACGGTAGACTAGCAGGAGGGGAGTGAGATGCTGCCATGTTAGATAGACCTCATACCAAAAGGCCAAGAGACCTTCTAAGTTTTAGTAAACAAGCATCAGAAAGTCGTCATTTATTCCAGCTGCAGCTTCTCAAAGAAAAAGTGCATTGTATTGGCAAAGTCCTCATTATCGATTTTGATCCCAAAAGGAAGCGACTTGAAAATAATGAGATAGATGACTTTTCCTACAACAAAAAGATTAATAGCTGAGTTTCCTGCTGGTAATTCATTGAGATTATCAATATTTGCTGCTTTGCTAATATGTTCCATGACCAAAATGCCGTTCCCTAGATAAGTATCAATAGTGATATGATGGGATTTAAGTCTTGCAAAGATGTTTTGAGAATAGTCTTTGAGTGTTTGACTAACAGAAGTCTGTGATTCAAATGTATTGGAAGCAAAAAACTTAATAGCAAGATAGTGGTTGTTCGTCGTAGTGAAGTAAATGTCCTCATAGAGATTTTTTACGCCAGATATGCCATCATAAAGTGTAATCTTAGGTAAATGCGGGTATCTTTGTTGTTCAAGTTGAGTGAGTTCTTGTGCAACAAACTCATACGAAGTTTCTAGGGTTTCTAAGATCTTTTGCTGCTTATGAATGTATCCAACTAATACCTCTGGATTAGGTATAAAAAAATGCTTAACCCCTTTCATAATGGTCTCAGAGACTAATCAATCTTTTACCATATCCAAAAGCATCTTGTAGACTCAAGTTCTCTCAATGCCACAGTGCTTTGCAACGGTAGAGGCGGGTTGAGTGCCGAGTTTATACAAAGTCAAAAAGACCAGCTGTTGCTTGTAGTTAAATCAAAGACCTGTGAAAAACTCGTCAATGGACATAGGCAAGTACAAAATAGAGACGTTTAAAAACAGTATAAGAGAAAGGACAAGGGAACGCAAGATTGTTGTGAAGAACTCATCACAGAATAAATTCTTGGTGCTTGCAATGAAAAGGAAATATGATATGGTATGTTTGCGTTAATACAAAAAAGAGACTATAATGGTGTTTATATTTCTTATTCACCTGGATGCATTACACTTCACCAGAAGTATACGAATTCATATCAAAGCAGACGAATGATCCTATTGCTGAATGGAGAGTTTGTCCACGGACGGGAGAACGTTTCGCGATATTTTCTGGAGACATAAGGCTATTAGATCTTTTGTCGCCAACTATAGGAGGTGTCAAGTTCCCACTGCCTAAACCTACATTATCTCCAAGAGCAAGAGAAATAAGGAGATTGATGTGGAGGAACGATACAAAATTGTACAGGTCGACATGTTCATTGACAGGAAAAACATTGTTTTCTTTTTATCATCCGGAGGCGTTTTATAAAATAGCCGACACCTATAGATGGACGGACCAGGTTGATAATACGCAGCTCGGGAAAGATGTAGATTTAACAAGACCAATACAGGAGCAATTTAATGAGTTGTTCGCACAAACAACGAAACAACATGCATTAATTGTAGGTGAAATGGAAAACAGTCTTTATACACACAACGCGGGATGATTTAAGAATTGTTATATGGTTTTTGATGGGTGAATGTGTGAAGATGTAATGTATAGTGTAAGAGTTGCTAACTCTAAAAAAGTTGTAGACGGATTTGAGGTAATAGGGTCAGAACAAGTCTACGAAGGCATATGACTATTAGATTGCTTCAGAGTATTTTTTTCAGAAGACTGTCAAAAATGTTCTGATAGTGCGTTTCTGTATAATTGTCGCTGATGTAGCAACTGTATTCTGTGCAGCAACTTAACAAACGAGTCGTACTGTATAAGAAACAAGTCAGTAACCAAGGTGGAATATGAGCAGTACCGAAGCTTTATCTTTAATGGCAACTCCAAGAGTATCGCTAGTGTAAGCCAGGAGTTCCAAAAGCAAAAAAACCATACAGCTCGCGTAGGGTTAAAAATGGTAAACTGTGAAGACTCAATAGGGAACAATCTAACTAATTGTAACAACACCATATTATGCGAAGATAGCCAATGATGTATGAATACAAGGTATTCGCAAAGAATGATCGCATATGCGGGTAACGAAAACAATATGGATATCTCATCGCGATGAGGGAACATGAACAAGTGCTACGAACTAAACTGTTGTGGTACAGATCAGAATACAACTGCCTCGGGGTTATTATTTGGATCCTATTTGTTCTGGTGAGTAAGTGATAGTTGTTATACAGTTAACGTCCCTTTTAATGTAAAAAATGTCATTGCTTCTACGGATATCGCAAACAAACAATACTGTATCCTTAACAAACAATATTCAAAAGAGGAATACGGTGAACTAGCTCCTAAGGTAATACAACATATGATGAGAACAGGTGAATGGTGAGAGTTTTTCTCGCCTCAATATGCACCCTTCCCCTATAATGACAGCATTGCGAATGACTACTATCCTATAAAATACCTTGTGCACAAAAACGGGGAAAGGGAGTTGGTTAATAGTGAAGGCCATGGAGAGGTACAGATTTTAGAAGATTGAGTGATAGCTAGGGCGACCCTTTCTCTATGAGGTTCAATGATAATACCAATAAAGCGAAGAACTGAAAATGCAGAAGTATCTATATCCGGCAACATGTCATCAATTGATGCAAGTGATATAACAGATTCTATCTATGAATGTGAAGATTCAATATGTGATAAAGCTATTCTATGTTTGGAGTCTAAAAGACCTTTCAGAATAACAAAACAAGAATTGTTATTCTACAAAAACTATGGACTGCCGCTACCAAGATTGCATCCGGATATCAGGTATCAGAAGAGGATTAAAAATGCAATTAAGACACAATATAGTCTTAGAGCATGTAGCAAGACACATAAAGAGATCATCTCAGTATACCCGCAAGAAACCCCGTACGACGTGCTAAGCGAGGATGCTTATAAGACATTTTTGTAAAAGTTGTTAAAGAATGACTACCGTGTAACGAGAAAATAGCCCCCTTTAGTTAGAAAGATTTAATGCACTATACCTCACCAGAAGTATACGAATTTATAGCAAAGCAGACAAATGATGCTATTGTAGAGTGGAAAAAGTGTCGTGTTTCTTGACAGCCCTTTGCTATATACGCGTCTGACCTAGTATTTTACGATAAAATATCTCCTACTTTTGCTGGAAAAAAATTCCAAATACCTACACCTACGTTATGTCCCGAAGAAAGGCAGAGGAGGAGGTTAGCGTTTCGTAATGAAAGAAAATTATACAAAAGAAAATGTGATGCATCATACAGAGATATTATTTCGACTTACAACCCAGATAGGCCGTATAAGGTTTACGATCAAAAGTATTGGTGGAGTGATAAGTGGGATCCAAAGAGCTATGGTAGAGACTACGATTTCAACAAAAGCTGTTTTCAACAAATACATGAGTTGATGAGAGAAGTGCCAAGATGTAATGTTGTAACTGATCATACTGAATTAGAAAACTCAGATTATGTCCATCTTGCAGGACATACAAAAAATTCATATCTAATTTTTGAAACTCATGGATGTAATAATTGCTACTATGGATATAAGATATTTGACTGCGAATCCTGTGTCGATTGTTCCTTTATTCACAACTCTTCACATTGTTATGAGTCTATTGATATCAAGCAAAGTCGCAATGTATTTGATTCTTTGCATTGCTCTAATTGTGACTCTGTTTCATTTTGTATCAATTGCCGTAATTTAGAAAATTGTTTTTGATGCTCCAATCTCCATCACGGGAAATTTGTAATATTCAACAAACAATACCAAGAAAAAGAATACAAAACAGTAATTTCAAAGATATTGAATATTCGTACGAAGGATGAAATTTGCAATAAAGTATATCATGAATCAATAAGACCAAGCGTTTCATGAGTTTGAAACATTTGATTTGTTTCTGGTGACCGTGTAAATCACAGTTCACATATAAATTTCTGTTTTGATTGAATTTCTCTGGAATGATGCAAATATTGTACTATCATCGAAGATGCAAAGGATTGCTATGATTATGTTGCTTGGTGAGAGAAAACTTCACTCATATATGAGGCACAAAATTGTGGGAATCAGTGTCATAAACTATTGTTTTGTGACTTTGTGTGGAAGTCGTGTGAAAATATCCTGTACTCGTCGCTTTGTCCTTCCAATAATAAGAACCTGTTTGCATGTGTATGACTGCGTGATGCCCAATATTGCATTCTTAATAAGCAATACACTGCTCACGAATACGAACAAACCGCAGTAAAAATCATAGCTCATATGCAAGAGACCGGAGAATGGGGAGAATTCTTTCATCCCTCACTATCACCTTTCGGATATAATGAGACGATAGCACAAGAGTATTTCCAACTAGAAAAAGTGCAAGCAAAGGTTGGGAGGTATGAGCGAAGTGATTATAGTGTCGATCCAGTGGTACCAGATTGAACTCATACTCTACAAGGTGACCAAATTCCTACAAATATTAATACTGTAACGGATGATATACTCAAAAAGATTCTGATCTGTGAGATAAGTGATCGCCCCTATCGTATCATTAAACAGGAACTGGAGTTTTACCGCAAACACAATATACCATTACCAAAAAAACATCCAGATATAAGAC
>CAYXZL010000021.1:0-5204 GCA_964469925.1 uncultured Candidatus Peribacteria bacterium | reverse complement strand
GCACAATGTATGTTGTGCAAACATGGTTAAAAATTGACCCTACACTATTGGTTCGACAAACTGTTTTGATTGTGCGGTTTCTACGTACAAGATTTTGCCATAAACTAATGCATCAGTGACTTTTTTGATGGCAGAGTTGTATGTGTTGGCGAATGTAGACTTCCCTACTCCCATATGACTTGCTGCCTGTATAATATGCATATTGTTGAGTGATTTGAGCTTCATTGCCTCTAATTCATCGTGTGTTAGTACTACTAGATCAGTTTGCTGGTCTGGATGTATTGGTTGGTAGATGTTTTGTTGTGGGGTGGTGGATACTAGTCTGATCTTTTTTTTTCTTCCAATTTTTGGTGAAGGTGGCTGGTATATTTGCATTAATGTTGAAAATTAAATTATTGGAATATTCCAATATATCATACTATCCACTATCGAGAGGGATACAAGTTTTTTATAGAAAAAAACACACAGCTTTGACTGTATGTTTTCCCATCTTACATTTTATTTACCCTGTACTTTTAGGAGTATTCCACTCTCCTGTTCTATACACTAGTATACGAAGTATTTTGTGTATTGTAAAAAAGTGCCTTTAGACACTTCTTTTTGTTTGACACTCTTTGCATTTAGTATTTAGTTTTGTGATCAGAAGATGAGAAAAAGTATGATAACGAGTATCATAATACCTATAAATATCGAGTTCTTGCTTCTTTCTTTTTTGAAACCACTTCTTAGTTCTGATATCTTTGTTTCCAGTTTTTGTTTTTCTATGATTGTTGCTTGTTTTTCTTTGTTATAATCAGGTAGTGCTATCATGTTTTGTAGTCTTGCCTCTAGTTCTCCTATTCTTTGCTGAAGCATAAATATCAATTTGTTTTTGTCTTCTAACATTTTGTCTTTTTCGTTGAAGACTGTGAAAAACTTATCAAGTTTTTTATCTATTACTGATTCAAGTCCCCCTAGTGATACATTTGTTGAACTGTGTTGAATGCTTGGAGTACTGGTTGTTGCTACTTTGCTGTTGATAATCTCTGTGTTTACCTCTTGGTGCAAATCAGAAAACTCATTCTGCAATTGAATAATTTCGTCGTAGGTTAAACGTACTTTGTTAGCGATTTTTTTGTACGATAACTTACCTGCTCTGATATACCTATCTATGGATCTTGTTGATACACCGAGCATCTGAGCAGCTTGTTTCCTGCTTAAATTAAATTTTTTCTCCATGACAGCGTGAGTCGTTATGTTATAAATCTAGTCAGCCATTGTCTATCTTGTCTTGTAGCTCGCGAAGCAATGATTGTACAAATAATGTAATACAAACTCATTCTCCTATCCCACATGCTATGAGCATTGGGTAAATGGTGGTTAAGCTTTTATACTTTCACAAGAACATCATTTGTATTCCCCATGATGCGTTTTCAAAATAGTTTATTGTTACTAACACTAGAAAGAAAATTGCTCATGCAAGATAGAATTTTTTCATCTAAGCAATTGTTTTAACAATTAAATTAACGATTGACACCATAATACTCATGACAAATGTTTGTATGATTGTTCCTAGTTGTATTGTTATTCCTATTGCTAGGTTATTTACGATGCCAACAAACACGTATAACAAAAAGAGATTTAGAATAATTGTTGATAATCCAAAACTAATTATGCTCAGTGGCATATTGATGATACCAAGAATTGACTTTAATAGTCTGTGGGTGACTCGAAAAACGGTTCATAGTAAAAGAAGTAATAATGGGTAGGGAAGACTGCCTATGTTATTGATAGAAAATCATAACTCAGGGATAGCAGACTGGATAAGGTGTAAAGCTATGCCGTATAATAATACACTAAAGAGAAAATTTAATAGGTGTTTCATGAATTGTTGTACTGGATAAGGTTGTGGGCGACTATAGTCATCTGTCTATTTATGTCAAATCCAAACTTTTTTCATTATGAACCATTAAGCACATCTTCAAAACTCTCTTTGATATTGTCTTTTTTATACTTATGGATTGCGTTTTTAGTTGCAAGCAATGCCATTACTACTGCTCTTTTTCTTCTCGGTGAAACCTTAAATCACTCTTGTTGTATGTAGTTATAATCTCGTGTCAGTATTGTGTCTATGTCTTTTCATAGAGCTAAGTCTCCGAAAAAGCTTGAGGCTGCGGTGGTAACCATTGATGTGTTTCCGGAAAAGTTTCGGTTTTCTATGATGTTAGTTTTTTGGTTGATGTGAAGGAAGACAATAATGTCGTCTCCACATATTGCATTCCCTTCTTTTCGATCGATTGTATGATCGTTTTGAGGGGTGTTGTGTTGGGGGTTTTGATAATAGAAATTGATAAGCTCTTTACTTTCTTCTTCGTTGTATGGCTCGCTTCTCATTATGTCCAGTTGTAAGGTGGTATATAATAGCTACTTATTCCATGCTCATTTTTGCACTGACGATTTCAGAAACTTCCTGGGTGATTAAGGCTTGACGTGCTTTGTTGAATGTTAGTGTGAGAGATTTTATCAGAGAACTTGAATTATCTGTGGCGTTTTTCATTGCTATCATGCGTGATGAAAACTCTCCTGCTTTGTTTTGGAGAATAGCTCAATATACGATATGTTGGATCAGCATTGCTTGTAGGTATAGCTTCAATTCTTCTAGGGTTGGTTCGCATGCCACATCTCTGTTTGTCTCGTTTTGTTTTGATGAAAGAAGATCGTGTGCTTCAATTTCTTTGAGAAATACTTGGAATGACTCTTTGTCTAGTGGGAAAAGATTTAGGGTGACGGGCGTTTGTCTCATCGCTGACAAGAAGTGGTTGTATGCAATAATGATGTTTTTGTATGTATTCTTTTGTATTGCCTTTTTAATTGTTTCAAAGATCCCTTTCATATCTTCCTCTGTAAAGCTATCTTTGATGGTTTCTATTTGACATACTGTATATTTCTCTCTGGTGAAGAACTCTTTTGCCTTTTTGCCAATGCAACATATGTCTATTTCTGATTTTTTACTTTCCCACTTTATATTGATAGCTTTGAAGAGCTTACTATTGAGTCATCCACATAATCATTTTTCTGTTGATACGACTATAATGAGGTCTTTTTTTTGATTTTCGTTTTCGTGGCTAAGATGAGCTGACATGTCGAATATGTCTATCTTTTCTTGGACGCCGTGTATTGTGAGCAGCAGAGTCTGAAGGAATTCTTTGTATGAATCTGTGGTATGTTTAATCTTTTTGAGTTTGACTGTTGAAACTATTTCTAGCGCTTTTGTTATTTGTTTAATATTTTTTACTGATCCGATTTTACTTTTAATTGCTTTTGAATTTGCCATTTATTTTTTCTTCTATTACAAAAAGTAAAACAACTCTGTCAAGATAGATATTTGCTTCATGATTGCAACTACATAGGTTGATTCAGGTCTGGGTTAACTTTCCAGTCTCAGTAGTAAGTGCTGTGTGATTTGCTTAAGCAACGTCACCGTTTTTTGCGTGATTTCTATGAAAGATTTTATCGCTATAATCTCAAATTGCTCTATTGTTCCCGCTAGTTCTTTGATTTGTATAAGAAATTTATTTGAACTGATTTCAAGTATGACTTCGAAGAATGATTTTTTGATTTCCACAAAGACTGCACTGATTGAGTTCGTTTGTATCTGTCTGCTTGCTAGAGCATCCCCTTGGAATAGTTGGAGTTGTTGCATGGTGGATCAGACAGGTCTAAAAAGATGTTCACTAGTGGTACTTTTTTTCTCAACTCTTACAATAGCAAAATCGTTATTATTGTTCGGTAAGAATCCTGTTGATTTTTTGGGTAGTGTTGTTATTATTCTTTTACCTAAGAAGCTTTTGTATCTCATTGTTTCTTTATGTCCTTGGTTTCCAGTTTAGCTCAAGAGCTAGCAAAACATAAGTGAAAACTGATTGATATGGTTAAGATTAAATCTTATGTTGCTTTGTTGGTGTGACACTATTCTGATCAAAAGGTCTATAAAACTATTTATGCTCTTAAGAATAAGGGGTATCTTGTATGATTAAAAAAGGATCTTTTTCTTGTTAAAGATCCTGCTAGCTTTGTTACTGAAACGGAGCTTATAGATAGGTTTTATCGAGATGTTTTACAGAAGCATTGCACTCTCTATATTTGATGAAAGCGGTATATTGGTTGAGTAAAAGCTTTAGAATTGCATATTTCTAATTTCTCTTGTCCTGATGAAATTGTTATTATCAGTGAGCATAAGCAATCTACCGAAGTTCTTTTTTTTGACAAAAAAGTTTTGTGTAAAAAGTATACTGCAAGGGGATCTAGTTTGTTCAAAAAGATGTTTTATTATACTAAGTCTTTTAAGATTGCTGCCCACTCTTTCCGTATTGCCACACTGGAGCTTGCCATATTAGAATGCCTTTATAGCCCTAATGTTCTATCGCGGTGATATACAAATGATATCATTAAGAGAGTTGTTAAGAAATATAAGGGTGCTCTCGATCTTTCTGTTCTTGAATCTATTCTTTTATTGTGAAAGCACCACTCGAGTATTAATAGGCTTTATGATATTGCGAAAATTGGAGATAAAGGTTTGGCTGCTCAGCTTTTGATTTTGATGAAAAAACATAGCTATCTTTTGAATCTATAGCTGTTTCCTCTCCCCTTTTGTGTGTGTTTCTATTTTTATTTGCCAATATACCGTTTTCCTTTCATATATGGTCTTAGTATTTCGGGTATCTTGATTGTTCCATCTTCTTGCTGATTATTTTCTATGAGAGCTATCCATAATCTGGGGAACGCCATAGCAGTGGCATCATTCATATGTGCATACTCTTTTGTTCAATCTTTTTTTACTATTTTTGTATTGAGGCGACGTGCTTGGTAATCTGTCATGTAATCTGAAGTATGTGTCTCTCTGTATTTTCACTGTCATGGCATGTAACAGTTAATGTCGAACTGTCTGTAGTCATTGGATCACATATCTCCTGTACATATTGTGAGTAATTGGTATGGTATATTGAGTTGTTCAACTAAGTATTGCTGAATTCACACTATAAACTCTTGTTCTTGTTCTCCTTCTTCTTTGCTTGTGAATGTTTCCATTTCGATTTTGTCAAATTGGTGATTCCTAAAAACTCCTCTTGTGTCTTTGCCATATGTTCAGGCCTCTCTTCTAAAACAAGGTGTATAGGCCACGTATCTTAGCGGGAGCATCTCTTCTGGTATCGTATCGTTCATAT
>CAYXZL010000020.1:0-6331 GCA_964469925.1 uncultured Candidatus Peribacteria bacterium | reverse complement strand
ATATGATTTCCATAGAATATGCACTACCCAACGGAACAAGTATTTATGCGATTTACGCACACCTTGATAGCTTCTTAGTGAATAAGGGTGATGTAGTGGTGAAATGACAACAGATAGGAACAGTCTGAGATAGCTGATTTGCTGCTGGGACACATCTTCATTTTGAGATCGATACACTTGGTCAATACGGCAGACAAGTGTATCCCTACTTGGGTTGCGAGGATAGCGATATTGTAGCACAGGTTAATGCATGAACGTGTAGATACCTTATGTTTGAGCGTAGTGTTGACCCTTTGGCTTTTTTGGAAGATTATCACTCCTCTGCTCCTAAACTAGCCTCTAGTGATACTAGTTCTACAGACCTGCTTGATTCCGATACGGTTAGTGATACGCCCGATGAGAATAGAGATACCGATACTAGCGATACTGAACTTATAGAACCTGTTTTTCCTGAAGTCATTCCTGGCAATGGAGACAACACTATTGATACATCAACGCTTTACCACATCATCAATAACTATATCCCCAGACTAGATATGAGCCTCCTTACACCTACTGCACAGCGTTTTTTGCAAGAGTACAAAATACAGGTTGTCCATCAACTCAATACCGTTATCAAAGAATGATCTGACACCACTATCAGTATCCACATAAGCTCTAGATCAGGAAATGTACCATTTAGCGGTCGGCTTCCTGTTGGGCTCAGAATTTATGCTAACAACACAAACTTAGCTGTTAGTCCAGCAGATGTGTCTTATGTAGAAAATGGGAAAGCAAGCTTTAGAGTTCTAGGTAAGTCGACCTGAGCAAGTGTTGTCGTCATCACTATCGATCAAGATCAGATCTTCTACTCATTTCCTGTCGTAATCAAGTAATAGCTCCTATAGATAGTGTCGTTTTTGAGAGGGCGTAATACTACATATAGTGTGGTATAGTAGGTTGATTGTGTGTTCTACATCACCTTTGTGTACCATCTCTACTGTTGTGTGCATATAACGAGTTGGCAGTGATATAAGGGCTGATGGTCTTCCTCCTCTGCTATAGGCAAATATATCGGTATCCGTACCTGTCCAACGAGATGATGCCAATCTCTGAAAGGGTATCTTGTGCTTATCGGCGGTATTAAGTATGTGTTCACGCAAGAGATTGTGTACTGAAGGACCATAACTGATCACTGGTCACTTTCCGCACATCGTATCACCTTCTATATTTTTCTTGATCATTGGTGTTGATGTATCGTGACACACATCTGTCACTATTGCAATATCAGGATCAATCGTGTATGCTATCATTTCTGCTCATTTGAGACCTATTTCTTCTTGTACTGAATTGACAATGTATAAACCAAAGGGTAGCTTCTTTTTTGATTCTTTCAATAGTCTTGCCACCTGTGCTATCATAAAACCACCAGCACGGTTGTCCATTGCTCTCCCAACAAAATACCTATCATTGAGTATAAAGAACTCGTCACTGTAGGTGATCACCGATCATACGTGTATACCCATCTTTTCTACCTCCTGTTTCGAAAGACATCAACAATCAACAGTAATATTTTCTACTTTGGGAGTTTGTTCTTCTTGTCATTTGATAGGATTGCGAGTATGGATAGCAGGCCGACCAAAAACTGCCTTTACTGGTCATGATTTGGTTCGTATATTTACTGTCTTGGATGGTGCTATCAAATGATCACTTCAGCCATTACGGATCACGTGAATTTGCCCATCATCAGTGATATAATTTACAAATCGGCTGATTTCGTCGCAATGTGCTTCAATGACTACTTTAAACTCAGCATCGGGATTGATTACAGCCACTGCGGTACCATAGCTATCGGTGTAGGTTTTCTCCACGTAGGGTTTGATATACTCTAGTCGAACTTTTTGTCCAGTAGACTCAAAACCCGTGGGAGAAGGGGTATTGATGAGTGTTTGGAAAAAATCGATATCCTTTGATCCCAGCATACTTGTGGTCTTTCTTGTCTTACTATGTTTTCCACTCTTGGCTGTTGTTTTTGGGGGGGACGATGATGTGGGCATGTTTATGCTGTAAGAATACAAAATGTCTGTTGTCGTCAGACTAGTTTTGTTTCTCATATTTGCAAGATCCTCCCGCAGACATACACAACAATCACCCTCTTCTAGCTTGACTTTGCTTATATCTCTTGCCTTGCTACGTCTGTTGTGTATGGTTAGCTATCCTTACCTTGCTTTACTCTTTTTTGATTAGCTATGCGTTTACCACTGCTTTTGCTCACCTCACTTTTTGTACTGCCTCTTCTCAGTGCTTGTTCCAAGAAAGACAGCTTTGCCAATAACCATGAACAAGCTATGAAGCAGATTGCGTTGGTATCTAACGGCGTGAGAGAGAGCTCCGCAACTATCGATCTTTTGGCTCCGTCTGATCCTATCGCTGTCATCAGCGAAGATGTGACCTACGGCAGTGGTTTTCGCTGATTTTTTGTCCAACCAACGCAACCAAACAATTACCCGGGCGTCATCATGATTCATGAGCGATGGTGACTCAACGACAACATTAAAGATATGGCAAAAGCACTTGCTACTTACGGATATAGTGTACTTGCAGTAGATCTCTATGATGGTGTCGTTACTAATGACGCTAAACAGGCTGCCAAACTCATGCAATCATTTGATCAAAATCGTGGAATTGACAATCTTAAAGCTGCTGATCACTACCTCAGGACTGTCCGTATCGCACCCAAAGTTGCATCACTGTGATGGTGCTTTGGTGGTGCTCAATCCCTGCAAGCAGCTATCAACATTGATGACTTAGATGCTACAGTGATGTATTATGGGAGGATTGTCCAAGACAAGGACCAATTGGCAAACATTACCCACCCTATTCTTGGTTTTTTTGGAGAAGAGGACAACTCTATCCCCGTATCTGATGTTGAGGCCCTTAGTGCTACACTCAGTGGTCAGCAAACTGACTATAGTATTGTGATCTACCCAGGCGTTGGGCATGCGTTTGCCAATCCTACTGGACCAAACTTTTCGGAGAAAGAAACAATTGATGCTCGAGACAAGACACTCAGGTTTTTGAAACAGAATCTCTATGACAACTAAATTTATTTAATGAAGCCATATTGGTTTAAGTTTCATAGGGATAGCTAACGAGACTTGTATTTCTGCCACTAAGGTATCTATCCCTTACCACCCCCTAAGACATTGTTGACTTTAGTCTCATTAGCACCATGGTTCTAACTACTAAAAAATGTATAATCGTTCACGGCTGTCCTTCAAGCGAAGAAAAGGCTTTAGATCCTAACAAAAGAACTTATGACAAACATCGAATCCCTCGGACCAAAAAACAGGCAACTACGCAAGGCATAGAAGTATATACTCCCCTCATGCCCTTACCATGGAAACCCGATTATTGAAGGTTCAAGGCTGTATTTGAAAAACATGAAGTTAATAAAAACACTGTTTTAGTCGGTCATAGTTGTGGTTGTGCTTTCCTTGTTCGTTGGCTTGGCGAGACAAAAACAAAGATCTTGAAACTCATACTTGTCGCTCCATGGAAAATCCCAGACGAAGATGATGACTTTGGGAGAACATTTTACACCTACGATATTGACGGAACGATCAAAGATAGAGTAGGAGAAATATTTATGTTTACTTCAGACACCGAAGAAGATGATGGCAAAAAAAGTTTACATATTTTTCATGACTCGCTTGGCGGTCACATAATTAGCCTCAAAAACCGTGGACATTATTGTTTGTGAGACATGGGTACCGAAGAGTTTCCTGAGTTGCTCGAAATTATTATTAGTTAATGCAGAGCTTGGGACTTAATCTAGTGATACTCTTTTCCGCACAATTTTGTGTTTCTAGTTACATATTCCCCACTCAACCTTGGATGGGTCGATCCAGAAAAAATCTATACCAGCTCTGGTAGCTCAGCCACCATCACGCTCTTGGTCATTGCCTACCATCAGATAATCTTTTTTTTCTCCACCATGTAGGGCGTGGATATGATAGAAACCATCAGGATACTGTTTAACTAATTCTATTGTATCTTTTCACACGAGTGTACTCATACTGTCTAGCAATCCTTCTTTTTCTATTATCGGTTTAAAGGTCTGCACAAGATTTGACGATCGAATATGGAAGCTATAACGATCCTTATTTTCTCTGATAAAATCTAGCAATTCTTGGTGTTTTTCCGTAGCTTTCTGTAATTCTGACTCTATCTTTGCAGTGACTGCAATCACCTTGTCACGAGCTTGCTGTCAATACATCCTCGTAAATACATCGACTGCGTCCCAGGCCCTCGTCTTTCCATCTGCCCTCATTTGCCCTGCCAGTTTTCCGTCTATCGACTCCATCTCTTGTCGTATCTGTTTTTTATATTCACTTCGATCAGGATGGACTCGAAACAATGTTTCGTCAAAATCGAAAATAATATGTTTTTTAGGGTACTCTTGTAGCAATAATTCGAGCTTAGCTATTTGTGACATCTTGGATCAATAAAGAGATAAGTTTTTTTTCTTTTTTTCCTGTTTTTCTCGTACATACTTCACAGTAGTCTCCTTCTTCTAGTGTTTTGTTTCCTATGATGATTTGGTAGGGGTACCCAATCAAGTCGGCGTCTTTAAGTTTGAATCCAGGGCCTAGGTTTCTATCGTCAAAGCATACATCGACTCATACCTTTCTTAAATCTTCGTATAGTTTTTTTGATCTTTGGAGTCACTGATCTCCGATTCCAATGATTACATACTGAAATGGAGCTATATTTTCTGGTCGGATAATACCTTTTTCATCATGATATCTTTCCACTATTACCCCCATAACGCGAGATACTCCTATCCCATAACATCACATAATGATAGGCTGAAGTTTGTTGCTTTCGTCCATATATTGAAAATGAAATGCATCGGGAAAGCGTGTTTCTAGAGGGAATATATTGCCCACCTCTGCTGCCTTTTCTACTCTATAGACTGTGTTTGTTTCTGGATTTTTGTCTCATGGCCTTACCTCCTTGATATCATAAAATTTTGGGGGTCTTGGTAGGTCTCTGTCTCGATTGATATTGATAGTATGGTAGTGTGTTTTGTTGGTTCCTGACTCAAAGTTTTTGAGGTTTTCAATACTATCATCACAGACAAGCGTAATAGTATCAGGGAGATTAACAATACCTGCGTACCCACGCTCTGCTCAAGTTAGTTTTTGTATGATATCTTCTGCAACAAGTGCAACAGATTTGGCTGATAAAGCCTTTTTAAGCTTCAACTCATTGACGTCATAATCCCCCCTTACTGCAACTGCATAATAATTCTTTGCCTCATCCTCATAAATCAAGGTTTTGACTGTCCTTTCTATAGGAATCTGTAAAAACTCAACCAGCTTTTCGACAGAAACTACATTTTCTCCGTAGACGTCCTCCATAACAAGCATATCCATATTACTGTAATCAGGATCAATAGCTTTGGATGGTGCTATCTCTTTGTTGTACACGAGGTTGATACTATCATCGATAAAAAGTGTATCTTCTCCTGCATCGCACAATGTCTGAAATTCATGACTGTATTTTTCTGTAAAATCTCCTCCGCTTGCCATTGCGATAACCGTTTCCCCTCCAATTCAGAGTTCCTCGTAGATATCCTTATACACTCCTTTAATAGTTTCATAGTAGTCGAGAAAGTCTTTTTCGCTAGCATGGAAACTATAGGCGTCCTTCATTGTAAACTCGCGTCCCCTGAGGAGTCCACTCTTTGCTCTTGCTTCATTGCGGAACTTGGTTCCGATTTGGTAGACAGCACAGGGCAAATCCTTATACGAACTAACAAACGCTTTTATGATCGGGGTCACCATCTCTTCATGCGAATAATTAATTACGTACTCGTTTGTGCATTTTTTCTGAGATAGTTCGTTTGCACCGTGTGTTTTCATCAATACATCAACAGTATCAATCCTGCCCGTTGCCTGCCAATTTGCCTCTGGTCACAAGATCGTCATGGCTACTTCAGATGCAACGCAGTCCATGTGCTTGCGTATGATCATCTTTATTTTTTCAAGAACACGGAGTCATAAGGGGAGATATGTGTATACACCGGCCATCTCTTTGTAAATAAACCCTGCCCTGGTAAGAAGTTTGGCGTTTGCACTCGTTTCACCACTGGGATCCTCTTTACTGGTTTTGACGAATAGATTGGAAAGTTTCATATATGTCGTTCACAATAAATAACGTTGATTATATTTACCTTTTCTTAAAGAGCTTTCAAACCGTAGTATCACTATCTATGCGATACATGACCTGGCATATTTGAAAGACTTTACCATTTTGCGAAGTTAAAACAGTTTCGCACCGTTAC
>CAYXZL010000019.1:0-8927 GCA_964469925.1 uncultured Candidatus Peribacteria bacterium | reverse complement strand
TGCTGGTAACCAGAAAAGTTTTTTGCCAACAAACTCAAATATCAAAAAGATTGTGAACGTTTAATAGCAACAGATCTAGTACGAATAAAGGGCATATCAACACCAACTAAAGGCGTGATAGAATCAGCACGAGCCTTTTTGTAAAAATCAATAGCTCCATACAATCAATGATAATCTGTCAAACCAATAGCAGACATACCTAAACTTTTTGCCTCTTCCACAATAGATGAAATGGTTCCAATCGCTTCCAAAAAAGAATAAGTGCTATGTCAATGAAGTTGTACAAACATAATGGGAAAAAATAAGCTAAGAAACATGCAAAGTGTAATAGGATAATATTCTTAGTGGATACTGTTTTCAATACAACATAGAAAATATTTTATAAGCATATGCTTGCATCACACAATAAAGTAACTATAGCTGAAAACGTTTATCAAAAAATCTCACAAACACTCATGAATATAAAAAGCTACATAGTAATGAGCCTAGCATTTGTAAGTGCAGGACAATTACTTTATACCAACAAGACCTATGCCCAAGGACGAGATTTGCCGTGAATTCAGATAGTGAGTCGTAGCCAGCGAGGAGCAGACGAATCCTTAAGGGTACGAAAAGAAGGGAAATCAACAGAAAACTCAAATACGGAATACGACATAGAAACCGAAACATGAGTAAGCAATACAGAACCAAACAACATTCCAACACCAGTCAATCCATTACAAATAGCAGAAAATTATTTAAAAGAAAACTTTCCCGACGACGAAAAAATTGATAATATAATAGAAAAAGAAGGGAATAAGGTTCTAATATGGCCACTACAATACAGGAACACAAAAAAAGCTATTATCCTCCATCACACTGCCAGTGACATGGACAAAGTACACAAAGACGGAATCCAACAACACATTCAAAACATATACAAATTTCATACACAAACAAGATGACGAGGGGACATTGGATATAACTTTCTTATAGATGACCAAGGAACAATCTATGAATGAAGAGCCTGATGAGATAATGTAGTGGCTGCTCATACCAAGCGAAACAACCCCAACACAATAGGTATAGCACTCATCGGAAACTTTGAACACGACCAACCAAACACAGCACAAATCAATGCTACCATACAATTAGCAACAGTCCTAGCAAACAAATACAACATAGATCCAGACAAAACAGTGACATACCATAAACGATCAGATAAGTACCCATATTTATTACATCTTACATTACCAAGCATTATAGGACACGAAGACGCTGGTAACACATCCTGTCCAGGGGAAAATTTATACAGTCAATTAAATTTCATTAGGGAAGAAGTCAAAAAATCTCTACTCAGTCAAAGAGTAAAATGAAAAATCAAAAACATCATAAATGATGATAGCATAGAAACAAGTAACAACAATTTACTAACCATCTCTTTACCATACCAATGAGAAAAAATTACAGACTGCGAAATCCTTGACGACGAATCAATCGATATCAAAGAATGTAAACTAGAAAAAAATAGGATTCAACTAACGGTAAAGCAAAACCGGAAACCAACATTCGGAACAAAAGCAATAATCATTACAGATGAAAACAAAGAAAAAACAGTTTTCTATAAAAACCTAGTATGGGAAAAAGATATTGAAAACCTACTTGCCCATCGCCTAAAGCATAAAGAATTCAACAACGAAAACACAAATCTTATACAAAAAATTAAGTACCAAATCACAATGAACGAGTTAGAAAAAATCTTACAAATACCAGTTAAAGTACTACTATATGAACTCTCCACCACAAAAACACAACGAACATTCATATGTACCTCATATTGTCACATAAACACGGTAGAGTCGCAACGAACAGGAAACAACATAACCATCCACATCTACGATGATAATAAGGTATTTGTAGGGAATAACGAAACAGGATCACTAGCACAAACGGTAAGCATTAAAAGCACTAATACGTGATGAATTGTGCAAGTTACCAATTATGATAGAAAATCATACGCATGAATTCCACGAAATGTATTCAAAGGCAAACTAATAATACAAAAGCAAGACCTAAAGAACATAGAAACACAATCCATACAAAACCAATTTACAATAATCAACGAGCTCAATATAAACGATTATTTACAAGGTGTCGCAGAATCAAGCGATCAAGAGCCTGACGAAAAGCGTAAAGTGTTAGCCGTCTTGACAAAACAATACATAACATACTATCTCAATGGAAACAACGATCACCCAAGCATACCGCCAAATGTGACATATAACGCAATAGATGATCCACGCAGTTTCCAAAAATATGTCGGACAAGGGTTCGAAGACACAAGCACAAAGCGAGGAGAAGCTCTTGGTGCAACCAAAAACACATACGTGTTTTATCGCAGTACACTACCAATCCTACCATATTTCAGTTGTAGCCCCGGATACACAAAAAATGCCCAACAACAACGATGACGAACAGATACTCCATATCTACAATCTACCGTTGATTTCAAGGCAGCAAGTTGTGATCCATGACAAGGACATGGCGTTGGGCTATCAGGGAAAGGAGCCAGTTACATGGCTCAAAAGGGCATAGATTTCAAGTCTATCATAAAATACTACTACAAAGACGTCGATGTAACTGACATATTTTTCTAACCTAAACAAGAACAATGATCAAAATTGATATCATTAAAAAAATATATACTGGTAACAGGCAAACAGCAATAAATCAAATGAAAAAATCATATCAAACAAAGGGGCGGCTCATTATCAGCTTTCTCTATTTCGGAAACATGATGAAACGAAGACTCTGCGAGACAACGGAAAATAAAACAGCATTACAATATAAAAAAGCACTACTAGAGAGTGATTATATACTACCAGATGGAATAGCATTACAAGTATTTTGTTTTTTCATAAGTCGTCATTGGGTAAAAAACCTCAATGGTACAGAGTTTATCCTTCCCCTACTAAAAAGTTTTAACAACACAGCACACATTAGTGTTATAGAAGCATATGACATAAACATCGGTAAGGGGAAGAATCTGATTAATAATGCCATAAGAAATCTTAAAGAACAACACAACATAGACGTGTGATATTATCAGCAAGTTCCTTTTAAAAACAAAGGTAATGACATCAATCGAAAAAATATAGAAAAATGACGAAGTCACCAATGAAAAAAAACAAAAATACTAATCATGTGTATTGGAACACCAACACAAGAAATCATTGTACAGCAAAAACAAGATTTTCTGAAAGAAAACAGAGTATTAGTAATAAACGCATGATGACGAATAGATTTCATGTCCGGTTATGAAAAAAGAGCACCTAATTGGATAGTGAAAATAAGAATAGGAGAAACAATATGGAGAGTAGTACAGAACCCAAAAAAAAACATGAATAAATTGTTGCAGATGTTTGGGATAATAAGGCTGATTATACCATCAAGAGTGAAGAACTTAGTGTTGAAAAACCCCTAGATTTGGCTACCTATGACCAAAGGTGCTTTTTTATTTACATAACTTTCTTTCTCAACAATGAAAGTCGATCAAAGTCAACATTTTTACAACAACGAACAACACATTCTCCAAAATAGTGAGCAAATAGAAGGGAGTATTTACATAGATATGGATATAGCACTACAATCAGACGCATTGATAGATTTTCAAAAAGACATTTTCAACGAATATTTTTGATTCTTAGTAGACCAAATCAAACAAGCAAAAGCACCAACACAAAGAGAAATTAAAAAGATATTTGAACACACATTACAAGAGCTCAATAGTAAGTTATCGATTTTTGCAAACAAAATGGCAAAAGTTGACTACTTCCCAATAAAAGGATGCATCAAAGTACTACACAATAACATACTAATGGCATCACTAGTATGAAACGTAAGCATAATGATTTTCAGAGACAAAAAACTACTTTACGCCGTCAACAACGAATACAAAGCTACTTGAAAAATAGATTTTTTTTCTGAATTCGTTGAGTGAGAAATACAAACAGAGGATGAAATTATTCTCATCGGGAACAACGTTTACACAGTTTTTGATAAAAGAGAAATAAAAAGATTTAACGAAGTTTTTATGGCACAAGATGAAGATATATGTGAGTTTCTAGAAGAAATAATAAGTATGAGAATAGAAAAGAAAGAAATCGCATTAATTATCAACACAACATATGATGTGTCATCAGACAGAGGACTGATCAACACGAGTACTAGTTCAAAAAAAAAGTTGCTACCTCAGCCAAATGTCAAAAATTTTGTCCAAAAAAATAAATTTCTTGTCAGCATAGGATTTTTAGGTCTACTAATCATCATACTAATACGGAACATCATCAAATGATCATCAATAGTAAGTTATCCAGTGTTTGTCGACGAATACGGAAAACAAAACGAAATAACTCCAGAAAAAATAAAAAAGGACATCGCTTATTTTCAAAAGCTAGACCCATCGTCAGATGAAAAGAGCCACATGTACAGAACAATTATCGAACAACTTGACTATATACAGTCACAATGATATCGACCAGAAGACATAGACAATCGAAGAAGGATAATTGAAAAATATTACAATAAATGATTTAACATAGTGTACGAAACCGCCTTAAAAAACTTTGACGACGAACTAAACGGTACAAGAGCGGAAATTCTCTCATTCAACGAAACTGAATTAACAAGTATCTGAGAGCCTAAATCACTAGTTGTTAATAGCAGTATAAGTGTGTGAGGGAGCAATGGATCAATAATATGATTAGTAAATAACGATATTAGGTGATCATTGGTCACTCATACAGAAGAAGACGAAACAATAATAGGATGTTCGAGCAACATTTTAAGAGACTGACTATACTGCTACAATGAAAACTGAAACATATACAATATAAGCAAAGCATGAAGTACTGTAGTGACAACAGAGAGCCCAGGTGGGTTCCCTGGTCAGATTTTATGATTGGAGATATTTGGAAAAACAAACTTATATGTGTTGAACAAAGTATCATATCTGAATCAGGAATGAATATACATATCAAGATATCGTAACACAATAGGATCACAAACACAGTTTGGACCAGCAACGGACTACCAATTGCCAATCGTGAGCTGATCACAATACCCCGACATAACAAACATGGCAATAGATGGTAGCTTCTTAGTACGATCAACGACAGATAAAACACTCTTACAACGATGGAGAGAGGGGACAACCCTCAGTCTAAACAGTCGTCAAATACCTATCTTAGGCTGAGACCAATCGCAAGAAACACGAGGAGAAAACGTAAAAATTCTTACCAATGTAAACACAAGATACATATTGATATTTGACAAAGACAACAATTCCTTAACAGTCTACGATTCACAATGATTAAAAACAAACGATGCTAATGCAACAAACTTTTCACTCCAATACATAATGAAATTCAAACTCGATCTAGAAAGCGAAAGCATAATAGACATGTCAATCAACGAAAACGATTCCAATCAGGTCAATTTATATATACTCACAGATAAAGGTGTATACAAGATAAAACTCTTTGAATTCATTCAAGAAATAAAGAATAACGAAAGTAAGACTACACAACAGTAGAATCTCCTTTCCCACCAACACTAAAGGAAAACTTAATTTAGAACATATACAACAGAAATGAGCTTTTCATCAGAACAAATAAGGTGAAAACGAACGGATTTCCGGTCATCAAAAAAGCATCAAGAGGCAAAACCCGTATCCTTAGTCGCACCAAGCGAAGACAAAACAGTAATATTCAATGTCGCATGAATGCAACCACTAGTACCATACTTATCTGGCAAACCACACCCGCAAGGGAAAAGATTATACAACATACAAAAATGCATTAGAACAAATGACATAGACGAAGTGGGAGACGAAAGACACCTAACTATGTTTGAAATGATGGGAAATCGATCACTTGGAGATTATTACAAAAAAGAAAGCCTTTTACGATCCATTGAGTTTATCACGCAACATGCCGGACTTGACATAAATAAACTAGGTTGTAGTATCTTTGGTTGATACTACGATGAAAACAACCAAGAACTCATACCATACGACCATGAGGCAGAAGAAGTGTTACTTAGAGCATGAATTCAAAGAAACAGGATCAGGGCAATCTCGATGCAGAAAGGGAAAAAATGCGACAATTTTCGATGACCTCCAGGAAAACTATGACCCTGCTGACCATGTGCAGAATTCCACTACGATAGGGGAGCGGATCGGGGACCAAATGATCGATATATAGGAGAAAACGATAGATTCATCGAGATACGAAACAATGTATTTATGGAGTATTATAAAAACGATGCAGGAGAGTACAGCAAACTCTCACAGCAAAACGTAGATACTGGCATGTGATTGGAAAGACTTATGATGATTATACAAGGCAAAGAAACGATATTCGAAACAGACCTATTCCAAGACATAATAAATGCTACTGAAAACATATCAAACAAAAAATATCCACCCTACACGGTACAACATGCTGAGCAAACACTACAACAAAAAAAACAAACACAATCGTTTAGGATAATAGCAGATCATATAAGAGCATCTGTATTTCTTATCGCTGACGGTGTCATTCCAAGCAATGAACTAAGGGGATATGTACTCAGAAGACTGATCAGAAGAGCTTTCTTTCATTACACTAAAACAACAAATAAAATAGAAATCAAAAAATTCACAACAGACCTAACGCAAAGCGTAATATACAAGTACAAAAACTTTTTTACTGAACTACAAAATGTAACAAACATCGAACAAGTACTAATAGACGAATGTGAGCAATTCCAAAAAACATTAGATAGGGGAGAAAGAAAACTCCAAGAAATTATGACCCAGAACACAAATACTAAAGTTATCAGCTGAGATGATGCCTTTCTACTACACGACACCTTTTGATTCCCCTTCGATTTAACAAAAGAATTAGTAGCACAAAACGGATTCACTGTCGATGAATGAGCTTACGAAACAACGATGCAACAAGCAAAATCAAAAGCAAAACAAGGGTCTTCCAGCAAATTTAGTAAAGAAATAGATCGAGCAAAATATTTAGAGGGAATCCAACCTACAAAGTTTCTAGGATACAACACAATAGAATTACAAAACTCCAAAATTTTAAAAGATCTCATCATAAACGACCAGCATATCATAATCTTCGACAAAACACCATTTTATGCGGAATCAGGATGACAAACTGGCGACACAGGAACTATTATAGCGGAGGATTGAAAAAAACTCTCAGTGAAATCCGTCACAAAATACGGAGGCGTTTTTTTGCACTTTATAGAAGACGAATAAACCATATGACACAATGAAAAAACGAAACAAGAAAATAAAAACAGAACACCATATTCTGTCCGAATTTCATATAACAATACAAATAATGGCCAGGTTTCCTATCATTCAAAAAATTATACCGGGGAGAATAAACAGACAACAAAAATGAAGTAGTCACACAGCCATGACCTATTCATACGACACACCATCTGGTCTAAAGTACATCATAAAAAAATGAAGTACCGCACAAGAAATATTTATCGTGTGTAAAACACAAGACAGGGAACAAGTAAAAGAAAAAATAGCTGACTTAATACAACAAAGCTAAACAACAGGCCTAAAGTTTGTACATATCATATACAACATTACCTCTTCTAATACACTCCTGGATAAGACGCTCATTTGCATTCAATTTACCAGTTCATGTTTTGATCTCCAAAAAAACAATGTTCCTCAAATATCAACTCGATAAACCATCAAACACTATATAGTCCACTCACTTTCCTAGAAACATAACATCTTTATAGTGATAGGGAAATGACGGAAGGAGAGGAGCTATTGCCTCACTAACATGACCCAAAACAACAGCCTTAGAACGAGAAATAGCTTGCTTGCGCTCACGTTGCAAGTGAGACCAAAAATGAAGCTTAGAAATCAAATAACCAAGGCATATCCCTACAATTACTCACAAGATAACATAACTTATGTGTGTCTGCAATACTCCTAACATCAGTTTGCAAAACAAGATAAAGAAGATACAACAAGACTACCAAGTGTATAGGCATTTATCAAGTGCAACAATGGCATGTATCCAAGACCTCTCCCCAAATGGGAAAATGATTGAGACAGTGTATCGCGAAAGAAATATGAGTTAAACTTTCGTTTTATCATTAGTAAAACAAACGAGCTATGTTAGACATAAACGATATCCGCAGCCGTCGTGAGGAATTAAAGGTGGCGGTACAAAACAAACACAAAAACGTTGATGTTGATAAAGTAATTACACTAGATGACCAAAGGAAAGCCCTACAGTATCAAATCGATCAAACAAAATCTAAGCAGAAACAAGCATGAAACGCTAAAGACATAACTACAGCAACTAGTTTAAAAGAAACGATCAGAAAGTTGGAACAAGAATATCAAAACGTAATAGAAGAGTATAACAAACTCATGCTCGAGCTACCAAACTTTATCCATCCTGAAGTACCAGTTGGGAAAGATGAAAATGAAAATCAAATAGTATATGAATATGGTATAAAACCAAACTTCATGTTTGAAGTACAAGACCATCAAACACTAGGAGAGAAGCTTGACATTCTCGATAAACAAAAAGCAACCGATGTTACTGGTGCAAGATTCTATTATGTAAAGGGGGAATTAGCACAGTTACAGTATGCCCTTGTACAATTCACATTTGACGTACTGACCAATGAAACGATCCTGAAGAATATTATCAAAAAAAAGTGATTAAACATCTCTTCCAAAACGTTCACTATCATTATACCACCAGTCATTATAAATCAAGATACAGCAAATAAAATGTGAAGACTGCATCCAAAAGAGGATAGGTATTGCATCGAAGAAGATAATTTTATGTTTGTCTGAAGTGCTGAACACAGTCTAGGACCTATTCATATGAACGATACGATAC
>CAYXZL010000018.1:0-22685 GCA_964469925.1 uncultured Candidatus Peribacteria bacterium | reverse complement strand
TTGGTATATTGTTTGTTCAAGATACAGTATGACTTGTTTTTCAGTCAAATGCAGCCAAGACAGTAGGAACATGTATCAAGAAGGTATGAATAGTAGACCTGAGCACAACCAGGTGAGCATTCCGCACTACAATAGACGTGATGTGAGTTATATCCAACTCCCATACATCAATACATATGACTTGAGTTTGGTCATCCTATAGAGCAACAATCCATACAGTTTTCAATTGCATCTGTTCCATTACAAAAAACAATATTGCGAGCCTTATACAAATTGTAGTTCATAAAACCATTCTCTACCTCCCCACAGATCTTATTAAATGATCATTGAATATTTTCACCAATATTTGCTCATGCGATTGTGAAGCTTCACTGTCTCTTGTACTCAAAACTCTCTTTTTTTTGTAAGAATCTTTCTTTTTGATCAAAATATTCTTCTTTCGAGTATGGCTGATTATCAATCCAGTAGGCCTTATTCGATAGTCACTCGCAGCCTATACAATGTGTACATCCAGTCAGGTTAGCAGAGAATCGGATGTCGGAGCCTGCATCAATATTACTGGAATAAAATATATCAGAAGAATTGCTTATAATCCTTGAAGAAAAAACTTGATTGGATTTTTGTACCAATGTGCTATTGTATACATCGGAAGAGTAAAATGTATTATAACTAAAACACACGTTCTGTGACTCCACAACCACAATACTCAAATAAGCATTTTTTGCTCATAAAATTATATACGAGAAATCAGAGTTTTCATTTTGTCCTATTACCTTTAACCCTGCGAGCCATGCCCTTTGTATTCACAAACGTAGTGAGTCCAAGAGCCCACTTTGCCGATCGATCTGTATACTGTTTCTAATATCCTCAAACTCTGTAGGTTTCATGACTCATCATATTCTTCACGATTTCTGATCATAAGGAGTAATCATTCAATTATTTTTGTATAGATTGAATGGAAATCGACTGGCTATATCCATAACAAACTCCCTCCATGGTGTCTGTTCCCTTTTTTCTTGGATCTTTTGTTGTCGATAGGCAAGATTTGACATAAGATGTAATACAATAAAAAATATTTTGTACGGTTAATTGATCCTAAAGTTCTCCTTCATCCTCTCTAGCCAGTGCTTACGTGGCAATGGTAATCCATGCTTTATGAGAAACTTGTACTCCATAGGGATGATACGATAGTAATTCCCCTGTTCATCTTGAATCACTTTTTTCAAAATCTCTGTAGTGATCGTCCAGTTTCCCTGATCATCATATCATTCGTATTGACCCAAATCGCTACTGCTCACAACTTCCGCATCTCCTTGAATATCTACTTTGATCGGATCGTCTCTTCGTATATATCCTTTCGCAGTCACTTCTTCTTTCGTGAAACTCGGATCGATCAGATACGCTGCCGTATCGTTGAAATAGAAGGGGTTCATCGTTGCCGGGAAAAACTCCCCAAGTGTCCCCTCTTGTTCCATTTGATCAAATATTTTATCTACTTTCTCGTATCGCTCTTCTTTCGTATACTGTTTGTTCAAGATACAGTATGACTTATTCTTGAGACCTATGCAGCCGAGACAAAATGAGCAAGTATCCATTCGTAAACAATAGAATAAGTTCTGACTATTATTTATACCATATCATGAACAATAAATATGAGAAGAAAAAGTTCATCAATAGGGAACCGCATAAAAATGTTCGGATCTTCAATTAGAAAAACAATCATACATATATTCAGATTCAAAATATGATATCAATCAGTTACGTTTCCAGAGTTTACAATGTCATCTCATGTAACATTCTCTACGTTAATGTTTAAGGCATTTGGTTTTATATCTTCATACTTTTCTTCCCGATGAGCCTTATTAATAAGTATTTTTTTACTCTCTTGTTCAAATACTTCTTTAGAATACTGCGTATTATTTATACAATATGAGAGGTTGTTTAAATCATTGCAAAATATACAAAAGTGACATCATACAAGATTACTAGAAAACCGTATATCAGAACTATTGTGAATATTTTTAGAATAGAAGATATTGAAAGATTCAGTAACAGCCTTACAAGTATATATTGTGTTGTTGTTTTTTACTATGTTCAATGAGTTTAAGACTAAAGACGAGTTATCCTTAATATTAAAACTATACAATACATCTTCACAATTTGCAATGACCATATTACTAAGGTAGGTATTTTTTGAGTTGATAACATATTGAGAAAAGTTTGAATTAATCACACTTCAAAAATGATGCAGATTTGGAAAACTTGACTCTAAAAACAGTTTATCTAGATTTTGAAAGAATCACGATACTGTTCAATTAATTCATACTCAAGGTACCACGTCATCAGTAGAATATAGTGTTTTTATCTGCCTCTTAGGTGAGTAAACAGTAACTCATTTGTCGTTTTTATAGTACAACAACGGGAATCGGGAAACTATCTCCATGAGATACTCCCTCCATGGCGTCTGTTTCCTTTTTTCTTGAATCTTTTGCTGTCGATATTGAAGGTTGGTCATGTCCGACGCTACGACTAAATATATGGTGTATTATATATAGATAATCCCAAAAGTAAAAGTAGTGAAGATACGTTTATTAACAATAGATCTAGTCAGACAATGTTGTTCTCTTTTTTACAACACCTATATGTTCTTATATATTTGTAAATAGACTGTTTTTTAGTTATTATCACTGACATGTTATATTTCTGTTAACACTTATGCAGTTAGACAATCCACGTTTGCAGGAAATTGACCAATTGCTCATGCAATTTTCTCTTAATCAGACTGAAAGAAGCGTATATCTGACATGACTTCTCTTGTGACCCTCCAGCATCATACAACTCAGCAACCACAGTGGGCTTAACAGGTTAACTACACATCAAGCCGTTTCCAAAATGGTTTCTCTATGATTGTTTTTAGAAAGCTATTATGGCAAAAAGAGGTTCGTGTATCCTCACTCAGCTGACTGACTCTATGCACTTCTTGAACAAAAAAAATTCGAACTTAAACAACTTGAAGAGAGGCTTCACTCCTCTAAGTCCTTATTTGATTATATCGCAGCAAGTCGCACTACCTTCCCTACAACCAGACTCTACCAATGAATCGAATGAATCAATACTACACTTCTTGAAATGACCAAAGACCGTGAGCCTATTTCCATCATATACGATGCAAATGCATTGAACGCGTTGGTTGATGAAAAGATCTTTCATATGTCATATCGCAAAAGAGCAGAACAACAGATTGCCACTAGACTTATTTTGCCAGAAAACTTTAGGGATTTTTGGCATCTTGAATGGAAGGAAGACTATGATGTCAGCATTAGAACTTCTCCAGACACTAAAATTATCCAATGAGCGATAGAAATTTGGTGAGCGAAAGTAGCATTGCACTGCTATCAAGAACAGTTTGTGACGACAACCATTATTGAGAATAGGCAGATTGCCAGCATTCTTTTGACAATGTATGACTCGATGCGGTGACAAGCGACAGACTATCAAGAAAGGTTTTTGCTTATTTAACCTTGTTGGTTTAACTAAAATAATATGCCAACAGGTCTTCCAAATACTCTTGGTCTACCTCGTCAAAAGATCATAATTCAGTGCTATCTACATCCAATACGGCAATTAACTTTTTCCCCTTATCGAAAACTGGCACAACAATTTCTGAATTACTTCTACTGTCGCAGGCTATGTGACCTGGGAACTCATGAACATCGTGTACGATGACTGTCTGCTCTTGGCTTGCACAAGCTCCGCACACACCTTTATCAAAAGGAATCTTGATACACCCGACAGTACCTTGGTATGGTCATACTTGCAAGAGCTTGGGGCTGACGACTAAGTAGAATCACACCCAAAAATAATAGGGTAATTCATACTTGAGGATAGAGCTAATTGTTACCATTTTTACGTAGTTATCCTCATCTGGTGTTAAAAACTCTTTAATCCTCTTGATAGCTTTTTCGTACATTGCCTTTTTGGAAAGATCTGTCATGAGAGCTAGGGGGAAATAATAAAAAAACAAACGATCATCTTGGTATTTTACACACTACACCAGATAGTGAGATGCTTAGCTTTTGCAAAGCGAAAAGTGCATTTTTTTACACTCTTGGTTCTCACGATAAACAAAAGAAGCAAATATCGTTCATACTTGATCATCTAACATGTGATCTATTATTTCCCCAACTGATGGAAAGAGTTTTTGTTGCTTTACTTCCTCTTTTGTCAATCGAATAAACTCTCCCTCGTCACAAGGGATGATACTTCATCATGAATACTCTCATGAAAAATGAAATATTTGCCGATTCTCTTCGAAATGTGGAGGCGGTGTTATCTCTGTGACCACAGCTTCAAGTTTGATGTTTTTGACTGACAATCCAGCCTCTTCTAGCAACTCTCTTTCTGCTGCCACAAGAGGATCTTCATCCTTATCAACTTTCCCGCCAATTGGGTGAACAAAGCCTGGTGCAAACTTTTTTTGCTCTGATCTTTTTATAAAAAGGAACTTGTCATCCTTTCTGACTATCATGTTTGCACATATGACAATGCTATGCAGATGGGGTTTTGTGTTGACGGTCATGTTGCACAGATGTTGCAATAAATTATGTCATTTTCGTAAATCTCGGAACACTCATTCATTGTCGACTCACACTCTCCATAAATATTGCCACCTTTCTAGCAAAGCGAAGTCATTGACCTAAGGTACTCTTGGACTCGTATATTACCAATAACTCATCGTCTGCCTCATATACAACAATATCTACTATGACATACTGCTTCGATGAATTTTTGTAGTGAGACCAAATACTCCCTATTGGTAACTTTCACTTAACCTGCTCGACAAGCGATAATATTTCCTCTAGCGGCTTGTGTGCTCACATATTGTTAGGTTATCAAATATAGTTTCTAGCTTTTTGGTCTGTTTGTCTATCTGCTCTTTCTTTGCAATGTACTTTTTCTTAAAAAAAATTCCACCCAATATCCTTACTGCTCGGTAATACATATATGATTTTCGTATATGTGCTTTGTTATTGTTTGCCAGCTGTAACATATTTTTTAAAAACACCCGATCTGACTGTTTTCTTGTGATGCTTGGTCATCATTTATCATAGTGTAAGTCATGGAGAATACACGCATCCAACAGAGTCTTTTCTTTACTACGAAAAAGGTAGCCAGTTCCGCAACCCAATCTTGGATGTTTTGTTCGCAATACTTTTCCCCTTACTCTATAAAGCTTTAACGCTACAATGTTATCAGATTTCTTTCCATTAGTGCATTATTGCTGTCAGATCACATACTTCGTAGTGCTATCTGATATTCTCTTTTTCGTAACATCAGTGTTTCATACACCGCTTCTTCGCTCATCAGAGCCGGCTTCAAAAAAGGCTGTGCTGCCGTTCATAGTTTTGCACCCAATAACCTTGCCTTTGCAACATCTATACCAGAGCGTAATCCTCATCATGCAATCAATTGTAGTCATTGGATAGTCTGACAACTTTTTAAGGCCTCATCAGTTGCTATTCCAAGTTTTTGTACCGCTCTCGCCAGCGTATCTGACCTTCTATATCATTCGACTGCTGGTCGTGATGTCCCTCACAGGCCCGAAACATCTATCCATTCTACTCCTATGTCCCTCAATCTCTGTGCTGTTCTATAGTCTATGCCGTTGCCACACTCCTTTACAATTACTGGTGCATTGATTTGGGGTAGAATTGTTGCTAACTTCTCTATGAGATGCGAAAAGTTTGTGTCTCATTCTGGTTGAATTGCTTCTTGAAGTGCGTTGATATGTAAGAATATTGCGTCTGCTTGGACAAGTTCAATGATACGATTGATTTCATCCGCACCATACCCGTAATTCAGTTGTACAAGACCCATGTTTGCACACAAAGGTATGGATGGACATATCTTTCTCACATTAAAGGAATCTATGGACTCCGGCTTGCGAAGCATTACCCTCATTGATCACAATCACAATGCTACGCCTGCCTTTTCTGCTGCACTGGCAAGATTGGTATTGATAAGTTTTCCCTTATCTGGTCATCAGGTCATGGAACTAATAACGAATGGGAATGAAAGCTTCTTTCCCAAAAATTCGTATGATGTATCTACAGCCTCTAAATCCAGCTCAGGAAGTGCTTGATAGGGCAGTCTGTACTTCTCAAAAACACTAGGGTAAGGGTACACATCCTTCTCTAGTACAATATTTATGTGTTCTAGTTTGCGGTCATTAATGGTCGTCATCTTTTGTGTAGTAAGGTTAAGCTAGTGATGCTCTGTTCGTTTGATCATTAAACTCTCTTCTATTCGCCTTACTATTTACCAAAATTACGATGCTGGCATACACTGTCATATCGTAGCAACGATTGTTGTAATTGCTCTGTTGTGAAGTCGGGGAAGAATAGTTCTGAGAAAAAAATTTCTGCATAACCAATCCGCCATGACATAAAACCAGATACCCTCTTTGCTATCTCACCTTTTGTTCTAATGACCAGATCGACTACTGGCAAGTCTCAAAAGTCGAGATAACGTCAAAAATCTTTCTCATTTAACAAATCCTTGGGAGCACCATCACCTTGTCGTTTCTCGATTCCCCTTATAATTTCGTCCCTTCCTCAATAGTTGATACACAAGCATAAATACCTATTGCTTGCAAAAGTGAACTCATTTTCCTGGTTACGAAAAAAATCTACCAGTTTCGTGGGAAGTCATACAGCAGAACCCATTCGCCTTAAGTTAATTTGTTCCTTTCTCATGAGATCCTTGAGTCCCTCTGTGACAGTCTCAAATAGCTCAAATAAATGTTCTAATTCGTCTTGTGACCTTTCTTTCAAATTTTCCGTACTTAGTCATCGTAGCGTTAGAACCTTGATAGGAGTTTTTTCGAAAAGATATTGAGCTAGCGTATTAGCGTTTTCTTTCCCCTTTATATGACCTTGAAAACTTGGCAGTCATTTTTGTTTCGCCCATGTTCTGTTGCCGTCGGGTATGATAGCTATATGTTCCGGATACTGCATGATATCTTGGGTGGTAAATACTACACATGGAGATAATCCACGATAAACTGGATGTGTCACTTGTATCTATTGCTCTCTTTGAAAAGAGAATGTAATCTTTCTGTACTCGTGTTGAGCAAGTTATTCACTTGTTGTTTTGCGTGTTCTATTGTTCCCGTTTTTTCGAATATATCACGGAGTCTCGCTATCTTTTCTTGCGATAGTGTTTGACCGCGGGTTTCCAAAACAAACTGCTTGTCCGCCTTATTAGCTTTTTCCAATGCAAAAGAAAGCAAATATGTCTGATTACCTTCTTGATGGTCAGAGAATGGTGTTTTATCTTTATGTCATCAGTTTACATCTAATAGATCATCTCTCATTTGGAAGGCTAGGCCCAAATCGTCTCCTAGTTGCTCAATTTTTTCCAGGTTCCTTATGCCTGCCAAGGCAGCTCAAAGCATCATGGGTTTTTTGAAGCTATAGTATCAGGATTTCCACTTGTCTTTAAATTTTACCATGTCTTTGCTCGACAACTCTTCGCTATATGATAAGTGTATATCGACTATCTGACCGTAAATGGTTTCCTCTACCATATCAAACAAAAGCTTGAGAACAAATTTGTCATCCACTAGTGAGGTAAAGTGATTGATTGATCGAGTGTACACTAGGTTTGCGATCCATATGGTTTGTGAGATTCCCTGAAAATCACTGTTTAATAGTCATTCTATGAACTTATGGTAGGTAGGAATATTATGCCTTATTGTTCCTTTGTCTGATATATCATCGTGCATCAGACCAAATAAATGGATTAACTCGTTGGTTATTGTCACATTGATAATATAGTCGTCGTCCTCTCATTCGTATGCTTTGTAAAAAAGATACACAAGATATGGTCTAAAACGCTTTCCTCATTCGGCGAAGCTTGTTATGTATGTAATCATCCTTTCTAAGGTTTCATCAAAGAAGTAGGGTCTAAGGTGATCTATTTTTTCGTCAAGAAAAGCGACTAGTCTTTTGTCAAAGACTTTTCTAAATTCATTTCGGTCCATATATCATGTATTATGTATAAACAACTTTGCGGATCTGATGTTAGTCATGATGTTCTTGTATTCAATCTGTATTTTGCCATATACTACGTAATGCATATTTTCTTGTAGACTTATCCATGGCGAAGGTAGCGATTATCTGATCAGGGTTCGGCTGACTAAGTGCGGCCTTGTATTGTGCCAAGGCATGACATGAAGTTCATGTTTATGAAAAAAACCAGCAATTGTGAGGAAGAGCTGGTACTTACTGTGCTAATGGATTTATGTGGGACATGGGACCTAGTTGGTATCTTATGCCAGATCTTTTTGAACAGTTCTTCGCTGATTTTGACTGTGATGTGCGTGACTACCTCCATCTCACAAAACTTAGTCCGTCATACAGGATATACTTTAAGGACAATCATGAACATCCCAGAGTGGATGTGTATGATGAACTGGAAAAAAATAGAGCAGTTTTCGAACAAATCGAACCATGATCTACCGGCCAATTACGTGCATACCTTGCGAAGGCAGAATATCAGTACCACGTTGCCATGAGAGAGTTTGTTCAAAAAAACTATAATTCTTTGTGAGACTTCTTCACTCGGAGGATGCTCACCGAGTGAGTGAAACTTAATCTATTCAGCACCATTGGCTCCTATGCCAAAAAGTACTTTCGTAGTACCGAAATGCAAAAGATTGTTCAATATCCCATGGTATTTCTTGGTAGTCCTCCCTATAAAACCCCAGCGTTATATAATCTTATGACCTATGTTGATTTTGGTATGGGTGTTTGGTATCCACAAGGTGGTATCAACAGTATTGTGAAAGCTCTTGTTTCAATCTGACACGACTTGTGAGTTTGCTACCACATAGTCTCTGAGGTTGAGCAGATTACCGTTGCTCGTAAACAATCCTGACAAGCATCTGTTCATGGTGTCCTTATCGATGGCAAAGAACTTCTTTTTGATGCTGTGATTTCTAATGCAGATATGCACTGGAGCGAAACACGTCTTTTAGAGAAGAAATATCAAAGTTATCCTGAAAGCTATTGGACTAGAACGAAACTTGCTCCGAGTGGCTTTATCCTCTATCTTGGTATTTCTTGAAAACTTACGTGATTGAAACATCATACTCTAGTTTTTAGCAAAGACTGGATTTTGAACAATAAAGAAATCTTTGATCAGAAAAAGCCTCCTTCTGACCCTTCCTTCTATATATGTTGCCCGTCAAAGACAGACTGATCAGTTGCACCTCCAAACTGTGAAAATCTTTTTGTCCTTGTGCCTTTTCCATCTGGTATCCATATGAGTGAATCAAATCTTCACGATTATAGGGACAAAATAATCTCTACTATAGAACATTTGCTTGATGAAGACATCTCTGGAAGAATAATCCACGAACGCCTGTTTTGTGTTGACGACTTTGAACACGCGTATCATGCATATCAGTGAACAGCACTTGGTTTAGCTCACACCTTTTCACAAACAGCAATCTTTAGGCCACGCAACAAGAGCAAAAAAGTGTGATGATTGTACTATGCTGGTTGATATACAAATCCTGGAATTGGCATGCCGATGTGTTTGATTAGCTGAAAACTTGCCTATGAAAGGTTGAGGCAAGACTTTTACTAGAGTTGCAGAAGAGAAATCACGATCTTACTTGAGTTAGTACAACAGTAAAAGGAAAATGATAAAACCTACGACTGCGTTCACTAAGGGGAACCACCTATATATAGTCACAATAGAACTTGTGTATGATCAAAGCAACATCAAAAAGTAACATGTAAACAATATAAGTGATCGGACACCAAGTAGAGGGAATGCTAATATTGCTGCTCATGCCCATAGAAGACCGCAATATTCTAATGTACGGGTTTTCCCAAGTACTACTGCCGTAGTCTGTAATCAGACTTTTTTATCTGCGTGAATATCTGGTATGGCACTAAATGCGTGCATCGCTATGCATCGCAACCATCATGCAAGGAATCATTGTCGGTTAATAGCTGATAGTGCTCATCAAAACATGCTATACCCTATCAGTCAGGGAATAATATACAATACATTAGATATCCCATCTCGGTATGGTCTAGCCTTTGCTCTTATGGGTCCCCAAGAGTAGTAGATGCTTGTCAAAAAAAATAGTGCGAAAAAAACGACGACTCGGATTCATTGAGTCTGTCCATATCAAGCGAGTGTTTCGACAAAATGTCTAGCTATGGAAGTCCCATCTGCAGTTGCATACTCCCTAGCTTGCATCAAAACTACTACAAGAAAAAGTATCGTCAAAATCACCAAATCTGCTATTGTTATATTTATAATTGATTGTCGTAGCTGATGCACTTCTTGTTTCTTGAGCAAGACCTCGTAAGTACCTTTTTTTTCGTTTCGCTGGTCTGTGTCAGCGTCTGCGATATCGTTAACTCAGTATATCAAAAGATTTGCACCAAAAATGAAATAATCTAATACTGCTAGAAACACTAATAGCACCAATGATAAAAGGATTACTCATTGTGTGTCATGGTTAACTAAAAAGGCAGTATATTTTTGGTGAAGGTCGGTGAAAAGGTTTGTTTGTGATACGCCTATCAAGAAAGGTCATGCTGTATAAAGCCAAAAACGTGGACGAGATATTTTAATAAGTTGACCTAGAGACAGCATACTGTAACAAAGTAATAAATAGCTTCTGTAGTTTTTCTCATTGTCAAAGTTTAGTATTTTTGCTAAACACATCATAGCGATTTCTTGCTATTTTGTTGAGTATAGATTCATACAGTTTAGATGCAAGATATACTGCAAGACGCCCTTTGGGATGTAATAACGCTATACCCTTGTTCGCCTTTCTATATAACGATTTTGTAGTTTCACACTGCCTCTTCATGTACCTTTCCCATCTTTCATCGACTGGTTTTCAATGGCAATAATCCACAATGTCACCTTCATGAAGATTGTATTCTAGTAAACGGCTTCATGGCATATAAATGCGTCAATACTTCACATAATCTTCACAAACATCTCTCAAAAAGTTGGTGTACTGCATTGCTTCTCACAATATCCTTGCATATTTATCAGCATCCTTCTGTCATCCAATAATATGTGTCAGCATGAGACCGATTACTTCAGCAGATCCATACATATACTGCTGAAGTTTTTCATAGCTTTGATAACGATCACACCACGTGTCCTGTATCATTGCATCAAAAAAAGAATGAATTCGCTCTAGAGGCAATTTTCTACGACGATACATTAGTGCTGCACTTATTGTTGGATCTTCTGCTATACAATCGGCATTGTTATAGGCTTGCATAAACCTTGACTTGAGCATATTGAGTTGCTCTTCTGCATCAGATTTTGACCTCATGTTATTATCCACGATATTGTCAGCGATTCTTACTAGTGCATATAAGTCAAATACGTCCTTTTTTACATCATGAGGAAAGAAAAGACTTGCCCGATAGTAGCTTGTGCCAAATCTTTTCATGTATCGTGATGAATGCATGTGTTCTGTCGATCTGTTTGTTAAAAAGGTTTGTCTTATAATACAGTTTTTGACTGTTTGAGTGAAAATATTTAAACTTACCCCCAATTGAAAGCTTGATTATATTTTTTGCTTTGTATATATTGTCTCGTCATTATAATCCGTATGACTCCTATTTACTACTTCGATGAGCACGGGTTTTGTTATGCTTGTAATTGTTTTAGTTTATGTTTTTTATCCGTCTCATTTCATACATGAGTAAAATACACAACGGCATTATGCCTCTTCTTGTATCGAGTATTGTTCTTTTATTAGTGTATGGTGCAAACTATACTCTTGGGCAAGGGCTCGCTGACTTACGTATCCTCTTTCCTTTTGCTGTTATGCCTCCTGGTTATGTGTTCGCGATCATGCGAAGTCTAATCTACGGACTTCTCTTAGTTGCTTTCTTCTCGTTTCGGATCCATACCAAACATACTCCGACTGCGAATGAGTTTCCTCACCAACTCTTCTGGCTCTCGTCCTTTTTCAACATATTGCGGATAATCAGCACGCGATTCTCTGCTCATGTTTTTTCTGTGTTTATTCTCTTTTGACTATTTGGCGTGTTATGGGTGATACTGACATATTTTTCTTCTGAACAACAAGAAAATAGCAAACAAAGACGACTTTTTCATACGACCTTTTCTCTCTATCTGGGTTGGGTCATGACTGCATCCAGCGTCATTGCAACCAGTCAATTTGTATATATTTTTTGGGGGGATTTCGCACTCAGTTTGACGTGGCAAGTCATTGCCCTACTACTAGGTGTCCTGGCATGAGCTATTGCACTCAGAAAGTTTAAACAGCCCATTGTCGTTTTACCCCTCGTATTTGCTCTTATTGCCCTTGGGTTTAGTAGGTTCCCATCTTATGCTATTATTTCGGGGCTAGCTTTTCTTGGTGCTATTTTTTTGATAGTTTTGGCTTGTAGAGGTTTTAAAAAGTGAAGAATAGTGCATAATAAAGAATAGCCTTTCTATTGGACCGTAATAGATTTCTTCACCCTATTCATAATACTTAATCACAATCATTGCATAGGAAGTGACTCTATCCGTATACAGTCGAACCCATCCTTTTCGGCTTGAAAGTATATGTTGTATAAGTTGTGTGCACATTCATGTAGGGCAAAACTTGATCATCGAGCAAAGTATGTTACTGTTCATACGTCTTGTACACTATCTTTTATTTGGTAATATGTCTCATTTGTTAGGACAAGTGCTGATCTAGAATGTGGGTTATGGTTTGACCAACTAAGAAGATTCTTGATCGTGTGGTATTCATAGACCGGAATCTTTGGTGTGTAATGTTGATAACGAGTTCCAGGAGATTGTTCTTTGAGTTTTTCTGAGTATAGTACTGAGGTATCATCTCATAGTGCTAGTTCTATGTCTTCTTTTGTTATAAATCAGGGTCTGAGAATCAGTACCTTCTCACCTACAACCTTTACTACAGTTGATTCAATTCCGTATTCGCATAGTCATCAGTCTATTATATACTCAACAGTATCCGCTAGGTCTGCTTGTACCATATCTTTGTTTGTTGCACTTGGACGACCAGACACATTAGCACTAGGTGCAGCAACAGGCAAACCCACCTGTGTTAGAAAATCGTGTGCTATGGTGTGACTTGGCACTCTTATCGCTACTGTCGGCCCAAATGCACGTACCTTACGTGATATTGTGCCTTTTGATTCAAGCACGATGGTCAGCGGTCAAGGCATCAGGCTTTCTATTATCCTTTTCTCCCTCCTGTTACGAACTACCGCGTATTGATCAATCATGTTTGTACTAGCGAGATGTACAATCAGCGGGTTGTCAGGAGGTCTTTTCTTTGCGACAAAAATCTTCTCTACCGATTCATCGCTAAGAGCATCGGCTCACAGACCATATACTGTTTCTGTAGGGAACACGACTAGACTTCATGATTTTAGGGCCTCTGCCGCTATCAATAAGTCTTTGGGAGATCATGATAATAATTTTGCTACCACGCGATACTTTCTAACGATAAAATCTTATTTCGAACAATCTTTGATAACAAACTCGTTGCTCTCTCCTGTTATTGTTTTTTTATTATTGTATGGCAAGTACAAATCTCGTAATATTATTGCTTTGTAGGATCAAGCCATATCAATTACCGGTTCCTGTTCTCGTTTTATATGAGCAATATTGTTATTTTTGTTTTCTAGCATAATCAAGATCTCTTCACTCTGTGTACTGTCTATCGTCCGTGTTTTTCAGTTTCGTTTTAGTAACTGTATGGTTTGTCTGACGTTATAATTGTTTTTACTCGTTAGCTCAATGTCATTGTTAAGTTTTTCTCCCACACATCAGTCTGCCACGAGATACTTTGTTATAGAAATAAAACTCTTATCTGGAGCAAACTTGAAATAGAGTATCTCGGATAGTGGTATCAGTACTGCTGTGATCAGTATTACGATAAAAAACCGCATTATGTCGGTTTTTATTTTTTCAATTCTCATTTTAGATGAAGGTCACCTTGCTATCATGCATTAGGGGAAAAATCAAAACATAATTTAAGGTTTACGTTTTTACGAATATTCTATTGACTTTCAATATCTTTTACTTCTAAGAGTTTTTCAATCTATAGCCGCAGTTTACGACAGTCTGAATAAGACTTTTGTTGAGTTTTTTCCTGATTGATGTCATACATACATCTAAAGATCTACTACTTTTCTCTTCTGCTTCTCACCATACCTTTTCCAGAAGATCTTCTCTTCTACAAATGATTCCTGGATATTGAGCTAAACACTCCAGTATTTCTCGTTCTTTTGGACTTAAGTGGACTTCCATATCATCCTTCGTTGCTAAACGAGCGTCAAAGTCCAATACAAAGCCATCTATACAGTATTTGCGATTGTGTTGCACTCTTCTCAACAAGGCCTGTATACGCAACAGGAGTTCTTTTAACTCAAACGGTTTACTTATAAAGTCATCTGCACCTGATACAAATCATTTTTCCTTATCCTCGAGTGAGGACTTAGCTGTGAGAATAAGAATAGCAGCATTTGTATAGTTTCTCACTGCTGTCGTAATTGTAAACCCATCTAACTCTGGTAACATTATATCGATTATGTATACGTGATACTCATATTTATCTTCTGTTTCTGCAAAAGATTCACCATCAGTGAATCGCTTTACGCTGTAACCATGATGCTCTAAGTAGGTCACCACGCTTTCTCCGATGATATTATTATCTTCAATGAGACAGCATTTGATCCTGTGCATTCTTATGAATGAGAGTAAAAGTTGTTCACCTGTCTAATGCAGAACGAACCTTGATAGATCGTCACATTTTTTCAGTATATTTTTTCACTATTGCCAGGCCCAGTCCAAATCACTTATCTTTTGATTTGGACTTGTCAATTTGTCGAAATGGTTCTCGAATACGATCTAAATATTCTTTAGCCATTCAGGGTCATTCATCACTGATTGCAATAGTGTCTTTTTTGATCCTTACCGTCACAGATCCTCCACTGGGAGTATATTTCCACGCATTATCCAAGAGGTTTATTAGTATGTTTTCTAAACAACCTTCAAACGCTTGCACGGTTGTGTGTTGCTTTCCCTTTATGACGAAATTTATCGTTTTACCATACTTATCCTTTAATTGTTTTTCTATTGAGTGCAGAGTTTGGACAATATTATAATCAACTATTTTGACTTCTTCTCGTGGTCTATTTACTAATAATAGTAATGAGTCTAAAAGGCGGTTAAGCTGCTTTACTATCATGATATTTTTTTCTATCGTCTTATCAGTAAGACCAACTTCACTAGCAAGCTCATTCGTCACTAACAGACTTGCAAGTGGCGTTTTAAATTCATGCTGCACATGAGCTATAAAATCTTGTAGGCTTTGAATATCTGCCATTAATTGTTTGTTTTTTTCATTTATTGTATTTGCTATTATTTTTAACTCATCATTTTGCAGTAGACCTGGCATCTTTAGCTCTTTATCCAAATTATGTATGGTTTGTTTTTCCACAAACTTTACTATTCTAGCCATATTTTGTCGAAAATGCTTGATCAAGACATTGCTGACGATATACCCTATCGCCCATGCAATCAATCACCCTAGTACTGTTATTCATACAATAATCAGCTGCCTTCACCAAAAAAACGAACTGGTGATTATCATGTCGCTTTCATACCATCTGTAATAGGCTAAGAAGAACAAATTCATAACAATAGCAAAAGCTATGCTGCTTATCATGAGAGTGCGTGTGAAGGCATATTGGATCAGTTCTAGACTTGTATACTTCATGCAATGTATCCATAATGAATCGCCACATAGTAGTATAGTGAAGCTAGCGTCGTTATGTTTTTTTTACTCCCTTACAGTACAATACGCTTGGCAATTCAGTTGATGCGTGGGCTAGTATGTATTAATACTGATACGTTCCTGGTTCATATGTATCATCCTGAATCTTATTTCTAGCTATAATACTTAAACCTCCCTCTGGATATACACTAGGATTTAGCGTATTGCCACAGTTTTCGCAATATACTCATACACTTGCATTTGAAAGTTTTTGATTGGACTGATACTGATCCCTTGAAGTTATATTATTAGTGTTTTGTGCTGTATTTTGCATATCCTGCTGACCATTACTTGCTTGTAGCATGTATCAGTTTTGCTGGTAATAAGATCAAACATTTGCTTGGCTTGTAGCTATATTTTTCTGGTCATAGTATCAAGTCGGAGGCATACAGTGTCATCCTCCTTGGTTTCCATTGTTCAATACTGCAGATAAGTGTCTATGTTTTCTTTTTCTATAAGATAGGTACCGCATTTCTACGACGATCAAACATACAACTATGAACAAAAGATAGTAATTGATAATATTCTCTGTCAAATCGTAATGCTGTTTTTCCATTTTTTCTGCTGGGTCATAAGCAGCATCATGGTAGCCTAATGTTACTTGTGGTTCAAAACTTAATTTCATCTCTAATTTCCCAAACATTGCATACCGTGGTAGGTCCAGTTGTTCGACCAACTCCTTGTTTTCTCACCCTTGAAGAAAGAAGTTTCCATTAAATTCTTTTGGCTCTCACACTAACCGATCAACTGATCAGCTATAGAATCATTTTTGTCATACATTTCCTTCATTAATAATTTTTAGTATTGCCTTGAGACGGTTGATCTTTTTTTCTATGTAGATCCTATTTTCCTCGTTTCCATCTGGGCTTGTCAGTTTTATTCTCGCCACTAATTTCCCTGCTATATCAATAATGAACTTCTTGGTAGAACCAATGTTTGCTTGAAACATACCACTAGACTTAGATGCATCAAGGTAGTAATGAATACATCCGAAGAATTGACCTAGTGTTCCGGACTCTCTTTCTAGTACAATTTTTTCTTCGATACTTTGTCATGGCTCAACCTCAATACTCAGTGTTTCGTTTTGGATAAACTTTCCGATTGATCACTTGTAGCTTTTATTATAACATGCTATATTGCCATACTCATTGATTGCACCGTCGACTATATCGATATTTATCGTAACCGGTACTTCATTGTTATTGCTAACTCTTACGCACATTTCTTTTTTTAATTCAATCTCGTCAAATCATAGTATTTTTGCTCCCCTTGCGGTCTCTCCCACATCACAAAAGTCCACTTTCACGTTGGAAAATTGCTGTCACTTTTCGCCTCATGCTTGGACCCAGCCCATTGATAACACTACTACTACTAGTGTTATGCTACGATACAAAAGCTTCTTTACTGTTGTTAGTGTTTTCATGTTTTTTTGTTTTTTAAAGGTATTATCGATTTTTCTCTCTTTTTAGCACATAAGAGAAGCAGAATCATGACCCCTGTCAGAGTAATGTATATGCCAATGGTGCTTACATAAACTATTCTGTTGCTAGTTTCCACATCAGCATTGCTCACATTGGTCTCATATACAACAATCAGTGACCGCCAAGGTACCTTATCCATCTTCCGTTTAAGGATTTCATTAGAGTCTGCTGCGATTACCACACTAGTTCCCTCTTCTTGTCTATAGAACAAGCCTTGTGCTTTTGCAAAGATTTTTATATCCTTTTGTTGGGTAAACTTATTCGTTATTTTGTAAAAAAGACTATCAGGTGAGGACCACAGTAACACTCACTTCTTTATTCCTTTCTCTGTTAACGTATGTATCTCTATTCAAGACTCCTTTTCTCACTCAGATATTTTAAAATCATAGACATAGAATTTTCTTACCATTGGCTTTATTCATACGTTATTCTCAATACGAGCATTTTTGATTCCAAAGTTTACGCATCATATAGTATCTTTGTCGATTAGAATCTCTTTTATTACTTTACCATAACTATGGGCGGGGAGGAAAATGTAGCGTTTTTCTACTAACAAAGACTCTATATTCCCCTGTTCATCTAGACACGACAAGTCACCACTATGCATTCTTCCCTTTATGTAATGTAGTGTGAGATAGGCTGCTTCATCGCTATTATTCGATATGAGAGTACAGAGGGGAAAACTTTCTCCTCTACGAATGCTTCTGCGTAAATATGGCCCGAAATTACCTGCATTGTCTCTATTACAGAAATTTATATTGATATCGTTTGCTTTTACTGTTGACTCTAGTAGTAGACCTTTTTCTATCTCACTATTACTGTTGATAAATCATACGGAGCTGGGAGCTGTGATCAGCTCTATTCAAGATGCTGCGACATTTTCTGTTCCATACATCAGCACACATCAATATAGCACTGATGCTCCCAGTATTCTTATAAGCTTATAAACTATAGTTTTTGCGATTGGGAATATTCTTCGTGTGTAGAGCATTCTATCAAGTATAGATACTTTGTTATATTTCATCTTGTGGTTGATTATATGCCTCGTAGCTTTCATCCCTGCTAGTATTGACTTTATTAAATTTTTATGTCCTATATTATACACATATATCTTTATGTATTGCAAGTATCATGTTAAATCTATCTTACGTTTGTGTTACATTTTTCTTAATCCAATACTTTGACATTATTGAGTTTTGTTTTATAGTTTTTTTTGTTCACTTGTGCGCACATGCTTACTAGTTTATGAAAGTGAACATTTATACTTCCTTTTATTCTTTTTCTTTTATAGTATGATGGACATGAAACGAAACCAAAAGCTTCTATTAGGAGTATGGGTTGGTCTTGGTGCTGCTACTGTGTTAGTTAGTTCTGTCAATGCCCAGTCTTCTAATAAGGGGAACACAACGACGATTCAAACTAACTGTGCTACTGGTAGTATCATCGTCAATATCTCTGACCTAAACTACTCTGCGATTCAATCGCTCGATGCAGTCCAAACTACTTCCGGTACATGGGCTACAGACACCTATGACAGTCCTGTCTATGGCAACGTAGACTACCAGGGAATCATGGTGGAGGACAATAATGCTAACTGCGGTCTCCCCACAGTGGGTGTCACTACACCACTATGGATTGTGAAAATGAACGCCGGTGTACTGTCTGGTGCTGATGATTCAGACACCTATACCCTATCACCGTCTAGTAGTACAGATGATCAATTTGACTATACAGACAACACCTCAAATGTTGTATTCAACATTAATACGGCTGGCGGATTATCTGCTCTCGCAGGCAATGGTGCAAATGGTGTTGTATCACAAGGTGTTGTCAGTCTCTATGCTCCTAGTAGAATAGAAGCAGTTGAAGCCAATATTATCAAGAGATCCTTCAACAAAACTGACTTGAGAAAGTGAGTCTTTGAAGTGACGCCAGCTATGTCTTTGACGGTACCAGCCAACCTTCCGTCTGTTACCTATCAAGGATCGCTCTATGTAAACTTATATGCTAGTGCAAATGGCGACTCACCAACTGAGTAAGTCAGTTCAGCTAGTGTTATTACTACTTAGAAATAAAAAAGACCTCTCAAGAGGTCTTTTTTCACTGCCTGAATATCTATAGGATTTGATTCCTTGCTGACTCATGATACATTTTCTTTGCCAAAAGGCTATTGGTATAATGATTCACGATAGGTTCATAGTACTCCAACTTGTAGTTAATCGGATCATGGATGGCGGTGGTCGGTTGTAGTGCTAACTCTGGTAGATATTTTTTTATATATGTTGTTTCAGGATCGAATTTTTTTGACTGTAATATTGGATTAAATATTCTTAGTGGTTTGGGGTCAGCTCAGACTGAAGCAGACCATTGCCAGTTTCCTATATTTACTGCCCTATCGTAGTCTAGTAAATGATCTGAAAAATATTTTTCACCTCGCGTCCGATCTATCATTAAGTCTTTTGTCAAAAACGATGCAACTATCATCCTTGCACGTCAGTGCATTCGATTCTCTTCTTTTAATTGCCTCATGGCAGCGTCTACTATGGGGTAACCAGTACGTCATTCCTTCCGCATCTTGAAGAGCTGCTCATTATTTTCTCGCTGTATGTGACGCCTTTTTTCCTGAAATGCTATCTGAGCGGTTTCAGGATAATAGTGTGCGATATGGTACCGAAATTCACGCCAGGCTAATTCTTTTACTATTGCTTCAGCTCCTAGGCCATCTTGTTGAGCAAAATGACTATATACTTGCCTAATTGATAGTATTCAAAACCTAATATAGGGTGACAATTTAGTGGTAGAATTTGACGACAGATCATTTCTTTTTTGATCATATTCTTTCGTGTCAATATCTTGGAGATAGTTGGACATAGAACCTACACTTCGATAGTTGTTTTTCTTATGAGATACATTCGCCTTAACTTTTTTTCGTCCGTCATGCTCAATGATTGGTGAGTTAATTCTTCTGATGTGATATTGATGGAGCAGGTCTTTTTCTACTTTTGCTTTTCGTAGTCTATAGAAGGGAGTATAAACTTTTCTGGTAGGAATTTGATCTGGATCTACTAGCAGGTAATCTGTGTATGTATGCATAGAGATCGTGTGGGCATAACACCGTTTTTTGATATTCATATCCCTTGTCTTACTACCAAGACCATAAGACTTGTTACAGTATAATGCTCTTATTTTGTATTTCTTTATGAGTAATGGTACAAGTTCTGATGGATCTCCGTGGAAAATATGCAGACTTCATCAGACCGATTGAAGTTTTTTTTCTAATGACTCTACAGCATCGATCAGAAAGCCTATTCTCTCTTGTCATTGAGAAAAAAATTTGAGTATAGTGGTATCAAATATGAAGATAGAAACAATCTCTACAGACTCACTAACTGCGTGCCAGAGTGCGGTATTGTCGTCAACTCTTAAATCCTGTCTAAATCGCATTAGAGATCTGCCGTATTTTTTATTACTATTCATACTATTTGACCCTTCATTCTAAATCAACAATGTAGTCTTTTATTTTCCTCTGTAAACTGATACTATCTTTGTAACTTATAATCTGGTTGGCACATTGATCCATATCATATGGTGCTGTATTACTCAACATTTCCTCTCTCCACACGACAATTCTTTTCCCCAATGCGAATGCGGCTGAGACTTCCATCATCATCCCTACTGATTTATCTTTGTGATTGTGTAACACCCGCAGTTCATCAGACTGCTTAATCTTTGGTAATACATCTCTCAAATAGGTTCGGTTGCTATCAGGATCAGTAACTTCTGTTTCCAAATCATATATATAACTCGTAACTCAGTACTCCTTACACACTATCTGAATTATTCTTAATTGGGCAATTACGTCCTCTCTTATGAGACCTCTCAATTTATATGAAACAAAGATGTTCATTAAGAATGTTGCAATACTTAAAATGTTAGAGTTTTATATAGAAAAAAGACCACAGCTCAAGTGTGTGATCTTTTAGTCTTTTATGCTACCCTTTTCTTTTTAGTCTGTCACTGTCAATGCAAAAACATCACTTGCTATACCTCCGCTACCGTCCATAACTGTTACTGTTATATTAGCTGTCCCCGTCGTGTTGATGTTAGGTGTTATTGATAAGTTACAGTTTGGCACAATTCCTGTCGTGACTAAAGAACTATTTTCTACTAATCATGTGTTGCTCGCAGCCACTGACAAACTACTTACGCAACTCAATGTACTATCACTATCAGTAATATTTACACTTATACCAGTTGATGTGTTTTTAGCCATGTTTACGTCTAGTATATTCGAAATTACTGGATTGTCATTTTGTGCTTGAACCGTGATTAAGAAATCCTCCATATCATTTGCACCGCTATTGTCTGTCACAACTATTGCAATGATACTTGTTCACACCATATTGACCACTGGGTTTAATGTTAACATACAATTTGGTGCGGTTCCCGATTTTGTTATGTTTGCCAACGGCAACAAGCTTGTGTTGCTTGAACTGACTGTGATGTTGCTTGCACAACTCAGTACTCCATCCGAGTCACTGATAGTATAATTCACTACTACTCAGCTTTCTTCTGTAGTAACTTGATTTGCGATTGAACTAATGACTGGTGATGCGTTTCAGGTATTACTATTTCCTGATCATCCAGAACCTGTGTTTGCTCGCTCGTCCTGTAAAAGGTCAAGAAGGGCATACAAAAGATCTAACCTTACCTGTTTCACATCTGCTGTCATGTTGCTGTTCTCAGTATTCTCTATAAGTTTAAGTACCTTTTTCATCAAAATGGGCAGTAGTTTTTCTTGTGTATGCAATGGTACTTTTGTAAACGCCTTTTTGAATCTTCCCTTCATGAGATTATGTTGTGCTTTTTTATTGGGAGAGTAACAATCGTCTCTATATGACTCTTGAGCATCGTCGATAGATGTTTGTAGTTGACTATTGTTTTTTTGTGTAACTAGAAATGCTCTTACCCACTCATCATACTCACCAAGTAAATCACTGTCTAGCTTAAGTCTTAGCTCTTGAAACTTTGATTCTAGTTGGACGTTTGATCAATGTGTGTCACTCATTGGATCCCGTACAGTAGGATTTGGAAGACCCCTCCGCCTTCATTTCGATTTTTCTTCGTATTTTTCTCATTTTTTACCTCTGTTTTTGTTATTCTTTCTCCCATCGTCGTCGTGCTTATCATCATCTACCTGTGTAGTACTATTATTCCACTGTTGGTCACTCGTAAAGAACTGATTAAACGGACCGTATTCATCGACAAATCTATCCCAATTGTTTCTCATTTGTTCACGGTACTTGTTCGTTTCTTGTTGATAGTGA
>CAYXZL010000017.1:0-23919 GCA_964469925.1 uncultured Candidatus Peribacteria bacterium | reverse complement strand
TCACACTCGTCACCGTCAAGGTAAACGTATCCTGTGCACTTCAGCCACTACCGTCTGTCACGGTCGCAGTGATCAAACTTGTTCCATAAGCATTTGTGTTTCCGCTCAAGGTCACCGTACAGTTTGGTGCACTACCTGCTGCTACGATATTGCCTGTACTGATCACACCAGTATTACTACTCGTAAACGTTAAACTCGTAGCACAACTCAGTGTATGATCTACATCATTGATCGTATAACTTACTCCTGTTCATCCGTCTTCCGTTATCGTCTTATTGGTCACATCACTAATCGTTGGGTTATCGTTCACACTCGTCACCGTCAAGGTAAACGTATCTTGTGCTGTTCAGCCCTCTCAATCATTAACAGTGACGGTAATAGTGGTTGTTCCATACGCATGAGCCTCTCATGTTAACACAAGAACACAATCGGGTGCTGTACCGCTTTTTACAATACTACCAGTAGTGATAACACTCGTATTACTACTAGAAAGGGTTACGCTACCAGTACAAGAAAGTGTTTGTTCCGCATCACTGATAGTGTAACTAATGCCTGTACCACTATCTTCACTGATAGTTTTGTCTGTAATATTGCTAATGATAGGATCAGTATTGCCACCACTACATCATTCCTCATCAACATCTCCATCACAATCATCATCAATACCGTTACTACACACCTCTGTAGCACCAGGAGAAACGGCTCAGGTTGTATCATTACAATCATTATCGCTTATTGTTCCAAAATCACCATCAGCTCAACAAAAGGAATAACCATCACTATCATTATCCGTCTCACAACTACAAGTAGCACTACAACCATCTCATCCACTCACGTCCCCATCATCACATCATTCTTTAGGAAAAGAAAAATAAGAAATATAAAACGATCAGGTCAGATTATCTTCAAGTTCTTTACCCCCCACCGCACTGACAACCAATTCCAACAAACCATCTCCGTTTAAATCACCAGAAAATGCTGTAATCGACCTACCATAATCAACATTGGTAACACCAGCGTTATAAAAAGGATGACTAGGAGATGTAGCCAAAACATCAGTCCTGGTTTTAACACTTCCACTACTATACATATACAAAACATAGAGACCACCAACATCAAGATATCCCTCATCCTCACCAGGTGACGATACTATCATATCAGGAACCCCATCACCATCAAGATCTCATGGACCATAAATAGCCGAACCAACTTCATCAAAGTTCGTTCCTATCGTCCCCAGTCACCCAATCCCATTAGCCAACAACACGTTGTTCACAACACGACCATCTCATGTCAACATCAAGACATAGACAGCACCCTTATTAGTTCAATAGGTGTCCAGACCAAGGGCACCGACAGCCAGATCAGTAAATCCATCATTATTGAGGTCGCCAATGTTGCCAGCAGCAAAAGAAAAATAACCAGCAGCAGGAACACTAAGAGTCAAACCACCGGTAGAGTTAGCAATCTTTGTATGAGATACAACAGTACCATTACCAGTTAAGAAAATAACATACATTGCTCAAGCATCGGATCATCCCGTGTCATCACCATAGGCACCAACCGCTATATCGGGGAAACCATCATTATTCAAGTCACCCAAGTTAGCGATAGCACTACCAAACCAGTCATTTGCAGCAAGAGGCATGACTCATACTTGCTCAGCAGCACCAATTATAGAATAGCTGAGAATGCCACCATCTCAGGTCAAAAACAAAATATACACCTCTCAATAAGCATTACCATATTGGTGCTCTCACTGAATAGCACCCACAGCCACATCCTCATACCCATCATTATTCAAATCACCCAATCAGGCAACACGAAAACCAAACAGGTCATAGTTAGCTAAGGTAAAAGCATCGCCTCATCCCGTAGTATAGCTTATCTTCCTTGTGCTACTGACCGTAGTTCCAGACATAAAAAGAATGTACACTGCTCACCTATCTGTACCTCCATCATCATCACCAGGAGCACCAACAATCAAGTCTTCATGACCATCATTGTTAAGATCACCAATCAAGTCAATACTTTCACCAAAAGTGTCTCCAAGATCTAAACCAGCAACATCAAGCTCATTAATAGTAACATGACTCGTCAAACTAAAGCCACTTGCCGCATTATATTCCCACACATCATTACCACAGACGGCACTCGTCGCAACCACTGGCGTACTACTACCACCGCCGCCACCTCATCATCCACCAGCAGCACTAGTTACAGTTAAAACAAAAGCATCCTCATTACTCGCACCACTAGCATCCGCTACTGTCACCGTAATAGTACTAGTACCAGTAGTACTGGCAGTAGGAGTAAGAGTAAGAATACACGAAGGAGCACTACCCGACTTAGCAATATTACCCGTAGTAATCAAACTAGGATTGCTTGGAGACACACTAATACTACTACTACAGTCCAATGTATGATCGATATCACTAATAGTGTAACTAATACCAGTAACGGTGTCTTGCACAATAGTTTTGTCTGTGATATTACTAATGGTTGGACTGTCATTCACACTCGTCACCGTCAAGGTAAACGTATCCTGTGCACTTCAGCCACTACCGTCTGTCACAGTCGCTGTGATCAAACTGGTTCCATAGGCATTCGTGTTTCCACTCAAGGTCACCGTACAGTTTGGTGCACTTCAACCAACCACGATATTCCCCGTATTGATAACACTAGTGTTACTACTCACCACACTCAAACTCGTAGCACAACTCAGTGTATGATCTACATCATTGATCGTATAACTTACTCCCGTTCATCCATCTTCCAACATTGTCTTATCAGTCACGTCACTGATAGCAGGATTATCATTCACACTCGTTACCGTCAACACAAAAGTATCTTGGTTCGTCCCACCAGTACCATCACTCACAATCACCGTGATCAAACTAGTCCCATAGGCATTCGTGTTACCACTTAAAGTAAGCGTACAGTTAGGTGCTGTTCAACTACTAACAATATTACCCGTTGTTATAACACCAGTATTACTACTACTAACACTAATACTGGTAACACAAGAAAGTGTCTGTTCAGCATCAGTAATAGTAAAACTAACACCAGTTCCTCAGTCCTCCACTATCGTCTGATGTACGATATCACTAATGGTTGGATTAGTATTCCCCACACACACGTCTCACTCATCAATCTGTCCATCACAGTCATCATCGAGACTATTACACACCTCCGTCGCTCATGGATAGATACTGCCACTACCATCATTACAATCATTATCTCCCGTCGTACCAAAGTTTCCATCAGCACCACAAAAAGAGATACCATCACTATCATTATCCGCTTCGCAACTACAGCTAGCACTACAGCCATCGCCACCAATAAGATTACCATCATCACATCACTCCTGATCATAGAGAATGTTGGTTATGAAAACCGCTCCCGCATCAGTACCGTAATCCTCGTCCCCATATGCACCAACGATGAGATCTCTCAAGCCATCACCATTAATATCTGACTCAAATCATCTCACACCGTTTCCATAGTACAACGTCAAACCCGTCGTTCCATAGTAAGGATTGTTAGGAGAAAGTGCAGTAATCACTTGCCTACTCTTCACAGTACCATCAGTGTTCATAAACAATACATACAATCATCACATATTGCTTGCACCATCATCTTCTCCATTAGCTCACACCAAAATATCTTCTATATTATCGCCATCCAAATCACCAGCTCATCACACACTGAAACCAAATTGATCACTATTACTTGGGATCGTACCCAATCATCACACATTATGGCTCAACTTTTGCGTTGCATAAACAGTACCATCTCAAGTTAACATCAAGACATAGACAGCACCCCTAGCACTACCACCATCATCATCTCCATAGGCACCGACAGCAACATCTCCAAACCCATCATCATTGAGATCTCCAATACCAGCGACACTATAACCAAAAAAATCAGACGCATCCAAAACAGCAGGACCACCACCAACACCCTCACCGATCTCTTGCACAGCACTAACAGTACCATCAGTATTCATAAACAATACATAGGTTGTACCAGCAGCACTACCTCCAGCATCATCACCAGGAGCACCAACCAACAGTTCAGGAGTTCAGTTTCCATCCAAATCACCAATCCTCGTAATACTTCTACCGAAATTATCACTTGCTAAAATCGCACTTGGACCTCCTCATGTCGTTTTGCTAATCTTCTGGGAACTCGTGTATGTACCATTTCAAGTCAAAAACAAAATATAGATCTCTCAACCGGCACTTACACCATCATCTCATCCGTAGGCACCGACAGCAATATCTTCCCATCAGTCACTATTTAAGTCGCCCACTCATGCCACTCATACTCCCAAAAAATCACTGTTACTTAATCACAAAGAAGGTCAACCAGTACTAGCACTAATTTTCTGTACAGACAAAACAGTAGAACCACCTGTCAAGAAAATATTGTACACAGCACCCCTATTGGTACCTCCATCATCATCCTGGTATGCTCATACAGTGATATCTACATAACCATTATTATCCAAATCTCCTATAATGCCGATCTCCGAACCAAAAAAGTCAGATGCATCCAAATTAATGCCTCCAATATTTTCACTGATTTTGACATGACCAGTAAAAGAAAAACCACTATTGTAATACTCCCGTATATCGTTTCCACACACAGCCGTTCATCCACTTCCCTGTACAGGTCACCCTGGATCACAGATATAGCCTACTTCAGGACACTCATCTCAGACACCATTGTCTTGAATCGTGTATGTAACAGTTCCCACGTATTGACCACCAAGAGTCGTCATGCCAAAACTAGCTCACGTCAACGTATACCATCACTGCCCTCATGTTCATCCAGGAATAGTCCCATATTTCCTATATATATAACCATTCATATCACTAACGCCATAATAGTACTGATGCACCGTTACACTAGCACATCACCTCACATCAAACAACGTAGTATCAAAAGGGAAACTGTAAATATCACTACCAAAAGTAGACGCTGGTAATGTAGCAGCCTGAGTGATTTCACAACCGCTAGTAACATCAGTACTTCACTCTGGTTGAACCTCAATAGTGATATAATCATTAGCATCACCTTCTTGATCCCTATCAAGAGTTGTCGTATAAGGCTTTAGTGCATCAGATAGAGCAACCGCACCCGTCTCTTCTAGATCGTACTCATTCAACCCATAACCAGAAAGTAGCAAAGCAAATTCATCTACCGTCAAAATCCCATCACCATCATCATCAGTATCCAAATAGTTTCTAATACCATCATTATCAAGATCTCATTGTCATTCTTCACAATCGGTCAATCCATCATTATCACTATCCACCGTACATCCACACACAGATGGAGTTCCACTACAGCTATATCCAAATTCTATTTGACAAAGGTCACTACATCCATCACCTGTACCTGTTCATCCATCATCACATTCCTCAGAAAAGTCATTCGCATCAGCATAATGGACCGTAAGAGAAAAATTATCAACTCATCATTGTACATTAGCATTAGAATAACTAGCTGCATAAAATCATAACTCTAAAGCAGTAGCTCCACTCGACAGGTCAAAACCTTCACTTACCAAACGCTCTCTTGTAATAACACAGTTTTGCGTAGCCCATCACACGTCAGGAGTCACATCAAATCCACAAAACTGAACCTCTAACGATCATTGTTTGACCAATGCACCATAGGACATAGTCGTAAACGCATCATTGTAATAGGTCTCTCCATTAAATGACTGTGTTCAGGATACGTACACATTACCGATATTTCACCCATCCAACACAAAGTCTAGCGATTCTATCTGTCCAGAAGACAAAGAAAAGTTTGTTGGAACAGGATAAAAATAGCTAAAAATTCTGCTTGCAATAGGACTATCTCTCAACTGGGTAATACTCAAATACTCTCATGGATTACCTCACACAGTCTGGTGAACAATAGTATGATCAATCCCAGTCAAGCCATAAGGATTGAAAAGATTCGATGCAGTCACACCATCAAAGTCGCTTTCACTATATAAGACAGATCAGGTACTGCCAATGGTTGCAATAACACTATCTCCACAAACAGTAGTACAGAGCGATAGTGCTCATGTACAACTAAATCATGTTTCTATCGCACAACTACTACTACATCCATCACCATCATTAGTATTACCATCATCACATCACTCACCTCCATCAATAGTTGCATCACCACAACTACCTCATCCACACACATCTCACTCATCCACCTCACCATCACAGTCATCATCGAGACTATTACATAGCTCCGTCGCTCATGGATAGATACTACCACTACCATCATTACAATCATTATCTCCCGTCGTACCAAAGTTTCCATCAGCACCACAAAAAGAGATACCATCACTATCATTATCCGCTTCGCAACTACAGCTAGCACTACAGCCATCGCCACCAATAAGATTACCATCATCACACGCCTCACTAGCACAAATACTAATCTCGATATCATCAAAATAGACATCATCTGCATTACCTGACGCATCAAGTCTAAATCTTATAACAGTACTACTACTAAAGGGTCCCGCAACACTAACAACTTCATCATATCTCGTGTTATTAACAAAATCCACGGAAAAAGCCCAATTTTGAACAACAACAAAACCTGCACCAGTATTGATCTCCAAGAAGAAATCCTCACTACTATTGTCCATACTAACGGGATAGTACGAAAACGTTATGTGTATCGACTGAGCCTCACTAAAATCCAAAGAGTCAGTATAAGCTACAGACGTCGACGTATCATCCTGTAAATCAAGAGAATAACTACCATTATTAGCATAGGTAGCATTGGAAACCAGAAAAGCATCAGCACCTCCACCGTTCCGCATGCCCCAATCATTACCCTCAAATCCATGACTATCATACACCGAACATCAACTACCAATAGCCCCATCTCCACAACTAGGAGTCTGCGAAAAAGTAGGACGAACATCAATCAAAAACGAATACCCAAGCACCAAGAAAAAAACGACCAGCAGTCGAAAACGCCTCACTAAGAACAAAGTACGCTGTACAAAGATCATTGAGCCAAGACCTCGTGCCTAAAATTCACTCAAAGAGTATACAGCTAGCATCAAAATAAAGCAAAAAACGCCTAGAAATATTGTTTGCTTAGAATTTGACAATTACAAAAAATGCTGGGGATGGGACTCGAACCCACAAGCCGAACGGCATACGCACCTCAAGCGTACATGTATACCAATTCCATCACCCCAGCACAATCACAACTTGACAAGACTATGGATAAGTCAGTGTCGCAAGAAGAATAGTATATATAATATGCAATAGTCACAATGCCTCAGCCACAAAAAGCGGGCATCGAAACACCCACTTTCTACGAAACCAAAACACTAATGCAATCCTTATGATGCCTTCAACTGATAGATGCCTTTTTCAACTCTTTCAAAAGTATCCTTATGTTTCTGTAAGTTAAGAAGCACAGTGTTAGGACTAACCATCTTCTCTTTCAAAAGCTCTCTACAGATTTCTTTCACCGTCATAGGTCTTTCGTTCTTTTCAAAAATCCTCACAATAATCTCTTTTACAACACCTCACTTATAGCCTCGTTCTTTCAAGCCATAGATACCAAGTCCCATATTGACAAACATATCATTGTTTTTAACCAACTCATTATGAACAGTGTTGAGCTTAACAGGTTTTTGAGGAAACCATTCCATGATTTTAGAAGGCAATTCTTGATAATGCATTGGCTTCCCTATCTTTCTCAACGTATAGAGAATTTTCAACTTAACGGTTTTGGGATTAACGTCATGGAAAAGGTCAAGTCAAATCTTTCCATCAAAAACAGACAATCACCTAATCGTAGCAAAAAAATTCATATAGAACAATTCATTATTGAAATAGTGAATGTCTGGATATTCCTTTGTATATTTGTCTTTGATCATTCCGATAAACTCGTACAGATCCTGGCTTCCATCTCTTTTTTCAAAATATGTTCTTACCTCCAAAACCATAGCACTCAAAAGGTCCTCATACAAAGGGTCTAAATAGAAACTCTTATCGATAAGTCTATTTCTCTTGAGATAAGAGATATTAAAATCAGAAACGAGAATAAGCTTAAATTCTTGCTTAGAAAAAATAAACTTCTTCAAGTTGACCAACTTAGCAACAAGCAGTTCCTCACGCAAAATACCACCATGATGATCCAATATCTTTGTCGCCTCTTCCAGTACATCAGTATATTTCGCATTTCACACTATCAATCTCCTAAATCTCATCAACGCCTGTGTCTCAACCTGCCTTACCCTTTCTCTCGTCAAAGAAAACTTCTTTCATATTCTCTGTAGTGGCACTTCCTTACCATTGTCTAAACCGAACTTTTGAAGGAGGACAAGCTGTTCTTTAGGCTTACAGTATTGCAATACATCTTTGAGATTCGTAATCGTCAGGTCGACAGAAATACTACTGTCATCCATTTTGGTATTAAAGTTCATGTTTGATAAGTTTTGTAGCAAAATAAAGCGTACTCACCACAAAATAGCTGCATCCAATCTAGCAAAGCACTATACAATGTCAAGCATAATTCTAGCACATAAGCAAGCAAAGACACATAAATCATCAATCATCATGCTTCGCAATGATCAAATCATAGGGACCAAGAAAGTATAGCACATAAACACAAAAATAATAGCTAAACAAAAAAATAAAGGAGCAGCCGTAAAAAATACTATTGACTAAGCACGACAACTAAACATTAAATTTAAAAACAATAACATCCCCATCCTGCACAACATACTGTTTTCATTCTAACCTCACTTTTCACTGCATTCTTGCTTGAGACCAGCTTCAAGCAGCCAACAAATCAGAACAGGATACAACATCAGCTTTGATAAAACCACGTTGAAAATCAGTATGAATAGCAGCAGCAGCTTCTGGAGCAGTACTATGTTTCTTTACGGTTCGTGCCTTTGTTTCCTTTTCTCACGATGTAAAGTAATACATCAGTCACACGGTGTCAAAAGCCAACGCAATAACATCATTAAGAGTTGGAACAGCACGAGGATCAGCTCACACCAAATCACGGATAAATTCAATTCTTTCTGCATGAGTGAGTTCAATCATATCTTGCTCCATTTTAACACAAACCACAGCCACAGGTGCTGAAAGTTTCTGTCCATACTCCTTAGCAATAGTTTCTGCATCTGCCAAATCAGAATCACTCACATTAATCACATAAACAAAAGGTTTGAAAGTAAGAAAATGATACTGAGACAAAAGAAAACAATCATCATCAGATAATTCATTACGAAGAGTATACATAAGCCTTCATGATTCCAAAACAGCAGTCACACGCTCTAACAAAGCTACTTCTTTTTGTACATGCTTATCTCCCGATTTCGCCTTTCTCTGTAGCTGAGGAAGTTTTTTTTCAATCTGTTGAAGATCAGAAAGGATCAGCTCATCATTAATAATTTGCTTGTCTCTTAGAGGATCAACTTCTCCCTCAACATGGTTCACATCACTTTCACTAAAATATCTCAAAACCTGCAAAATAGCATCGACCTCACGAATATGAGACAAAAATGCATTACCCATTCACTCACCTTTACTCGCACCTTTCACTAAGCCTGCAATATCGACAAACTTAATGGTAGCATAGACTACCTTCTGCGATTGAGACATGACTGCTAACTGATCAACTCTTTCGTCTTTCACATCCACCACACCCACATTAGGATCTATCGTACAAAAAGGGAAGTTGGCAGCATCAGCGGCATAGGATTGAGTCAAAGCATTAAACAAGGTAGACTTACCAACATTAGGCAAACCCACAATTCCAATCTTCATAACAAACACAAACAAGTAAATACCACATGCTATCTAGACAAAATAACAACAAATCACAAGGCAAAAAAGAAAGGTTTGAAAGCATAAATCAATAGAAAGAACATGAACAAAAAGCGACTTTTGCAAGATAAATAACAAAATAGTCTACATATGAAAAACAACAACAAGAGCTACGCTAATTCACGATTACTCACAACTCTGTTACAAGCATCAAAAACAAAATGATAGCGGACATAACGACCAGCAAACAAATCCTTCATCCATATGCTATCATCTTCTCGCATCTCATCGTATGGCAAAGCGTTTATGGGCCACCACTGAGGCGACATTTCATCGGTCTCTCTAAAAGGTCAACAATAAGAACCAACAAAAATAGTCATATCTTGATACCACAAGGGATCGTGCTGAAACTCAAAGCGGATCTGACCATGTTCACGGATGCTACCACTTTCCAAAACAATACCAGCCTCCTCCTCTAGCTCTCTCAAAGCAGCATCCAAAATAGACTCTCACAACTGTACTTTTCCACCAAAACCGTTCCACTTCCCTTGTCCAAACCCCCTTTTTTTAAAACCCAACAACACTTCATCCCTATCATTAAAAAGTAAAACAAGTGTAGTAGGCTGTACAAAAACTTCAGACATAAACATAAAAAAACATAAAGACTACAATAACTTTTGACCAAAGCGATACATGGTACGGAGCATCGCAGCACGTTCCTGATCACTACGAACCCCAGGAGCAAGCTCACTAAAAAAATAGCTTTTCTTAGGAGTAATCCCCACAAACCGCAATGTTCTTCTTATTCGCTTAATTCAAGGATGTCACAACAACAACCAATAAATCCAACGAGGACCGCCACAAGTAGTATAGATACTACCAGTACGGTTCTGTAAAAGCCTTTTCCAACGCAAATATCCCGTATACTGATGAGAAAACTTTGGAACAAACAACCTATCAAACCATCACTTAAGGCAAGCAGGTACCGTATACCACCACGTGGGGAACACAAAGACAATATGATTCATCCACACGATATCACCTCTCCAAGTCACCAAAATAGGTTCTTCGGCACTACCAGTATTAACTCCTTCTATCAAGTCTCGACTAACTCAAGCATGTGCAAGACTAATCAGACGAACCTCGTGACCACTAGCTCTCGCTCAATCAGCATAAGAATGTGCCAAAGCTTCACAAAAGCTACGTGATCTAGGATGTCCTATCACAATAAGTACGTTTTTCTGAACCATGTAAGCAACACTCAAACAAAAAACTATAATCACAAAAAAGATGAAAGATCAGATACCAACTGTTCTTCATCCACCACATGAATAACGTGCATACCAGCACGCAAAGCACTATCAATATTCTCCTGTTTGTCGTCAAGAAAAAGAATTTCATGAGCAGCAAAACCAAAACGCTGCAAAGCATAATCAAAAATACGAGTAGTACCTTCTTGTGCATCCATAGCTTTCGTCATTCACACATCACAAGAGTGAATACAATCTTCAAATACATTATACCAACCCTTCGCTTCAAACAGTTCTCTCCACTCTTTCGTCATATCAGACAAAAGATAAACATGAAAACCAGCAGTTTTGATCTGATCTATCATAGAAACAACACGATAGCGAAGCGTTGCCCTCTGCATACGCTCAACTGCTATTTCCCAATGATTATCCGGAACATCTTTGCCAAAAGCGACAGACAAAATCTTCCACATAGTATCATAAGAAATCAATCACGCAGCATATTCAAGATCAAAACAAGGCTTAGCGACTCTTCTCAAGTCCTGAACACTCACCCCAAAGTATTCTGCCATCGGCACAAAAGGGAGCGCTCACGTCGCAATATGATCAATAACGACACCACCAAAGTCAAAAACAACAGCCTTAATAGCAGAAACCATGTGAGCAATACATTAAGAACCAAACAGAACAGTCTTTAAGTCACTCAATGAGTCCATCAGTTTCATATACAAAATATCCGCTCTAAAATCACCCTTGGCCAAACCTCACTGCACAATACGATCAACAAAATCATCAAACAAAATTGCTCTAATCTCGATGATTTCTCACCCTTTATCCAAATGCTGCTCTCATACCTTCTGAGGGTTCCTTGCAACAAAAAAATAAGTAGTATGAGCCAACTTTGAACCAGTTTCATAACGTTTCCACAAAAACCAATCATTAGAAACCATCCCAGTTTCCTCTAATAATTCCCTCTGTGCACATTCTAAAGGAGTTTCACCCTCATCCTGTCTACCTCACAAAAAGCCCAATTGAAAATCTTCAAAATGAGGTTGTTTTTCATAACCAAGCAAAATGCTAGTGTCAACAGTGGGCAAAATAATAACAGTATTCAGTCTCGAAGCTAACTCAAAAGTTTTGATACTACCATCAAACATCTGCTGAGGATACTGCCACACAGAAAATATCTCTCACTGAAAGACTTTGCAAGCATTATCAGGAACAACTACCATAGCATTCATCATAAAAAATAAAACTAACAAAAGATACGCGTTAAAGATTTGCCAAAAAACCAAGCACCACCACTATATGTCTGATCTAGCCAAACACAACACTACTTTTCTTAGACCAAAATCTTTTCAAGCTCCCTTTTGTCACTCCACTCCCTTTTGCCATACTTAGTTAGCATCACTTCTTCATGACCCTTGCCTGCCAAAAACACCGTATCTCATGGCTTTGCTATATGAGTAATAAACTGTAGTGCAAAAAATCTCTCAGGCAAAACAAACAAACCGACTCCTTCCTTTTTGTTTTTGATCCCACGAACGACATCATCAATAATTCATAGTCTATTTTCTTGTCAAGGATCTTCATCGGACAGCACAACAATATCAGCATATTGATCCAAAAGTGCTCACATCTTCGGTCTCTTACCCTTATCTCTCCCATCTCACATTGAACCAGACAAAACAAGTAACCTGCCCGATCACTTAACATGTGATAAGTATGATAGGGTTTTCAACAACGCATCTTCAGTATGTGCGTAATCAACAAAATAGGTGACACCATTATGTTCAAATTTGTTCATTCTTCCCAATACCCCATCAATACTCTTAAGACTTTCAATAGCCTTTCACATATCCACTCCCATCAATGCAACAGCCGACAGAGCAGCCAAAATATTAGAAATATTATAGGTGCCTAACAAATTTGTCTCCAACACAAAATCCTGCCCCAAATAGGACACTCTACAACGCGTACCAGTAAGGCTCTCAACAATATCATAGGCGGAAACATTGGCATTACTCGCTACCCCAAAGCTTAATTTATGGTCAAAGTTCAACTCTTCATCTCGTTTTCTACCAGTTGGATCGTCTTTAGGAAGAACTGCGTAGGACTCAGCCTTGTGGCTGGCAATGACGGACTTAAAAAGCTTTTTTTTTGCTGCAACATAATGATCAAATCCACCATGATAATCTAAATGGTCATCAGTAATGTTGGTCAAAATACCCATGTCAAAATCAATGCCAGCAAATCTATGCTGATCAAGACCATGAGAAGTAGTCTCAATCAAAGCAATATTACATCACTCATCTTTCGCACGCACAAGCAACTTTTGCAAAGAAAACGCATCCAAAGAACTCATTTTGGTCGCATTAAATTCTTCCGTATCGCCAAACTTTACATAAGCAGTACTAACACAAAACGTTTTGCCAACATACCTATTCAAAAGATGATGCAATATATTAACAGTCGTTGTCTTCCCGTTTGTTCAGGTTACCCCAATCACAAACATATGACCACTAGGATGTCAGTGAAGCTGAGCAGCTAATTCTGCATAATACTTCCTTAAAAGCTTGTACAAAGAAGTTTTTTGCAAAAACGGATACAAACTATCATACAAAAACAACGATTTAACGAATGATTTCATATAGACCAAGAAACTTAAAAATTACAACAAAACTATACTAGTTGTTCAACAAACAGTTTCAATTCTTTCCACAAGAAAGCAACCACCAGCTTCATACAATCGCCGCAGTCTCCATTCTCAAAATAGAACTACCAAGCGAAAGCATAGTGAAAGGAAAGTGCACAAACAATCAATAGTCATTATCCGAAAATCAACCTTCAGGTCAAACAAATCAGCACAAAGGCTCTCAAACACCAAACAAATCTTTGTTAAGCAATCAAACAGATCAAATTTTTGTATCAAAAACGAAAAAACGGAAATGAGGGTGGAGAGTAACCCACGACAAAATATCATCTATAAAGCTAAGAGTTGGGAGTGCCCAACCCTTACTTTGCTCAACAGCTTCGATAGCGACAAGCTTCAGTTTATCGACTTTCGATCATAGCTGCAATCATAACTGAGATCTATCAGCCCTCCAAAACACAATATGAGAAACTCAAACCTCAGTTAACTTTTGAACTATCAAAGAGAGCTTTTTAGTAGTATTAGGTAAGGCGATACACATAGTAACCGTAGGAGAAGATAACGGTGGAGCTGAAGTAGAATCAAGAATGTGTGCATAGATCAAATCCTTTGTAGATGATGTAAATGCAACACGGTATCTTACAGCATCATCACGATCGACCAGGGCCTTTTGCTGTAAAGTAAAAACATCACCCGCCCTCATTCTCAAAACATTCTTACACTGAAAAACAACTCTAGACTCCACAATAGTTACAACATTGTCTTCGATAGTGAAATCCGTCAAAAAAAGCTGCATAACAACATACAAGCACAAACAAAACAACAAGACAACCTACACTATAGGGAAAAGCAAATCGGTAACAAGCTATGTGAAAGCCATAAAGACAAAAAAAATTAGAAACTTCTGAGGCTAACAGACAACCTTTTTTTCTCTTCCATTTGTTCTTTTTCCTGTTGCAAATTAGCATAGTATTCGCCTACCAACAACAGAAATTTATTAATCTTATCCAAAATAATAGCTCTATTTTCATCTCACTGATCATCACCCTTTACCTCTTGGTACAACATAGTACCATTGATGTAAAGCCTAAGAGAAGAAAAACTAACTTTATACGTCATAGTCAAAATCACTGTTTCTATATCGTTGGTAAGCTTTTTCGAAATAAGCTTTTCTATTTTGAAGCCTGCATCAACGTTTTTAACACGCACAAAACGATATTCAACATGCTCCTCATCCGTATCATGGGCCAACAAAGAGAATGTATGATCTGCCGACAAATCCAACGACTTACCAATAAGAGTCGCTAATTCATAAAACTTATCGACAAGAGAAGAAGGATTATCATCACGCTCCAAATCACGCTCCTCAACAGAACGTACTTGATCATACACCGTAGACTCTTGTCAATCGTGAACATCCTCAAGTGCTGAAGAATCATCAAAAGCTTCTACAACGTCAGCAGTGGGAAGATCCTGCCCTCAACTTGGAGAGACTCAAGAAGTCGAAACAAGGTCAGAAACAACACCAGAGGCTTGTAATGCTTGAGAAGGAGGAATATTATCAGGCGATTGTTCATCAAAGGAGGAAAAGTCAGAAGAACCACCAAAAGGATCAACAACAGAAACAGAGGGGTCTGAAGAAGGAATGGCACTATCTGATACGTTTTCTTTAAATCCTACATCAGAAAGTTCCATCTGTAAAGAAGTAGGTAATACAGACTGAGAATCATCACTGAAATCAGGAATATCATCAGCACTAATGGGAAAAGAATCAACGCCACTATCATCAGTACCAACAGATTGAGAAAGCACATCAAGCGACTCGGATTGTTGGCCATAGGGAATACCACCAAAAGCTCACGGTTGAAGATTCCCAGAAGCGTCAGGGGTCAACGAACCATCACTAGTTTGAGGAACACCGACAGAGCCACTGGTATCTTGAGCAAAATCAGCCATCAAAAAAGGAAAAGAGTAAACACAAACAAAGTATAGAACATGCACAAAAAAAATGCAAATTATACAGTAGAAAGAAAATGTAAAGTAGACAAAGAAATATAAATATATTCTTACATTCTCTTGCAATAAATGAAACGAAGAATATCGTAGAAGCACGACTAAGGGGTCTAGTGGTTCCCTTGATCCGATTTTCCTCAAAACAGCATATGGAAGACGGTATATTTGGCCCAGCCAAATCGAGCTCCCACCTTGTATTTATAGGGAATCCGGACCAAACAAATGAATCGACCACTTACTCCTTGGTTTTTGATTTTTTTTGATAGGGAAAAACGATGGAAGAACAATTGTTTACTCTTACTCACAATGTCATCCCGCAAGTCATAAACACCATATGGACAAATTGGTTAAGTTTTTGGTATAACAGCTCGCCCATTTCTAATGGCATCGCACTACAAATAGCCATCATAATAATGCTTATCGCGGTATACAAAATTTTCCCAAAAAGCGGATTCTCCATGGTACTAGAATTGGTAACAGAAAAGATATATGAGTTCTTCGAAGAAATTATGGGGGAGAAAGAGAAAAAAGGAATAAAAACCTATGTAGTAGTATTGTTTTTTATCATTCTAATTAGTAACCTGTTAGGTTTGTTAATAGATTTTGCGAAACTACCATTACCACAACTAGAAGAATGGTTTAGTATCCCTACCTCAAACATCAACTTTACAGCCGCACTATCATCAATTGCCGTCATTATCATGTTAATAGTACAACATAAAAGTCTATGAGGTTTGTTTAAACAACTCAATGAGTATGTCCCTATACGATGAAAGAATATTTTAACAGTAGAAAGAGGGAAGCTGCCCTTATTAGTCTATTATCCACTAAAAATCCTTGTAAAGGCTTTTGACATAGGAATATCATTATTTATTGGGCTTTTAGATATTGTAGGACTCTTCGCAAAAGTATTGTCACTCGCAGCAAGACTGGCTTGAAATATGACATCCGGACCAATACTACTAGCAATGTTAGTGTGAGGATTGGTATCTGCTTCACAAAACCTGTTCAATATAGATCTTCCTATCGTAGCAACACTCATTGTCTACATCCAAGGATTATTGGTAGCACTAATACAAGCCTTTGTGTTCCCATTGTTGGTAGGAATATTTATCAAAATGGCACAAGGTGAAGAAGAATAAAACGTAAACATAACTTTATTTTATGTTATTTAAACAACACATCATGGAACTATTGTACATTGGAGCTGGTTTAGCCGTTGGTTTGGCTGGTTTAGGAGTTGGAGTATGAGAAGGTATTCTAGCACAAAAGTCGATAGAAGTAATTGGGAAAAATCCGAAAATGTCCTGATCATTTCTCGTATTAACTATATTAGGAATAGCACTAGTAGAATCGGCAGCGATTTATGGGCTTATTATAGCCTTACAAATCATCAATATTGATCCGTCACTCATAGCAACAATGGGCTACAAAGCAATAGCAGCTTGAGCCGGTGTTTGATTCGCCGGTTTAGGCGTTGGTATTGGAGAATGACTACTGTGTGCAGGTGCGATGGAGTCTGTTTTGAGGAATCCAGAATCAAAAGGGAAAATATTAACATTTATGATATTGTTCTTGGCTCTAGTTGAATCATCTGCAATTTATGGTCTCATTATTGCCCTACAATTATTAAGTTAGATACCAGAGGCTTTATCGTTTGATAAATACACACAATGGAGTTTAAATTAGATATGTTTATCGCACAAGTAATCAACTTCTGAATACTATTTCGACTATACAAAAAATTCTTGGCAAAACCGATGATTGAAGCAATCGAAGAAAAAAGGTCACTTACCAAAAAATTAGAAAACGCAGATCAAGAATATCACGACATGCTACAAAAAGCAGAGCATGACACACAAAAAATTCTTCAAGAGGCGGTAACCAAAAAAAATAGTATAATAGCAGACGCAGGAGCCGTAGCGGAAAACCAACAAAAAGAAATACTAGAAAATGCTCATAAAAAAGCAGAAGACATCATACTAAAAGCAAAGCATGATGCACAAAAAATTGAATCAGAACTCAATGCAAATTTCGAACAAGGAATCAAAAAAACCACAGAAATTGTTGTAAAGAAATTACTCAAGACCGACAAAGTTCTACAGCAAGACTACATCAACACACTCATTCAAGAGGCCACCAAACAATAAGGTTTTTGATATAATCAACAAAGACAGGAAATGAAAACCAATCCACGAGAATCCATACTCAAAGAGAACCCAGATTGTATACCAGAATACTGGACAGCGATAAAGGTGTTAAAAAATCTCCACAGAAAGTATGGAGAAAAACTACTTCAAAACGAAGTAATAACAATCATACAAAACGAAAGTCCAGTCACATATGAACTCATACGCATGCTAACAGAAACAAAACAATACAACAAACACGCGATACAAACGTTATACCATATCATACAAGATATAAAAGAACACTACGACCCAACAGTAGAAATAATCGCACCACAATCAATAAAACAAGAAAGCCTGGCACATACTTATAAAGTAGTAAACAGAACAGTAACAACACAAACAGGGATAACAATCAAAACACAAGGGAAAATATACAAAAGAGAAGCAGATACAGACATAGAAAAGCTATTACAATAAAACACAAAAGATAAAATTTTACTCTTTGTAACCAATACAGTAGCCATGACCTCAGCGACAGAAATTCTAGCTAAAATTCAGCAACAAATCGAACAAACAACCATATCAGATGAACTGACCAATAAAGGAGAAGTATTAGAGGTAAAAGATGGAGTAGCAATAGTTTCCGGTTTGCAAAAAGTAATGTTTTCTGAAATAGTTGTTTTTGAAAATGGGAACAAAGGACTCGTATTAGACTTGCTGCCTGATCAAGTATGAGTATTGATATTATGAGAATACAAAAATATTAAACAGTGAGACACGGTAAGCAAAACCGACAAAGTATTCTCTGTAGGAGTAGGTACAGAATACTTAGGAAGAGTCCTAAACTGAATAGGAGAAATTCTTGATTGATGACCAGCCATCAATCCCAAAGAATACTATCCAGTAGAGAGAGTTGCGTCAGGAGTAATGACAAGAAAATCAGTACATCAACCTCTACAGACAGGAATCAAAGCCATTGACTCTATGGTACCTATCGGTAGATGACAAAGAGAGTTGATTATTGGGGATAGGCAAACGGGTAAAACATCTGTTGCAATTGACACTATCATCAACCAAAAACAAGAGGGGGTAAAATGTATCTATGTAGCGATAGGACAAAAAGAATCAAAAGTGAAGAGAATAGTTGAAACACTCAAAGAAAACGGTGCACTAGACCATACAATTATCGTCAACGCATCAGCAAATTACCCAGCCGTAATGCAGTACTTAGCACCTTATGTGGGATGTGCACTGGGTGAATATTTTATGCTCAATGGTCAAGATGCCTTGATCGTATACGACGACTTGTCAAAACACGCAGTCTCCTACAGAGAAATTTCTCTATTGCTAAAAAGACCTCCTGGAAGAGAAGCATACCCTGGAGATGTTTTCTACCAACACAGCAAACTACTTGAAAGAGCAGCTAAACTCAATGAAAATTACGGATCAGGAAGTTTGACTGCACTACCTATCATAGAAACACAAGCCTGAGACGTATCAGCATATATATCAACAAACGTCATTTCCATTACTGATGGGCAGATTTTCCTAGAAACAGATTTATTTAACGCATGAGTAAGACCAGCCATAAATGTCGGTACATCAGTATCACGCGTAGGATGATCAGCACAAACGGGATTAATGAAAAAAGTATCATGATGACTCAGATTAGACTTAGCAACCTATAGAGAGCTGGCAGCATTTGCTCAGTTCGCTTCAGATCTAGATCCAGCAACACAAAAAAAACTATCCAGGGGTCAAAGGTTAGTGGAGATACTTAAACAGAAAGCGAACAAACCGCTGACATTCTACCAACAGGCTGCAATCATCTATGCTGCTACCAAAGGGTATCTAGACGAATTACAACTAGCACAAATATGACCATTCGAAAAGTTGCTCCTAGAAAAACTAGAAACTAAATACGTGACCATAGTAGACAGTATCAAAACAGAAAAAAAACTAACTGAAACGATTGAAAATGCTTTCAATGAACTGTCAAAAGAAACACTAGAAGAAATCAAAGCAACTGCTGCATAAAAGAGACAAAATAATAAATTCCAAACACATTCACAGACGATATGTGAGAAATTCTTACATAATAAACAAAAAAACAATAAGAAGGATGGCAGCAAGCCACCCTTTTTCTATAATTATAATAGAGAACATTCTACATGCCACTATCAGAAACAATGAACAAAACGACAAGAATAATAAGTTATGACCTATTCAGAGGAGTGCTGGTAATAGCAATGATATCGTACCATGTTTTCGCCAATCTTCACAACAGCACTATCAGTCATTGACTATCACTCGCACGAGTTTCCATTGGATTTGTGTATATTACATGAATCATAACCTGACAGTTTTTATTAGAAAAAAAGAAGAAACAATGGTCAATCATAAGCAAACTACTATCAATCTACATCATAACGAACATCATCATCGGCATACAAAGTAACCACACACGACAAACAATCATCGAAACCATCATATCAGGTCAACAGAATACAACATCATTCGAGATTTTACTACCAATCTCTCTAACGATCTTTATAGGTAGTATACGAGGAAAATATAGTAAAAAGTCACAAAAGAAGACCCTTGTCTCAATAGCAATCATAATCGCACTGCTCCTAACAATAGATCAGCTAGGAATCTACATTTTCTCCATGAACTTCACACTATACGGTATATTAGGAACCCTAATAGGGGCACACTACAAACGAGAAAACATCTCCACTAAGTTACGAACAACCAGATACAGAAAGTATCTACTCATTATTACAACAATAGTGATCACACGATACCTTACCAAAACATCACACACAAACATCATGATTCCCTTATTCCATACATGCCTGATCTATTGGGTATCACACAACGTTGCACAAAGACGACCTTCAAAGAGAATAACAAAACGACTGACTAATATAGGCAAATTCTCATTATTAATCTACATTATCCACATTGGAATAATAAAAATACTCGATCATTACATCCAAACAATACAACGAACAACTGCACTGATAATAACAGTGATTCTAATAGCCGCATGTATTATCTGCACAGGCACCAAGGCACAAAAATTTATAAACACTATCCAAACAGGATGAAAAAAATCAATGAATCATTTACATGTATAGCGTGCAGAAAGACGGTACAAGCAGCAAAAAAAACATGTAGAAACCATTGTCCACATTGCTTCACGTCTCTTCATATCGACGATATAACACCTTGAGACAGAAAATCACAATGTCACTGAATCATGAAAGTGATCAGCTACGAAATAAAAAACGGTCAGACAAAAATATTATTCCAATGTACAAAATGCAAAAAAACACATCGAAACAAAACAGCCGATGATGATGAAATAGGAGAATTGATCAAACAAACAAAAAACATACAAACTAGCCAAGCACCAGCATCCCAATAACAATATTATCATGGAAAGTAGGATACGAACACCACTGTCACAGAAAATAATACTCAGAAGATAAACAACTATATTGGTCTCTCATCATCTCCATAAAAACCACGGACCCACAAGAAAAATAATGATTCTCTTGTAAACGACTAAGATCAGCCATCAAACGTTTGTAGTGCAACAATCAATCCTCACCAGAAAACAAGGCAAGAGCAGGCTCCCATTGCTCAACAGGCTTTTCCAAACCAGAAAATCATAGAGGCACATAAGGCAGGTTAGCAACAATAACAACACAGTCAAAAGTTGGTGATAGCGGTTCAGAAAGAAGAAAAGCCAAAAGATCAGACTGGATACAACAAACTTTATTTTGTTGATGAGAAGAGAGAAGATGCGAAGCATTCCACTGAGCAACTTCCAATGCCTCAACGGAAATATCTACTAAATAACAAACATGAAAATAAGAGTCAAGTAAACTAACAAGGCTAATACCCAAACATCAACTTCCCGTACCCAAGTCTACCAACATCGCACTCTTAACAAGAGTATGATTGTGAAAAAAAGAAGATACAGTTTCAAGAAAGTATTCACTCTCAGGTCTTGGAATCAGAACAGACTGATTAACCATAAAATTACGTCAAGCAAACTCTTCGCATCACAAAATGTAAGCTAAAGGCTTATGACTATGTGCATAAAGAGTATACAACTCTTCAAAACGTTGATAGAGAGAAGGTGTAAGAAAAAGCTCTGAACCAAGAATAAGCTCTTGTCTAGAAACACCTAACAAAAAACTCAAAATAGACGATCATGCATAATAATCATCACAATAGGACAAAGCATCAGATGAACTTATTGATGTCATAGACCAAAACTGTCAACTAAATAAAGTAACGAAAACAAAAAGCTTTGAGAAAGCAACAAACTATATATAACATTAAAGAATATAGAGGAAATTAACAAGCAAAGGAAAAAATATGCCCATACGACAAATCATCATAATCAACATAGTGCTACTCAATATTTGGTTACGGATCAGCAACAACGTACTACAAATATTCAGATACAGAAAAAAAATAATAGTACAAACAATCATATACAGTGCCACAGGAGTTACGGCATTAGCAGTATATCCTTTCCTAACAAAACAAGTACACACACCAGACCTCGTGCTAACCCAAGAAGTAAATACCACAAGTATAATTGTGTTCATAACCTACATAACAAGTCTAGCACGAACAATACGAAAAACAAAATCAGACCGCAAACATCGAGGAAACATATCCATCGGATATTTTTTATTAATAGTGAGTATCTGAGTAACCATAGGGAAAAACACTAATTGGCAATGAGCAAGTATGTTTTTTTTTATTGCTGCATTTGCTGAAGAGCTAATAAAACGGTGCATATCGTACAAAAACTATAATCACTACTATATAGCTACACAAGACATTATAGTCTTTGGACTATTAACCGCTTTATGATTTAGTTTTCGAGAAAACATTCTCATAGGGCTCAACACTACGAACAATGCACTAACAAGAACGCCGATGTACATAATCCATGCACTACTTACATGCATAATTGCAAGCAGCATAGTAAAAAAATTAAAGTATCAAAAACGGCTACTCGGAGTCTGTATAACACTAGCAATTGTAATACACACAACATACAACATAACACATGAAAAAATTAGTACTATTGGATTTGTCGCAATAGGACTCGGATTATACTTACTCTTATCATATTTCTTTTACAAAAACGACAGTCAGTACATTACGACATAAAAAACAAAAAAAGAACCACTCACAAAGTCCCTTCTTATCATTTATGCAAAAAAAATTATCAGCACTACAATTAACGAGAGACAAAGTTGTAAGACTCAAACGTCTATTTGCAAAAGATTGATTTAGGATAATGGTCTATCCCCACGTTCCCGTAGGGATACCTTGTTACGACTTAACCCCAGTCATGGTATCTTTCCTCAATGCGTGATCGCAGCTTCAGAAAGCTCCCACTCCCATGGTTTGACGGGCGGTGAGTGCAAGGAACAGGGACTCATTCACGGTGACATTCTGATTCACCATTACTAGCAATTCCGGCTTCATGTAGTCGAGTTCCAGACTACAATCCGAACTGAGGATGCTTTTCGAGATTTGCTCCACCTCACGATTTCGCTTCTCATTGTAGCACCCATTGTATTGTCTATGAAGCCCTGGGTATAAGGGCCATGATGATCTGACGTCATCCTCTCCTTCCTCCTAGTTGCCTAGGCAGTCTCCTATGACATTCTAACATAGGACAAGGGTTGCGCTCGTTACCAGACTTAACTGGACACCTTGCGGCACGAGCTGACGACGACCGTGCAGCGCCTGTCACTCAGTTTCTCGCAGAGCGAGACACTTCCGGCTTTCACCAGAATTCTAAGGATTTCAAACCCAGGTAAGATTGTTGGCTTATTATCCAATTAATCTAGACAATCCACTGCTTGTGTGTTCCCCCGCCTATCCCTTTGAGTTTCGGTCTTGCGACTATACTACCCAGGCGGCTTGCTTAACCCGTTAGGTTGCAGCACCCAGTCCGATAATAATCCTGCAAAAAAGCAAAACTAGTATCGGAC
>CAYXZL010000016.1:0-29355 GCA_964469925.1 uncultured Candidatus Peribacteria bacterium | reverse complement strand
GAGTTTTACCGCAAACACAATATACCATTACCAAAAAAACATCCAGATATAAGACATCAAGAAAGACTACAGAAAGTACCGTGAAGAGCATTGTTTTTGAGAGCCTGTGACAAATGTTGAAAAGAAACATTATCTGTGTACCCGCCGGAGTACAGAGGGAAGGTCTACTGTGAAGAAGATTATAACAAGGAAGTGTATAGTTAAGTAAATTAAGTCAGAGTCTAGATAATTAGTTGAATTCATATAGAAAACAAATACATATCAGATACTAGAATACGACAATAGCAATAGTAGAAGTTAGAGGACAACCTCAGTGGTAAACCTTTTTAGTAATACGGAAAACTCAGCAAAATGTGTGTATTAGCAGCAGTAGTTAATGATCATGGTGTGTGACTTCTATCAATGAGACAGGTAGGAGAAAATTCATCAGTAGAAACATCAATGTCTCTTTTAGAGACTCTATCTATTGGAGGTCAGATATATACTTTTGATAATGGAGAAAAATCTCATTATGGTGCTATTGATCAAGGTGGGTGATGAGTATCATCAATTATCACTGTACCCAACAGCATGAGTGACAAACTCTCCAATCTGTTTAGCATGTCTGTTGTGCAAAATGGTGCTACATTATTAAACTTGCCATCGGCAGCACAAAAAACAACAAGATGAGCACTGCCTATAATGTCAGCATTGTATGCTGATCAACTCACTAATATGTTATGAAAAACTGTATTTGACGGATTTTTCTTGCACAAGTTTGATATAAAAGTATCACCAAGTAAAGCTATAGGGCTAAGACACACATCTATACAGCCCTTCTCTAGTGCGAGTACTTACGGTTTACAGATAGAGCAAACAAAGCGAATGCCCATAAGTTTACTCAAATGAGCAAGAGTTTTTATGTCTCATACACTGTGACTCTTAGAGAATTACCGTATAAAAGAGATAGAAACAGTGCTATGAGGCATACAAGAAAACGGCTGACCAGAAATGGTTGAAAACATAGAAGCTGTGATGAGGGGCTACGGGTTATTGGGCAGATACTCTACAGAACCAATAGGATGAAATGCTGTATTTGGACCAATGAGCTATACTGCACTATGGGTTGGTAGAAACTGATATAATACAATCTACAAAAAGCTAAGCTAAGAAGAAGTATATGAAAAAAAACAAGATTTTTGTTGCGTCTGATCGATGCATTACTATAATCAGCACAATAGAAGTTTTGATGTACTAGACACCGTGAATGCAATCATCACTCATCAAAATATATCATTGATTCGAAAAAGGAAAGTCTTCCTTCGCCGATTTCTTAAATGCGATCAATAAAACTCTAGCAAAGCAAAGGTTGGTATTCGGACTACATTACGCAAAGGGAGAGTTTTTTTACTCATTCCACGCAACACCCCAAACCTATGCGTCCTTTGAGTCAAGCTTCTACACACACTTCAGTGATTTTCAAATGATACCAGACAGTAAAGGTGCATGGGAGTTTGATAAATCAAAAACTGTATTGGGGGAGCTACAGCTTGAAAATAAGGGCTTCTTCCCGCGGACAGTAGATGAGAAAGATACGAGTGAATTCGTGTTCAACATCTTTAGAACCTTTGAAAGTTTTGATGTTATTAGTGACAGGCTCTCCTATTTCGTAGAAATCACACCAATCGTCACAGAAAGTTTCACCTTCCTGGTAGAGTCAAATCTCAAAAAGAAACTATTTGACATGCAACTCATGTTACAATTTTATAAGTATATGTTCAGTTTTAACAGACAAAAAAACCGAAGGGCAGAGGGCAATAAGTATTATTATAATAAGATTAGAAAAGACCTTTTCCATGCAAGGGTATGTGTACTAGCACAGTGAGCAAATAAGGCAAATGCTGAGTGAAAACTCAAAGCTTTTTTCAATAACTTTGAGATCTTCAAAAACTATCCATCAAACAAATTTAAGCTTTTAGTACATAAAAACATTGAGTCAGTCAAAGCAATAAAGGCTGGGAAAATACCATGACCAAAGTATTTCATGACAGCGGATGAAATCTCTTCCTTCTTTCACTTCCCACAAAATCCCAAAAAAGAGACTTCAATGTTAACGGTAAAAGCAAGAAAGCTTGCTCTTCCAATAGGTGTACCTACGTTTGGTTACAAGCTTCAAGGTACTGAAGTAATAGCACAAGAAACTCCACCAGACATAACCATTATGTGAATAACTGACTATAGATCGATTACCGTCCCAGTAGGAATGTACGATGAAGATAGACTCAGACACATCTATATTATTTGACAGACAGGGGTAGGAAAATCAAAATTTATGCAGAGCCTCATGATTAGCGATATTAGGCAAGGAAAAGGAATCGGGATTATAGATCCTCATGGGGACCTAGTTGAAGAAATCATGCAATACATACCCAAGGAGCGTATGCAAGATGTGATCATGTTCGACCCAACAGACGAAGAGTACCCATTTTGTTTCAACCCACTGGATATTAGAGAAGAAGAATCAAAGCAGATATTGGCTAAGTGATTTATCGATATTTTCAAGAAATTCTTTGGTGCGAACTGGAACCCAAAGCTTGAACACGTCTTGAGGATGGTATTTCTTGCATTGCTAGATAAGAAAAACGCCACACTATTCGATATCATACGTGCTTTGACAGATAAAGACTTCAGGTATGATATGATCGATCAAATCCAAGATGATGTAGTGCGTAATTTCCGAACAAATGAGTTTGCATGACGGTCGCAACAGTTTAATACAGAGGCAATCATGCCTATCCTTAACAAGGTCTGACAATTACTTTCTATTGAGATCTTAAAAAACATATTCGCCTCCACAGAAAACAAACTCGACTTTCGTGCTATGATGGATCAACACAAAATTCTTCTCGTCAAATTGCCCAAATGAAAGCTTCAAGAGGAAATTATGTGATTTTTAGGAGCAATGTTTGTAACTAAAATCTATCAAACAGCGATGGGCAGGCAGTGATTAGCAAAAAAAGAAAGAACACCTTTTTTCTTGTACGTTGATGAGTTCCAAAACTTTGCTACAGAAACATTCAATGAGATCCTATCAGAGGCAAGGAAGTATTGACTGGGATTGTGTGTCGCACACCAATTTATCAGGCAGATACCAGATTCTATCTCCAACGCACTGTTTGGAAACGTATGAACGAAGGTGTCATTTAGAATATCATCAGATGATGCTGGCTACATGAAAGAGCATTTTGCACCATTTCTTGATACATATGATCTAGCAAATCTCAATATGAGAGAATTTTACTGCAAAACAATGGTCAACGGTCAGGTAAAAGACCCATTTAGTCTCAGGTCCGCCTATACTCCTGATGTTGATATCAACCGCGAACAAATACAAGAGATTCGTGATGCATCAAGAAAAAAGTATGCAAGAACGCTAGCAGAGGCAAAACAAGTTGTGCAAGAAGAGCAAAAAGACGTCATATCTGCTATAGAGGAGTTTGCTGAGCCGCTAATCTAAACAGCTGAACTGTTACAGAGATAGACCACTTTGACTATCGGTAAGATAGAGAAATTGTACCGCTCTAGAAAGTCATAAGACAGACTCGTAAAGTTCACGGTGAAGGTTGATAAGGGAAGCAAGGTCCACCTCTCAACTCTCCTCATCGATCGACAATCAGGTAATAGTGCTTGCATAGTAACTGTATCGCTCTTTAATATTACTGACAAAAGTGCGAATGCTTTGGATATGGGAGTCGGACTCGCCTTCTTCCATCATAATGCTTGCCACTTCTTTATACAGGTGAATATTGTCGTGTCTGAGTGAATTATAAAGTTCTTTGCGTAGCTTGTCTTCTGTATCACGTAAGGCTAGAATATTATGTCTAACGTTTTTGATTGCCTTCATGGACCTGACACAAGCGACCAGTGCGTTATAACATTTATCAAGTGTTTTTATCTCCTCTTCGGCTAAGGATGGCTTTTTGATCGAACTAATAAACTGAAAAAGATGATCAGCTCTTTGTTGGGTTAACTCATAATCGTGATCATGGGAATCGACATCAAATGAGCGGACCAAGCATTCAATATCTTTGGTACTGGAAGACTGAATGTCTGAAAAATTGAATCACCACGGACGGCAGTTATAGCTGATGGTATGACCTACCATCTCTTTGGAATCAACAAGGAGTGCACTAATCTGGGCAGGTGCTAGTAGAGTTTCTTCGAGTGAGAAAGTATTGCTATCAAGCTTGGCAATAGCCAGATGCAAGGAATCATGATTGTGTTGTGGAACAATAAGTTTAACTAGTTTAGTGAAATAGGAAAGGAAAGGTGCAAAAAGTAAAGCAGTAGAGATCTTGAATACTGCATTGAGTACCGCGTTACCCATAACATGATTATTAGCGAATCAGAGAAAGTCATTAACAAATCGGATATATTGCCAAAAAAACACTATCCAAAAAACAGCTGAAAAAAGGTTAAATAGCACTTGAAAAAGGGCAAGCTGTCTTTTGATAACTCTCCCCCCAAGAGATGCCAAGACACCAGTAAAAGTGGTGCCAATGTTTGCTCATATAATGATGGCAGCCGATGAGGGAAAGTCAATAATTCATGCATTGATTGCAGCCAAGGTCATGACACCAACGGCACTACTAGATTGGATAATAGCTGTTACAACTAATCAGACAAGAAAGAAAAGCGGTAATCAACCATAAGCATAGTGAGTAAATGAAAAACCATCTTTAAGAGCATCAACACTATCTTTCATAAAGTCTAATCAGAGAAAAAGCAATCAAAATCAGACCAAAAGTCTAGAAACAAAGGTGAGACGTTTGTTTTTTGCAAAGATCAAAAGCAATCACCCGACTGCAATCATAGGTAACGCAAATGCAGAAATAGAGAATTTATCAAACCCTAGTAATGCGACGATAAGAGACGAAGCAGTAGTACCTATATTAGCTCCGATGATGATGCCGATTGCGTTACTCAGATGCAAAACACCAGCTCAAACAAACCCCAAAAGGATAAGAGAAACCAAACTACTGCTTTGTAAAAGCGAGGTAGCTAGTGTTCCTGTGAGGATAGACTTCCAGGTATTACCAGTATAACGCTGCAAGACTTTTTTGACTGTATGGCTAGAAAGAGACTTAACTGACTCTTCAAATATGCTCATGCCAAAGACCAGTAGTCACAGTCAAGCAAAGAGTTGCCAAATATCCATAGGAGTCATCATAGGTGATAGGCACTAAACGTTGAGAAAAGTATAATCAGCAAGCAAAAAAAAGACAAAATAATTACTACTATGCTAGTTGAGGAAAATACAGGATAATGATATAAAAAAACTTGATTCAAGAAAAAAAAACAATAAGATAGCACCGCAAGTAAACAGGTGCTATTGTTTTATATACTTATCCATAAAACAATGTTCAAAGGCAAAGTAGTAATGTATGAGAACAGAAATGGTCAAGAAAAGAGAGTAGAAAAAGAGTTTGATAATATCCGTGACTATCAAGGGTTTATCAAAGAACATGAAAGTAAAATCAGACGGCTCAATCATGACAATCCATGGGAAACAATGAGAGGCATGTTCAATTACATCAACGATGTGGTAGACAGAAGATTCTGACTGCCAATCGACGAGGGTTATAGTCCAGTGCCAGAGTTAGTGGATATGACAAAATATGATCAAGCTCTGCAAGAAATAAATATGGACGAACAAGCGAAACAACAAAAAGAAGAAGAAAGAAAACTCATGATAGAGCAATATCAAGATGACTTAGAAAGACTGGAGCATTACTGAAAACAGTTAGAAAAGGATAAAGAAAAACACAAACACTTACTACAAGAACTAGAAGACGACAAAAACAAATTGAAACAAGAGATAAAAAAATTGAAAAACTCTTAAATATTTAAAGAAAAAGACAGTCCTGTTACTTGTATGACACCAAGGGGCACCCCCAGAAACGAAGGGTGCTTTTTGCTTGCTACAACCTCTGATATAGTTATGCTGAAAGAGATCCTTTGTTCTTTTTTCAGTTGGGAAATGGCTCGTTACTCGCATTCGCAAATTACTCTCTACAATACTTGCCCCCTGCAGTATGCCTACAAGTATGTAGAGAAACTAGAAACACCATCGCATCCGCTCAATCTACACTTCGTGTTATGATCATCTGTTCATACAGCACTAGAGTACCTATATAAGGCAATCGCAGACCACCAAGCTGTGACTCTTCTGAAACTCCTCGAACGATATCAATCCTCGCGGGATCAAGAGCTAGCAAATGCCCTAGAAAAGCTAAAAATCACGAGCTGAGATGTACAAGACGATCTGACAGTATTCTACGATAGAGGAGTTCTATACTGTGAACGGTATTACAATCACTACCAGCCTTTTCATAATGCAATACCCATTGCGATCGAAAAAAATATATCATTCCAAATAGCCAATGGTGATACGATATCGTGAGTAATCGATAGGCTTGATATGCTTGGAAGGGATATGACTATCGTCGATTACAAGACCAGTAAACAATTGCCAACAGATCAGAACGATGTTCCCAAAGACCAAATTACGCTCTATGCTCTGGCTATAAAGCATGATTACTCATCAAAACTAGACCGCATCTATGCAAAAGTAATTTATCTCCATCTGCAACAAGAATATATATGGGAGATAACAGAGGAGGACTTAGCAATGACAAGACATAAATACCAGACCATCATTGATAGTATACAACAAAAAAAGGATCTATGGTGACGTAATCAGTGACTGTTTCAAGATCATGAAGTGAGGCTACAAGATGTTTTTGAGCCCAAGCAGGGGGAGTATTGTAAAAGATGTGACTATCAATCACTATGTCCTTTATTTGCTCACGCATACCATGAAGATGAACCAATAGGTGTCGAAGTTTTACAAGATCAAACAGTAAGATGATTGACTGACAGATATGCTAAGCTACAAGAAGAGTCAAAACAGTTAGAAAAAGAAAAGACTATAATCGGGAAATTGTTAGTAGAGTTTGCAGGTAAAAAATGAATACAGAAACTATACGGCAATGAGTACAAAATACCAGTTATAGCAAGGCAATCACGAGTCATCAATCCAAGCAGGGAAGAAGAGGCGATAGAAAAACTCAAACAAATAGGCGAGTACGACGATGTTTTATCGATCAATCAGAGCAAACTAGCAGCATTAATCAAAAAACGTTGCTCAGATCTACAGGATGCATCAGACCTATTTATGGCTAAAACAACTCGTTATTTGCATGCACCCTCGAGACTAAAAGATAAAGATAGGGACAATCAGGACCAATCGTAGTGTATCCTTGCTGGCTGTTATCCTTGCACTGGCAGAGAGAGTTGCTATTATGCACAAGACAGATACACCTCTTTCACACCATTCATCATGTCATCATGTACCAACAAGTATACATAGCCTGCGAAATTTCACCAGCAAACCAAGAACATATAAAATCTATAAGGGAATATGTAAGCTGACACTATCCAAGTTTTGAACCGAGAAATGCACCCCACGTTACACTGAAGTTTTTATGAGAAGCGGATGAAGCCATTATTGACGATAATCTAGAGAGTATAAAGTCGATCATTCAAGATTATAGTGAAGAATGGAAGGCTTTTTGCTCCACAACATATAGCTATTTGAAATTTCGGTACAGGCCACAGTTTGAAAAAGGGTATATTAGTCTAGAGCCATTCTTGCCTACAATGTCATCAACAGTAAAGGATATAATGGAAAGATTTATAGGTAGATCTGCAACTCCTCACATTACACTAGGAACGATCGCTGCAACAAGCACAGATTTTATAACGCTTAACCACAAGAGAGAGCTAGTTGAGATGGTGAAAAGAGACAAAATAACAGTAGAAACAAATAGTATAGTAGTAAAGTGAATAGTTGACGGAGAAGAATACAAAATAATCAAGAGTTCGCCTCTCTAAGAGGTATATACTAGGTAAAGAATACGATATTTGTAAAGTCGGCTTTGGCCGACTTTTTGCTTTTCTTGAAAAGCAACAATACAATAAACACAAGATTTATAGCTAGTGTAGCATGACAGAGTTTTTGAAACAATTAGCGGATTCAGTCGATAAAGACAAAAACGTCTTAAAAGTAAAAGATCAAAAGAGATGAGTAACGAAGAGCTCTATTGAAGCTAGATTTGATCTATGGATAAAAGAACAGCCAGAATCAGAGCTACTGGAATATTATAAAAATCATGATAAGCTAGAAAACGATTTTGTGCAAGAAAATAAAGAAATACTAGAAGGTAGTCGTGTAGAACTACGTAGTCTATTATCTTCTATCATGGCAAAAGACTCGAGATATTTTCGTGAAGATGGTATCATGACAGATGCTGTTAACTACCCCAAAATCGACCAAGTATTACATCCGCTAGAGTATGATTCAACTCTCTATTTGGACATATCTTGATCGAAAAGCTGGAAGCTGAAGTCATATTACCGTGATTATCAGAACGGAATAGTCCCAATTCGTTATGACAAAAGACTAGCGACATATGTCGTATCATATGGTCCAAAAAAGAACCAAAGAGCATATGTGCGAGCATGAATGAGATTAGATTTTTCGGTTGGAAGTGGAGGACAGGTAATTCCAAGCGTCATAGAATCAGCAAAAAGCAGACAAGCCAGCAGCCAAAGAGTGGAGCAAAAAAACACATCACCCAATAGAAGCGTTGAACGTAGAGTAGAGAAAGTGCCACAAACACCCCTTCAAAAAGAATTTGACAAGGCATTTTTTATTACTCATTCATTTGGAAGCTACTATAAGGCAGAAGGATGAGACCATTTTCACGGCCTACAAGTAGATGGGTTAACATCAGCCAAAACGATTGATGAGTTTAAAAAGTCTGACACGCATGAGATACCATCTCTGACCGAGCAACTAATTTCTGTTGTAAACAAATGAGGTAGGATAGTATTAGACGTAGGAGGGATTAATGACATAACGGCACAATGAGCTAGTTTTGAAAGTGTGAAAGAAAATTATATTAATATTTTGAGATTTATAGCATCAAAGGTGACAATAGGAGACAGGAGCAAGATTGTGATAGTCGGAATATCACCAATACAAGAACGAAGAAATACTAAATACAAAGGGTTAAGTAATAAAATAACTGCATTCAACAAAGGCTTATCAGATTTTTGCACTGACAATAGGTTCACGTTTGTACCTAGAGAACAGATCACTGGACTAGTTATACCAAATTGACCGGATGGGGTCCACTATAGTCTCAAATACGCAAGTACAATGACACAATATCTAATAGATAAGGTGAATATACCACCCCAAGAACCATATAGTGGTAAAGTTGCAGATATAAATATATTTAAAGGATTAGGATCAAATGCTGCAGAATTAGAGTATTTGATGGGGGTCTATGGTCCGCTACTATGAGTAAACAAAAATGATGTCAAATCTATCGCAATGATTGAAAGTATGATGAAAAGCGGTGCTCGCGATCCTTGATCAAGGTGTATCGGCATCATGCAATTGGAAAGAAATACAATCCGTGAAGTAAGAAGAAAACCAGCTATTTTCAATCACAAAGCTTTTTGACTAACTGCAAACGATTTCAATAACCCCCTCAATGATCGGTCCAATATGAGGATAGCACTAGCTTTGTTGAGCGGTATCGAAAAACAGTACTATGATGGTATCACGGCACGTTATTATACGGAATGATTAGATTTACAATTGCTGAAAGCACAAAAAAATCGACAAGCATTCTCATCACTCGTTACAACAGATTTGAAAAATAGATGAATAACAATGAATCCAAACAACTATCAGAGTTTGTACAATAGACTACAATCAGATCGATGATTGAGGAAAAGAATGGCAACCATAGGTAGATACAACGGAAATACGTCTACAGTGAGTGGATGAGGAAAACATTGGTTCAAGTACGCATTTGAGGCTTTATTATTATCAGAATATGCTCCCCAAGAATTAGTACAAAAAACTATATAAAGAAAGATATGGAGCTTGTATTACAGTCACAAAAAAATACCCTGAAGACACAAATTCTTCAGAGAGCATACTATGGATCGAAAAAGTCTCAGTAAATCAGCTGTCTCTCTATGAGTGCTAGCGATAGTCACTGGATTTTCGTATGCTGTGACGATCCCAACACCAAGCAGTTACGTCACCGATCAAGCAAATATTATTGATGACGAAGAACAAAATCAGTTGGAAGAGAAAATTGCAACCCTACAAAAAAACACAACAGACGAGATAGCAATACTCACACTTGGTGATTTGGAAGGGGAGGACATCAGTCAGTTGGGGACGGAAATCGCACAAAAACGGGAAATAGGCAAGGACAACGAAGATAATGGTATTCTCATACTGATAGCTCCTACTGAAAGAGAACGAAGAATTGATGTATGATATGGCCTAGAGGGAACAATCCCTGATGCCATTGCCTTCCGCCTAGGATCACAAATATTGCCTGACTACTTCCGCCAAGAACAATACGGAGAGTGACTAATACAACTAACCGACAAGTTAATAGCGATTCTAGAAGGAAGAGAAGATGCCCCAATCAATACTCCAAGCACCGACGAAGACTCCAACCGGTTTGGTTACTTGGTGGCGATGACTTTTGTGATCATAATACTTACTAAGAAGCTGAGAAAAAATATCACCAAAAATCTCCAAAAGGGAGCAACGGCAGTCTGAGGAACAGTCGCAATGGTATTGTTTGGAATAGTCTTATTCGGCACAAGTCTGATAACAATATTTTTTATACGGTTTCTAATACGACGACTGGTAGGATTGTTTTGAAAGACAGAAATAGGATGATCTTGACGATACGGAACGCCATGAAGATGGTGAGGTGGGTGATTTGGATGATGAAGCTTCGGTTGATGATTTGGATGATTTGGATGAGGGAGTTTTGGGGGTGGTTGAGCTTCATGATCACGATAAGATACATTTATTCCATACTGTACTGATGAAAAAGACGATAGACACTTTACAGAAGATACCAGAAATACGCAGTGTTTACCATTATCAGCCTCCTGACCAGAAGGTTATCGTAGTCGTGACAGACAGTATCGTGGACGCAATATTCGATTGTAGGGGAACAAGCGAGCAACGAATAATTCTCACAACAGCTGATTTGATGCAAGGGAAAGATGTTTTCAACCTTAATTTTGTCCATATTGCCAAACGTAGTAAGCTGCTCTATGGTCAAGATATGCTCGGACAGCTTGAGCATGAAAAAAAATTTCTCAGACAACAGATCGAATCTGCCATTCGTCATTTGATGATCGATATGAGGGAGCAAATGATGTGTTCACAAACAAAGCGGCCTGCCTTCCAAAAACACTGCCACAAAATCGTAGATCGTATCGTGGTTGGTATCTTAGTACTTTTGGGTCAAGAAATACCGGGTTTGCCTGAGCTTGCCAAAGAACTCACCAAATTGGAGCACGTTCTGCATCATGAATTGGGTGAGATACGAGTACTTATTCTCCAACCCTCACGGACATGGGATGATTGCAAAAAAGCTCACAACATTCTACTAGTAATAAATAATAAAATTGATACCATCAGCGTATAGATACTGATTACAAGCACTCAATCTATTTATCACATATAGAGAAATCTCATGAAAAAAGCAGGAATCTATATCATCATTATTGTCATACTACTATGATTCTGGGTAGTAGGCAAATATAACGGTTTAGTCAAGGCTGATGAATCAGTCAATGGTGCACGAGCACAAGTGGAAAATCAGTATCAGAGGAGAGCAGATTTGGTGCCAAACTTGGTGAATACAGTCAAAGGTTTCGCCGCTCAAGAAGAGCGTGTACTAACAGAAGTAACAGAGGCAAGAGCAAAGGCAACACAGACAACAGTTGATGTCAATGATGCAGCTAGTCTCCAGCAATTTCAAGCAGTACAAGGAGAGCTAGGTAGTGCGTTATCCAGGTTACTAGTAACAGTGGAGGCCTACCCAGATCTCAAGTCAAACCAAAACTTTCTTGAGTTACAGGCACAATTAGAATGAACAGAAAATCGCATTTCTACGGAAAGAATGAGATACAACGAAGTTGCAAGAGACTATAATATTTTGAGACGTAGCTTTCCAACCAATATCGCTGCTGCAATCTTTGGCTTTGCTCAAAAAGCATTGTTCGAGGCACAAGAAGGATCAGACACAGCACCAGTTGTGGAGTTTAAAGAATAGTAGGCGTGTAGCAATGTTTTAAAAAAGAAGGGAATTGATAATGTTAGATATAGAGGGTGCCGACTTCCTAACTGAAGATGAATATTAGGGAAGGATGGCAAAAATAGATAGTGGAAACTTGTCTCCTGACAAAAGACAGGAGTTATTAAGTGCGTTGGACCTTAGACGAGCGACCCAGCAAACGAGGCTACTGAGATTGTTAACAAACGCCTATGCAGAGGCTTTATGATATCCAACAGTAGATATCGATGAACCAATTAATGTAGAAGATCGGTATGAGATATAACTCTTTGTGTACAGATTATTGATAAGTGAACTTTTTCGTGAAGATAAGGAAATCGGTTTTTTGATATAGATTACCCAGGATTTAAAGCTATAGAACAACCAAAGAGCTATTTACTTTATATAAAAAACGATGAATAAAAATCCTATTATTCCAGAGAACTTCCCAGCAACCACAATTGACGGACAATTTTTTTTACCATTGGAGGGATTCGAAGGTCAAACCTTTTGAGGACTAATAAGGAATGTAAATAGTCAAATGGCAAGAGTACTTCAGACTATAGAAAGCGGTCCAGTTAATGGAGAAGAGCTTGAAGACCTATTGTCAGGTGGTGCCCTAGATGACGACGCCATGGCTGAACTTACTAAGATGGAAACGTTAATTTGAAAAATACAAGCTAGGTACAATAAATTACCTATATTTGAAGACTAGTTACTTCCCCCAATAAGACTCAAAATCTTCGACAATGCCCAACACAGTGTTTTTGACAACCGTAAGTCGTTTTACCTTGGGCAGGATAAAAAGATGTTGTTGCATCAAGATACCAGTGGCAGCAAGCAAAACAACAAGCCCTACCCACAAAAATCATAATTGCAAGCTACCGAACTCTGCAACAAGAGCAAAACCCAAGGCTCCAATAATTTCTCCAACTCTGCTAACAGCTTCTTGCAAACCAGTAATTTCTGATCTGTGGCGAGCTTGTACAAGTTGTGAAATAAATCATAAGATAATAGGACGTGTAAGAGAAAGTCATGTAGCCACTAGTAACGATAATCACAGCATAGCAGCAAAATGGTGAACTTGGGACAATCACAATAGGAGTAATCAGACCATAATATAACTACCACAAACCAATACGAATTTGTTAGAGCGACTAAACCATTCACTAAAAAAGAAAGAAAAAAGATAAGGGATACGCATAATGGCGAAAATAATCGCTATGTGTGAAAGTGGCAAATTATTACTCAAGCCAAGAAGCGGAATAAACAAAAAACTGACATAATCTAGTATTCCAAAAAGTAATTGGAGAAATAAAGTAAGATAAAGAGTGATGTTGTACTGCTTAAGATCTTTCCATAGCCTATGGTAGATATGATCATGAAGGATTGTTTTGTTGATGACCGCCCACACACCCTTTTCATGATGGATCACGAACCTCAGATTAACAAAAAGTGAGATAAGAGTAAAAATGATCATCAAAAGAAAGACATAGGGGAGTGGAAGATGATTAATAAAAATAGCAATACACAATGCTCCAATAAAATATCATGCATGAATAGCACTATTTACTAAACCAAAAGCACGAGTTGCTTGATCATGATTAGTTTGATGGCGAACAATGTTGTAAACGGTTGTGAAGTAAACCGGGCTAGCAATACCGTTACATACAATACCGACGAGCAAAAGTCGTGGAGAACTAAAATATCCTGCCGAGAAATAACAAAGTCCTCCCAAAATATAGGTAACCTTAGAAAAAATAAGGAGTAGTTTGGGGTTGATAGTATCGTAAAAACGACCAACAGGAACAGAAAGAAGTAGTTTGCATGCAGACAATACAGCACCCAAGACACCAACGAGTGTGGTAGTAGTGACAATGGTAGTGATATAAATAGAAAAAAAGACATCTGCTCATAGTCCCCGTCAAAGCATAAAAAGAAAGAGACTAAAGGAGAGCTGCTTAACCAATGCTGGAAGTGTGAGAACATCATAAGTAATGCTACGAACTCACGATTGCAAAGATGAAAACATATCTAACATACAAAATCAAACCCCTAAGATAGTATACAAGAAAATGAGATATTTGTAAAATTAAGAGGTTTCAATACAGCAGTAGTTATATGAAAGTAGCGACAAAAAGACAAAATAGAAACCGGAAAACCTATAACGAAGATAGCAAGTCATAATACAATGGAGGACTTGCAGTTTCTAAGTATTTGCACATTCTTCCCCCAAAGATACTTCATTTATTATATCTCTTGCAATGAAAAAAGCAGTGATAGGGATAATTGCTATTATATTACGGTCTTGGTGATTTGCCCAAAGTCCTGAATGGGAACCTAAGGATGCAGTATTGTTCGTGGGTGACGGCTGCTCCCACTGTGCACAGATTAAAAAGTTTCTAACAGTAGTAGATTTGTCGACAGGACTTAACGTTGAAATCAAGGAGGTGTATCATGATGCGGGAAACGCACAGTACTTCACAGAAATAGCAGATAGTCTTCAGATACCGAGCATGGAAAGAGGTGTGCCAATGCTATATGTTGACAAAAAAGCTTACTTTGGCGTAGAACAAATAAAAAACTATCTCTTGGGATACGAAACGAAGGAGTCCTTAGAAATGCGTACTCGTAAAGAAAAAAAATCATCTAAATCCATAAGTATTCCAATAGTGATATGAGCAGCAATTGTTGATGCTATCAATCCCTGTGCTTTTGCCGTATTGATTATATTGATTTCAGCACTTCTGATTACAAGTACAAAAAAAAGAGCACTTTACTCAGGACTTGCTTTTTCCGCTTCGATTTTCCTTTCATATCTTTTGATGGGTTTAGGACTGTATAGTGTCGTTGCAAATTTTGAATTAGGTAATACGTTCACTCAGATAGTCGGCATCATTGCGATAATGCTTTGATTGTTAAATCTCAAGGATTTTTTCTGGTATGGCAAATGATTTAGGATGGAAGTGCCTATGAGATGGAGACCCAAATTAAGAAAGTTGTTGGAGTCAGTGACAAGCCCGATCTGAGCATTTATAGTTGGTTTTCTCGTTAGCCTCTTTTTATTGCCATGTACGAGCGGTCCCTATATTGTTATTATAAGCATGTTAGGCAAAGAAACGCTCTACCGAAAGGCAGTATGATATCTGGTACTTTATAACATGATATTTGTACTACCAATGATCATCATATCTTTTGCTATGTATAAGTGATCTGATATAGAAGCTTTGGAGGAGATGAGGCAAAAAAACGTCCGTATATTACATTTGATTGCCTCTGTGATACTGATAGCCTTAGGGGTCTTTATTGTCCTGCAGTAAAAATAAGAATTCCTAATGGATCATTGCTGATGATAAAAAAAGTAATCAGGCTATCAAAGCTTTTTAAAAAGAAACACAAAGTATGATTTCGGTTCTACCCTATATAATAATTTTTATCGTGTGGATGGGGGCAAGCAATCTATTGATACGTAAAAAAGACTACGAACATATCCTCATACGAGGAGTCTTTTATGCACTATGAATAGGCACAATAGTCATGGCCCTATACCACACAATCCCATCCGGTGAAATCCAAAGAGTAATGCAACCAAGAACAGAAATTGTATATCGAGGGCGGTTTATAGTCTTTATAGTGCTCAACACCCGAGGATACAAACAAGCAATGAGATTCTCCATAACACGCAAATCTTCCTCTATACCCAGTATGTTTTTAGCTCCTAGGAAATATTTTGTATATACAAAGTACATGGAAATATGCTTTCAACAAGCATGTTTTGTCTGAATTATAATGTGAATCCATACATCTATTACTTCAGATGTAGGGCATATTGCAAGCATTATGGCTGGAATCATGATGATTGCTCATATTCCTATGTATCGGTTCATAAACAGAAAGGATGCGACAATTATCACTATTGGAGCAACAGTAGGGGGTCGGATTGGGACAGTTGTTTTTCTATGAAATTACAATGGCTTATTGCGAACATTAGCTATCCATATAGGATTTTACTCAGTGGTATTAGCATTATTGGGCAAATATCATCGAGAACTGCACATGCTAAAAAAAGACATTGTAGATAATAAAAACTGATAAGAGGGTAAGTTAGGCCATATTTCAGCTTTTTAAAGAAAAGCAACCTTAAACAAATCTAAAAAGAAAAAGAACTTGGGGTGTATTCTTTGCGATTTTATCTATAATGCAACGAAAGACCCTGTTTATATCTCACGAAAAATAATGAAACACCTATGGTCAGCGATTATTGTAGCTATCATAACAAGCCTTATCACTACTAGTGGATTGTATTATCGACAAAGCCTGTTTGTTCCCAATCCCAGCACAATAATGGATGCAGTTCCAACAAGAGACGAAAAACCTTCAAATGAAGAGCAGAATCAGCCTATAACAGTATCTTTAAGGGATTTTCAAGCAAACCTTGTCGATATCATCGCTCAATCAAAAAAAAGCGTTGTAAGTGTTGTTGCGACAAAAGATGTGACCTTTATCAATGCGTCTGATCCTTTTGATTTCTTTTTCAATGAAAGACGGTGATGATGACAAGATAGCATCACTCAGCGTCAAGAGGTATGAGGAGGTAGCTGAATTTACGCCGATAAAAGAGGTTATATTGTTACCAATAAGCATGTGGTTGATGATGTAAAAGCTGATTATTCAGTGATATTTGCAGATGGTAGCACAGCAAAAGTAGAAAAGGCACGGTTAGATCCTGTTATCGATGTGGCTGTACTAAAAATTAGCCCAGCAGACGTACCAGCCGAGTCTGAGCCAGCAAGCTTTATGCCTTTTAAACAAGAGGTGCCTGTGGGTTCTCTAACCGTAGCTATAGGAAACACCCTCAATGAATACCAAAACTCTGTAACCTTAGGTATTATTAGTGGTAGAGATAGGAGACTGTTCTCAGATAATGAAAATATTTACGCCTGACTCTATCAAACTGACACGGCCATCAGCCAGGGAAACAGTGGCTGACCGCTAATAGGAATTGATGGTAAAGTAATAGGAATCAATACAGCTATTAGTGCAATAGGAAACGATATTGGTTTTTCTATCCCTGTCAGTGATGAATTTGTTCAAGCTACTCTGTCATCCATACAAGAAAATGATGCTATTGTTAGACCATTTATAGGTATTCAATATGTAGATATTGATAGAAAAACACAGGAGGAGCTGAAAATTAGCGAGAAAAAATGAGTCGCTGTCATGGAAGTTGTATCAGGGTGAGCTGCAGATCAGGCAGGCATCAAAAAAAACGATATCATCACAGCAATCGATGGTACGCCGATAGATGAAAAGAACCCTTTCCTTTACCAATTGTTTACACATAAGCCAGGAGAGGAGATCATTGTATCACTCAAAAGGTGAGGAGAGGAGAAAACGGTACGCGTTACACTTGCCAAAAATACTAAATCATAGTGAGTGCGAACTTGTTTTATGAAAAACTTTATCTATGATAAGAGCACAACAATCACAACTTTTTGTGTTCAAAAAATATAATGAAAAAAGACTATAAATCAGACTTTCCGATTTTTTTAAGCAATCCGAAACTAGTCTATTTGGACAATGCCGCAACAACACAAAAACCAAGGTCTGTAATAGATGCCGTTTCTACGTATTTACAAAAAACAAATGCAAATATCCATAGAGGTATCTACAAGATTGCGGAGGAATCGGAAGAACTCTATCGACAGTCCAAAGAAAAATATGCAGAGCTGATCGGAGCAAGTTCTGATGAAATCATCTATACACACAATGCTACATATGCAGTAAACCTTGTCACAACCTCACTCCTCCGCTCGCATTACCTCAAATCATGAGATACAATATTGTTAGGCATACGAGATCATCATGCTACTATTCTACCACGACAAGTATTGGCCGAGCAAACATGATGTAATATTTCGTATATCGGGATGACAGAAGATTACCGTATTGACTGGGATGATTTCAAAAAGAAGTATGACACAAGGGTAAAAGTTGTCTCTATTAGTGCAGTTTCGAATACAACAGGTACAATATTTCCAACACAAGAAATAGGGAAGTTAGTAAAAAAGGATACCTTGTATATGATAGATGCATCGCAGGCAATAGGAAAGATAAAGGTAAATATACAAAACATAGGATGTGATATTCTCGTATCTACAGCACATAAAGTAATGTGAATAACAGGTTTGGGTATGTTATACATGAAGAAAGAGCTAATCAAAAATCTACAACCAGGTCTAGTTGGGTGATGAACAGTAGAGGACGTGACAACACAATGATACACAGCATCGTTTTGACCAGAAAAACGAGAACCTGGAACTCCCAACGTGATTGCTGCAGTTGCTCTATGAGAGGCATTAAAGTACATACAAACAATCGGTTGAATAGAAACAATAATGAGTCACGACAAGGGCTTGGTAGATTACTCTTTGAGTAAATTTCTATCGAGACAAGATACAATATCAGTATTTTGACCGATGAACTCCGAAGACAGAATAGGAATATTTTCCTTTTCCCCGAAAACTAACTCAAATCAGACAAGAATAGGTGAAATGATGGCACTGAAAAATATAGCAATCAGATGCGGCTGACACTGTACATATCCACTGTGGCACTATCTGGGCCAAGCTGGTGCTTGTCGTATAAGTACTTATCTATACAATACAAGGTCCGATATAGACAGTTTTTTTAACGAACTAGATGCAATAACATAAAAATTTGCATGTAAAGAAATATGGTATATAATATGTGTAAATTTATCGCTTTACACATAGCCATGAAGAAAATTGTGCTTCTATGTTGCAGTTTGATACGAAGTCGAGGTACCGCTGCAGCCAGTATACCAATTTCATATTACCCAACAGTACAAGAAAATTGTACACAAGTAAACATAGAAACCCTATCCTGTAGAGGGATCTGGCAGGATACATATAAGGTTGTAGACCAGACAATGGATAAAGTATTCGGAATGATAGAAAACAAGTTTCCAAAAACGAATCAGAGGCTAGACTACCTAACGGCTATCAAGGTAGCATTAGAAAAAAAACTCGATACAAGTACACTAACAGTGCAAGACTCATTTGTATACGAAATAGTGCATCGGAGTATAACAAATTATATGGATAATCTAACGAAAAGCTCAAATGCAAATAATGAAATATGTCAAAAAATACCTAGCCTTTGCCAGGGAAAGCCAACGACCACCAAAACAGCAATAGGCGTTCCAACCAGCACAGTAGCTGTACAGTGTGATGCATCACACAAACAAGTTTGTGGAATCGTCAATGTATGCACAAACTACAAGTGCTATCAAAACCTTAAAACATACAATAGTGCATGCGAAGCAGAAGCTGCTGGTGCTGATTATATTAAGCCCTGATCATGTCAGGATAACATACCAGATTTCTCTGTCAAAGCAATAGCGTATACCAACAATTATGAAGAGTTTTGACCATGATTACTATCAGTCGTGTGTAATCAGTGAGGTGACGTGTTTATACCAACAGACAACGATTTTGCCACACAGTTTGATGTGGACGGGGAAAAAGAAAAAGTATGATTTGATGGCTGACGATTTATGCATGATGAATGTAAAGATGTGTATATACCTATCGTAGCATTTAATAATGTTAAGAAGTGAGCCTATATGATCAGGGTAGATGCAGATGTTGACGATCTCATCAAAGAAAAAAGTGAGGTCAATAACCGAAAACAAGAAAGGGTCAGACTATTTGACCAGTCCAATGCAAACAGTAGTAGCAAGCCTGATCTCTACATAGCATCGATGAATTTTGATAGTTTAGCAGGAAACTTATTATTTGAGGTTTGTAATGCAAAAGACTATTACGAAGGATTTGCTATGTTGAGGTTAGAAAGCAACGGCGTGATACAAGACATTGCACAAAAGATATATCTAAACAGGGGAGAGTGTGAAATATATGCAAGTAGTCTTGATGAGCTCAATATGAGATGAGGAAGAAGTTACTCATTATGAGTGACGGTAGATCCTTTTGACCAAATTGCTGAGACAAATGAAAGAAACAACACCATTAGGGATAATATCACATTAGTAGACAATAGACCAGACTTCTACATTGCAAAGATATATGAAAAGTTTATTCTATCAAAGCACTACGCCACAGTGCAGGTTTGTAATGAAAAACACAGGTTTGAAGGGGATATTGTAATAGCAATGGATGTAAATTGAATAAAAAAGCAAGTAACAGTAAGTGGTATATTAGGTTGAAGAGAATATCGTTGTTTTGACTACCCTTTTGCACTAGAACAGTTTGGTATACAAGACGGCCATTCTAAGTGAGATTACTCTATCACAGCAATAGTAGATCCTAGTAATCAAGTAAATGAAATGTATGAAAACAACAATAGTAACCACATAGACATGTATGCTCCCTAAGGCAGTACACTTGTACATAACAAGAACGGTAGAATCGTCTTCTACCTTTCTTCATTAAAAAGAAAAAAGTAGTAGGTATTTACTTAAAAGAAACTTTCTCGCACCCTCTTCAAAAACTCTATACCATAAATAATGGGTGCATATACGATGCTTTTGCCAATAATCGTAGCAAATAGAAATAATCAAAAGGGCAATCTGCCTTTTGTTGCTCTGACAATCAAAAGATCGGGAATAGCTGCTTGTGTTCAAACAATCACCAAAAAAAATAAAATATCCTTTCTAGAAACCAAGTGCAAACGGCTATGAATGCCGAGGAAGAAGGACTGGACCTTTGTCCAGATAGACTTGTTTCAGTCAGCGTTGAAAGGACGAAAAAAACGTGAAAAAAAACGATAAGTATAGCTGTCTGCAAACCACAAGCTAGAAGTCCCCAAAGTCGCAGCAAGTATTGAAACAATACAAAGTCACAATGGATGATATTGCATCACCAAAAGTGCACCAAGAATACCATAGTTAATGGTGGTTATCCAAGGGAAATAGGTACTTACTAGTGCAAGCACGGCTATAGTAACATACTCAACTATCTTCATAAGGAAAAGTGTCAGCCTAATTATGGTCTAAACTTTTGTTGTTCATAGTATTCTGTAAACGTAGTTCCAGCGTCAAGTAGCTGTTGTGCCAAGTCTCTACCAACATACCTCCAATGCCGATCCTCCCTTTCATATCAATCGACTGTAACTCACTTTTGATATGATTGAGTAAATCAGTATCTGAAAGCATTAGCAACCATCCACAAATAGATTCTACGAAAGTGATCGTTGCTTTGAATAGAATTATTAGTCAATCAGAGGATATCTACAGCAAGTCACAGTTGATGCTCGCTGTGTCACGCAATAGCACGAAAGGTATCAGCTCAATAACGTTGGTTGATAAGGGCTTGCTGATTAAAACTCCTATACGCACTAATCAGACTCAGTGGTAAACCAGTCTGAGCATAAAGGTCTTGTGCTAATTTCTCTAACCAGAGGGCAGCTTCATGACGCAGCTTCATGTTTGGGTCAGACAGCCTGAGATGCTGAGATGATTGGAGAAGGACTAAATCAGAGGGAACATAGCGAAGATTATCCAGTGGAACAGTAGGTCAAACATATGTGAATAATGAATCGTCAGAGAATAAATCGTAAGCTTGTTTCATATGTGTATAGTCTCACACAGAAGGAGCAAAAAGATCGCGATTATTGTGAAAGGACGTAGCATTAACAATCGTATAGAGAATAGGCAAAAGTTCCACAATCATGGAAACAAAAATGAAAAGGTAAAAACTCTACTACAAACAATACTCAGCAGTATCTATTGATTCTAAAAACAAGTGACAGAAAAAAAGATCTAAATAGTAAAACGGTTGTTCAATTGTTATCCATACAATAGAAAAGTATAATAAAAACTAATAGGGCTAATAAAACACCAAATAAAAAAAACATTGCCATAGACAAATGGTCTCTATTACATAGTATCAAAAAAAATTTTAATAATAAAAAATAAGTTAATGTTTCGAAAAAAAATTAAAGTTGGAATAATGGCAGGTATGTGAGTCTTAGTATTTTCATCGATCAATGCTTATGCAAAAGACATAAGTTTTGGTGATTTTTTAACAAGTTACTTTGACCACATTGGAAATGACATACCTGAGTCATACCAGTATGTTCAGCTATATTTTAAAGGAGTAGAAACAGACTCGGATTTGTACATGAATCTTCAAAAAGCAGTATATTTAGACATGGTAAAGAACAAAGCAATAAAAATAGAGCCAAGCATGCCTATTACCTATGATATGATAGAGACCATCATTCACAAACATTTCGGTGATCAGATTGAAATTAATGGTTCAGGCACAGTATCAGACAAAGATTTATCAAAAATAATTGACTGACTACCCTCCTACAAACAATACTATTGCGGAAACAAACAATATATTTCCATTGATCTCTGAGAATACACTATCACCAAAGATAAGAAGTTCCCAATACTAAACGACGTATATGATAAGCTAAAAAAAGAATACATATACAATGATCAAATCGGACCTAATCAATTGCTATATTGAGCACTAAAAGGTATGATAGAAAGCACAGAAGATCCATATACCGTTTTTTTTCCACCACAAGAAAGCAAGGAGTTTTATGGCTCATTTGATCAAAGTTACGAAGGGATAGGTGCATTGATTGAAAAAACAGATGAATGAATACAGATTGTGTCCCCATTTGAGTGATCGCCAGCAGAAAAGGCTGGATTAAAGCCTTGAGACATTATCATTAGCGTAGATGGAATCTCAGTCGTAGAGATGTCTGATAAAGATGCTGTAAGGTTAATAAAGGGTCCAGCAAATAGTAGCGTGGTACTAGTCATCAAAAGAGATACCCAGACCTTAACATTTAAAATAAAAAGAGAGAGCATAAACCTTGAGCATATAAAAGGTAAAAATATAGATCTTCAGAACTACTATGTTGATATTGACGTGTTTGCTGACGATATTGTCGCTAAGATGTCCAAGATTGTACAAGACTACAATAATAGTACAGCAAGCAAACTGATCATAGACCTAAGAAATAATCCTTGATGATTGCTAGACGTTGCTAATGAGTTGCTAGGGTTCTTCCTGCCAGATAACAGCGAAAGCTTCACTATAAGAGGAAATAACGGAGATACGACCTATAAAACACCTAAACAAGATGTTAAGGTAAAAAAATCAACAATTATTGTATTGGTAAACGAATGATCCGCATCAGCATCAGAAATACTCGCACAAGTATTGAGAGACTATTGATTGTGAACATTGGTTTGAACCAAAACATTTGGGAAGTGATCATGACAGACAGTCTATGATTATACAGCAGGAGAAAGCTTTAAATTGACAAATTTTAAGCGGTATTCTACCAAAACCATGCAAAGTATAGATAAAATAGGGCTCAAACCAGACCATGAGGTTGTGCAGAATGAAGGAGATGTTAGTACTGATGAACAATTAGAATATGCCAAAAGTTTATAAAATAGGATCAGTCAAATGGCATGAATAGCAGAACAGTTAGATAAAGTTTCTAGCTATTGTGACCTTAAAAAACTTTTGCAAAAAAAACTATGATCAGAAGAAATAAAAAAGTACTACAAAGCCAATAAAAAAGCATATGATCTTATTCATGATTCCAAGTTCATACACATGGGGTTTTCCCAATGAAGATCATTCAAAAAAAATGATTTGAAGGCTCCTCTGAAATATGTGGAAAAGTATATAACGAATAGAACAGAGTACGTATTAGAGCTAGCCTGTTGAAGATGATCAAACTGTGATTACTTACAAAATCATTATCCTAATAGCAAATATATAGGACTTGATTTGTCCAGAGAGCAACTATCCTACGCGAATAATCCCCAAATAGATTTTAGATTATGAGATTATCATGATCTCTGAGATTTTAAGGATAAAAGCATAGATATAAGCTTTGTGATAGAAGGACTGTGTCACAGTAATAATAAAAAGAGGGTGTTGAGTGAAGTACAGAGAATACTAAAGCCATGAGGGGTGTGCATTATCATTGATGGATACGTACAAAAACCTATGGAAGAGTTGGATAGACAAAGCAGAAGAGCTATTTTGCTCACAGCAAAATCTATGTGAGTTGAAATAGTTGAGCCCTATGATACAGTCAAAAAGTATGCTTTTGGCGTCTGATTAGAATTAATAGAAGAACATGACAAATCAACAGAAGTGCTTCCAAGTATGGAAAGACTCCAAAAGCACACAGCAGTGATAACAACACTATGACCTTTCTCCAGACTCCTAATGAAAATAATACCCAGTATAGTGAGAAACAATTACATAGCAGCACAACTGATGCCAGAACTCATAAAGTCATGAATGACTTGCTATATGGTAAGTGTTTTTAGAAAAAATAACCAAAACAATCCAAGACACTCTATCAAGAGTTAATAATATCTTGAAAGTTTTTTAAGTTGTCAAAATCCTTATAAACGGAGGCAAATCTAATATAGGTCACAATATCAATATCTTTAAGCATACACAAAATGTCATCACCAATTCTTTGCGAGCTTACTTCTAGGGATTCGCTGGATCGTTGTGACTCAAGAGTAATGACCATGTTTTCAATGGTTTCCGATTCAATTTTTCTCTTGGTCGAGGCAAGCATAATCGCTCTCTTAAGTTTTGATCTATCATAAAGCTCTTTGGTTCAATCTTTTTTAACTACCATCAACTCGGTAAATCATCTTCTTTCAAAAGTGCTAAACCTCGTTTTGCAATACTCACATTGTCTCCTACGTCTAATAGACTGTCAGTCTTCTACAACTCTAGAGTCAATAACTTTGGTATCTGCGTTACCACATTTCGGACAATACATAAACACAAACATAAAATTTAAATATCTTTAGATAGCAAGAATCTATTATTATAATAGCTAATATTTTTGAGATATCACCTAAATCGTATCACATCTTCACCCAAAACCTGATGTGACTGAGGATCATGTATACGAGTATGAGTAAACTGTAGCCAAGTACTGTAGCCAATAGTGAGAAATTGCTTATTGTCATCAATATCTATTCGGGGATAGCAAATAGGCTGATAACACTGTAGCAGTCATAATAATATACCAATAAAAGAATCATGAAGATGATCTTGGAGATTGAGCACATCCCCACAATAAAACTCCAGAATGAGTCTTTTGTTTTTGTCCGCATCATGCGATGTAGGTGATTTACTATGGCAATAGCTCAGAAACAACAACAATCAAAACAAGGTTTCTTTGACTGAAGCAAGTATACCAACAATGGGGGAAATAGGATAACTCTTAGCTAAGTCTTGTCTCACAGAAAGCAATCACAATACAAAGTCATGGAAAATCCAGAAATTAACATTATAAAGGTTTTCTTTGAGAGAAGCGATATCCTTTTCCACAAGATGTTCACTAAGGAGGGAAACAAGGAAGGGAGCTGAAGGCAAAAGCTGTTCAATGGGAGAGTAAATATTTTTGAGAAGGACATCGTTATCTTGAAGAGTGAGATAAGATACTCTTGTTGCAAAGTCCTTTTTGAAATGACGTAAAATATTCTTTTGTTGGACAAAAAGCTTAATGTCTTTGACATTAATGTCTTGTAACAGTACAACTCGAAATCACTCGTCAAAAAGTTTCAATAAAAACATACTAGAATAAACCTCTTTCAGTGCAGACTTAAAAGGGAGGTGAAACTTTTCTTTTCACGCCTTAATATTTGCGAACGCATAAGTATAGTAAAAAATATTTTTACTGTATGCATAGAGAATACTACCATAATACTGCAAAGCCTCATGTTGTTGAGTAGAAGGGCGTGAGGAATGAGTCATTAAGTTTTGTAAAAGCTGCCTTTTAAAAATCCTGATAAAAAAGTTATCTCACCTTCCAACTCGTAATCAACCAACATTGGTAATATAAAAATTCATGAGTCTTTCCATAATAAAAGACTCGTTTTTTATAGTTTCTGGAACAGGAATAACCTGACCGTCAAGAGACTGAATATCTCCAATTGACGACATAAACTCGTTAATCTTTTGGATTTCTCAGGGAGAACTCTGATGATAACGGTATTGAGTGAAGAAATTTTGAACTCACTGAAAAAAGCCGGTTTTGAGTAACTGATAGTCAGTGATATAAAAAATAAACGCTTCAAAATCATTATCATTTTTAAGAAAAGAACGTAAGTAGCTATCTAGTTTATCTTTATCAAACAGAGAGGTGCAAAGGGAGCCAACAATCAAATCTATACTCTCATGGTCAAAAAGGTATTTGATAAGAATATCTGCAGGGATGAGAGTTGATATAAGTTTTTGTTCCGACAAAGAAAAGCTAATTGAATGTCTATAGGTGGTCATATGATTAAGGTAGTCATGCAGTGATTCCTGAAATGTTTGCTTCTTACTTTCATCATAAAACAGCCATTGCATGAAATCTTGATACTCAGAATCATCGACAGAGAAGACAGATGCTACATGTTGGTAAGAATAGTACAGCATGCAGAATAAATCGGTTTGTTTCAATGTCTTCTTTTTAAAGCTCTCAATAACAGAGGGGTCACATGGGCTTCAAAACTGATGTAGTACTATAGGGTAAAAGGACCAAAAAAGCTCTACAAACCAGTTGAAATTGAGCTCAGTGTTATCGGCATAAGGGAAAATCTTAATTTTGGAAGCGAACACGAAATGCAAAAGATAGATAGTAAGAATGCAGCACAAAAAATAGTCTTTTTGGTTAACAAAAGTCTTGCGTAAATAAATACTGCTAACAATACTGACTCAAGAAGCAAGGTTTGAAGGGCTAAGCATTCTATAACCATTAATATTAGCAGAAACACAATATCAATAGTAAAAATCAAGGTTTTTAAGTCATATAGCAGACTTGCCTCCAAAACCAACTTTTACCTCAAAAGGGTCTAAGGAAACATCAAAGAGATTAAGCTTAAAGTTCTCCACAATCTTCCTTGTTATAATAGAAAAGAATTCTCTCGAAGAAATAAAAGAGAGAAACATACTAGCGGGACTCATGTTTTGCTGCACGCCTATCTCATCAGGGAACAAAGCCAGCAAAAGTCTTTTAAAAAGATACATGAGGAAATAAAAATAATAGAAAATGAGGAGAGGATAATACTGAGATGAATCATTTTAATCATTATTAGTCGTTGGGACGGTCAATGCTATCTACAGTTACACGGTAGGCAATATTTTGCCAAGTATGAAGTGCATTAAAATCAACAGTAGCAAAACCACTATTTTCATCAACAGATGTGATGATACCACCTTGTCCATCACTATAATAATCTCATCAAACCCTCGGAGAGATTCACTTCATGTCCAAAGCCTTTAAAGGGACCTGTTGAATGCGATAACTATCATAGTATTGGTCGTATCAAAGATCGCTAGGTCTAAGAACTCCTTCAAATTGCTCTCCAAGCTTTTTGCCTAATACAAGAGAAGAAAAGAAGCTCGAATCTCATACAATAAAGCTACTTTTGAATGTCTCAGCTGTAAAACTATTTCATGAGGATGAAAGGACCTTACCGCTAGTGTTTGTCATGAAAAGATGGGACAAGTCTCACCATCCAACATCAAAAGAAAGGCTAACAGAATCGCCAGTTTTTATAATTAAAGAACCTGGTGTAGGAAGCTTTGAGGAGCACCCCGAAAGCAGAGGAATACAAAGCATAATGAGAAGAAAAAAATATTTCATAGACTTTCTAAGGTAGATAAAAAAAACAAAAGAATTCTAGCTATTTGGAGAACGCTTACAACTCATCAGACTTAGTTTAAATGACAATAAGAATGATCTTGATTCATGTAATTGACATAAGACAACTATTGTGTCTTGTGTATTAATTCATTAACGAATTGCTGTCGAGATTTCTGGATAGGTAGAGTTTTAGTTCTATCCTGGCTCTCTTCAGAATTGCTGAGGAGCTCGTCAGGATTACTGGGGATGTCATCAACAAAAACAACAATATACTCATCAGGTCAGAGCATACTATTTTCATGTTGAAAAAAATATTCAGCAGTAGCAGAAGAAAGATAGGGAATCAAAAAATTTTCTTCAAAAGCAATCTTGTCAGATCGGTAATCTTGTTGCATGATCTCAGATTGAGTACTCTGTTCAATTGTTGCATAGTTGATAAACTCTTTGACCGCAGCGATCATCACAATAACTAATACAAAAATTGAAAAATAAGACAGTTGTTGATAATGATTGTGTAGATATCTCATAAAATAAAGCTTTTGGTATTGCATTTATATATCTTGGAAGCTAATACTAAAACACTAACACTATATAAAACTTTTAGGACAATGTCCAACTCAAACATGACGATAAAAAAGTTGCCAGATTACATCGTTAACAAGCTCAAAGCCTGAGAGGTGGTAGAAAGGCCATCTTCCATACTAAAAGAATTAATCGAAAACGCTTTGGACGCTAAGGCAGAATTTATCGACATTTATGTAAATGATGGTTGAAAAAAAACTATAGTAGTCCAGGACGACGGAACTGGAATAGATGCAATAGATATAGACCTAGTCTTAGAAAGATATGCAACATCAAAAATACAGAGTTACGATGACTTGCAAGCGATAGAGAGTTACGGCTTTAGATGAGAGGCATTATCTGCAATAGCAGAGGTCAGTAAAATAACGATACAGACAAAGACTGAGAAAATGCCTATAGGAATACAACTACTAAAAAAAGGACACCATATAGAAACCAAAAAATTACCCACATCATTTGATCATGGCACAACGGTAGTGGTTGAAGATTTGTTTTTTGATACCCCTGCAAGGAAAAAGTTTCTTAAGTCCTCTCAAACAGAGTATTATTATCTGTACCAGTTATTTATTAATTTTGCATTAGTAAATCGAAAAACTGGGTTTACCTTAACAAAGCAAGATAAGCAGGTATTTCATTTGCCACCAGCGAGTGATTTAGCACAAAGGATAAGTGCAATCTACAAAAAGGATCGGGAAAAAAAATGCATAGCATTAGATTATGCAGGAGACCAATACCGTATATACTGAATGATTGGTGATGCATCATTGCGCTTTGGGTCAGGAGAAAATATAAAAATCTTTGTCAACCATAGGCCTGTTACTGACCCGATCATAAAAAAAGCTATAGGATAATCGTATAGAAGGCAACTTCC
>CAYXZL010000015.1:0-30431 GCA_964469925.1 uncultured Candidatus Peribacteria bacterium | reverse complement strand
GGCAAGCATTCAGCGACATTCATACTAGCAGAATGCCATTCTCTCTGAAGAGTAGCACGAACACCCTCTGGGGTAAGGTTGTCGGTTGGTCTTGCTCTCTCCATGAGTCTCTGAGCAAGCACCTCCCAATCATCTACCTTGATTCCGATCAGCGTAATGGCTAATTTATCACGAAGAACTGCTATCTCATCAATATGTCTGATGCCATCAATGAAGTAAGGAAGCCCAGACGGATCATGAGCAATAGCACCATAGGCAAATGTAGCCAAAAATCAGTTTCACATCCTTTGTCTGCATCGTGCTGCCACCTGAGCAAAATTGTCCCTCGTGGGTGCCATATTGAAGTTTGCAGCAATAGACCTCACAAAAGATGAAAGAGAAAGGTACTGAAGACTTGGAATGTCTGCCATCAGTTTAGTGGCGAGAGTCGACTTGCCCGTGCCACTAATACCAACCAGTCATAGATGTGTCCCAGAAGTTAAGCTCATACCCATGAGTTTGCGGATAGAGTAAAGACTAGATAGTGAGAGAAGGTCAGGCAAATAATTGACCTTTGATCGACAGGAGTCAAAAAACTGCTCCAGGGACTGTTTCAATCAAAGGTTGAAACTGATCGATGTCCGAAAGAGGAACTCGTTCATAGTGACTATATTCATCAGAAAGAGTAATGTCCCCTCCACGATAGATACCAAGATAGTGAGGCAGGATCATTGCACGTCCATCATTTTTCCTATAAAAATGGTTGACTGAAAAAGCATAGTACAGCTCAACAGCACATTGATCTCCAATTTCTTCAATCTTTTCTCTTTGTAAGGCTGCCAGGTGGTCTGTGTCAGTATTTTCTGCCTTGCCACCAATAAATCCATAGACACCATCATAGTCTGCCTCTCATTTTCTTTGAGCGAGTAAGACATGTGCCAGAGCCTCGTCAACAATCACAAGCTTTTGGCAGAGTTGGAAATCAAAGCTATCTTTTTCCATGGAGGGAGATGCTGTCAAATAAAGTTAGGATAATTTCATAGGTTCATGTGACTTGGAACCTTGCCTATAGACGGTGATGCCTTTGAGCCCAAGCTCCCAGGCGTAGAGGTAGATATCCATCACATCTTCGACGCTATAGGTGCTAGGCAGATTAACCGTCTTAGAGACTGCTTCATCAGTGTCTTTTTGGAAAGCTGCTACCATAGTGAGGTGATCGAAGGGATCTAATGTGAGTGCTGTGACGCATAGCTGAGCAATATCAGCTCGAGAAGTATGTTGTAATGACTGAAGGGATTTTTCACGACATACCTGTTCTTGTAATGCGTCTGGTACCCCTCTGTGCTTGAAGAGACGGAGAAGCAAAGGATTCATCCTGCCACGATTATCACACATCATGAAATATGGTTCTATTTGCTGGCTTGCTCAGTAGAGCATAGCACTCCTACCCGTTGGCGGCAGGGCTGTGGTGCTAGCATGCCTAATACCATGCTGACGGATATCCCTTTGTAAAGTCTGCCAATCTCTGGAAGTAACGTGGGAAGTAGAATATCATGCATATCTTGCAAGAAAGTGTGAGTCATCGTCGGCCATGTAGCGACTGGTGTGAAATGCTCCAAAGGCTCATCTTTCTTGAGCTAACTGCATACTAGCGACCTTGGAGTGGTAGTTGATAAAACTCATGACATCACGAGCAACAGCTAATGATTGCTGCGAACCATAGGGAGCACCCAACTGCAGCAGCATATCAGCAAATCAACACACACCGACACCAATCTTTCTTTTTGCATTCATGATAAGAGAGCTCTGAGCATCATAGTGGCGAATACTGATATCAAGGGCATTGTCGAGAGTACGAACCATAGCAGAGACAGCAGCTTGTAGTCCATCGTAGTCAATGGCTGCATCTGACCCAAATGCATTGCTCACAAATAAGCCCAGGTTTAAAGAACCAAACTGACAAGTCTCTCCAGGAGCCAATCACACTTCACCACAGGGAGCAGTAGCGGTATAAGGAGCTAACAGTGGGGTGGGGTTGTCCGCATTCATTCTATCCAAAAAAACAAGTCCAGGATCAGCACACTCATGTGCAGCCTCAGCGATAGCATACATCAGTTCACTAGCCTTGACGGTGCTACCATCCCATAAGCTAATGGGGGCGTCTTGCTCTACAGCCTGCATAAAAGCTGCATCAATATTGACCGAGATATTGAAACAACTGATATCATGACCAGCAGCCTGTGTCTTCAGTCTGATATAATCCAAAATACGAGGATGATAGATAGACAAAACGCCCATATTGCCTACAGGTCTATCTTGTTGCCCCGATGTCTGCAGTTGCACAGACAGATCATTGATCTTTTTGATCATAGCTATGGGGTCTTCAAGTTCATCAAAGTTGAAGCCCGTGCCCATGCCACCTAGGCGGAGTTGGGTGAGTTGTTGTTCTATGAGATGTCGTTCTCTGCCCCAGTTGAGGGAGGGGACCGTGCAGGCAGAAAGGGGCTTGTCGTTGTACCTTCCAGCATTCGTGAGGATAGGAGTGCTCAGTACAAACGCTCCCGTAGAAAGTGAGTCGTAGAGCTGGTCAGAAAAGTGAGGTCCTGAATCAGACAGACTAGCATATACTCTCTGCAAGAGTGCTTCAGGAGCTTCTCAGGGTCATGTGATATTGCCTGATTGTAAAATTTCTAGTCCAAGATCAGTAAAGGGATGCTCGACAAAACGGCTCTCTGAAACAAGAGATAGTCTAGAAAGAGGACCTGTGTTTATGTCAGGACCTGGCTGCTCATAGGGCATCTGATTCATTGTCCCCTGCTCAATATGAAAACTACGACACTATATGAAAGAAAAAGAGATAAATGTCAATAGAAAAAACAAGAGACAATAGTAGAAATTTCTTAGGAGTTATAGGCTCAACATCTTGCTCAGCTCATCATCTTATCTACAATAGTAGAAATTTCTTAGGAGTTATAGGCCTCTTCGACAAAGTGCAAGAACTATACGAATCTACAATAGTAGAAATTTCTTAGGAGTTATAGGCCTATATGCCTTCTTGCTGACCTGTAATCTACAATAGTAGAAATTTCTTAGGAGTTATAGGCAATCATTTAACATACGATAATTCTGTATCTACAATAGTAGAAATTTCTTAGGAGTTATAGGCGAAACAAGACATCAAGGGCTATGTTCATCTACAATAGTAGAAATTTCTTAGGAGTTATAGGCAAAGAACTTATTGAGGCACAACACAAGTATCTACAATAGTAGAAATTTCTTAGGAGTTATAGGCTGCAGAAATCTAAAATCAGTAGCACAGTATCTACAATAGTAGAAATTTCTTAGGAGTTATAGGCAAGAGAAAGCGAGACAAAATGTCGGATCTACAATAGTAGAAATTTCTTAGGAGTTATAGGCCAACAAGTCAGGACGGCAATTGATAAACATCTACAATAGTAGAAATTTCTTAGGAGTTATAGGCGTAATTAAGCCCGTGATAATGAGAGAATCTACAATAGTAGAAATTTCTTAGGAGTTATAGGCCTTAGTATCATAGGGATTAAGGTTTCTATCTACAATAGTAGAAATTTCTTAGGAGTTATAGGCCGGAGAACTGGAAAATGCCATGAAAGCCAATCTACAATAGTAGAAATTTCTTAGGAGTTATAGGCAAGAAGAATAAAATAGAGACTCTCAAATCTACAATAGTAGAAATTTCTTAGGAGTTATAGGCTTGCCATTAGTAGGTTTGATCAGCAATCTACAATAGTAGAAATTTCTTAGGAGTTATAGGCAGGTAGTGTCCAATATCTCTCTTATTATCTACAATAGTAGAAATTTCTTAGGAGTTATAGGCATACGTGATATGTAGAAAGGATCACTAATCTACAATAGTAGAAATTTCTTAGGAGTTATAGGCTTATCGAAGTTGAGGTTGCAGAGTACGATCTACAATAGTAGAAATTTCTTAGGAGTTATAGGCTGTCTCTCTTGATCGTATCAGTAACGGTATCTACAATAGTAGAAATTTCTTAGGAGTTATAGGCCTTTATTCGTTACCGTTACCGACTGATCTACAATAGTAGAAATTTCTTAGGAGTTATAGGCCTATCTACTCAACATCTTTACGGTCAATCTACAATAGTAGAAATTTCTTAGGAGTTATAGGCAGCACATCTTATTTGATGTTGATGTCAGTAATCTACAATAGTAGAAATTTCTTAGGAGTTATAGGCACAAAAGCGTACATGGAGTTAGAAAGATCTACAATAGTAGAAATTTCTTAGGAGTTATAGGCCTATGCAAAGCAAGACGTGTACACTATCTACAATAGTAGAAATTTCTTAGGAGTTATAGGCCTGTATCCCTATCTGTTCTTTCAGTCTTGATCTACAATAGTAGAAATTTCTTAGGAGTTATAGGCCCCAATAAGGTCGCCAATCTGTTTATCATCTACAATAGTAGAAATTTCTTAGGAGTTATAGGCGTATATCTATAATCATAGTTGTGGAAAATCTACAATAGTAGAAATTTCTTAGGAGTTATAGGCTCTATCTGTATGATATTAGCAGCACTTATCTACAATAGTAGAAATTTCTTAGGAGTTATAGGCGATATACCAGATTCCTAAGGCAACATCATCTACAATAGTAGAAATTTCTTAGGAGTTATAGGCATGAGTTTCTTGAGTTCGCAGCACCAGATCTACAATAGTAGAAATTTCTTAGGAGTTATAGGCTGCACATATGGCTTATGCGAGAGCTTCTTGCTACTATCGCCATCTGACTGGTAATTGCGAGAGCCCTCATGATAAGCCAATCGAGTTTTATAAAGACGGTAGGTTTGCATTTCCCTACCAATACGTACAACCCCTAGGGTAATTTCTACCACTAAACAACAGTGGTAAAGACCATCTACATAAAGACCACTTCTTCCTCTTCATGCACCGCATATCATAGTCTGTATATCTTTTTTTCGCATCATTCACACACAGGAACTATAAATACGCTATCCGTCATTGCAAATCTTTTGGCAAAATAGTGTTCTATCTGTGACTTGATCAGTTTGATTAGTCTGGCACTATTTTTTATTTCGAAAACAGAATATTGTAGCCTCCTGCCATATTTATCTAAGAGTTTGGCAAACTGTGTCCTGAGTTTGTCATCGGAAATGTCGTAGGAGATGATGATCATAGTTTGGTCTGACTAATATAAAAGGTCGGAATATCATACTTTTCACTCATAACAGCCCTATAGTAGAGCTTCACATAGTCAAAGATCTCTTTTTTGTAGTGGAGGATAGCATCGAGCATGAGTTTGACATAGATCTGCCTCTTGTCCAGGCGGAGAGAGTACTCGTTTTTGTGAAAGCGGAAATCTTTTTCTTTGATCTGCCCCAGATTATATGATTTCTTGATTTGTCTATCAATAATACATCTAAAAGGCTCCATCAGATCGCAAACAAGCGATTTCCTTTCGAAAAATTGGGTATGATACACCCCCTTGTAGCTGTCAAAGCCATAGAGATTGACGTTAGCATCAACAAAATTGAAAAGCATACTATAGCCAATATCCAAAACGAAATTGATGATATCGTTTCTCGTCCTTGGCATCCTTTTATATCGGCCTATCTCACCAAAATAGTTGCCAAAAAATAGCTTGGAGGCATTCCCTTCCAATCATCTGATGCTATCAGGATTGTTTTGTTGCTCAACCTTGTCATAGATGTCCTTGATCTTCATGATGGCGTCTTTGAGCTCTGGAGACTTGTTTCTGATCTCTTGGAGAAGGAGTCATTGGTTAGCAATTTTGTTTTGTATGATAGTCCTAGCAGTGATAAGTTGCCAGCCTGCCATATCGTACTGCTTCTGTCTCAGTACATAATTACCCTCCAAGCCTGTACCAATGCTAAATCTTTGTGAGAGATTTGATCACAGGCAACTAACACTGGCACCATAACTCAGAAGTTTTTCAATGATTTTGGTCGTCATTGTGCAGTCTCCAATAATACAGACACAGAGGAGCTTGGAGCAGGACATCTGATTGCGAATAGCGTCTTTCTCCTTGATGACAATGTTATCGTTTTTGAGACTAACATGTTTGAGCTCATCAGCAAAAATAACAAGAAGTTGTTTTTGGCTCATATCGTCTCGTGATATCATGACTAGTGCTGACGAAGATAATAGTCACACAACTCCCTATAGATACACTGCTGACACTTGTTAGGGTTTTGGTAGAAATGAGGGTCGTCTGGTCTAAAATGTTTGATCCTAGCGATAAGCTTAGCAAATTTCTCTGTCTCTTGTTCATCAGGAAGAGGAATTGTATACTTGATATTATCCTTGACCGAGTAGAGTGTCAAATTCTCTACGGCATATCACATCTCTGTCATGCAAAAGTATTGAGCATAGAGCTGGTATTTGTAGCCATCATATATCTTTTGAATATAGTTTTTTCTTTCCGTGAGTGTTTTGGTCTTGGCACTGTAGACGTCGATTTTGCCAAGTAATTGGTATTGTTCAGAAAAAACTCTCATAGACTCGATGATATGTTTGGAGGTCATATATTTTTTTTGGTCTATGGACTCATGAGCCTGCGATCACTCGACTTGAGCTGTGTCTTTATAAACTTTGTCATCATAGTTTTCATATAATTGGTGAAAATAGATGCTCTTGGGGCAAAAGACAAAGTCATTGAGAAGTGCTATACGGATATAGTCGTGCATATTCTTCCATAACAAAAAATCTGACTATAGAGTATAATCAGATTGTCTTGTGGGGTCAAAACCTCGTAGTATCCGAAAGAGAGAGCTTTCGCACAATACTATTATCTACGATAGTAGAAATTTCCTATACTCTAGCTCCAGGTAACCAGAGCATAGTGTAGTTTATACTATCATTAAAGGAAGTGGGGTTTTAGTGACAAAAACACCAGTCTCGCGTTTTGCATACAGTAGCTTTGTGAAGAAAAAGATTCAGAAGAGGCTCACACCAACTTATTGTTTGCACCTACTAATCTTCGTCTCCATAGACTCTGAGAGTCTTGATAGACTTGAAACTTCGTCATGATAAAAAATCTTTAATTAAAAACCAGTATAATCCAAGTTTCGCAGTATGACTTGAATTTCCTGGTAATTCAGTTACCTTCAAAGTCCACTCTTTTTGAAGACCGTCATACCACGACGGTCTTTCTTTATGTAAAGTTCTTCAAAAATCAAGAGTATTTGAATAGTAATGTTAATAAAGAGATGCGAGTAGGGTATATATATAAGGAGTGATGCAAGTATAAATTATAAATATTAAGACATACCTTAGTGATGATTTTTTGTCCACGCATTGTCACATTCAGACTGTGTCACGAACGTTGTTTTCTCTCCTGCGATAACTTTCTTGATGATAAGAGCTCACTTGCGAGCGATATTGTAGGCACCGTTAGCGTCACCATTGTAGTCATGTCATTGAAGGCCTTGGTCACTATGAAATCAACAAGAAGGGCATTGAATCACGTCTATGTCGGTTCATGTCTGTGCATTACGAATCTTCATCAAGAGTGCTAATAGCCACATCAGTGTCTTGCATTGGCCAGCAGATGCTCACATCAGCCATGAATGATATGCAAAAGATCACTCTCAAAAAAGCTTGTGGAGTTCTTGGGTGATATCGTAGGGGATATCTCTTTTTAGCTTCCTGTCATATTGTACCCTCTGTTGATTATGCGTAGTGAGAGATCGTTCAGTATTGAGTAATGTCGTGTCAGATTTTCATTTTTTCATATCCTGAGAAATAGTATAGTGGACGATATAGCTATCTTTTTCTCTATAAATAGAGAGCTTGGAAAGATCTTTTTTGGCAGACTCTTCATTGACGTATTTCAGCGTCATATGTTTTCTCCATCCACAGCATGGGCAAGTGGTCGATGTATATCCTGGTGGCGTGTAAAACACAATTCATGTTTGGAAGCTCAAATCTCCAAATGTTGTTACTGGGGGAGTAAGCTGATATCATTTGTACACTCCACCTGCTGCCATATCATGACTGTTTTTTTGCACCAAGTAATTAAGTTTTTGGGCCAATGCTAACTCAAACTGCTGATACACGTTTTTCTCTATTCACTGCCTACTTCTCTTAAATCACAGATTAAGGTCCTCCAAAACAACAATAGCATTGTGCTCGATGATAAGTCTGCAAATTTCATGGATCACTTGAGAAATATAACCCCTCTTGAGATCTTTGATCTGTTCTTGCTGATCCCGATTTAGCTGAGCCTCATCTCTTTTACGCTCTCTTTCACCAAGCTTCTCATGATATGGTATGTTCTTTATGCCGTTTTGTATAGTATTCCGACTCCTTGTTTTCAGTATTGTTCCATCTTGTTTGATCAAAGAATAGTATAGCAGATGCTTCTCACCGCGATCAATACCCAAGATTGTGACTTCTTGAGGGTGGCTTTTGAGTAATAACTTTACACGATCATTGACTCTAAAATCATTGCGACAAAAGTTAAAGGTTATAGGTAAGTGCAACATTAGTTTATCATGCGTATACCTCCTTTTATCAACAATATCTATACGATGTTTGGGAGATATCTCTCTTACTGTTTGCTTGATCGACCCTTTTCTCCAAAATATTTCTGCCTCTCCGTTGAGCTTAAATAGGTTCTCTTCTCCTCATGCAAATATAGCCTGAAAATAAGCTGTATGAATATTTTTTTTGCCAGTAGCATGTGGATTGAAGTCTTTGCTATAGATGTGGAATAAGTAGATGTCTCACTTTTCAACAGCATCAGTAAGTAAGCTTTGGTCAATTGATTGCCAAGAGATCCTGTATCCTTGCGATTCTACATCGTGATAAAACTCATTGATCTTTTCATACTGCTGTGTGGGCCTGAAAGAAAAACTATATCATTTTCGTCACTCGTAGGTGGATAAGCAGTGTTTGAGAAAATCAATCCGAGTATGTAAGTCTTGGAGAGAAAAATTATCTCCTTGTTTAAAGCTTTCACTCTTACGAATCCTTATAATCTCTTGCGATGGTCAAAAGAAGTCTATATTCTTTTGAGAAAATATAACCTTGGGGAGCATTTTGTTCGGTCAAGGCAAAAGTTTGTATACCATTTTATCGTAGCCAACTCACTGGTATAGCTTAGGGTTCTTAATTTCATCAAAAAAAGAATTAGCTCATTTCTTCATCAAGGCCAGATAATATAATCAATCTTTGCGAAGTATGATACCAAAATTGTCTCTCTCCTTGTTTTGGTCCCATCCATCTAGTAGTGTCGGATTATCAAAATTCACCTTTATCTTTTCATCGTTAGTGTAGGGTTTTCTAGTAAGATAGTTTCTCACCTTGTCGTAGCTTGTATGAATAGGATCATAGTCGTCATTGAAGAAGATTGCATCTAAGCCATCTTCACCATCGTAAAATTGGGATTCTTTTATGTCAGGATTTAAACGTACTTTTTTGTGGATCAAAACAAATCCACCAAGTAATCTTCGCAAAGCTAGTGCTGCATCCATAAGTCACTTTTGTGTGTTTTTTGTGGCGTTAGCTTCATAGGAGCGACTTGCTTCTTCATAAAGAGCAGTGAGTCTTTCAATGTCCTTGAGAATCAGTTCAAAAAAATAAACTGCATAGCCTTTTCAATCAATACGAGCTCATTTTTCCTCGCCAAAAACAGATCAGACTTCTATATAATTAGATTGTTTGGCATCTAAATATGTTCTGATAGATCAAAGTGATATATAGGGAAAATCTTTATGTTCTTTTTTTACTTTTGGTTCATCACTCGATTTATTCTTTTCGTGAGTAAGTTCCCTAAAGCTTGACCATCATGTCAATGCGATTCATCACCAGTGTTCTAGCGTCTGAAGCGAAACATATATGCCATCAAAATCAAACTTATGATCGCCATACAGAGCAGGTATAAGCTTGTTTTTTACAAATGGGAGAATGTGTCACTCTACACGAGCTTTGACCGAAAGAATAGTTTCAATGAGTTGTTCGTGATGTTCTATTTGTTGTGGTAGTCGATCAACTTGTTTCCTAGGAGCTAATGGTAGCTTGTAGAGTATTTGCATCAAAGGAATCTTTTTGTCACCATGTTGTTGTTTATAGTGGTTGATAGAGTGATTGAAGTGACCAACAATGGCATTATAGCTATCAATCCCGTCTTGAGTGACATAGTTATGATAAGTGGTAGTGTCGAAAAAGGTTGCGTATTCTTCCATAGGCTTTTTGCTTTCCTGCTGTTTTTCATCTTTCTCAATCACAACAAAATCTTCGAGACCGTTCTCGATTTGTTCGAAAACACTCTTGTTTTTCAGAAAGCGAGGTAGGTTCTCATCTATCAGACGCGTCGCTATCTGACCAGCTTTTCATTCACTTTTATAAAGATTAGCCCTATTTTGTGTGTAGGTCTTAAAATATCACCAAAATCATTGAAATTGCCCAACTTTTTCTGCCTGATCTGGGTATTTTTCCATAAGCTTCTCAACAACTCAAGCTTCTCATAAACTCTTCGCATCATCAAAAAGCGTCGCAATATCCTGTCTCAATTTCTTAAAATCTGGTTCTGCCTCTATAGGTAATTGCCTTAGATTCGCCAGGGATGAGGCAATGAACTCGCGGTGAAACTCATCCAAGAGTTGTTTGATATCATCGTAGTAATCTGCTTTTTTCTGATCTTTGACAAAAAAACTCTCCTGCTCTATATAGTCTTTTGTCTTCCCGATCGGCTTCAATTCAAACCTCAAGGTTTTGCTTAAACTATAAAGGTTAGTCATGCTATCAAAAACACTAGCCATAATGTTTGTAGAGAAATAAACGTTATGTGTTGAAACCCTTATAGCCTACATAACAAAAAAAACAACCCAAAGGACCGTGGAGCTACCGCAAGATTGTGACTTTCAACCATGAGAGCATAGGTGCAAAACGTAATCACCAACCTGATACCACACTCTTGGAGTTGACTTTGTGTCAAAACAACGTATATTAACAAATCACCAAAAAACGTTGAGAAATGGAAGACGACAAAAAAAAGAAAGTCAGCGATGAAAAGAATCATGCAACGCGACCCTATGAGGAGCTCAAAGAGGAACTGGCCGAGCAGGGCATCGATGCCGACAAGCTGGTCGTCTGGCTGATGGGTTTCGGTCCATTCGATGCCGACCTATCGCTGGACAAGAAACCCGAACAAAAAAAAGAAGAGGAGGGTGAAACCCCTCCAGGGTGAAAAAACTTTTTTTGGAGTCCCTTGGTATCTCGGGGGACCACCATCGCCATTATGACGTCTTACATACTACACTCTGCAGTACCTTCACCTATCTTTCTGGTGATAATTTCTAACCACTGTTGCTGTTCGACAAATTTTTTCAAAAGATTGGCAAATCTATTGTCCATAAAATAGGTCTGTGTATATGATCTGATAAGGTTGTTGGAAAACGTGTTGGCTTGTTCGAGCATCGTCAACCAGACATAGCTGGCCTCGTCTTTTACTCTCTGCTGTACCATGCTGTGGCATCATTGGTATCATGCTAAGAGTTTGGCTGGATCACTCGCCCATTGGGCAATACCACGTCATTGCTTTCTATAATCAGCACTTTGCATGTCATGGTAGAGGCAGTAGGCGATATCACAGGTGGCATGATATTCCATCCTCAAGCTTCACAGATCCTTGGCTTCGGCAAACTGACTACATCAGAGCGAGATATTGTCAAAGACCATCGTATAGGTCATGGCGGCCACAGGACTACCCCAGTGAGTAGCAAAATCATTGTAGATCTGCTTGGGTGGCAGTCATTCTGCCTTGTTCGCGTTTTCTCTCATCGTTTCTCTCCACGCACGCCCTTTGTCATTGACTAGTTGGGGATCATTATAGGCAGGGTCACCATCAAGCATTCTCAACCTTACATCTACCAGATGATCAATCAGATAGGGACTATCAGGACCATCATCGCGAATAGTGTGACAGTAGTCACCACGAGGGTCAAACACTCTCTGTTTACAACAGTAGCTTTGGAGATGGCGTAAGGCTAGGAGGATAGCTGGGTCTGGATAGTGCGATGGAGCAATGGTAACCCCAAAACCTTCTAAGCTGATATCTCCATGTGCAGCAATATTTTCTCTCACAATACCACAGTCGGTATCCGATTCACTCAATGCAAAGGCAACAGATCACATACCAGAAAGCATGACCAAACATAAGCAGGTCAGCAGAGGAGAAAATCGTTGGTAGGAGAGGCGTGTCATGGCCGTAGGAGAGAATGCTAAAAGAGCATAGACTGTGCTTTGAGTTTGATTGTTCCAACGCTAGTATTGTTGTGACGTATCTGATAGTCTACCGTCTCAGTCGATTCCGTAAACCCGTAGTCAGCAGTCACACTATCACGATAGAGGGGCGGGACATAGATTGACCCTTTGAGGTTGACATAGAGGATACAATCATTGTCTTGAGTAGCGATACAGCTACCACCATAAAAATCTCAAAAATAGGGGGAATCGAGGGGAATAGTGCGATAGGCCTTGTTGCTCAGGGTGACTCAGGGTTTGACCAAAGACAGTGGAGGGAGATAGATAGCGAAGATCTTGGTACCCTCACTTGTTTCAACAAATACAATTGGTCATCAGGTCACAAAACTTACACTGAGATGATAGTTGGGGTTGCTAAGATTGATTTTCCCAGTTTTAGGGTCAATGACTCCGATCAAAGTGCCATCAGCCAAAAAGAGTCCTACATCATTACCGACATCAAACAGTCATCCCGTCACTACGGTCACACCAGGACCGACGGCAAAGTGTGTTTTACTATTTCATTGCGATAGTGCCTCCATAATTTTCCGCTGTCACAGGTGAAGGTTGGCAAAGCTGACAAAACCTTCGTCAATATCATGGCTAAGTTGGGCAGTAATAGAGATAGTGCTATCGCTCACAGGAGTCAGAGCAGCAATACTGATGTCAGGAGATAGAATAGTGAGTACAAGTTTTTGCTGTGTTCTATTATCATTAGCATCTCTTGCACCAATACTATAGGTTTTGGTAGTTTCGCCGGTAAAATACAGTCAAGCCAGTGTGATACTGTCGCCGGATATGCTAGTAGTGATACCATCATCCACAATCCAGTTATCAATAACTCAGATATCATCCTGTCGATGGATAGTAAGGTCGTAGTAGGTACCAACATAGCCATAGAGAGTGGTCCCTGTAGAGATGACAGCAGAGAGAGATGGTCTCACAAGGGTGGGTGTAGGAATCGGTCACTCCTCATCAGCCAGTATTTGCTGTCATCATACGATTTGCTTTGATCGTGGAGAAGCAGGGTAGTAATCATGGTATTTTTTTGTGCTTCCATCTGTTTGCAGTGCCTGTATTTGGAGATAGTGCCACTCTCTAGCAAGATCAGTGAGAGTAAGAGCAATCTCGTCCTGACTATCATTGTAATATAAGACATCGAGGATAGCAGTTCATAAAGCTTGTGTGACAGATACGAGTTTGCCATCGATCTCAACACGTAAGCCCTCCATTACCGTATTTTGAGGAACAGCAAGAATATAGGCATGAGGATAGCGATCAACGATTTGTGTACTGAGTTGTGATGAGTCCTCTAGCACATCAACTCTAGCAGAAAGTCTCATCAAATAGGCATCAGCAGAGAGCCCAAAGAGTCAGTGTTGTGACCGCTGTAGGGATATGCTATCAAAGCTTTGTCCAACCATCGAGACATTGTAGACTGAGTGGGTATGATCTCGTACTTTATAACGTCAGCCAACACGAGAAGAAACAAAACCATGTGCATCACCGAGCCGTCATTGCTTAGTGACAAGGGGGACCTCGAAATAGTCACGATAATGCGTGGTACTAGGTGCATCATGAACAGGGTATTGTTGGGCATATTTGACAAAAACAGATCCCTCATCTCGTAAAATAAGGTCAGGATGTTGGTCTCCATTGAGGTCTGTCTGGTAATAGCTGTGCATAAAGCGATCAATAAGTTCGGGTGAAGAAATAATACTCAAAGAGCTATCTCAGGAGCCAGGGACGAAGACGCCCTTGATATAACGAGACACATCAAACTGTGCAGTGGATACTGCTGATCAAGCAGTTGGACCATTTTGAGCGAGTTGTTTGTTAGGTGCTGCGAGGAGTGGTTGTGAGTCTCTCGTATGTACGGCAGAGGGTAGTGTCTCACTCAAAGCAAGGAGTGACATCTGGGTTTGATCTAAGGCAGCCAAGGCTTGACGTACAGCGGGAATCGAAGCGAGTTCTTGTTGCTGTGAAACCTGTTGAGAAATTGCTCATTGATATCAGGCAATAATTTGTTGTTGTGTGTTCGCATAGCTTTGGTAGGGATTGTCAAAGCCAGAAAGATGGTGCAATAATGCGTCATCAGAGCCCAAAGGACGCAAGGTGAGTTGCATACCAGAGCGATAGGAGTTAGTGTAGTTGTCATGATCGAGCTGTGCGACAAAGCGATCATAGTCAGTGATATCAGCAACAATACGATCCAAGTCCTGCTGGTGTTGATGCATAATAGCCACAAAGTCCTTTTTCGTACGCTCAATGTCAGATGTGTGGAAAGGGTTTTCTTCACGATAGCTAATCAGATGTTCAACACGGTCCAATGTGCCACGGTGGATGCCAGCCTCATCGTAGTCACGAACAGCACTCAGGAGATGACGCATATCATCGTAGGCTTCCTTGTAATCTTGAGCCTCATAGTATCATTGAAGATCGATAGGATCAATCGTAATACTGCCAGGTAGTTGATTAAGGGCGTCTTCAGCATCATCAAGTGTCGTATTCAAGCTATCAAAGGCAAGTGTTCACTGGTAAAGCTTTTGAGTAACAAAACCGTTCCATTGATCAGCCAGGTTTTCTACAGCGTTGATCGCAGCATTGAAATCAATGTTAAAGTCTACAAAAGCGTCCACCTGATAATCAAATCACTGGAGTGGTGGTTGTTGTCGCTTGCTAGTAAGATTGAAGTAATCAAAGATAGGCACCTGCCATGTCCTTTGGGTTAGTTGCTCAATCTTGCTTTTGACAGCCTTTTCGCCAACCAGACCAATGCCTCACTTCATGATACAATAGAGTTTCCCTATGACTTTACCGATTTTGAGTACTTTCTGTATTTTGCTACTGATTTTGGGAATAGCGGGAGCTGGTGGCAAGCTAGGGAGTTCGAGAGTGACACGAGGGATAAAGGTAGGTAAAGGAGGGAGTGCTGGTGGTGTAGGAATGATGGGGATCTCAGGCACGTACAGATCAAGGCTCAAGGCATTGATGCTGATGGTAGGAGGTGCTGGCAAATCAGGTAAATCAGGAAAGGGGATAGGCTCTGGGATAAAAGTAAGTTTTGGTAGCATAATATCGATGCCTAAGTCGAGATGCGATGCATCGATAATAATATTGGGAATCTTGAAAGGGGGGATAGGCAGGATAGGTAGCTTGGGACAAAGGAAAGAAAGGCTACAGGAGAAGTAGTCGTAGTTATCATTACTACAAGTAGAACAATTTGCTTTTCGATTGACCAACAGGTCAATCACAGCCTGTCGTGTTTCAATAGCACCAACAAGTAAAATAATTGCGTCTACCCGCTGTTCAAAAAGTCTGCTATTGGTGTCCAACCAACGAGTAATCTGACCCAAGAAGTCATCAACAAAGTTGGCGATATCAAGCATGTAACGATCGATAGACTGAATTCGTTGTGATAGCTGCTGAGGAAAACGTTTGTAGGCTTCGAGTGCATTAATATTTTCTCTGACGGATTGCATCAGTTTGCTACTGTTGTCGCTAAAGCTGATAAACTGCTGTAGCTGAGTCTCTTGACTATACTGAAGGCATTGGTCGATAGTTTGTATGGTAGATTTCCTTTTAGCTATCTGTTCTTTGGTTGTAGGAGAAGGCGGTAGAGACTCATATGCTATCAGTTCGTTATTGGCACTGAGACGAGCTTTTTCTAGTCAGATACGAAGTTTTTCTCATTTTTGGGCATAAGCTTCAGGATTGCTAAAAAAGTCACCAAATCCTGGCACATCTCATTCAGCAAGCGATTCACATAGTCACAATGCTCATTGTAATACGTCCTGCCGGTCTTTGAGTACCGCTCCATTTCTTCTCGTCCAAGCTTCCATATAACTACCATAGCGTATGAGATCATCGGTAGTGACAGCAGGTATTTTCAAGGCGACATCTTTGGTTTGTATATTAACAAGCGGAACTTGTTCAAACAGCTGCGATAAGGCATCAAAAGGGTTCATACTATAGCGTTGTGTTGTGTCCTGAATACTGCTATAGGACGGCCGATTTGATTGCTGGAGTTGTGAGTAATAGCGTTCAAATCATACAGAGTCAGAAGTTTCGATTGCATCGTGTTCCTCTTGGACACGATTGAGCAAGTCTGTGCGATTTTCTTCATTGTAGATGTCTTGCCATGCACCAAAGCTGAGCGAGCTAAATCATTGCAGCAAATTGCCAGGATCAGGAAGATAGATGGAGATAGCCATCGTAGTCAGATTGTTGAGCATATAGCTGAGCTGTCTATCAAACCAATCTTGCACGATACACTGAGCAAGTCATTTCATAGATCAGCCCTGTAGTTTGAGGTTAATAGCCTTGCCTCACCTGAGATCAATAGGGTCCGTGCTATCAAAGTTTTCTAACACATCCACAGGCTTCATATCAAAAGATAGGAGTCCTCAACCATAGATTCAGGGCTGCAGTGCTGGTGTATAGGTATCATCAGCAAGAACATTGACCAGTGAAAAAGGCGTGGTTTTGGAGGTGCTATTGCCTTGAGTAGCAGCAAAGGCAACATCATTACAGCTACCCATGCTTGCTTGGTCGACCCAGTCATCGCCATAGGCGTTCTCGTCTTCATCACCGCCTGCTCCTCAAGGAGAAGTGTCACTACATCCAGCAATGGGTAGTGGTATCTTGGTAACGATACAGTTACCAGCAATGTTAGCAAAAGGCTTGGGTAGGTTGATCCCAACCCCCATTGGTCAGAGACATACAGCGACTCACAATTGTAGCGTGAGGGTAGGGGCCAAGTAGATCCTAATCATAGAAGGATAGACCCCTCATCAAGCTCGATAAAACGAGTCACCAGGTCATTTTTGTCCTCGAGGAAAGGGGATAGGACCTACAGGTGTTTGTAGGGTGCCAGGGAAGTGAAAAATAGGCAATCATTTGTCTTGCATGAGCCTGCAACCCATGATATTGTAGATGCCAGGTGCAAGGAATGCCATATTAAATGGAACAGGTAATCACTTACATCCATGTTTTTTCCCCACGCCAAACAGGTCACTAAAGCCATGACAGAGTCATTGGGTAGCATCATCAATAAATTGACTGATTTTTTCTCATGCTTCTCATCCGATATCAAGGGTAAGGGAATCATTATTGTTTCCCAATAACCATTGTCTGATATTGTCACGACCCTTGTTTTGAGCGGTCCATTGAGGTCATAGTCCAGCCAACTGACTGAGTTCAGTAGCAGCCAGCGAGTCTTCTAAGTCAGCTCCAAGCTGTCCAAGGGCGTCAGACATCTGATCTTGGGCTTGTTGGATATAGTCATTGTTGAGTTTCCCCAGATCAGTAAGAGACTCGGTGTATATTCTATTGCGTTGATTAGTATAGTCTCGACGTACTTTGACACATGCCTGTGTGGGGAAGGCTTTGATATCAGGGTAGCTATCTTTATTGATATCGGCAACCGCAATACGTACCAGCTGTGATCAGACAAAGCGTAAGTGGTATGAATAACTAACGGTCTGATTCGCAGCGAGCTGGATATCATCAAGCATATAATAGTAACTATCAGACTGTTCTGCGATATAGGTATAGGCTGTGACGAAGTTGCTCGGATCAAAACTGTTGAGATATCATTGATTATCTAAGGATACCTCTCGCGGTCACTGTATCTGGTCGATATAGCTAAATTTAACATCACTACGAGCTTTCATGGTGACGGTAACAGTCACCGTGTCCCCAGCATCAAGAGTTCATCCATTGTGATCAACATACTGTTTATAAACATCAACGGGATCAGAATCGCTGATACTATAGCTTGGAACGTAGTAGATATCATCGACGGAAAGTGCTGAGTCAAAGGATGGTTTACGCTGAAAGGGTGAAGGATGATATCTATAGACATCTCCAGCAGCATCATCGACGAGCTGATCAAGAGGTGTCTGTCATAGCTGTCACATAATATCGCCAATATCGATAGTATTCGTGTCATCACCATAGTCCCCAATAGTACCATAGTCGTCAGCCAAAGGAGAATCGGCCTCAGGATCGCTAAAGGGATTGTAGGTCAGCCCTTGTCGACGGACTAAGCTTCCATCATGGATGAGATCCTGGGCATTGAGACTAAGTCCCCGTTGTTTGACGATAGTCTGCTGGCCGTTTTGTCTATCCGATCGGCTGTCATCACAGCGATAGCGGTCATTGGAGACGTAATAATCTCATTGGTTATCTGATCAACCATAAAAAATCTTGATAAAACCATCTCTGTCATTGCTGATGACGTCAACAACACCATCCTTATCCATGTCCTGCACAAAGAGCTGATAGACACGATCAAGGCTATCAGGTCATCACGCAACACCCAAACACAGTGGGTTTCCGTCCACATCAAAACTACCAAGCTCATTTTTGTAAACTCTCAAACGATTGGTGTTGGTCCATACTAGGATATCATCATAACCGTTGGCATCAACATCACCCACAAAGACATCACGAATGCCATCCGCCGCAAACAACAGTGCTCACAGGTCGTGATAGGCATCGTTACCGCCATAGTTTTTCAAAAGACTCATGCTACCATCATGGTGTGCAATCACCATGTCGCGTAAGGCATCGTTGTTGAAATCGATGTCTTTGACAAACTTGACTCCATTTCATTCATCAGCGTAGATGCGTTGTCCAGGTCAATCATCATACTCACTACCACCAATCGTTGGGTTATGCTCGATACGTTCCAAGAGCGGGTCGCCGATATTGATAGCATAGGGAGAGGAATACTGTCTGGTGGCCTCTCACAGCCTTTCGCCTTGGGCAAAGAGGGTAATATTGGCAAAATCACCCAGGAATCAGATGTCCTTGGCAGGATCATTACTATCAGTAATAGACTGGTACGATAAGTCCAACTGGTAGGGTTTGGCACTACTGAGTCATCGGATGCGAACAGTATTGGTTCAACCACCCGCCCACACAGATGAAAGCTGAAAATGCGTGTCCGTAATAGTGACTGCATTCTCCGTAAGAGTAGCATTGTCAGCAAAGAATACTGCTTCACCAAAAGAGGATCAACGATAAAGAAGCTGCCAGAGTGCATAATTATTGCGTGAGCTACCAGCATAGATAATACGGAAGCTAGGATCAGTAAACTGAGTTGAGCTATCCCAGAGGAGATGGTCTCATTGCCATAGCTGCCTAGATCATAACTTGCTGGATTTCCAAGAGAATGAGTCGTCAGTGATCACTCCTACAAAGCTATTGCTTGTGTTATGTGCAAAAGATACCTGATCTCGACCAGTAACGAAGCGTATCGTGTAGCTAGGCAAAGCAAAGGATGCGATACGTCCGACACGCATGGATGCTAGCGATGGATCAAAAAATATGCTGTCTGGCAAGGTCGAGCTACGAACCTGATAGTGACGATCAATCGTAAAAGGAGAATAGGCAATATCAGATTCGTTCAACAAAGGAGACGTCATTCACAGTAGCTTATCAGAACTAGCAAACATATGCTGAACCTGAGAGTGTTTTGCTGTATCAATAATGTTTCACCAGTCAGATCACCGTAAATTGAGGTAAAGGGTGTTGAGCCCCGAAAGAGGAATAAAGCTATCCTGAACAGTAACAACAGCAACTGCCGCACGTTGCTGACTAAGGTCGCGTCCTTCAATGGTAGCAGAAACATAGCCACGTCAGCCATGATCAGCTGTGGTGAGACGATAGGAAGAAAGTCCCGTTGCTGTGACAAAAACTGTGTCCTCTCAATCAAAAGAAACAGAACCAAATGTCTCTAAAGCCAAGGGGACATCAGTAGTGACAATATTTCATCGGTAATCACGCACAGTAACATCAAGAGGACGAGTACTGGATTTATTGAGAGCAATAGCTTGTTCACTATACTGAGCACCAGAAACACTCAAGCTAAGAGAAAAGGGCGAAGCGTGATAGACCTGAAGTGGAAGATCAAACCCTTGTTCATGACCAGCAATAGTACTGCGAAGCACATCATTACCAGCTGGACCGCGAGGAAAAAGTGCAATAGTGACTCAACCTCAGGTGAGGAAAAAGTCTGGTTGTTCTACAAAACGTGTTTGATAGAGCTGTCAGCTAGCAGAGTCATTGCGATAGGGGAGCGAACGAACCACACCAACACGCATAAAATCGGAAATACTCTGAACAGAAATATATCATCAGACAGCCTGTCAACTATCGTCAAGGAGTTTGAGCTGAAGGCTAGGAATGCGACTGGTGACTAGCTGAGGGATAAGAGCAGAGTCAACTGTATACAGGCTCGCAAGGCTATCAGGCAAGCTATAAGCCAAGCTGGTAATAGGATTGTTGGTAACACTGACTTGTAAGCGAGCATTGACTAAAAGTACGGTTTTTTCTGTGATCAAGACATCAGGTTTACCCAGAGATTTTTTGTAAACACGGATAGTGTCGGTACTGATATTTTGATCATCGGGAGCATAGTAGATATAGTGCGTATCACGAAAATCGAAAAACGATAATTGTTTGGCTCCATCGTTACTCAGGTGTCCATGGTCAACGCGTACGACAAACTCATCTGATTGGAGTCAGATCCTATTGTTGAAAGCATCGAATCCTTCTAGCGAAAAAGGAAGACGACTAGCTCTGATGACCTTATCAAGACTACTAAGGATACTGATGCGACTAACCGCTCCTTGGGTAAAGGACAGTGTCGCTCTCTTGTGGATACAATCACCAGCTATACAAATACGAGCAATCAAATCAGATTCTCCGACCCTATTGCCATAGACAGTGATAGGTAATAAGAGTTCCTCTTGGTAAGGATTGATAGTACGAGTAACTGCTTCGTCACAAAGGCGGTCTCCAAATGATGCCACCCCAAGACAATTGATACCAGTACTGCTGAGACGTAGAGGGATAGGACCGATGTCTTGAGATGCACTGATGCGTAGCATGGCAGTCTGTGTTGTTGCCTCTGGGTCGACAGAAACACTATAAGGATCAAGAGAAAAACTTAGTGCGTGATGGATTGAGGCAAGCTGGTCAACGCTTGGCCTACCCTGAGAAAGCAGTTCTTTGTCAGCGTCTTCTTCCTCTTGGCGATTCTGATATAGTCATCACCAGTTGCTCCGCTGTTCCTGATACGCAGACCAATCACCGACATAGCTCGCTATAGAGTGAAGTGCTTTAGCAGCCACAACAGGAGCATCGGTACTGAAGCTTGCACTGATACCAAAAGGTTTTTTCTTCATCTCTTCCCATCGACATTTGACGGCATTTCGCCAGGGGGATTCGCCTTTTTTGATGTCGTAGACCAACAATCACTCACTGATGGGGTAGCCACAGACCGTAGCAACATGGTCCGCTGTCGATCAAGCCAGATCAAGTAATGACATGCTCGGGTCTCCATACTGCTGGGTCTGGATATCATTGACTACAGCTGGTACTGCACTATCGTCAAACAGATAATCTTGCCTATCAGAGTTGAGGTAGCTTACTTCATATCCATCAGCCTCATAGGCAGGCAAAGTAATAGCATTATATCCAGTCTGTTTGGTAAGATAGTCAGTAAAGCTTTTGCTAACTTTTGCATTTAAGTCGGTGTGGAGGAGGGTGGTACGAATATCATCTAACACATCCGTCTTACTCACTTTCTCAGACCAGGGAAGATTGTGCCGATAGAGCAATGCAGCAATACTATTAATCGCCTGGTCGCCAAGATAATCAACAAAAAAGTCTTGTGGCAAAAGATTGTAATCACGATTGGGACTGGCATGAGCAGTAACACCAGAGAGGAAGTCAAACGCGTCTTTATGCGAGTTATAATAACTAGGAGCTTTCGTTTTTTGTGCCAAAAGCTGCTGGTTGTAATTTTCCACCGCTAGATGCAGATAATCAATAATATGTGTTTTGATATCATCAGCAGACAAGAGAGTTTGTTTGTCCTCACCACTAAAGACTTCGACATGATAGAGGTTGGGATAAACAAAAGTCACGATATCCCCACCAACACCAGCAAAGCTGACGTTTCTTTTGCTATCAATGGGCCTGTCAGGCGTGGTGATATTCATACCACTCAACTGCTCGACAGTAGGTGCAGTGTTGTACTGCCTAGAGTCCATCATGATAAAGTGAGGATAGAACCAGTTGCCCAAACTTGCCTGCTTCTCTCCACACACACGAGTCTGATCGCTACTCATGTATTGTCTGGTCAGCCAGGGTCTATTCTTACTATACCACCAAAAAAAATCGCTCGGTAACTGAAAAAAATCTCTTTCATCAAGTTTGCAATATCTTACGGGTATGATGTAGCGAAAGAGTCATCTTTTGGCAACAAACTCTTTTTTGAAAAACAAAGGCAGGCCGGTAACCTTACGGGTGATCTTTTCTACATTTTTGTAGAAGCTGGAAGATAGGATACTATTCGTGTACTCTATCTTCTTGGGTGTGAGTCTTGCTCCAGCAATATCATAGAGTGTTCATCCAATATCAGTATTGAAGAGCATCTGATCCCATAGAGGTTTCCAAGCATAGAGTTCATTGGGGTTTTTGAGTGCAAGCCCACCATTGGTGTTTTGTCCAAGATTGAGCGGACTATGTCATCACCAGTACGATCTGACAAACTCTTCCATGGAAAGGTCCTTACAACCCTTCATGATCTCATCATGGACATCGTACTTCGCTTGATCAGCTTTGGCGTTGAGTGCATTATAGCCTCTGCTAGCCATGACTTGCCTATCATTGAAACCATAGCTTCATCAGACAGACTTCTGACGAGCCTCAGCAAAATCGCTAGTATCTTCATAGTTATAGTCATGAAGCTGTTCTAGTCCTGTGAAGTTCAGATAACTTCATCTATAAAATGTCAGGTCAAGCGGGTTTTGTATGTCATAGACAGGACTACCAAAATAATAGTTTTCCCAAATTGCCCAGAGGTTTTTGAGGTCTCATTCATAAGGGTTGTCCTTCCAGGTCGTCACATCACCAGAGCATTGAGCAGCGAGAGTCTGCACGCTAATCTTGTGATCGTCATATTCGTCCACACGAGTGAGGATAGGAACGACCATATGATAGTTGCCAGAAGCAATCTGTTGGTTGAGAACCTCTTCCATCAGCTGGTTGAAGCTCATCACTACAGGCTCAAGATCAGTGTTGATATTGCGAACCAAGAGATCGTCAAGATGACTGGTTTTCTCGATATGGCTATTGATCAGAGAGCTATTGTTCCATCTACCACTAGCAGCCAGCCTTCTGGCTAAAGTACTACGGTAGCTTGCAGCATAGAGCTCAGTATAGGGCTTCATAAGTTCTCTCATGGTCTTCTCCAAAAACAACGTGGGTACATTATTGGCCAGTCATTTGGTACTCTCGAGAGAACTGTTTGTATCGCTGAGTGCAGTATTGACGGTGTTAGCATAGTTGTCAAACGCATCATCAAAATCAGCCGTAGCTGGGTCACTATCGCCATTACCGACTGCGACAGCGTCAGCTAATTCACCAAGTGTGTCTTGTACAACACGTTCATGGCTTTCTTGCATGACATCCACCATCAAGTTGGTCTGCCTTTTGTACGCCATATCTTCAGCAAACAAAAAGTTGTTTGCGTAATAGCCAACATTATCATGCAAAAATGTTTGCTTCATCTGAACCAGGTCATCATACCAGATCTTCTTGGCGACAAAATCACCAGGGTTGGAGGCATAACGTTTCAGTTTAGTGAAAAACTGATGGTAGGCGTCTGGATCATTGCCAAAAGGCATGACGCCATGCCACAGTTCTGGTTGAGGTGTTTTGTTACTAACGGGGTTTAGCTCAAAATAGTGTGAGTCTTGATTGAAAACATACAGCGTATCCTCTCTATCAACATAGGGGTAGATGCTGGGGTAGATGTAGCCACGATCATTGATCACAGGTAAGGGAATATCTCCGACCAAAATGAGCCCTTCGAGTGTCGAGGAACTATCTTCCTCTCCTTCTTGGTAGAGGTTATCAATGACTTTTTCAATATCCCACGCCATGGTATTGCTCGTATCAATAGGCATGACCAAGACTTTGGTATTGGACATAGAGGCTTGGATGTAGTCCACAGTATACCGTTGGAGATCAGGTTTGATGGCATCGTAGATAGTCGTATCGACAAACAGTGCTACCAAACGTGTATGGTCAATAGGATCTTCAGCAAAGGATTCGAGTGCATGAAATAGCGACTGCAAAAGATAACTCACCAAAAAAACAGATAACACAATCACCAAGTGCGGTTTGGCGACCAAAGCAGTATATCGTTGAGAGCATTTGATTCTATCTCGTGTGAGGTGCATGCATACAATAGGCCAGTATGAATACTACGAGTATAGTCACGATCCCATATAAGGGTGAATATTGTCCTAGGTCAGCCATCGAACATACTGTCCATTTAGCGAAACTGTGATATGCTATGACTTGCAAGGAAGGGGTTGAAAGTAGCGAATCAAAAGAGGAGAAAATCAGACAGTGATAGAATCAAAAGGGTAGTGTAACGGTGAAAGCTGAACATCTATGGTGGGGTTTGCCCTTCCCCTCAAACGAATACGGAGGGGAAGGGCAAACGGCTAAAAGTGCTGAGTTGTAAGTTTAATTAATTGAGGGAGCGACGATGAATAAAACGCTCCAGGAATGTCATAAAGAAATGCAGAACGAGGGTCTAATACTAATGTAACCCTGGCTGAATATAGAGAATTTGTTACGGATAATTCGTAGTCTTTGTTGACGGGGTAGCTTTCATTACATAGCACAAACTCGACCACATTATCGACACACCGCACACAAAGCTCCTTGCATTGAATGGTCACTGATATGGGTGTTATATCTACCCCGATATAGTAAGTCCGACCATTTCTTTTCCCAATCGTACTGAACTGCAGAAACTGTCCGTATCCCAGGTATTTGGAAAGCTCATAGGCGTGAACTTCCAACTCATGCATAGTTCCCCAGGTTCTTGAGGCAAATACATTTGCCGCGGAGTCGGGATTGGTGTCGTGGTAAGTGTGATTCGTTCGGGGATTTTCTGGAGATTGCTCCCGCGATAAGGTCAGCGGGAAAAATTTTTCCATACTATCCTGGAACATTTCAATCATAAGCATCGCTGAATCAAAAGGAACGACAACGCCACTCTTAATATTGAGGGCTTTTGATTGTTCTGATCCTGATGGTGCCTGAGAGAAAGCGAAAGTTCCGAGCAAAAGGGCGACGAGTACTGCGAATGGTTTTTTCATACATGTAATAAATTAAGGTGGTTGGTTTAGATAATCAAAAAAAATGACCTGATACCATAGCGTTTATTGACCATGATGTCATGTCACTAACCTTAGCTAGAAAACCGATATTCTAACCTGTTAAGGATCACGCAACCCAAGAAAGTAAGAAATTATGCAGAAATGTCAATAAAAAAGACAGAGGTGACAAAGTATCACAGTTTTTCTATATATAGAGATAGCAAAGGAACTACTGGAAAAACAACCATAAAGAAGTATAAAACACCAAAAGTCAAAAGGCAAAGAAAGAGTCTTTATCAGGTGGTAAAGTACATGGAACACTATGAGTGAAGCGGCATAATGAGGAAGTTGTCTTGACATACTGTGCTCAGAGTCCTTTTGTGAGCGGCATTGTTTGGTATCTTGTTCGGATGCGGTCCTAGCAAAAATTTTTCCAAAGGTAAGTGAGATCTAGAAGCGATAAAAAATACAAGAATCTACAACCAATGTACAGGAGCATCGATGACAGTAGGGGAAACAGCAGCAACATTAACACATCTCTTGAAAGAAAACCCGACAACATGGGTCTACACACAGGACCTCTGCAGTCTTGATCCAACACAATATCGCCAGAGACAAGCACAGGACGCACTCAATTTTGATGCATTGGTGGACGTATATGGAACCAATAACATGTACTACATGTTGCACAAAGATACCTGCTTGGTTCCCTCCATGTCACAGATATGCGATTCTCTCAGAGCGATGTCACCAGAGACACCATGATTACAAGCCCTAAAATGTTTCTGTACAGTCAATATGATGACCGCCATAGCCGCCTGATGAAATATGACGCCAATAGATTTTAATTATAGCTATCCATCCAATAGGCGATTCAACATGGATGCAGTATCCAATCAACAACAATTCCAAGGTATCCAAGGGACATCCTATTTTCAGACAACTACAACAACATACCGATGAGATGAAGTGACGATCTGAAATCCAACCATATCGCCTGACGACTACGCAGAACTGGCAAGAGAGGCACAACAAGGTTCAGTCGATGCAATACAGGTAAGCGGAACTACAGTTAGTCTTGCACATGATATCCAATGTCCAATACATATTACTTTTCAACCAATCGTAACATCAGCCGAGTCTCATGGCGTAGATCCTTACAGCTATAGCTACAATCTACCTGCATCTTCACACTATACAATCATGAATGACTCAGATGCCGCCAATGCCAGCATGGGTTTACAGGATATGTTCCAATCTATCAAAACAAACAACATGTTTCCAGTTGGTACGCATATCAATATAGCTGTGAGTTACCACACCGATACGGGAATAGCTTGATCAACAAGAATAGTGGTGAAGTAACAGGCTTGTATCACCCATCCAGATCCGCTTGCAATCAGCATACTCATCTCTATAAGCCTGCTATCCACCACTTTGAAAACCCATATAAATATGCATCTAATAACACAAACAACAGTTACTACACCAAGCAAGAAGCCAAGTATCAGACATGGCAGGAGAGTGGTGTAGTGCAAAAAACGCGAGTACCTTACACACATACAGACCTGCCACTCACGGCAGGTTTTTTTATTGTCATACAGCAAAATACGATGCAAACACAGTTTATCACTGATGAGGTCATCAATCACATTCAAAACAGGACAAGCACACCCTGTTATGTCTATAGTGAAGACTTATTGAGGCAACAGGCGGAAAAGGTGCTACAATTTCCCCATCGCTATTGATTGACGGTTAGATATGCGATGAAAGCAAATCCCAATGTAAATATCCTAAGGCTATTTCATAGTTATGGTATCCAAATAGATGCAAGTAGTGAGTATGAAGTGGTTAGGGCACTAGCAGCAGGCATACCAGGACAACACATCCAATTGTCATGACAACAACTTCCTACGGACCTACCAGATTTGCTGGGAAAAGGTATACAGTTTGTTTCAACAAGTCTGCATCAGTTGGAGTATTACGGCAAGCAGCAGGCGGGTGGTTCAGTAGGAATCAGAATTAATCCTGGAGTCTGATCAGGTGCTTTCAAAAAAATAGACACTGGCTGACCAACATCAAGTTTTGGTATACGACATGAATATGTTGATCAGGCAAAAACAATCGCCAACAATTATTCTCTCAGTATCACTAAACTCCATATTCATATTGGATCAGAAAATACGCCAGCAGCATGGGCAGAGGCAGCACAACAAGCAATCCAATTGATGAAACAGTTGCCTGATGTGACAACACTCAATATGGGCGGCGGTTTCAAAATAGCAATCATGCCATATGAAAAAACGGCAGATATAGAGGCCATTGGTAGTGCTGTTTCTGAAATTATAGAACAATTTTATCAGGAAACAGGCAGAAAGATATCGTTGGAAATCGAACCATGAAAGTTTCTCGTCATGAATACCTGTAGTGTGGTGGCACGCATAGAAGACATAGTGGATACATGACCAGATGGCTACCAGTTCATCAAGCTCAATACGGGCATGACAGAGTTACCAAGAGTATCAATGTATGGTATCCAACAACCAATCTACATTATCAAAAAAACACCAAGCAACGGCAACGCTAATTATAGGGATTATGTAGTGGTAGGACATTGTTGCGAAAGCGGAGATCTGCTGACATGTATTCTCTATCAGTGTGATGATATCGAGCCAATTTCATTAGAACAGGCAGGCATTGGTGACTATTGTGTGATACAGTCCTGTGGAGCATATAATGCTTCCATGGCAATGAAAAACTATAACTCCTACCCAGAAGCAGCAGAAGTATTGCTAAAAAGCGATGGGTCAATTGGCGTGATGAGGCAAAGACAAACCTTAGAACAAATAACACAAAACGAGAACATAGTGGGGTAAACTCGCCGTTGTATTGCCCATATACATGCCTATGATCACCACCAAAGCCTAGCAAAGGGTGCGTATAACATATCACCACAACCAGGTGCATTTTTATTTGCTTACAAACAAAATATGAAAGTAAAAAAATGAGACATCTTTGGAGGACTAACAGCAGGAATCGTTGCATTGCCGATGGCACTGGCATTTGGGTTACAATCGTGAATGGGTGCTGCCGCGGGTTTGTATGGAGCTATTATACTGGGTATCATAGCAGCATTGCTGGGAGGCACACCAACACAGGTAAGTGGACCAACTGGACCGATGACTGTCGTGTCAGCAACAGTAGTGGCGGCAGCAATAGCATTGATGGGTAATATGGAATCAGGATTACCGTTGATTATTATGACATTTGTCATTGCGGGGATCTGCCAAGTATTATTTGGAGTGATGAAAATATGACAGTATATAAAATATATCCCCTATCCAGTTGTATCCTGATTTATGACAGGTATCGGTGTCATCATTATCATACTACAAATCTTCCCCTTACTAGGACATCAATCTCCCCAGGGGATTATCGCTGTGCTGCAAAATATCCTGACGCCACTTGCAGCTATCAATCGGCGATCGGTAATACTAGCGATACTAACAATCGCTATCATATATGGACTCCCTAAAATAACAAAAAAAATACCAAGCACCTTGGCTGCACTAGTCATTGTGACGATCGTTGCTATTATCTTTGGCTTTGATGTGCCTACCATTGGCTCCATACCACAAGGATTACCTCATTTTCAGTGACTGTTTTCCCGATCACTGTTGCTTGATCAATGGCACTTTATTGTCATCTCAGGAATAACGCTAGCAGCATTAGGGTCAATAGACTCGTTGCTGACATCGGTCGTTGCAGACACGGTGACCAAAACGAAACACAATAGTAATCAAGAGCTCATTGGTCAAGGAGTTGGCAATACGATTGCCGCACTGTTTGGTGGTATACCAGGAGCCGGAGCAACTATGAGGACCCTAGTCAACATAAGAGCAGGTGCTAGTACGAGACTATCAGGTGTTTTGCATGGTATCGTGCTATGAGCAATACTATTGTGACTGTGACAGTATGTGCAATATGTGCCTACAGCAGTATTGGCAGCCATATTGATAACAGTCTGAGTAGGTATCATTGATTATAGAGGAATCAAGCACATAACACATATACCCAGGAGCGACGCAGTCATCATGATAGTGGTTCTTTTGCTCACCGTATTTGTAGATCTAATCGAAGCAGTGGGTATTGGTATGGTGTTGGCAGCAGTCCTTTTTATGAAGAAAATGAGTGATATCGCTCATGCTGAGACCGAGGTATGAATGTTCGATGCACATGAACAAGAAGAGCAACGAAAGGATGAAGACACCATTCCGGCAAAAATTAGGGAAAGTGTTTATATAAAGCACCTCTACTGACCCTTGTTTTTTGGGTTCACAGAGTCATTTAAAAAATTGGTAAAAGAAACACCAGACATCAAGATAGTTATCTTTCGTATGAAAAAGGTGCCATTTATTGATCAATCTGGATTATACGCCCTAGAGGAGGCAATTTTGGACTTAGAGATAAGGGGAATCATAGTGGCATGTACATGACTAAAAAAGCAACCAGAATCACTCCTGAGGAGTATTGGCATTATCCCAAATCTTATACCAGAAGATCGCACTTTCCCTACGATGAGATCATGTGTAACATGGTTGAAAAAAACACTTGTATAACTACAAACGAACCATCCTTTATGCATCCACTAGAGAAAATGATATCGTATGAGGATTTTGAGAAAGTGCAGATACATACTGGTACGATCAGAGAAGCATCGCTGATACCAGACGCAAAATATTCTACGCATTATGTGATCATAGATTTTGGCGAGGAAATTGGGATCAAGAAGTCGTGTGCCCGCCTTGTTAATTATGAACCAAAGGAGCTGATAGGGAAGCAGATCATAGCGGTGACAAACTTCCCAGCAAAGCAAATCGGCAAAAATATGTCCGAGGTGTTGTGTTTGGGTGTACCTGATGAACAGGGGAATTGTGTGCTGGTCAGTCCTGATGAAGGTGTTTGTAACGGTG
>CAYXZL010000014.1:0-32255 GCA_964469925.1 uncultured Candidatus Peribacteria bacterium | reverse complement strand
ATAGTACACAATAAAATGTCACTTTCAACAAAAACAATTCAGACAGAAACGAGTTAAATGAAATTTTCAAAAATCCTCAAAGTCGCCAAAGATTTATATAAGTAAAGCTAATTCAATATATTATGATTAAACTAATAATAACTGCTGATGATTTTGGATATAGAAAACTCTACAACAAAATGATTTTAGAGTTAATTGAAGAAAAAGCAGTTACATCAACTTCTGTAATGATTGATGAAATTGATTCTGGGCAAAAAGAACAAGTTGAAAAATTAATTCAGTTATCAAAAAACCATCTTGTTAGTGTTGGACTTCATATTTACTTCAAAAACACAAATTTTAAAGATGAGATTGAAAGACAATTTGAAAAATTTGTTTCAGTTTTTGATTTTGAACCGAGCCATATTGACATTCACAAAATTGATTATCTTAAAGACGGCTATCCAATTATTCAAGAATTTTGTAAATCAAAAAAGATTCCCTGTAAAAATCTGAGTATGTTTGATGAGAATCTTAAGAATGTTGATGGTTTAATTACGACAAAAGATTCTATATATGACGGAACAGGGAAATCTTTTTCAGAAATAAAAGAATGGCTCGGTTCTTTACAAGATGGTTTTTATTGTATTAATTTTCACCCAGGATATTACGACCCAGAATCAATTTCTAGTTTAAATAAAGAAAGAGAAGTTGATGCAGATAATATTAGAAAAATCATCAGCAGTCTAAATGAATTTAATATTGAATTAGCTAATTTTAATGATTTGGGGAATGAATCTCAGTAGTAACGGATTTTTGAAAACTTGCTCACTATCGTTCGCACCACGCTGCGCTTTCCTCCCTTTGGTCGTCAGGTCATTTAACAAGGGATAAAAGGAAAATTGCTCGGCTCGCAATTTTCCCAAATTTTTCTTCCACTTCGTTTCAGAAAAACTTCTTTTATCCCTGATGTTATCTACATTGCAGTCTTAATGACAAAATCTATAAACAATAATTTGCAGACTACGCCATTTCAATCTTTTTAAGGAGAAGAAATCATGTCTAATATGTTTAAATCAGTTAAAGCTAATAGTGTTAGTGAATATATAGAAGCACTACCTGAAGAAAGAAAAAAAATAATATTATTTCTGCATGATTTCATTCAAAAATGTTCACCATCGTTTAAAAGTCATTTTGCCTATAATATGCTAGGGTATGGTTCCTTTCCTTACAAAAACTATAAAAAGGACGTGATTGACCGGCCAATAATTGCTTTAGCAAATCAAAAAAATTACATCAGCATTTATGTATGTGCTGTAGAAAAAGGAGAATATCTTGCTGAAAAAAATAAAAACCTATTAGGTAAGGTTAGCGTTGGGAAAAGCTGTATTCGTTTTAAAAAATTAGAAGACTTAAATCTAGATGCATTAAAAAAAGTATTAAAAACAGCCTCGAAGAATCCTGGATTAATTGGTGCTGGTGAACATAATAGCAAAAAAAAATAAGAAATGAGTATGCAAAATCTTAAAAGAAGACTACAACGATCGCACAACATCAACGGCACGATTCCAGCTAAATAAGCCAACATCAGCCACAATTAGTATAGTAGCAAACAGTACATTGCAGAGAATTTAAAAATAGACACCCCATGCCCTACAAACACACCCAAATTAGCTACCTTATGATCATCATCACACTAGCTATGCTAGCGTTTTTTGCATGGACCTACAGTATGGCAGTAGCCGAACCTCCTTCAGTGGATTCTTGACCAAATCTTGCCGTCACATCTACCATGATCATCATTATTTTTATTCTTGCCTCTTTCACAACACTACAAGTAAAAGTTGACGAAAAACACCTCCAGATAAAGTTTGGCTATGGCATATACCAGAGAAAATTCGCCATAGACGAAATCCAGTCAGTAAAAAGAGTAAAAAACAAACGGTACTATGGGCGGTGAATCAGAATACGGTTTCGACCAAAAATGCTGATTTATAATGTTGCGGGTTTTGATGCAGTCCAGATACAATTGAAAAGCGGGAAAATCTATAGAATAGGCACCGATGAACCGCAAAAACTAGAACAAGTGATTTCTCAAAAAATAAAGTAGCAAAAGCAAGACGGTATAACACCTGCAAGCCTTTGAAAAAGCTAAGAAAAAAGATACTATGCCACAAGTTCATTTTTACTAGTATCAACACTCCATGAAAAAGATTGTAATGGCAATAGTATTTCTTCTACTGACCTATTCATTTGCATCTGCTGACCTAGTAGATGACGCAGTCACTCGAATGTTTAATAACAACCTTACAATCTTTGACAACAAAACCGACTTCAATGCTAGCAGATGATTAAGAAGAGACGAAGCAACCAAATTCTATGTAAACTTCGCAAGACTAGCAGGTGAAAAAAATCATGTAAGGACAGCTAATCAATGTGTATTTTCGGACATCGATGACTCACGATCCGATCTCAAGGATTTTGTCATAGAATCGTGCAGATTATGATTGTTTCAAGGGAGTAAAGGAAAGTTCTATCCCCAAAACCAGATTACTAATGCACAAGCAATTACCGTACTGGTAAGATTACTAGCAGGAAACCAAGATGAAACATGACAAAGTCATTGGGCAAACAACTACTATGCAAAAGCTGAAGAACTCTGAATACTACAAAACGTCACGATGAATAACAAAGATGCAATTGCTACAAGAGGGAACGTCTGAGTCATGATACATACGAGCAATACCCTATACAATACATGTGCCAAAGAGTGAGGTATCTCTTCCTTATCCCGTGGACCAGAGTACTACAAACCATGCTGTAGTGGACTAGAAGAATTCGGGTACAAACCAGCAGAACGAGTTGGGGGAGGGGTGCTGTGCGTCGATCCAAACAAATGAACCCCACTATGTCAACAAGAAGGAACAAATGGAGAATGACGATATTATGCTGACGGAAGCTTTTTGCTAAACGATAATTGCATAGAAACATGACAATAATAAAACAAAAAACTTCCTCTGACACAAACATCTCAAATGAAAAAACATCGTATATATACGTAGCCTTATCAGTATGTCTTTGGTGAACTACTGCTGCTGTAGCAAAACTACTACTAAAAAATCTTGATAACTTGCAGGTCCTTTTGATGACCTCAACAATCGCAACGATAAGTTTATTAATTATCGTATTTGTTCAGAAAAAGATACACTATATTAAAACATACTCTTTGAAAGATTATCTCAACTTTGCCTATATGGGATTCATAGGGATTTTCTTATACTATTTCTTTCTCTACGCAGCACTAAGATTTGTCCCAGCTCAAGAAGCCTTTATTGTAAACTATACACGACCAATTTGGGTAATAGTGTTCTCGACAATCATCTTAAAAGAAAAACTCACAATCAAAAAAATCATAGCAATAATAATAAGTTTTATAGGAGTATATATAGTTGTCACCAAAGGCAATCTTCTCACCTATCCCGTTTCCAATATCAAAGGCAATGCACTAGCATTAGCAGGAGCATTCTGTTACTGACTATTTTCCGTGCTAGGTAAAAAACATGATTACGAAAGATTCAGCTCCATGTTATGCTACTTTGCGTTCACAGGGGTCTACACTGTTATAGCAGTAATGATGGTCTCAGAAATCCCTAAGATCAGCACAGTAGAATGGGTAGGATTATCACGACTAGGAATAGGGACAAGTGCATTGTCTCAAGTCTTTTGGTTTCTTGCCCTAAAACATGGTGATACAGCGAGAATGGCAAACATCATATTTTTAACACCATTTGTATCGCTGATTTTCATATTCCTCCTCATAGGGGAAAATATTCTTTTCTCTTCTATAATCTGACTAGTATTAATCGTTGCAGGAATAGTAATCCAATCGTATAAAAAATAACCGTTAATCAAACACCACCAAAGCATCGTCATAATGTTCATAGTACGACTGCAACGCAGGCTTTTTTGCAAGCAATTTGTCAACACTCGCGACCAGCGAGCCATAGTCTCCAGACTTCGGATACACATACGCTACTGGATCAAGAAGTCAAGTAGGTCTAATAATTTGTTCAATAGGCTCTGGTGAATGCTGTAATTCGTAAGCAGAGGGAGTCGCAGAGACAAAAAGTGTCTTAGCATCAGGTTTATGTTTGCCGAGCAAGCAATCGGTATGGTATTTGAGAATCGTATCAGAACTCTTACTTAGTCTTGCAGCAAAATATTCCGATTGCTGAAAGTTAAGATCATTGCTAATCGTATCAATAGATTCCCGTCACATAATACCTTCCAATTCAGTAAAGTTAAGAGGCCTATGATCCATCGCTGATGGCAACCTAAAACCATACTTAATGAGGTTGGATTTTCTCGATCTATCCGCCTGTGGCATAGCCTTGAGCTGGGGAACTGTCATATGTGATTCATCGATAATCATCAAAAAATCATCAGGGAAATAGTCAAAGAGGGTAGTAGGGGGTTCGCCAGGCTTTCTGCCATCAAAATACAGCGAATAATTTTCAATACCATTGGTAAAACCTGTCTCTCTAATCATACGAATATCATATTCCACTCTTTTTTTGATCCTATTGGCCTCTAAATCATTGCCGGCCTTTTCCAATTCAGCAACTCTCATCAGCATTTCTTCATGAATAGAAGACAAGATTGATTCTAGCTGAGACATGTCCTGCATATATTGAGTCGACGGCCAAATAGTAACGGATTCTAATACCCCCTGATCGGCAAAGCTTAAGGGATCTTTGACAATAATATGCTCCAAAGTATCCTCATTAAAAAGAAGTCTGTAAAGTTTTTTTTCAATACTTGAGTAGATATCGATCATCTCACCCTTGATATCAAACATCCCTTGTTCGATACTACTCTGGACAGGATTATATTGCATCTTAAGCAGTCTCGCTTTGATATCACGAAAATCATAATCATGTCACACAAGAAATTTAATAGTATGCTCAGCAAAATGATCTTTTTGTCACAAACCGTAGAGAGCAGAAACAGAGGCAACGATAATGACATCTTGCCTACTCAACAAAGAAGCCAAAGCACCAAGCCTATACATCTCTATTTCCTGGTTAATCGTTGCCTCCTTTTCAATATACATATCTCTGTCAGGAAGATAGGACTCTGGTTGATAATAATCAAAATAAGACACAAAATAGTGTACAGCGTTTTTAGGAAAAAAATGCTTAAACTCGGTAGCAAGCTGAGCAGCCAAAGTCTTGTTGTGTGAAACCACCAAAGTTGGCTTTTGAAGGTGTTGAATCAAATGTGCCATCGTAAAAGTCTTACCCGTACCAGTAGCACCCAATAGTGTCTGAATATTGTCTCAACGGTCGTACGCAGCAAGGAGCTGCTCTATTGCTTTGGGTTGATCTCAAGCAGGCGAAAAAGAAGATTGCAACTGAAACATCCAACGAAAAGAAAAACAAAGCAGACCTATACTACAGGTAAAGACATGAAAGTCTAAGCTTTTTTGGTCTTTAGAGCATAGACAGACCACAAAAGGTCAAAGATATTTTCCAAGCTCTTATACAAGTTTTTGCTTTCAATAAGTAATCACGACATCTCATCAGTAGAGAGCGTTGCCACCAATATTTTCTTTTTATCAAACAAGATAATTTCACAGTCTAAGTCAAAAGTCGTAACAGGAATGATGAGTGTTTCAGTTTGAGGAACATTGTTGCTGTCAGCAAAATATCTATTTGCATCCGTATCAGAAACGATTGCCTGGCTGTGAATACCAGCAGACAATCTCTTAGGAAGATAGACATCATACAAGTATTTTTCCACTTCTGGATCAATATGGTCAGCACCCAAAAATGCTTTGAGATTGGTATGAGAGTGGGTCACTTCATCATACAGTGCCTTGATTCATTCACAACCTTGAAAAAGTTTGATAGTAAAAGCACCCTGTGACTCAGCATGCAGAGCCTGTAATTGTGGTAAGATAGAATCAAAACTAGCAAGTTTTTGCTCAATCTTTTCTTTGATAAACTGTGGATCAACCATGCTATAGTATCCAGTGTTACCCTTAGTGATCGATGTACAATAACCCAAACGAAGAAGTTCTTGCAAGGTATTATAAGTCAACACTCTATGAAATCAAAGCTTAGAAGCTAAAAAGCTGACAGTACGACTGCCATACTGCAATCATATCTGATATAGTTTTGATTGATTGTCAGTCAATCAAAAAGAGGAGAGATCAATCATTCCAGATGAGTTGTAATAAAGTTTATTATGACAATATGAACTAAAATAGTATAGAAGTCAAGATTAAAAAGAGTAGTAATCACAAAACAAACATTTTACAAAAACTGCAAAAAATGGTTTGGAATAAAATAGTAGAGTGAGATGTCACAGCAGAATTAGGAGATAATTGATGATGTGCATAAGCATATGGTGCAAACCGACAAGCCCATAAAATTGTAGTGACACTATGAGGAGAAACACAAGAGCAGAAGTTAGACCGACATTATAACCTCAAATGAATCGGTCATGAGCCACAAAGAAACCCGCATAACAACATTAGTCTTCAGAGTGTACAAATTAGTGAACAGGGAAACGAAACTTTGGTAGAAGTATTAAGCAAAACACAAGAGAATCCACCTAAAGAAAGAAAGTTTTTGTTCAGATTTACCAAAAAAGGAGTTTAGGTTAAAAAATAAAAAGACCACACAAAATCGGATCTACATAAAATCACCAACAAACATGACCTACTTTATGAGACATGGAGAAGATGAGTACGACAATGAAAATAACGGGCCATTATCCATAGAAGGAGTTAGACAAGTTCTAGGAGCAGCAAAAAGATTGCGAAAAGCATTCTCAGACAACAAAATAAAAGAAGTAACAATAAAGTATAGAGTTAAAAAGAGAGTTGTCGAATCAGCTACACTGCTAGGAGAGTCCTTAGGGGGTGGATGATTGAAAGTAAACTACGTCCAAGACCCATTATTAGATGATGCTTGGGAACTAAAAGAAAACGATGCGATACAATATCATAATCCAATAAAACCAGGACAAAAGGAACAAGAAATAATACTGAGTCATAGAAACACACTGTCAGCAATACTATGGGGGACAGCAAGTAAACTAGCATATAACAATCCAGAACCAAAAGAAGGAGAACGGACACCCAACTTAGAAGATATGGTAAGACTTAGTGATTTGCATCAAAAGTTAGAGCACGGTGATATAACAGACGACTTCGGCAACAAACTATAAACAAACCCTTTTACATCTAACAAAACACGATGAATTTCAACGTACCAAAGATTTGATTGGAAGACACAGACATTGAAGCCCTACTTGATGGAAACGAAATATCATACGAAACACCATTAGTAAATTTTAAGGTTAGCCTAGCAGCAATATTGATTCCAAACCCCAAAGACGAGAATGAGGGGTTTAATAAAATAGAAGAAGCTACAACATACAGAGAATCTCCTACATTAGTAGTAAAAAGAGAACATGGAGTAAATTGACAGGGTGGAATGAGACATAATATATTCGCTTTCGCCTTAGACGGAAAGAAAAAGGAAGAACCAATGGTATATGTGTCTGAACCAGCATTTTATATAGATGAAGTCGAGGAGCACGGAACACCAGGTGAGCTATTGGTTTATAATGTTAGAAAAGAAGCGACAGGGAAATACGACAATTTCCAATTCGTAGAAAAGAACACATGAGTAGACAATGAAGCAAAAAGCCTACTGTATACCTTAAAACAAACAATCAAAAGCGGTTTTTGAAGCAAAAAGATAAAAAAAATACAATAAAACGAAGCTCAGTGAGAAGAACTCATGCAAAACTTTTGCACCGAACGCAAAATGATCGTAATAGAATACAATCAAAGTCTAAGAACGCACTCAACAAAAAACACTACTCCCCAAGAGCGTTGATAGAAAATGTAGAAAAACGTAACAAATATTAATCAGACACTTGCTCAGAAGCGATTTCACCTCTTTCACCTTGTTCCTCGACCTTTTTAGCTACCGCCTTATCCATCTCACCCTTAATCACAACAGTAATCGTTTTTTGCATGTCTCTGTACTGAAAAGGAATAATATGTTCACCAACTTCTGCTAGCTTCTTTTTCATTTTGAAATAGTGGGTATCAACATCAATACCATAGACTTCTTTGATCTTAGCAACAAGCATATCCTCACCCACCTTTCCGTACAGATGTCACTTTTCATTCATCTTTTCCGTAAGATGTAAGCCTCCATCATGTTGAATTTTCATCAAAAGATCATCAAAAGAAGAGGCTTTCTTCGCTCTTTTATCTTCAGCAGCCTTCATCTTAGCTGCAAGGTTATGTATATACATAGGAGTAGCTAAAACAGCTTTTTTCTGAGGGATCAAAACATTCCTAGCAAAAGAAGGCGCAACTCTCACCTGCTCATATTTTTCACCCAAATGCTTATCATCCACAAGCAATATAACCTCTATTGTTCTGTTTTCCTTCGTTCTCTTAGGCATCGAAAATGACACAACAAAAAAATAAATCAACGCAGACCAAAATAGTGATAAAGGCAAGTATTGCAAGTTGATATTGACATCAAAACTATTATAGTGCCCCGAAAATTTAGCCAAAACAAAAAAAATGAGAAGCAATCCAGAAAATTATCCATGAAAAAACAAAAGACTAGCAAGTTTTTTGCTAAGAGCAGTTTTCTGTGCATTGCTTTTCACAGTATACAATACAGCACAAGCACAACAGTCCCCAGTCTTATATAAGATAATACGTAATCTCTACAACGGCGACGGTACACAAGAAAACAGCGGCTATTACCTCATTAGCACGGACGACTGACCGGGTTGTAATTCACTGAGGGTGAAAATCTGTATGGATGGAAAACGACTAATAGCTGAACAAGATGGAGAAATGTATTACTACTACCGAGAAAACACAGGCGAACTACTAGACACCAAACAATTGCAAACAATAACAGAAAAATATAAAAACTTGTGACAGAACGATTTCGAGTTGGAAAATGGACTACAAGAAAAATGTGCCAGCTAAAGCGATAATGAAATAGCTCATACAATAGACTGCTGCACCTCTTCCAATTCTTCATCACGAAGAATAAGTCTATTTCTAATATCTAAATCACCAGCCTTATAGACGGGGATAAGATGATAGTGAAAATGAGGAACTCCAAATCACTCTATCAAAGTAGCAATCCTTTCACAATCTAATGAAGTCATCATGGCTTGTCAGATAATTTTTGCAGTTTGAAACACAGCACTATAGTAGGGCTCAGGAACATCCAAAAAGTGATCAATTTCAATCTTCGGGATAATCAAGCTATGACCTCTAGCCATAGGACGGATATCCAAAAAAGCAAGAGTAAGCTCATCTTCATACAGTCTATAAGCAGGAACATCACCAGAAATAATCTGAGAAAAAATAGTCGACATTTGCCAGCATCAAATAAGTAAATATAATTAACAGAATAATAAGGAATACCTTACTCAATAACAATTCTTTTCATATACACAAAACAATGCAAAACTTCCACGCACTCTCGCTAGAACAAGTCCTAGAACAGTTACAAACATCCAGAAAAGGACTAGAAAAAGAGCACATAAGAAAAGCACTACAACAATACGGGCCCAATAGCATTACAACAGAAAAAAAAGGATCACGAATCAAAAAAGTACTAAAACAATTCAAAGATTACATGATTATATTGTTATTAGTGACTGCAGGTATTTCCTTTTACCTACAGGAAGAAAGAAGTGCCATTATTTTGCTGATCATTGTAGCATTCAATGCGATGATTGGTTTTTTGCAAGAGTACAAAGCAGAAAAAATAATGGACTCACTAAAAAAACTAGTGCACCCCTACGCTACAGTAATCAGAGAATGAAAACAACAAGAGATAAAAGTAGAAGATTTAGTACCAGGTGACCTCATTCTCTTAGAAGAAGGAAAATCAGTCCCAGCGGATGCAAGAGTAATAGAATCAAAGTGATTGGGTACCAATGATTTTGCACTGACAGGCGAGTCAAATCCAGTAAGCAAATATAGTGATTCACTACCACAAAAAACATCCATAGCAGAACAATCCAACATGGTATTTATGGGTACGACAGTCGCAAAATGACTGGGAAGAGCAATAGTCACGGCAACAGGTGAGGAAACCCTCTTAGGTCGCATAGCAGATCTAAGTCAACAGACAAAATCAGACTTCTCCCCATTACAAAAAGAGATAAACAACATATCGGTCAAACTAACAATCGGTACAATAATTGTCTGATCCATACTATTTGTCATCGCCACCATAGTAAAGCTACCAACCTACGAAGCATTCCTGTTTGCACTAGGTGTAGGAATGTCGCTCGTACCACAAGGGATGCCAGCACAGATATCAATAGCATTATCGCTAGCGTCTAATAAATTAGCCAAAAAAAACGTGGTGGTAAAACAACTATCATCAGTAGAAACCCTTGGATCCACAAGCATCATTTGCACAGACAAAACTGGAACATTAACAAAAAATGAAATGACAGCACAACAGATGCGAATTGCAGGAAAAAACTACTACGCAACAGGGCTATGATACAAACCACAAGGGAAAATTACCGACCAAGATGGAGTACCAGTAACAACACATCGGATCAATAGCAACAAATTGCTGTTTTTATGAGGCATGCTAGCATCGACCGCACGCATAGCATGACCAGATCAGTATCATAGTACACGACACACCTTAGGAGATCCAACAGAGTGAGCACTAATCACGTTGGGGGAAAAAGCCTGATTTGCCTTGGAAGTAGTACACCAAACACATAGAGAATATACAATATTCCCCTTCGACTCAGATAGGAAAAGGATGTCATCAATCAGACAAGTAGGAGGACACATCATATCGTTTGTAAAATGATCACCAGAATCAATATTATCAGAAACAACACACATCCTCGACCATGGAAAAGCAAGACCAATAACGCAGGCAGATAAGGACGCTATCAAACACTTCGATGATACCAATGCAAGCAATGCTATGCGTAACTTAGCAATAGCTTACAAAACCCTGACAGAAAACCAGTTGAAAACAGTTGACCAAAAAACAGCAGAGACACATCTCACTTTAGTTTGAATTGTGTCTATGATAGACCCTCCCAGAGAGGAGGTAGAAGAGGCCATGAAAGCAGCATATGAAGCAAAAATAAAGGTAGCAATTATTACAGGAGACTACTCATTGACAGCCAAAGCCATAGCACACAAAGTCTGACTCGACAAAGACGGTCAAGAAATTGTAGTAATAAAAGGAATAATGCTGAGTAAGATGAGTGACAGTGAGATTGCAACGATAGTGAAAAATCAACACGTAATATTTTCAAGAACCTCACCAGAAGACAAACTAAGAATAGTATCAGTATTGAAAACACAATGAGCAATCGTAGCAGTAACAGGTGATGGAATCAATGACGCACCAGCACTCAAAAAAGCAGATGTATGAGTCGCTATGTGACTGACAGGATCAGACGTGGCCAAAGAAGCTGCATCACTAATATTACTCAAAGATAGCTTTAGCGACCTTGTCCATGCAATCAGAGAATGAAGAATAATTTTCGAAAACCTAAAAAAGACCATTCTCAGTAGTCTAGCATCAAATGGAGGTGAATTATTTGTTGTATTAATCAGTCTTCTCTGTACAGGGATGTTTGGATGGCCAATAGCAATTATACCACTCTTGATATTGGCAGTAGACCTAGTGGGAGAGATGTTGCCGTTGACGGCACTAGCCTGGGACCCTGGACAGGCAACACTGATGAGTAAAAAACCAAGAAATCCGGATAAACATATCGTAGAAGGAAAAGTATTAATCGACCTAATATGGGCATGATTTCTCATGGGACTGATACCTTACACGGTCTTCATAACAAAACTTTTGCTTGACGGACAGTGACTGCTGGCTAGCAATATCAGTGAGGAGCATTATGCTACAGCCGTATCGACAACCTATGTTGCTATACTTATGTGCCAATACGCAAATATTCTGTCACGCCGTGCAGGAGAAAAAAGCGTCTTCACACCATACTTTTGGTCCAACAAAACACTACTAGTGTCATTTCTCATATCCATAGTATTGGTCACAGCTTTGCTCTATATCCCAATAATCAATAAGGCACTAGGCAATGGACCAATAGGACCAAAAGAACGATTATTAGCAATAGCCGGATGATGTGTGTATCTCGGTATGAGAGAATTGCAAAAAAAACGAAAAAACAAAAAAACAAAGACTGACTAAAAGCCCCAAGGAGCTTCATCAAGAGCATTAGCAGCACTTCATCAAGCCTCAAACGTCATCTGCAAAATATCTGGACTTTTAATATCTTTAACAGTATCCAAGATCTTAAACAAAGAATGAACGCGTTGTAGTGCTGCTGGGTAGTGACTTCTCAGCCCAAGATTGTTTTCAAAAAGCTGTTTCACTTGCACAGAAGCTTGAGCAATCAAATTACCAGCATCAGAGGTGTTAAAAAGAAGATCTTCATTAGCCCTAACACTAGCTTCTCCACTAACTAGGTAGGTTCAGCTGTTAAAAAGAAGATCTTCATTAGCCCTAACACTAGCTGCGATACTTTGCAACGCAGTAGAATAGTTGAAGCGGTAGTCAATCAAGATCTCACTTAGCATCTAAGAAATCAGCAAGCGCTGGTTTAAATTGCTCATTCAAGTACCTTAGTTCATCGCCTGCTTCCATTGTAATCGCAAAAAACTCTAAAAAAACAAACGATAAATACATTTTACTGTGTAAAGGTCAAGAGAGAAAAAATTTATAGCAAAACAAAAAGACAACCCTTCCTGGGGTCGTCTTAATGTCCATACAATGGGTGTAGGCAAAGCCTTATCCAACTATAGCAATAAGAGCTATACAAGGACAAAGACCAAGCTACACAATGAATTGCTATCAGCAACAAGGGATCATGTATCAGTACGGTCAAACACATAGTCTCGAGAACAACCAAGTACAAGCCACAAATCTAATAAACAGGAAGCTGGATGCATAAGACTCTACTACCGTCATAATCTGATCAAGGATATCGCAATGACCAAACGACAACAACAGCGAGGAGATAGACACACAACATCATGAAACTAAACTCATGAACAAAGTGCAAGGCAATTCAGAAACAAATGAGAATGATCAAGTGACACAAGTCACCCCAGCACACGATAGGTTCATATCATTGCTGGAAACTATACTATAGTGAATGGTTGACAATTTGTCAAAAAAATGAGAAGAATTTTATGTAAAAAAGTAAACACAAAAGATCTGGCTTTATAGAAGAGGAAAACTAGTCTATCAAGACTACACAAAGCAAATAATTTTAGATAGAAAAAGGCTAATGCAACAAAAGAGCATTTTCAGCTTCAAACAAAAATCACAAGATTTCATCGTAGAAGAACAGCTCCCATTTGAACCAAGCGGCAGAGGAGACGCTCTATTAGTCTATTATGAAAAGCAAAACGCCAACACGATGGATATTATCGATCATCTATGCAAGATACTGAAAATATCAAGGATGACAATCGGCGTCGCCGGTCTCAAAGACAAAAGAGCAATCACCAGACAACGAATCTCTATATATCAATCAGCTCTCAAAAAAATCGGCTGAGAAAAAAGATTTCTAGACACACTAGCACAAGTAGCAAGAATCCTCAAAATCACTTACCACGACGAGCCTATCTGATTAACAACAGCTATCCAAAATATCTTCCACATCAGACTGAGAGCACAAAAAAAGCTCTCTCAAACAGAAAAACACGAAGCAAAAAAATCGATACAAAACTTATTTTCGTCTGGTTTTCCAAACTACTTTGGAGAGCAAAGATTCGGGCTCTATGGAAGAAATCGAAAACAGGGAAAAGATATAATAAGTGGCAAAGAATCAATAAAGGATAAAAAAGAAACGATCTTCAAACTACAAGCATTCGCAAGCAAAATGTTCAACGATTATCTAGATCAAAGATCAAGATCAAAAGTAACAGTCCTCGAAGGAGACATCATGACACTACATGAGTCCCAACAATACGCCATATTTCACCAAAATAACAAAGTACAATATTTCCGCGATGCCAAAGGCTGTCCAGACTTTTTCTACCATCCTCAACAAGCAGGCAAAGAAGTCGATTACAACCCACACACCATGTTCCCCACAGGACCAGTCATTGGATACAATACACTACTATGCAATCCAAAAACAGCAGCTGGCAAACATGAACAACAGTTTTTAAAACAAAAAAAACTGACAGCAGACACGCTCAACGTCATGCAACAGTACAAAGTGTTTGGATTAAGGAGAAATCTGCGGGTTTTCCCTTCACAAACCAAGCTAACCTATCAAAGTGAAGATCTCCTTATTCGTTTCGCACTACCATCAGGTAGCTACGCAAGCGTATTGATAGACATGATGTTAAAGACACTCTCAAAAAACTAAAAAAACCTGTTATATCGCTTAATGGTTCATGGATTATGAGTCCCTCATCCACTGTTACTCTTTCAAGCTTTACCACCATCATTTTGCTGTCTTTTAATCACATAATCCCTCGAGGTACGATGACCATTGCCAGCTTGCGGTTTTGAAGGAGTTTTTCAGTTTTTTTTTCAACCCTTACCATCAGGACCCAACAACATAGTCACAAGTAAGTCAGATTTAAAAGAGCAGCTTTGAGGTTGAGAAGCTCACGTATGTGAAACAAAAACGTTCATAGAACACAATCTAAGTCAACATAAAAAATAAGTGAAACGCACAATAACAAGAAACAAGAAAATTACAAGCCTCAAGCAAGATATTCTAAAATACGATCCTTATGGTTTCTAGTAGTAATATCATCTAACACCCAATCAAAAGCTTTTCCCAAATAGTTCTTAACCTCTGGTCAGGGAGACAGTGCTAAGGTTTTCATAACATCATCTCCATTGACTGCCAGTTCTTTCAAAGTAAACTGCCCTTCGCTATTCTGCAGTGAATCGAGTAAAGTCAAGAAAGAATCAATATGCCCCTCAAAAGAAGTCTGCAAAGGGTTATATTGCCCACGGATATCAGCCTTTACCAGCAAAAGTAATTGCCTTGCCTTTTCATAGCCGGCATCACTCAATAAAACTCTCAATTTCTTTTCTCGATTGGCAGGTTGAGCCATAGCGATTTGTCCCGGTTTCATATGATTAGCAACATACCATACCAATGTTTCAATCTCCTTAGTGCTAAAATGAAGATTAGTAAAATCGTTGCGAACCATATCCTGTCCGCAGATAACATGATTGATCCAACTTCCGTACATAAACTGTCTTTCATCTTTACTCAAAGCAAGGGTATGAGAATAATATTGTTCAACTTTACCAACATCATGATACAATGCAGCGAGTTTGAGCAAAGGATCATCCGTCAAAAACTCAACATGGTACAAAACTAGCAGAAGATGATGATAAACATCAAAGGGATGATACCTCAGAGGTTGATCAACATGCTTATTTGCATGGACCGCCGGGAAAATCGTTTTGAGAAGATTAAGTTCAGCTAAGAGACTAACATAACCAAAGAAATTATGAGTTGCAGCAGCCTTGAGTATCTCCTGTCTAATTCTTTCCTTGGCAATACTATGGACAGTAAAATAAAATTTTTTCAGGCTATTCCAGGTATTGAGAGAAAAATCAAAGTTGCTATACAGTAGTCATTCCTTCTTATCATTGAAGGAAACCACAAACCTTAAAGCTCTCAAAATTCTCAAGGCATCCTCTTGAATTCTCTTGTCTGAATCACCGACACAAGATATCTTCTGAGAATGGATATCCTGAAGACCACGATGAGGATCTAACAAAACACCAATAGAATAAGACTGTTTTTCTGGAGACAAAAGCTTTAGCAAAGAAAAAACATAATCAAGATCAGCAACTCAAGAAGGAAAACAACGAGCGATTAAGTCATGTGATTGTAAAATAAGAACATTATCAACAAAATGTGCACCATGATCATCCAACTGAGACAAAAACAGCTCATCTACCACACACGGATCATCAGACAAAGTATGCGATTTTTTAGCTAATTGAGGGAAGACAAGGGTAGTAAAATACAAACAATTAACAGTAAAATCTCTTCTATTACTATCCAACAACACATCATCAGACCACACAATATCATCTGGATGACGATGATCACTGTATCATCATTCTTCACGAAAAGGAGTAATCTCATAAGAAACACTATTCATAGACAAACCAATATTAGATTTCCTGACAATAGTCAAGGTTCCATACTTCTTAGTCTGGAAAGTACTATGTTTTGTAGAAACAGCACTAGCTAACAAAGAAGGATTTCAAGGGCAGGTTGCATCAATATCATCAGGTGAGAAATTCCTACCAATCAAAATATCCCTCACCACACCTCCAACCAAAAAAAGGGGGAGCTTATTGTGAGTTTCCTTAGCTAAAAAACCTAAGTGCTGATCAAGAAGATGTAAGCGAGAAAAATACATAAAACAATAATCAGTAAAAAATGGAACAACAAAGACTATAGTGAAAACGAAAGTCCATGCAACAAAAGCCAGGAATATACAAGAAACAAGCATAAAAGAACAATCCACAAAAACCGATGCACAATAGGAGTCATCCAAGGTTCTTTGACAAAAGTTTAAAAAAAAATACAATACAAACGTTACTTTTAAAGCGGGAAAGGCATGAAGAGCAAAAAAGAATACCTCATCAAACTACTAACCTGACTCCAGACAAGTCGACCACTAGCCAAAGGCTTACTAATACTGATAGAGCAGCAACAGGTAGATCAAAAAACTATTGAGATAATCAGTGATATCATGATAAGAACCGTTGATACAATAGTACAAAAAAAACATCAAGAAAAAGTGAAAAAATGAATTGAAACATTAAAAAAGATGCAAATCAAAGAAAAAAAAGAAGCAAAAGAAAGAAAGGCAGACGAGTACTTAGCATCAAAAATTGACAATCTCTAAAAAAACTAGCCTTGCAATAGATAATAATATTTTTATAGATGCCCATGCCCAAAGGGCTTTTTTCATATCAAGCCTAAGAAGAAAAACATAATACAAAGGGTGATTAGCTCAGTCGGTAGAGCAACTGGCTCTTAACCAGCAGGTCCAGGGTTCGAATCCCTGATCACCCATAAGAGTACCGGAACAAGACCTTCAAATATCCCAACAAAAACAATGTCGCACATGCGATATTTTTTTAAAAACAAAAAAACCAAGAAGTTGTAAAAGAACTACGATGTGTTATAATTACATAACAAAAAAGTGTTTAAAAACCAATGAAGCTAATGCGTGATACTCTCATAAAAACCCTACAAGAATTTTGACTTACAACAAAAGATGCACAAGTATATATGACAACACTTGAATTGTGACAGGCACCTACGAGTATGATAGCACGTTATTGCGGCTATAAAAGAGTATCAACATATGTCATACTAGAAGACCTAGTGAGAAAAGGCATGATGCGTTGCGTCACCAAAAACAAAATAAAAACCTACAGCGTCGTAGAACTCAATCAAATCGTTAATCAAGAAAAAACACGCATACAACATTTAGAAACCTTGTTACCCGATTTCACAAATATAGCAGACAGTTTACGTGGTAAGCCCAAAACACAAGTATTTGAATGACTAGAAGCAATGAAAGAGGCCTATAAAGACCTACTAAGCAATGGTCAGGTAATATATTCCTTTTTAGGTGCACATGCAGCAGATCAGAAAATAGTAGACTGGCTAAATAAAGAGTTTTTGCCACAAAGACTCAAAAAACAAATAGTAGCAAACGTCCTAGTGTGCAAAACAGAGGGAAATAAAAAAAAATATGACCCCCATACACACAACAAAAGCAATAAACAAAAAGTATTAACAAACATAAAAACTCTCAAGGAAAAACAGTTTAGTCTCAATAGCGAAGTAAATATTTACGGAAATGACAAACTCGCTATTATGCTTTTTACTGCCAAAGAGATGTCAGCCATTATGATACAAAGCAAACAGTTATACGAAACAATGAAAGCAATATTCGATTTTATGTGGTCACTGAGTGATGAAATCGAGTAGCAATCAAGTCATAGAAAATATTGAAAACAGTCAGGATGAAACGATTGTTTTATCACGATTTACTGACAATCCAGACGGAAGTTTCCTACGAGAAGAACAATGAGCAAAAGATTATGAGCAAATAACATCATCATCAGTCTATCGACCAGGTCAAGTAGAAGAAGCACTAATTAAAAAACAACAAAACGAACTAGTAACAGAAGCAAATGAGGTAATCATTATGCTTGCACCAGGAAATTGCGAACAAAAAGAAGTATGTATTCTAGAAAATCATCCCAAGCGAGAAAACCTAGAAATAATAAGTTTAGAATGAAGTATGGAACAAGCCGATAAAACAGAAAAAATATTACAATGAGTAGGTGATAGAAAAAACAACCCATTAAAACACAAACCAAGTTTCCATATAATACCACGAGAAAAAGCGTGACTAAAAACGTTCAACAGAACAGATAGTAAGGCAATCACCTATACAAGTCTAGGCTTCAATATTGCAATGCAGGACCTAGAAAAAACCGCACAAATATGGGGTAGTCTGTTTCGTACTCGTTTACAAGCACAAGATAATATCATATTTTCATACCATCAGACCCCTAGTGGCACAACAAGAGAAGAAGCTATAAAAAAAACTCTGAAGGCATACCACAACACAGTCTCAAAAAGATTTGTATTTTGAGGAGTAAAAAGGCAGTTACAAAAATTGTGAATAATGTTTGATGCAAGAGAACGAGAATATGATGTGCACTATAACCACGAAAAGGATCAAGTAGAAATAGGCATAAAAAGCAAAAACGATTGAAGGTGGGATTTACCAAGTTGAAGCAAACAATTTAAGACAGGTGAAAAAATAAACGTTTATATTTCAAGAAGATCAAAAGACCGGCAAGTAGATAACATGTTAGAAAAAGCACAACTCAGAAGAAAAAAAACACGAGAAGAAAACGGAGTTGTATTAGTAGTGGCAGACGCAAAACCAAGATTGATGCATACGCTCTATTATCTTGGAATATCACTGACACTCATACTAATTCTTGGTATAACTCGAATACAATATGTAAATCAAACCAAAAAACAGATACAGCAAAACTTAGAACGAATAGATAGAAAAAAAAACAGCGAAAAATCAGCATTAACACGCTATTGTGAGTTTGGTGCTTTAGATACACTAACTGGAGAAGAACTAGCGGTCCGACGTCAACAAATAGCACAAGAAATCGCAAGTCATATTGTAAATATATATAATTGACCAGAAAGTGCCCACAAAACGTTAGAGTTAATAATTAGCGATAAAATACAAGAGTTTGAAGACAGAGCAAATAGTGACGACAAAAGATCACGTGAAATTATGTTTTTCATATGTAACGACATAATACCGCAAGTACAATCACTACTAGCATCATATGGATGAAGTACAAGAGCCTACAGTGACTTTGATGACTACGAGCAACACATATATAACACACTTTTTGACAAACAACAAAGACCAAGCAATACGAACACAGGACCAGCATACGCCCTAGAGTGAGAAGATTTTTACGTAAAAAAGTTTTGACCATACACAGTCCTGCCAATCGATCGAAATTACTGAATGATGCGAGAAAACAAGTTTTACACAGACGGCTGGAAAATATATGTAAAACCAGAATTTGCTGACGAATACGAAAGTGATGAGATAATGTCAGGCTATGCATGATACGATAGTAGTGATTTCGCAAAGTCAGTACTACGCTGAATAGTGTTCCGAAAATACAAAGTACTTCACAAAGCATTTGATATACTATGTGAACGTCACGAAAGATGATACAAAGATCCACAAATAGCAGAGGAACTAGTCAACATCCGATTAGAGAAATATGTGCATAGGTGATACGAATGAACAAACGCCAACAGTCCTAGCGATGCATATATCCAAACGGTAGTAGAGGATTATGAAAGCAAACACCCATTCAGTCACGAAATACAACAACACCAAGAAGCTATGCAAAACACACGGCAATACATCCAACAACAAACACATAACGTTAAAAAAACGGAAACACCAATACCAAACTTTTTATCAGTAACAGACCTGTCACAGTACTGATGAACAGAACTAAGACTATATACGACATCAGATGGAACAACATATACGCTATACGAAATACAATGAAATGACGGGAAACTCTATCTTGTATGAGCAAAGAAACATAAAGGTGAAGCAAGAGAAAGCATCCAACCCTACGTCGGACCAGAAGAAACACAGGAAGTAATAAGAGAGCAAATGGGGTATTGAAAGCAGTAAGTGTTAATAACTTATAACAACACAAAAAAAGAAGCACTAATAGCAATCGTTGACATTTTAGTTATTTAGGGAGCATGATTTAACAGTACCACTCAATATCATGTACTATATAATCAACGAAGTATATAAGTACATAAGTGAAATTTACCAAGACCCTATCATTCAACGAAAAAGGTGTGCTATTTCAGGACAAGATTTTGCAGTATATCAATCTGATACAGATTTTTATCAAAAAGCAGGGCCAGTATTTAACAATGAAAAATTCACACTACCCATCCCAGAAATATGCCGAGAAGAAAGAATGAGAAAAAGACTAGCCCGGAGAAACAACTTGAGTTTTCATAGAGACATATGTGACTTTACAGGTAAAAGTATCATATCCATATACTCTGGAGAAAAGCCTTATCTCGTATATCACCAAGACGTTCGACGAAGTGACGCATGGGACCCACTGAATTATGGAAGAGACTTCGACTTTTCAAAGACCTTTCGAGAACAATATAATGAACTAATGCTCACAGTGCCAAGAATGGGAATGACCAACGTCAATACGGTCAACTCACAATATGCAAATTACATAAAAGATGGTAAAAACTGCTATATGACAGCCGTAACATACTACGGAGCAGAAGACTTAGTATACTCATTTTGGGTCATGGACTGACACAATGGAAGCGATTTGATGTACTGTCATCACATTCACCAGTCATATGAATGCACAAGCAGCATCAATATAAATAAGTGTGCATACATACACGAATGCAACGACTGTTCATATTGCCAATATAGCACTAATTTACGCTGATGCGAATATTGTTTTATGTGTTATGACTTACACAATCAAAAATACTGCTTCAAAAACAAACAACTGACAAAAGAAGAATACGAAAAAACAATAGTAGAGTACAAAAAACAACAGACAGCAGACGATATGTATGATGAACTAGTAATACTACTAAACACCAAAACACTAAGAGCTACTTCAAACCAAAATTGCGAAAACTCAGTATGATCTTGAATGAAAGATTGCAACAATACGAGATTCTGTTTCGTATGAGAATCAAACGAAAACTCTAGATACCTCATAGGAGAACACACAACAGACTGCATGGACATGACAGGAGGGACATGTGAATTAGTTTATGAATCAATCAATACCTGACTTCCATGAACAAACAACATCATATGATGCACATCAGTGGTTGAGTGTCATCATATGTATTATTGCGACAACTGCTACAACAACAGTAGCTACTGCTTCGGGTCAATTGGATTACGTTGATCATCACAAGTCCTTTTCAATAAAAAATATACAAAACATGAACGAGAAAAACTAGCCAATAAGATAGTCCACCACATGCAGGATACAGGAGAGCGATGACAGTTTTTCCCAAGCCGTTATAGCCCCTTTGGCTATAATGAAACACAAAGTGCAGATCGGTATCCATGCAGTCAAGAACACGCACAGAGTCTTTGATACACACAATATAATCGTTCTAGCACACAGCAGACAGGTGACGAAATCATACCTTTAGATATAAGCAAATATGACACCCAACAAAGCGACAGTGCTATCGTAGAGCAAAACACAAAAGAACTATTGTGATCTATCATAAGCTGTTCAAAAAGTAAAAAATGATTTAGAATAACAGCACAAGAACTACAGTTGTGTGTAAAACTCAATATCCAATTACCAACACTTCATCCAGAAGAAAGGTACAAAAAAAGGTACGCAAGACTATCTCCTACTGAACTACACTATAGAAAATGTGATCATAGTGGGCAGATGATTCTGTCACCTTACGGACCAGAAAGAAAAAACAAAGTACTCGCAGAAAAAATATTTGACACAATAACGTATTGATAAGATACTTTATACGATAGCCAATACAGCCAAAATGGAATATACAAGTAAAGAAGTCTACGAAATAGTAGCACAACAACGTAATGATAAGATTGTAAAACGAAAAGAATGCAAAGAAAGCAAGGCACCATTCCCTCTATATCAATCAGAAATAGAACTAACACAGAAATGAAAGATAAAGGTAGGCGATCAGTATAAAGAAATGCCAGAACCAAATCTATGTCCAGAAGAACGCATGAAAAGAATAATGTCTTGGAGAAACGAACGTCACATTTACAAAAGGAAATCTGAGATAAGTGACAAACAGATCATTAGTGCCTATAATCCAGAAAGAGGCTATAAAGTATGTGAATCAAATATACGACGAAGCGACGCCGTAGACAACACTAACATAGGGATAGAATATAACCCAGCAAAAAGCGTACATCAACACATAGAATATCTAATCCAAAACGCAATATTAAGACCACTCATGGCGTCCAATGACTGCCAAAACTGTGACTATAACAACTTCATATCAGAAAGTAATAACTGTTACCGATGCTTCAGCTGTGCTAGATCAAATGACTCACTGTTTTGCCACTACATACATGATAGCCAAAACTGTATAGACTGTATGCAAATCCAGGAATGTGATCGTTGTTTTGATATATCATACGGAATAAGGTGCACAAAATGCTATTCATCAGATAATGTAACAGACTGCTATGAATGCTATTTTTTCAAGTCATTGTATCAATTGTAAACACTGCATAAGATGTAACAATCTAAGTAATAAGGAATACTGTATAGACAACAAACAAGTCAGAAAAGAGGAGTACGAACAAGAGCTAATAAAAGTGCTGGCAGTTTGATCACAAAGACCAACTAATGTCATTAATTCTGCACAGGACATCACCCAATCAGAAAACAGCAGTGGCAATGGAATAGAAAACAGCAAAAACATAGTATTAAGCAATCTAATCAACGGGTCAGAAAACATCTACTACAGCATGAGAGTGATAGACTGCAAAGATTGTATGAACTCTTACGGATGCTTCATAAGTAGCCTCATATACTCATCATGCACTACCAGCATTAGAGCAAACAAGTGTGCATTCTGTATCTATTGTTACAGCGATTGCACAAATCTCTTGTATTGTTACGATTGTACAAATTGCAGCAACTGCTTCGGATGTGTAGGACTCAAACACAAACAATATTATATCTTCAATAAACAATACAGTACGGAAGAGTATGACAAAAAATTGCAAGAAATCATAACAAATATGAGTCAGACAAAACACCCCGATATACAATGAGTTAGTGAGTGGTGAGAGTTTCTATCTCCAAGTATCAGTCCATATTGTTACAATGAAACCCTTGCACAAGAATATTACCCATTAGACAAAGAAGTAGTAAAAGAAAAATGATGGAAACGGCAAGAAAAAAGTTATGACCCGCAAATACCAGAAAACACTCGCATAGTAGACTACAGAAAGGAGTCTGAAAAAGCAGATTGTTCATACAATGACATCGAGAAAACAATATATATTGCCAAGAAAGTGGTAGACCATTCAAAATACAAAAAGCTGAACGAGAATTATACCAAAAACTAAGTATCACACTACCTAGACTGCACCCAGAGATAAGACACAATCAAAGAATAAAACAAAGAGTTCCACTACTATTGAGACTAAGAAAGTGTGATAAAACAGGAGAAGACATATTATCAGTGTACCCAGGAGAGAGCACCCACAAAGTTTACGGACAAAAAAGTTACCAACAACTCATGTATTCATAAAGACAAAAATAATAAAATGTGAAAAGAGCAGGTATGTAAAGAAGAGGCGAAGGAGTCATCTGGAGTTACACAGGAGCAACTGCATTATAGATCATCAAGAAAAATGTTACAACTCATAGAAGAATACAAAAAAAGTACAATACCACGAGCACAAACAGCAAGAGACATGGTAAAAAAGTACAAAAAAAGCTATCCAGATCAGTGAGTATTTGCTATCATGAAAACCGGCAACAATCACCAATACATGGCTTACAACGATCAAAAAGCCTATACGAAAGCATACTTTGTACCATATTTGCAACTCATAGAAAAAGGTACACAAGAAAACAAGAAAAATCTACTCCTCAAAGATATAAGGCGAAACATTCAGGACGAAACTGGCATAAAACAAGATATCAAATGGGAAGACTGAGAGGATCAACACCCTAGCTGTCCCACAGGAGAAAAGCTAAGCAAATACTATAGGTACTACAAAGATAAAGCACATTCTGTTCGAAGAAAAGACGCACTCCAAGGAAAAAGAAAATTGTATAAAAAATGGCTAGAAGAAACGAAACAGAAACACTATCAATATACCAATACCAACAACAAAAACGATCCCCTCCACAACGGCACAATTCGACACACAGAACTCACGCAACAGGTAATAAAGACACACAATCGATACAATATTCTTGGGAGAGTCTATTTTTTAGAACATACAATCCCAATAGAATATAGCCAAAGTCTTGCACGAGGGAAAAGGCTCTACCCAAATATGAGCACAAAAGTTGCTCACTATGAAAAGGATCACATTATCCACGATGCCCAAGCACACGCCAAACGGCTTGATCAAGCAATAGAAGCCAGTAACTTCAATAAAGAAGAAAACGAAGAAATCAAAAAAGGAATCTATCAGATGGCACTCATCAGAGCAATACGATACCAATGATGTTTTGAGCAATTTACAACATTAGGGAAGTCCTAACAAAAAAGTTACTTCACAGTCACGCTCTTCGCTAAATTCCTCGGTTTATCAATGTCTCTACCCAACAAATCAGCGACATGATAGGCTAATAATTGGCCAACAACAGTAACCAAAAAAGGATAAAGCTCTGGTGAGCTAACAGTAGGAACAGAAATATGTCGATCGGATCATTTGACTGGTTTATTAGAAATACTCAAAACCTTACCGTCCCTAGCTTTCACTTCGTGCAGTGTATTATGATTGCTGATGAAAAAGCCGTCATCAGGCATCAACATAACAGTCAAAAATTCCTTATCAATCAATGCCAACTGACCATGTTTCAACTCTCAAGAAGCAAAAGCCTCAGAATGGATATAGGAGATCTCTTTAAACTTTAAACTACACTCTTGTGCAATCGGATAAAGGTAATGTCTTCACAAAAAAAAGAGATTATGATAAGAAACAATATCCTGAGCAATTGTTCTGATAGCATCGGATTCATCCAAGACAAGATCAATAAGAGAAGGCAGTTTCTGAATATCAGTAACCAACGATTCAATTTTACCATATCACAAGTCTCTTCTGCTACCTAAATACAAAGACAATAGCAAAGAACAGAGAGCTTGTGCACAGAAGGCTTTGGTAGTAGCAACACCAATTTCACTTCCCGCTCTGATAAACAAACCATTGTGTGTCAAACGACTAATGCTAGAGCCAACAACATTCACAATGCCAAAAGTCTGTCACCCTCTAGTAAGAATTGTTTTTAAAACTTGCAAGGTGTCGGCAGTTTCACCAGACTGAGAAACAAAAACATGAAGAGTACGAGCGTCTGACCAAATTTTTTGGTATTCATATTCACTAGCAATATGACTAGAGGATCTAATACAAGCCAAATCCTGTATCCACAGAGAAGCAAGGTTTCCAACATGATGTGCAGATCAGCATCACACAAACTCAATAAAGCTAAAGTCCTCCTGTCACATGCCATGAAATGCATCAGCTTTAAGGCTATAATCAGAGAAATTTAATCTTCATAAACAGACTCTTTTGAGAATATTGGACTGCTCGTAAATCTCTTTAAGCATCCAATGCTTGTAATGTCACTTAGAAACCTGCAAATCACTCTCATTAAGAACTTCTAAATTTTTAAAAATCTCCTTACCTTCCGCCTTCAAAAGAAAAGTCTTCCCCTTTATATAAATTAACTCTCAATCATCCAAATAAATGATATTAGAGACTAATCAAGCAAGTGCTTGTGTGTCAGAAGAAAGGTAAAAGTCATCCTTATCCTTACCAAAAACCAAGGGACTTCAGAGTTTAACTCAGATAATGTCACCCGGTGCTTCACGACACATAATAACTAAAGCATAGGCTCAATGGAGCAAAGGAAGAGTTTTCTCCACAGTCGAAAGAAAACTACCATCTCGCAAATCAGCTAAGAGATTTGCCACCACTTCAGTATCAGTATCAGAATAGAAAGTATATCATTTTTCTAGTAATTTTTGCTTCAATTTGGCATAATTTTCAATAATACCGTTGTGAACCACTGTGAAAAGCTGTTGGTTATCTTGGTGAGGATGTGCATTTGCTACAGTAACTCAACCATGAGTTGCCCAACGAGTATGAGCAATACCACAGCTAGAAACTGATCATGGTGCCAACAATTGAGACACTTTATTTACTAAGTTTGAAACCTTACCCACAGACTTAATCACATATGATTCAGTATCATTACACAAATAGATACCAGCACTATCATAGCCACGATACTCCAATCTTTGCAGTCATTGCAAAAGAATCTGGTCAGCATTAGTCGAATATCACTTATAAGCAAAAATTCAGCACATAGTCACAAAACACAAAAGTAAATGCAATCATCACGACAAATATGGAGCTAAGAAAAAAAAATACAATATCCAAACAAAACAAGCAATTTGACATAGATGAGAGAATATGCATAGTAATTATATTGATAAATACAATGAAAGTTGCACAATCAGATATACAAAGATTCCAAGCTATGATCATAAGTCGATATGATCAAAACAAACGCGACTTACCTCGAAGATCCACAAACGATCCCTATCATGTACTAGTGTCAGAATATATGGCACAACAAACACAGATACAAAGAGTGATACCCAAATATCTTCAATGGTTAGAGTTGTTTCCTAATATAAAAGCTCTAGCAAAAGCAAACAAGCTAGATCTTCTCAAAGTACGATCCTGATTATGATACAATAGTAGGGCCATACGTCTACAAAAAACAGCACAAACAATAAGAGACAAACACAATGAAACAGTTCCATCAAACTACAAGGATCTTATACAGTTACCAGGTATAGGAGATTATACTGCCAATGCTATATTGTCGTTCGCATTCAACAAAGACGTTGCAGTCATCGATATCAACATAAAAAGGGTGCTCATAAGTAACTTCAATCTTGATCCTCATATAACAAAAGCAGAACTACAGTCATTAGCGGCATCTTGTATCCCTAAAGGACTATCAGCAAAACGACATAACGCACTGATGGATTACGGTGCCCTAGTCGCAACCAGCAAAAAAACGTGAATTAAGTCACCAACACAAAGTAAGTTTTTGTGATCAAAAAGATGGGTAAGATGAGGCATCCTCAAGGACATAATAAAAAGGGAGATCAACGAAATAGAACAAATAAGAAATAACTATCAACACCAAGCATTTGACCAAATCTTAGAAGAAATGAAAGCAGAAGGAATAATACAACAAAAAAACAGCAAAATCTATATAAACAAAAAAAAATAGTATCACGTTGCAATCACTGGTGCTATCTATATCTTAAAGGGAGACGGACGCCATTTTATCAAAAAAAACACCATTATGTTCAATAAAGACAAAATGAATAATATGAAAAAAGTAAACATCCCAGCATTTGTTATCATACTCGTCGTACTAACAATATTTCGACTATCAAATATGTTGATGGGACAGCAAAAAAAGCATACATCAGTTGAAGATCTCTACGAAAACACACAAACCGAAGTCAGTCTCAATGATTTTCTTACAAAATATCAAGATCAGGAATTCCAAAGAGTAATAGTAGAAAACGAAATTAAACTAAAATGATACAAAAAAAGCGAAACAACTAAAAGCCAAGATCCATACACCAACATTCTCAGAAAAGACAGTAGTGCAGCAAGCTATGACGTTTTTTACGCATACAAACCACTTGACGTAACCATAACAGAACTAGGAATTACTCCATTTGACAAAACAGAGTTACTAACAAAGTTCGAAAAACAAAATACAATCGTATCATTCTTGGTAAATCACGTCCTTCCCTTAATATTTTTCGTCTGATTATTAATGTTACTATTTAGATTTATGGGACCAAAAGGCTGAGGTATGCCTTTCAATTTCAAAGTAGGAAAACAAACAAACAAAAAAGAAGCGACCACAAGGTTTTCGGACATAGCATGAATGGAAGAGGTAAAACAAGAGCTAACGGAAATCGTAGACTTCCTCAAAAATCCACAAAAATACCACAAAGTCGGTGCAAGGCCACCCAAAGGAGTACTGCTATACGGACAACCCTGATCTGGGAAAACGCTATTAGCAAGAGCTGTAGCGTGAGAATCAGATGTAGCGTTTTTTACCGCATCATGATCAGAGTTTATGGAAATGCTTGTATGAATGGGTGCATCAAAAGTAAGACAGCTATTCGGCAAAGCAAAAGCAGCAGGGAGAGCAATCATTTTTATAGATGAGATAGATGCAATAGGGAAAAAAAGAGGGGCTGGCTATACTGGCTGACATCAAGAACAAGAACAGACACTCAACCAAATACTAACAGAAATGGATTGATTCGACAAAAACACCAACATAGTCGTCATGGCAGCAACCAACAGACCAGATACCTTGGATCCAGCCCTATTAAGATCAGGAAGATTTGATAGGAAAGTATATGTAAGAGCACCCATGTTAGAAGAAAGAGTGATGATTTTCGAATACTATCTAAAAAATAAAAAATACGAACCAGACGTAAACTTAGAAAGTTTAGGGAAAAGAACAAGTGGCTTAGTGGGTGCTGATATCGAAAATATCGTCAATGAAGCATCATTAAAACTAGCAAAAGAAAATAGAAAAGTCTTAAGCAAACAAGATTTTGAATACGCATTAGAAAAAACCGTAATGTGACCAGAGAAAAAAATAAAATCCATGAACGAACAAGAAAAAAAGATTGTAGCTTTTCACGAATTAGGGCACGCAGTAACCGCACACCTATTAAGCAATACAGATCCAGTAGAAAAGATATCTATTGTGTCAAGGTGACAAGCCTTATGAGTTACATGGATGATGCCCGACGAAGACAAATACTTGTATTCCAAAGCAAAATTCCTTGACGAATCAGTCACACTACTAGGCGGAAGAGCAGCAGAATACATATTTTTCGGAAAAGATGAAATCACAACGGGAGCATCCAACGACTTCGAAAGGGCAACCAAGATGATCACAGACTTAGTAGTAAAATATGGAATGGACGAGGACCTAGGGCCCGTCATGTACATGGACAAAGAAAAAGGAGAATATAACGTATATAGACCTTATAGTGAACAAACAGCAGAGCTTATAGATAAAAAGGTAAAAGAATACCTCGAACAATCATACAAAAAAGCAATACAGATTTTAGAAACAAGAAAAGAGGAAATAAAGATTATGGCAGACGTACTATTGAAAAAAGAATATTTAACAAAAGAAGAGTTTGAAGAGTTAATGAAAAACATAGATTATGCAAAAGTTCTGTTACAAGAGTTCCAACTAGAACAAGAAAAAAACGAAACACAGAAAGAAAAAAACAAAGAAGAAAACAAAAGAAACCAGATAAAAAAAACAAATAGGGAGTAGACGAAACCATTATTCATTGCAATAAGTCCAACAAATCACTAGAAAGAAGCCAACTTCTATCAAGAGAAATGAGCATGAAAAATATACATATCCTCGACCGATACACAAACAAGTATATACTCATCCACGACATCAAAGAGGATGACCTGAAAAGTTTAAAACCATGAGACAAGGTAGTGTACGAAGGAGAGGAGAACAACAAAAAAAAACTAAGCATATGAACATACTTATGACATCCAACAGAAACAGACAGGGAAGGATATTTTATGAGAAAACTTGAAGGAGAAGAAAAAACCTACTTTGATGATAAACAAAAAGAAGCATGAGAAAAATTCCCTACTTTCAAAAAAGAGTTTAAAAGTAGATTTGAAGGATCAATACCAGTAACCGCGAGGTACCAAATCTTTTCACGCCAAATATATTTTTACTTCTACTCTGAACAAAGATACCAGTTTGGAGATTTTGTAAAAAGCTTTCAAGATCAAATATGATCAAGTATTTTCTTTTTCCAAGTTGGGGCAAGAGATATGATCAAAATGTCACCCGCAACAGACGATATCGTATGATGCAATGGACAACACCTATGCTGCAAAAGTAGCAGACCATTGCCATCAGTAGACATAGAAAATGTACTAATCCAACATCTTGAAGGGAGAGACATCGAAAGATTAAAAGGAAGATGTGGAAAATTAAAGTGCAGCATTATCTATGAATTAGAAACCTACATCAGTGAAAGTGAAAAATATCCTGTAAAGGGGCAAAGAGTCGAAGCTCCTGCATGCGATACATGTTGAGTTTGCACATCATTCAATATCAATACCGGCGAGGTAGTGATAAAATCAGACGACGCAAGCATAATGAGATTGCCAATATCAGAAATCAAACGAACACTTCAGGAAAAACAGAAACTACTAACCCAAGAAAGAAAACCAAAAGAAGCAATTGACAATAACTAATAAAAATGCATATACTACAAACATTTACAATGGGATATGTATATGAGTTTAGAGATAGTTATATGGATTGCATTAAGTATATGATTGCTTTTGATTCCAGTTACAATACTAGCTAAGTATTTTTATCGTTGACGAAAGATCTTGTATGATAAACACGAACAGAAAAGAAAAGCGATAAGAGAACAACAAAGACAAGAAGAACAGAGAAAAAGAATAGCGATAGAACAAGCAAAGGCAGAACAGGAGTCTATTGATGAGATAATTGAGACAAATGAACACACAAAATATATTGATGATGACAAAACAGAAATAGAGGAGAAACAGGAACCAGAAAATCAACAAAAAACACAACCAGAAGACACCCCAAAAGAAAAGGAAGAAAAAGACAAAGACAAAGACAAAAACACAAAAAGCTATGAGAAAAAACAGCCACTCTTGATAAACTACGCAAAAGAAGAAGAAAGAAAAATAGAACAAATTAAAGCAATCGCAATACGCATCAAACAAAGAGACACAAAAAGCTATGAGAAAAAACTCATAGAGTGATTAGCCGAATTTCCCCAAAGTATAGAACTAATGAGCTTGTTAGCCGACTACTACATAGAGTGAAAAAATTACAAAAAAGCTTCTACAATACTCAAAACCATCATCAATCAAGACCCAGAAAACCATAGAGCACTACGGCAATTGGCGGAAATATATATGGAAGAAGGAGAAAGACAAAACGCACAAATCATGCTAGAAAAAGCAATCAGGCTGCAAAAAGACAACCCCAAATACCTATACTCAATGGTTGATATTCAATACAATAGTGGTAATATAGATGATGCACTCTTTTTGATGGAAAAAATATTGAAATTAAGACCGATAAACAGTGAGTACCTGATAGCAACTGCAATGCTGTATGAAGAAAAGTGAGAAATTCAAATCGCAAAAAAATACTATTTTGAAGTATTAGAACACGAACCAGACAATCGCACAGCAAAAATCAAACTAAAAAATATATAACATTTTAGCACATAGTGCAACTCATCATGAGAAAGAAGATAATAAAAAAAGTATTTGTTATCCTAGCAGCAATTGTAGTAATATTCACAACTGCGTGAGCGGTAGTAATGTATATTGTACCAACCCAAAACCTAGTAGCAGACCCAACCGAAACAGCACAAACAGGAACAGTAAAAGTAGAGAACACAAGCGGAGTCGCCAAAGAGCTCAATCTGAAAACATCACTCAACATTGTATGAGAAGATGGAAACACAAATAAATCACAATAAGATAGCTTTTATACAACGTAATAAACTGAAAAAAAGAATGCAACTAATCGTAAACCAAGAACAAAGATTAGCAAAAATGAGAGCACATACTGCAACACACTTACTACATGCAGAATTGGCACACATATTTCCCCATACCAAACAAGCATGATCATACGTAGATGAAGACATTACAAGATTCGATTTTC
>CAYXZL010000013.1:30273-32408 GCA_964469925.1 uncultured Candidatus Peribacteria bacterium | reverse complement strand
AATATGGAGCAAAAAAACCTTGCTTTTGAACTCTTGAGAAAATTACTCAATGATGAAGTAAAAATCAGAAAAAGAAAAAATATGACACAAGGGAAAAAGTTTAGCGAAATGCTCGAAAATGTGATCAAAAGATATCATAACAACCAAATTGACACAGCCCAAGTTATTCAAGAACTTTCAGAAATTGCTCGTGAAATGAAGCTTGAAGACAAAAAAGCAGAAGATATTGGATTAAGCCCAGAAGAATATGCTTTTTATTCAGTACTTGCAGAAAACGACTCAACAAAATTTCTTGAAGATCACAAAATGAAAGAACTCATCCATGTCATCGTTGATACTATTCGCAAAAATGCCACTGTTGATTGGGAAAAAAGGGAAGATGTCAGAGCACAGCTACGCTTAACCGTTAAAAAAATACTGATGAAATATGGCTATCCACCAGATCTTGCAAGAATAGAAGCAGACAGAGTGCTGGAGCAAAGCGAATTGTTAGCATATGAACTCACAAGGCAGTAATATATACCCGTTTCCCATCTTACTGTAAGCTTTATTCTTCTTATGATTGGTGAGAAAAACTCACACAAGAAGTTGCACATAATATGTACTTCATAAGATAGCATTATTTTTCTTTTTCTCTATTATTCTCTTATTGAGTTTTTGTCCTTTTTATTCCTCCCATCATAGCATGATCAATATGTTCAAGCTTGCTACCAAAGTAGCACACAAGTTTACTCTCACTGACTGGGCTATTGCCAAGCTCGATTTGGTTATCGTTGGACTCTTGTTGGCAAAACTCTTCCCTGTCCTCACCTCTCTCCACTGGGGATGGTATGTCTTGTTCATCGTTGCTGCTGAATGCTACTTTCTATGGAGAATTAGCAAAATGAACCTTTTGAAGTCTAAATAGGAGATAGTGGAGTCTTTTTCTGCTTCCTTTTTGTCTGACTAGCCTGTTTTTTTTGGTGATATTTTTTCTATGGATACCATACGCTGTCCACGATGCGGTAGTGACCCGCTGTATGTAACTTATCATGATAGTGAACGATGAGTGCCTGTCCATGATGATAGCAAGCATTTTGAGTTTTTACTCTTGGAATGCATGCAGGCTGGACTTTCTTGGATCACAATTTTGCGTAAACGTGAAAACTATCGTATCGCCTTTGATGGTTTCGATTATCATTGCATTGCTCGCTATGGTGATACAAAGATAGAAGAACTCATGAACAACCCTGGCATCATCCGCAATAGAGCAAAAATCAACGCTGCGATACACAATGCTCAGGTTTTCTTGGATATCCAATCTGAGTATGGCTCTTTTGATAGTTACATCTGGTGATGGGTTTCATGAAAGCCCGTGGATACTCAACTCGCCTCTCCCGCTGACTATCGTGCTACCACTCCCCTGTCCGACGCCGTCTCTGCAGACCTGAAACGTAGAGGGATGAAATTTGTCTGATCGACGACGATCTACGCACATTTGCAGGCTAGCGGTATTGTCAACGATCATCTCACCAGCTGCTGGAGATATGAGGAAGTGAAAAGATTATCATAACAATTCTTTCCTAGCCCTTGATGAGGGTAATGACTATCACCACTAGTGATCACAGTACTGATAAGAAATAGCTGATTGCTAGTGCCTTATTTTTTATTTTGATAGCGACCAGTGTCGTTGCGACTTGGAGAAAAACAAAGGCAATCCACATACCTAGCGAAACGCTTTCTACATTACTTGCGTGGATGATCGTGACAATCTGCAAAGCTATCACGATTGGATTGATAACAAACATCGAGCCTGTCACCGTATCAAATCGCTCCTGCGAGGTAATATGCTTTGCTTGCTCGTGTAGTGTATCCATCCAGTCTTTGCTGTCTGTTGTTTTCATCGCTATGACAGAGAACTACTACACTCCCTATTTCAATGCTTCGACCGCAGCACCGACTAGAGAAGTTGATTTGCCCTCTAAGTTTTCGTTGAGGTAAATCAGTTTCGCGTTGTCTTTACCTACTTTTTCTAGTGTCTCCAGTCTTGATGAAGTAATAAGAAACTCTAATATTTGTGCTGCTGTCAATGTCTCATCGATTGATTGCATTTCCTCTACTGACTCTTTGAAACCTCTTGCTATCTCCTGTCTCTG
>CAYXZL010000013.1:21342-30173 GCA_964469925.1 uncultured Candidatus Peribacteria bacterium | reverse complement strand
ACAATCCTCACAGGATTATCGATAGCAAACTTGGAATCGATGATACCTTTGTCAGTATTTTTTGCTCTATAGACGATATTGATCCCGACACTGGTCCTCACATTGTCACGTGTGATGCTGTCTACGGTGATATTGAGGTTTTTGTCAAACAGTTGCTGTCTGCGAATCGATTCGAGAAAAGGAATAATCATATGTCGTCCTTCTCTTTTGACCCTGACTGGTTTACCGAGAAACAAGACAACATTTGCCTGATTGGGTGGAACAATTTTGAACGAAACAATCAACAAGATGATCGCTACTGGGATCAGATAGAAAAGATTCATGGTGAATGGTATGTGCTAAAATGAGTTAGTATCCTTCATCCAAGTATACTACTCTACGTTGTGATACACACTATCGACATCTTCATCGTCTTCAAGCATTTCTACTAGTTTTTCAAACTTTTCTTCGTCTACTCACTCTAGGGTCACGGTATTGTCTGCTAGGAACTGGAGATCTGCATCATCGACATGATAACTGGCTTTTTCTATTTCATGAAGAACTGTATTGAAATTGTCCTTGCTGGTTGTGACGACACAAAGCTGATCTTCGTAGTCAATGTCCTCTATGGAGAGAGCGAGTAGTAATTCTTCTAACTTCTCTGTATCAAAAGGAAGAATATCTGACATGGGTCTGCCTTTATCTATTTTTTTATGTTCAAAGCCATCAATAATGATTACTCATTTTTCTTGAAACTGCCATGACACTGAGTTAGGTTCACCAATTCTGCCTCACATCCTATTGACGATAGTCCTTACATTGGTGGCCGACCTGTTGGTGTTATCAGTCAGGCACTTGATATACAGTGCTGATCAGGATGGTCCGTATGCCTCATAAAATATTTCATGTAAAGCTTCTCCTTCTCCTCATCCAGCTCCCTTGAGAATAGCCTTGTCTACCACATGTTTTGGTAGAGAGTTGTATCTTGCCTTTTCTAGTGCTGCTGCCAAGTTTGGGTTCATGTTGGGGTCTTTTCCTCCTCTGGCCGCCACCGTAATGACTTTTGCCACTTTAGCATATACCTTTGCTTTGACCGCATCTGTTTTAGCTTTTTTGTGTTTGATATTGTGTCGTTTGCTGTGCTTGGCCATGACGTATAGGCTTTAGAATCTAAAGTACTTCTCCGCTCTGCTGTCTCCACATCGCATGATAGAGCCCATTACTCTCTACCAAATCTTTGTGTCTGCCTTTTTCAACGATTTTACCCTGCTCTAGTACGTAGATCATATCAGCGTGCATGATCGTAGAAAGACGGTGTGCTACCAATATACTTATCATGTCAGGGTACTTATCAGTGATCGCCTTTATCGTTTCGGTAATCTCTTTTTCTACCAAAGAGTCGAGGGAACTGGTTGCTTCGTCAAAGATCAATACATCAGGGTTTCTCAATAGTGCCCTTGCTATCGCCAGCCTTTGCCTTTGTCATCCGGAGAGCTTCAACCCTCACTCTCCGATCTTTGTATCTAATCACTCTGTGTTTTGCTCGATCAAAGACCGCAATGCTGCCTGTTTGAGTACCCTCTCTAGATCCTGGTCTGTCGCATCTTGGTTGACGAAGCTTAGATTGTCCCTCACGGAACCAGAGAACACAGAAGCATCTTGGTTGACAATACCCAGCTTTGCCTTGAAAGCGTCCTTATCGATGTGTTTCATATCCTGTCCGTTAATGAGTACTCTTCCTTTGTTTGGCTCATAGAGACCATAGAGTAGCTTGAGTAGTGTTGACTTTCCCGACCCTGATGGTCATACAAAAGCAATTACCTGCCCTCCACCTATAGTCAGATTGATATCTTTCAACACGGTATGGTCTTGCTGATAGAGAAAATCTACCTGCTCAAAGGTCAAGGATGTAACGGTCGGTCAACCGATAGAGAGAGGATGTACAGCTCTTTCCTCCACTGGTAATTTTGTTATTTCTTCCAGGAGTTCGTGACTTCCCTTTGCTTGTTGATAATTGTTAATAATATCACCTGCCTGCCTCAATGGTCCAAACACAAAAAAAGAATAGAAAAAGAGCGTCATAAACTCACCCAAGGTCATCGCTTCTTTGAAAACGAGCCAAAACATCAGACCCATAATGATTGTTCTTACCAAATTGATCAATGTGCCTTGTGTAAACAATAAAGTTCTTAACATTTTCACCTTTAATAACTCGAGATTGAGGACATCTTTGTTGTTTTTTTCCAATCTACCCATCTCTTGTTGGACTAGTCCTAGTGACTTTATCAATGCGACATTTCTGATACTTTCTATGGTAGATCCAGCCAACTTGCTCGACTCTGCCACAATCTTTTGTTGTGCTTCTTTGATCTTTTTGGATGTGTATCGTATGGTCAATCCCATGATAGGGATCAAGCTTATAAAGGATATCGCAACGAGTCGGTGGACGGTCGCCGCATAGGTGATAACAAAAAGTAATCAGATGATAGAGACAAATAAATCATTGATGGCCGTGTTGATGAATTTCTGTATGTCTTGGCGTGCTTTCTGCATCTTTTGCAATAGTTGTCAGGACTGCTGATCTTCAAATACCTTGAAAGGAAGGTCAAAAATATGACGTATGGCTTTTTGGTAAATTGACATGCCAATCTTTTCGGTCATGACATTGACGTAGTAATCTTGGAAGCTCTTTGCAATTCTTGACACTCATGCCACTGCTACGATAGCCAGGAGGCCCAAACCAATGTTTTTGAGAAAGACTGTTGCTGCAAATTCTTTGTATTTGATAATATAATTATCGATCAACCAACGAAAGATTTGCGGATCAAGTAACGAGAACACTTGATTGATGGTCGCCAACACGACTGCTAAGAGCAAGAGTTTTTTCTCACGAAGTACATATTCATATATAAATTTCATGATTTGTCGATCTAGCAACGAGAGTAAAAAAACTTTATGTACGAGTATTTGTTTTTAGAATATCTCTGATATCCGATAATAATTCTACTTCTGTTGGTCATTTTGCTTTTTTCTTCTCCTCTTTGAGTTTGAGCTTGTTGATAGCCTTGATCAAGATAAAGAGGGCAAAAGCAACGATAAGAAATGCTATCACAGCATTCAGAAAGCTTCCTATTGCCAATACGGTCGCTCATGCCTCACGAGCGGCTACTACTGAGGTAAATATCTCATCGCTCGGATTTCTCAAGACAACAAATACGTTGCTAAAGTCTGGAGCTTTTAACAATCATGCGATGATTGGCATAAAGACATCATCAACGAGCGATTTGACCACCGTGGCGAACGCACCACCGATGATAATACCTACTGCCATATCGATCATATTGCCCTTTAGAGCAAACTTTTTGAATTCTGCCAGGATACCCTTTGCTTTTTCTACTACCATATGTCTGATATTAATACGATAAAAACTACTGGCATTTATTGTCAAGCTCTTTCTTCATCTCTTTCGCGTATGGTTTTTTTTATTTGCCCTAGCGTATAGCCCTTTTTTACCAATTTTTGGATGATGTCGAAGCCTTCGACTCATTGATCTTTTAGCTTGTCTATTTCTTTGATGATTTTTGTACGTATGCCATCTACAACATCTTCGCCCATTTCCCTCAAAACGGATTCTATTATCATCTGAGCAACACCTTTTTGATAAAGCTTTTGTTTGACAAGAATGATTGGCTTACCTTTCCTGACGACCTCACTATTGACATAAGCTCTTACAAATTCTTCATCATTGATGTACTTATTTTTTTCTAGATACTCTATAGCTTTGTCTACTTCTCATTCATTATATCACTTTTCCAAAAGCTTGACGCGTAATTCTTTCTTCGTCTTTGGATAACTGGAGAGGTAATGCAATGCATATTGTAGACAGGGAGTTTTTTTCGCTTGAGCCATATTGAACGTTTGAGTAGAACAAAAATATGATTGAGAACTAAGATAGTGCAAGAGAGAACAACACACTATCCCTGGACACATTCGCCTCTATCATGCGACGATGATGACTGATCGATGCAAGTTTGTCATAACACTTGTGATCATCTTCCCAGTAGGTCCAGGCATCTAAAAGCATATCTAGATTGGCATCTTTATCTGCCTGTACCAATGTTTTGTAGAGTTTTGTTATATTGCCTCTTTGACGATAGAGCTTGAGTTGATCAAAGGATTCGATCAAAGCAGAGAAGGATGACTCATTGTCGAGCAATAATTTTGCACGTCATGGTCTACCAGCCGCTATGTAAGTAGCGTTTTTTCGCTTGTCTACTTGTTGGCTACTATAGTCGCCTTCCAACCGTGTTTGTATCTCAGCTATTGGTACAAGATGAGCATAAATTACAAGTGCTCTTGAAAGAATTGTTTCTAATAGGAGGTCCTTATTGCTCACGGTTGCTATGATTTGTCTCTGTGGCAATGGCTCTTCCAGCGACTTCAGGAGTGCGTTTGTTGCTGCAATCGTCATTCTTTCGATATTTTCTAGGAGAACGATTTTGCGATTTCACACGGGAGATAAATTTAACCGGTCGATAATCTCTCTTGCTCCCCTATCTTGATAGTTTTCTTCTTTCGAGATGGTAATCACCTCATTGTTTTCTACCTTGATACTATGTTTTTTCCCAAAAACTGTCGTTTGATCTTGTATATGCAAAAAATCTTGTCTGACATAATCACCCAAACAATGACGAACATATGTTAGTGCTGCAGTCGACTTTCCTATCTGACCTGGACCAACCAGTAAAACAAAAGGGAAACTATCTGACTGAGCAATAGCCTTTTGTAGTAGATCAAAACTATGAGCGTTTCCACATATCATCACAAATCTCCCTCTTAAGGATGTACAAAGACACATAAGGGACCGTGCACTCAAACCTTCCATGTGTGGTCTTAGTAGTATTTATCACTCGCCTCATCGCAATAGCTTTATGATATATTACAGAGAACCCTTTCACCAAGACACGTTTGTGTTTTTAACTTAAATTTGTTCAAATTAGTATGCAACATTCTGATTCAAAAGCAATTGACATTACATCACGTTTGTCTACTTTTCTATAAACAAAAGATGCATAAAGATATGAATAGCATCAATTGTCTGTTTGACTTTATCGCTATTACACTTCCACAAAGTGGTCCTCCTTATGGGTCATTGTGTATTGTCTTCCAACACTGCACACAGAGGACTACTGGCTGGTTGTTTTGATTTCTTTATTTTCATTCACTAACTGCCACTCATGATGAATGTACCCAAAAGAAGGTCACAGATGCTGTGATCGAAGGCACGTAGACGACTTTATGGTTTGTCTGTGTTTGTTTTGTTGTTTTCTCATATTTCACCCTACTCGTTTGGAGTAGTGAACGCACAATCGCTTACTCCTTGAGTCAACCAGGAACCAAATGCTCCTAGCCAGTGTGGTGATGGTGTAAGGAGTGGAAATGAACAGTGTGACGATGGCAACTCCAGCAATGAAGATGCTTGTAGAAACGATTGTAGACATAATGTATGCCGTGATGGCTATCTTGAAGTTTGAGTTGAACAATGTGACGATGGCAATAGCAATGACAATGATCAGTGCGGTAATGATTGTAAAATCAATCAGACTCGATGTGGAGACGGTGCAAAAAATGGTAATGAGCAATGCGACGATGGCAATAGCAATGACAATGATCAGTGTGGTAATGATTGTAAGACCAATCAGAACTGGTGTGGCGATGGAAAGAAAAATGGTAACGAACAGTGTGACGATGGCAACTCCAGCAATGAAGATGCTTGTAGAAATGATTGTAGATACAATGTGTGCCGTGATGGCTACCTTGAAGTTTGAGTTGAACAATGTGACGATGGCAATAACAACAACAATGACCAATGCAATAATCAATGTCAGCTCAACCCTTTTTGTGGTGATGGACTCGTCAATCAACAAAGTGAACAGTGTGATGACGGTAACGCAGACGATGATGATGCTTGTAAAAATAACTGTAATTTCAACGTGTGTGGCGACTGACTCTTACATCAGGGTGTTGAACAATGCGATGATGGCAACGCAACAGATAATGATTGATGCAATGCAGACTGTACACTGCCTGTTGGGGTATGTGGAATTGCTAACCAGTCAGCACTGTATGATACAAATAATAATGGAGATGTGATGAATACTGGAACGCTAGGACTCTGTCCTGATGGTCAGACAGTTGAGAATTTCTTTTTTTCTCCTGACACGCATCAATGGACGTGGATATGTAGAGACACAGGAGGTGATAGTGATGAATGTGTTGCAACAGCTCAATACTGTGGAGACGCTAGCGTCGATAACCAAGAAACTTGTGATGACGGCAATGATATCGACACTGATGATTGTAAAAACGATTGTACAGTGAATGTCTGTGGAGACTGAACGATACTTGAATGAGTCGAAGTATGTGATGATGGAAATCTTGAAAGTGACGATGGTTGTGATGAATCCTGCCAACCTGAAGAAACAACTGCTAAAGTTGTTTTTGATAAAGTGGTCTGTGATGATGAGCAATATCTTCCCAATCGAGGTGTTGATGGTGCTGAAAACATCACTGATACAACAGCACAAGACTATGTGGATGCACATAGCGATCACTGTCGGTTAGCGTCTGATTGGTCCTTTCAATGGGCTCCACAAGGCACGGCTTCTCCTTCAGATGATTTTGTAGGAGAAGCAGACGATTGGATCACGACCGATGCTACGAATGCTAGTGGTAGAACCTTGATTTTTGTCACTCTTAAAAACAATCCTTTGTATGAGGGCAGCAATGTTGAGGTAATCCAAGTACGTGAGGTTCTGCAAGATGGTTATGTACCTTTTTCTCAAGGGATAGAGCATGACCCTGCTGATTATAGTGCAGAGATCTACTGCCACACCGATGGAAGTAATTATGACAATCTTGAATGGATTCAGAACCCAGAGTTATGAGCAGAATATCACTGTGTTGCATTCAATGCTCCCAAGCCTCGTATGATAGAAGACAATTTCCATGTCAAGAAATATCTTTGTCCCTACGGTACAGACCTATCTGATCTCAGTATTGATGGTGCTGGAAACCCCAGTATTGATCCCCTCTCTCTGTGATGTGACGTAGCAGCGGGCTATGAATTTGCTTATGATACGGTAGACGTCTCTGCCAATGGCAATCCCCAATACCAACCAGCAGCATTTCAATCACTTTGAATTACTGACGAGAATGGAGAATTAGATACCTATCTCGATCCTTCTGGCGTCAGTGATAATAAATATATGGTATGAGAACTGTTAGCTGGCGTATGGGCTTCTGACGAGCACGTCTTGTGACTGTATTGTACAACTGCACCGAGCGACGGTATTCGTAGTAATAACCTTGAACAGATCGACTATAGTAAGGTAGATCATGTTTACTGTCTTGCTTTCAATGAAGCACCCCGTGAACCCAAATATGCTACTATTGTCGCAACTAAAGTCATGTGTGACAAACAAGTATATCTTCCCGATCGAGGTAAAAGAAAAAAATGAGCACCTGATATCGATCAATATACAGCAGTGAACTGGATCAACCAAGACGTAGAATTTCAACAACACTGTCGACAACAGCCTGACTGGAACTTTCAACGGGCACCTGCGTGAACAGAAAACCCTGGTGACAATTTACCTAGCCCCGCTGGTGATCCATGGGTAACATTTGGACCTACTGATCAATGGTGAGGAGCATATGCTGGCATCAATGTTGATCTCTATTCGGGCGTATGGGTTCGCGAAGTTCTCCAAGAAGGCTACCTCCCTTTTGTCTGAATAGATAATGCGAACAAAAAAACAGCAGAAATTTATTGTTCTACTGATGGTAAGAACTTTGATAATTATGAATATATTGAGTTGGAGGCTGACCATATCTACTATTGCGTAGCTTTTAATACTCCCTACAAGGAACCTAAACCAAAGTTTGCTACCGTGGTTGCACAAAAAATTGAATGTGATGATGAATCTCTCCTTCCCAATCGGGGGAATGGTTGACCAAACATTAATTCTACTACTGCTCAAGCTTTCTTAGATCAACATGAATGACACTGCCAGTTTGTGTCTGGTCGAGATTTTCAACGAGCTTACAATGATACCCCCAACCCATGAGATTTAGTGGGTATTGCTGATGCTCCTTGGACAAGTTTTGGTCCTACTGATGGGAATTGAACAACGAGTACACTGATTAAGGTAAATAAAAACAAACATGGTCAGATTGCTGTGCGTGAAGTAATGCATGATGGCTATTTACCATTTGCTGGTGTCAATAGCGAAAGTAGTGTCAGTGCAGAAATGTATTGTTATACTGACGTTCTCAATTATGATAACTACGATTTTATTAGGAATCCAAAAGTAAACGAAACTTACTATTGTGTTGCCTTCAACGTCAAGGTGGCTGATGAGGAAACACCTATCTGTGGTAATGATGTAAAGGAGTGAAAAGAAGAGTGTGATGGTAATGATGGTGTTGGTGAAAACCAGCATTGTAGTGAGTCATGTACGCTCCTTACTGATGAACCAGAAGAGGTTGTAGTTTGTGGTAATGGTTCTGTAGAGACCTGAGAGCAATGTGATGATGGTAATACGTGAAATAACGATGGGTGTTCAGAACTTTGTCAGATTGAAGTTGTGGAAGCTGTGTGTGGCAATGAATCCGTAGAAGAATGAGAGCAATGTGACGACGGCAATACAAACGATGATGATGGATGTTCTTCTAGTTGTCAAATCGAAGAAGACAATCCTACTGAATGATGAAACGAATCTAATGGCGGTGAACAAAATCCAACTCCTCCTAGTGTTGGTGGATGAGGATGAGGATGAGGATGAGGATGA
>CAYXZL010000013.1:0-21242 GCA_964469925.1 uncultured Candidatus Peribacteria bacterium | reverse complement strand
GGATGAGGATGAGGATGAGGATGAGGATGATGAGGGTGAGGTGGTGGCTTTCCTGGCTGATGACAGCTAACTCCCCCCAGCTTTTCTAATCAATGAGGTGGGTGAGGCCCTGACAATCCAACCAGTTCTGCAATCTTACCACCAGAACTTCTGGTGACTGGTAATGGTGATAGTGATGGAAAACCAGCCAATGGCGACACACAAGACCCTGGCGTTGCTCAGTATCCCCTCCCTACGCTCTTAGAAACCTGAGCTGTTGAGCCACAAGACAATAGATTATCGTTTGTCCTTCTTTACATCTTCCTCACTATCGCTACACTGTGAGCGTGAGCATTGATGTTTAGAAAACGTGCATCAGCCTAATATGCGTACTGTCATACGTCTCTTAGCATGGTTTGTAGTACTGCTAGGTGCCCTTTGGTGATGTTATCTTCGGATAGAGGCCACCAAGGGCACTTTTTCTGCTGTAGATTTTATTCCTACTCATTGAGATCAATCCCGTCCCGCTGACAGACACTACGAGCATGCATATGGTATTGAGACGTCCTATCCCACGTGGTTTAAAGCGAATCTTGCACAAGATGAGTGGGACCTTGAGCATTGGCTTTCTCTATTAGCTTTTGAAGAAGATCGCCATCAGCCTCTCTACCTCGTGGTCCCTCGTATTGGTGTGATCGTGCCTATTCATAGCATTGGTGATAATAGCATATCACACTATCTTGCTCACCCTGCTGACTACTTTCGTTATCTTGAAAAAGGTATTGTTCAACATCCTGGCACTATCTCCCCGCTCTCCTGAACGGGTAACTATGTATTGGCCGGACATACCAGCTACTACGCAAACAAACCCTGACGCTATAAGACAATTTTTCAATTTCTCAGCTTGTTGCAAAAGGATGATCTCGCTATCGTTTTCCTTCAGGATCCTGACGGTGCCTGGCAACGTTTTTTTTATCGCGTTGATGATACTTTTGTCACTCATGCCGAGGACACAAGCATTTTGAATTCTCGCGGTAGTGGTTATACGTTAACATTATACGGCTGCTATCCTTTTGGGAGCTTAGAAAAAAGAATTGTTGCCTATGCTTACCGCGTTTTCTTGGATTAGAATCGACAGAGACAAAGGTTCGTTATTGTTGCGAAGACAGTTTTTGCTAGTTTCACATACAATCACAGAACTCACCGTCGTCTCATCGGCGTGATCGTGTTTTCTTGCACGATCATTGATATCGTTGTTGTATAGCTATTTTTTTCTGGCTGTTGTTTGATGTTTGCAATACTTGGTGCAGACACGACTCATTCTTTTCCGTTAGTCGTGATTTCTACTACGGTAGAGTCTTTTTTGTTATGCCTTATTTCTTTTACAGAATTTGTTGCCCTATCACCGCTTCAGCTTTCAGTCCCTCTCTCCTCCACTCTTTTCTCTTCAGTCTTTGACACATCCTGAAAGATCATTTTCCCCCTAGCTTCGTTAGAGTCCTGCACTATCGTTTCCTTTGTGTCTTCGGGAGCACTCTCATGTGCCTGCTCTGGAGCATCCATTTTCTCTTCTTCTATCGTATCTTCTGCTTTGTCATTTTGCTCAGCTGGAGAATGTGTTTCCAATACTCCTTTTTCTGTTTGTATCAATCATGCCTGTATATAACGTCTTTGTTTGGTTGAGCCTAGTGGCCAACAGCTGTAAGCTGTTAGTCGTGCCTTGTCTGTTGGTTGTGCCATAATACTTGAGTTACTTGGATCAGTTACTTCTGCTGTAAAAATACTATATTCGTAACGCACGTAGTTATCACCGTTTCTTGTATAGTAATCAATCGTGTCTCCTGGTCATAGGAGCAATAATGGCATAAAAGCAGTTTTGAAACTTCATGCCGCAGATAACTCATCTGATGAATGTGCTGCTAGGACAAAATTACCATTACTTTGATTCGGCTTTTTACCAAAGTGTCGAAATGCTCACCTTGCCAAATAATGATCGGTTGGCACAACCTCTCACCTATCAATTGCAGCACGGTCCTCAGCACTTGGATTAATAATCGGTATCAGTGCACCATACTTGCGGATCAACACATATTCTCTGAAGTTTTTGTAGGCTTGTGGTAGCGTCTCTAACCAGTAAGCGAGATTTGTTTGTGTGGTATCGGCTCGAGGATTGATCCGACTTAGTGGTTGTATTTGAGCACTGCCTTGGTTTACTACTGGAACACCATGACTCTGCAGCTCATGCACAAAAAAGTTTGATAACTTGCTACCTGGTGCTGCGTATTGTGCAAAACTACTATTATGTCATAGCATAGCTATAGTACCTATTGCTATACATCGTTTTGTGACTATTTTTAGATTTACATATCTCCTCATATTGCTATCTTTGGATTTAATGACATAGACAATTGTAGCCGTATCATTTCTATACAGCAAATTATCGATATGTCACTTATCACCATCAGAAAGCACATCTTAATTTCATCTTATATATAATTTGTCAATTTCTTCTACTATGCCCCATCTTGAAGGACTTATTCTTTCTTTGCTTAGTTACCCTCCCAAAACGCTCACTCTTGACATATTGATTTCTCAAAAGAGAGATTTTGCTCGTAAGAACAAACTAGCAACGATACCGTCAAACATCCAACTACTCAAATCATACCATCAGCTTGTTCAATCCTGAAGCATCGCCCCCTCTCCTGTTCTTGAAAAACTTATTCAAAAAAGACCAATCAGATCGCAATCTGGCATTGTATCTGTCCAAGTTCTTACCAAACCATACTGGTGCCCAGGAAAATGTATTTTCTGCCCCAACGATTTCACTATGCCCAAAAGCTACATCAACACAGAGCCTGGTGCAATGAGAGCACTACTGAACAATTTCGATCCTATCAAACAGGTACACAATAGGCTTCTTTCTCTGACACTTACAGGTCACAAAACTGATAAGATAGAAATGATTGTATTGGGCGGAACGCGAGATGTGTATCCTGATGACTATAAAGAAACGTTTGTCAAATGACTCTATGATGCCTGCAATAGTTTTGATGCATTCTTTGCTACCGTTTCTCTCAAAAAGGATCAAACAAGGGCACTCAAGTACAGTGTAGATGAGCAGAACCTTACTCACCCTCTTACTTTAGAGGAATCTCTCCAAACAAACGAATCAGCCACACATAGAATTATTGGGCTCACGGTGGAAACAAGACCTGAATATGTCACTGATGAAAACTGTCGCTTTCGGAGAAAACTTGGTGTGACGAGGCTAGAAATTTGAATACAATCTTCAGATGATAATGTTTTGCGTGCGAATAAAAGGTGACATGACTATGCATGTTCCAAAGCAGCTATCCACAAGCTTAGACAATATGGATTCAAAATGTCGGTCCATCTGATGCCCGGCCTCTACCAATCAGACTACGAAAAAGACCGTCAAACTTTTATTGATGTCTATAGCGACCCAGAGATCAAGCCTGATGAAATTAAATTTTATCCGACCTCCGTCATACCCAATACTGAACTCTATGACCTCTATGAAGCTTGAACATACAAGCCTCTTGATACAGCCACTATCACACAACTGATTAGGGAGTGTTTTTTGAATATCATCCCTCCTTATACTAGGATCAAGAGACTCATTAGAGATATCCCTTCTACAGAAATAGTTGCTGGCAGTAGTATCACAAACCTTTCTCAGCTCACTCACCAGTCTCTCAAGAAGGAACTTAAAGGGAGCAAGGAGATACAGCAACTCTACGAGAGACTCTATTCCAATCTCTCGGTGTATACTAGCATTGATGACTATCTCAGCCAGCAGGGGAAAACAATGAGGACTTTGCCATGAAAAGATCATGCGATTATCACCTCGATTATTTGAGTTGAGCCCGACCTGTATAGTTATAGAAACTTTGTCTCTTTGGATACAAGAAGCAGAGAGATCAGACAAAAACATGAGATGCAAGGCTGATTACCCAAACCACAAATAGAAAAAGACCCTGTTGTTAATCTTATTATCAGAGAATATAACTCAAGTGTCTGACGTGAGTTTTTCGTCTCCTGTGAAGATCGCCTGGGCTATATCTATGCGTTTACCAGATTAATGTTAGCTCTCCCAGAACAGGCTATTGTATGGGAGTGATTGGGCCCTGATCATGCTCAGATTAGAGAGCTACATGTGTATGGCGATGTTGAATCAATACGTGATAGTGCTAAGGCTAGTGAGGCTGGTAGTGCAACGACCCAACACATCGGATTTGGGAAACAACTCATGCGTGTTGCTGAAAAAATAGCTGGTCATTTTGGCTATCACTACTTGTCTGTCATCGCTGGTGTTGGCGTGAGGGCATACTACAAAAAACTAGGATATGATCTCGTTGGGACCTATATGGTGAAAGGTTTGCGTTTTCACAAAGACTTATAACTTAATTTTTTCTTTTCTCAACGATGCTAATGATGGTCGTAATGGCTCTCACTTTGACGAAGGTTTGCCGCTTATTTTTTTTCTTATCCCTATTCTTCTTTGTGCCCCTCCTGGGTCTATTACTCCAAAGGCAAGGTCTGGTTTCTTCCCGCTTTCTCATTCGTCTAGCCCTACTTCTCCTTTTCCGAGCTCCATATCAGTCGCTGAGAGTCCTAGTAACACTTGGTATTGCATAGCTTTCAAGATTGCTTCAGAAGTGTTTGGACTATGGAATGTTACTGGTGCTTCTGTATTGTAACGAATCGGCATACCTCATGTTATCCCTTTAAAAGAATTGCCTATCCCTTTTATTTATGATTGTAATGTAGTCAATAGTTTACCACTTCCCTCTTCACGCACTTGTTGTGCTTGGGGATTGATTTTATATATTGCACACATTAGGTCCTCTGGTTCTCTTCCTTTTTTCTCTGTAATTTGAGGGTGTAGATCAATGACTAGATACTCCGATCAGTCTGATCACTGTAGATAACCAACATCGGACAAAGGGGGAATCCCTTCTTCTCTACCGTTCTTTACAAGAAATTTCTCTAACTTCTCTTTCAGGTTTTCAATACGATCTCGATCAATAGATGCTGCACTTGGGTCGTCCTCATGTCTCAAGGAAAGATAGTTTACGTCCCCTCATATTCTCTTTAATGCTTCTGCAAAACCACCATCCCTCGCTGGAAGTTCGCTGGTAACTGTCACCGTACGGCTATACACTTCTTCAAATTCGTATAACGATTGGCTCTCTGATAAGGTCACTATAGACATATCTATTGTATAAGAAATAAACTTCCTTTTACTATACTCGCATTTTCTCTTCTGTCAATATTTTTATATCTCTTTCTTCGAGTTGGCATCATCAGAAAACACCTCCAAACCCTCTGGTTACTAAATTGTATTTTATCATGAGAGACTCGTAGATAAGCACTAGAAAATGTACTGATCCAAACAATTTTGTTTCTTCTTTTCCCTATGGGCGAAGAGGGACTTGAACCCTCACAACCGAAGTCATACGCACCTGAAGCGCACGTGTCTGCCAATTTCACCATTCGCCCTCTTCTATCATGTTCTTTGACTACAACTATCTTCTTATTGAAATCAATGAAGAAATATGACATATGTGTTGATTATTGTTCTTTTATCTTACTGTGCTGGTGTAATGCCACAACGTACACGTGTAACCAGAATCCATGAGCGGGATATGGGACATAGAATTCCCAATCACGATAGTGCGTGCAAAAACCTCCATGGGCACAGATACAAGGTGGAGATCAGTCTGGAGGGTGATTTAAACACTAGACCTTGAGATCCACAGGAAGGCATGGTTATTGATTTTAGTCACATCAAACGCATTGCCTGTAGCTGGATCGACGATACTTTGGATCATGCTTATATGTACCAAGAAGGAGATCCAATCGGCGAACTCGCAAAAAGTATGGGCATGAAAGTTATAGCTGTCGATTTTGTCCCAACGGCTGAATATATTGCTGCCCATATTTTTCACCAGCTGGAACCACTATTTATCTCTCAGTATGGGGATACTCTTTCATTGACTCACATTGTACTCTACGAAACGCCTAAAAACTACGTTAGCTACCCAGTGTAGCAGCTTTTAGCTGTTTATTCCCTATTTTGACCACCTTTTTTTCTTTAGTACTGTGAGAGAGAGAAGCAGATGATAGTAAGATAGAAGACCTGAGCGACATCGCTGATGCCCCTCCTTTCCTACCAGATTCTCCACTTGTACTTTCTTCAACTACTCTTGCTTTGAATCTTGTTTTGTCTCCTGAGTTATCAGAACTTGAGATAGCAACCCATACATACACGACCACCAACCAAGCTAGGTGAAAAGCATAATATTCATAACTGTATTTCCTCTTCCATGAAACGATATTGTTACATCCTTTTGTGTGCTGATCATAGTCTCTATACTGGTATCACAACAGATCTTGTCAGAAGGATGAAAGAGCACAATACGAGCCATCTGGGTGCTCGCTATACTCGTAGCAGAAGACCTGTACAACTCCTGCGATCTGCTGCCTATGGCACAAGGTCGGAAGCGAGTAAACAAGAGTATTTTCTCAAAAAACTTCGTAAGGAACAGAAGCTGTCATTCGTCACGACTTCTACACCATGTTAATGATTATATACGTATCTGTTGCTGATGCTTAAAAAAGCTTGCTATTCTTTGCTACGCATGATGGCTACTGAGTAGGTAGCACCTGCGATTCTTTATGAGATAGAACAATACTGGGGATGGGAAATACTTACTTTTTTTTGTGTGATCACAATTTGTTTGGTACTTTTGCCTTTGTGCTTTTTTTGATGATTTTATGATTTACCTTATCCTGTTCTTGTTCATTATGTTTTGATGACTTCTTATCAAGAAAATATTTGAAAGGGATTAACATCAGATTCCACGGGATGTCGTATAATACTACCAGTACTGCTACCATAGGCGTGAAGAACGTGTTTGCAAAAACTATCGCGAGAGGCAGATTGAGATAAGCTATAGCTAAAGTAGATGAGACCCTTTCCTCTCTCTTTGCTTTTGGTAGGATGTGCCATGCGACTAGGTGCATCAAGATACTGATGACGAACCATCGAAGAATAGCTCCTAACATCTCCCCAACATGTCCATAAATATACGGTGCTGCTTTCCCCACTGGTCCTAGGACGAGGAAAAATAACAAAATTATTTCGATGCCTGTATAGTAGTGCATCGTCTTGTGTACTCGTTTAGGGAAAAAGTTTCTTGTTTCTTGTGCAAGTATCCATGGAATAAAAATCATCCATGCGAGGTTAATCATCATGGCACTGAGGCTATAGCTAACATTGATACCCAAAAAAGACTTTGTGATCCATGGCACAAGAAATGGTGTTAGTAAAGATCATACCAAGAGAATAATGATATTTAGTGGCGTATTACCTTTGAATATATCGCTTAGTGCGGGAGTTGCCATTGCTGCTGGCATGGCACTTACTAATAAAACAGCAATCGATAGCTCACTACTAAATCCTAATGCTTGTGTTACGACGTATAAGACAATGGGGAGTATGATCATGGAGATAACCACTATATAGACCCACTTGACTGGGTGTACTACTTGATCGATAAGTTTGTCCAAGTCGATTTTGAGGAAACTCAGATACATAACCACAACGAGAAAATATTTCATGAAAGGTTGGAAGACTGCTCACACTGACGGTAGTAGTAATCACACGACCAGTCAGAGCACCAATACTCCTATGACATACTTTTCTAGTGTTTTGAATACTGCATGCATGGTTTTGAGATACAAAGAAACTAAAGGATTTATGATGAGAACAGACGGCTTCGTTTTTTAATTGTTAGCACACATAACAGGGAAAACGTAATGCATACTACCGATACTCGGTGCTTTACAAAGATCCACGCTAAGGCATTCGTCATCAATACTGCACTCAGACCGATAACTATCGCTATGAGGGCTATTGCTGGACTTCCTGTCCCCTTATTGCCTCACTCCTTTTGCATGATACGTACTGGTCACAACAAGAGGAGAATAGCAGAGTACATAATCAAAAATCCGACAATCCTTAGAGATCGTACTCTTACTATACTCCTTCATGGCACGTGATCAAGGATGCTCTTGAGAGAAGATTGTCACGCCTTGACAAGAACTATTTTTTGATCTGTGTATGTTTCATATACTTGTAATGCTTTTCCATTTTGCTTACCAACAAAACTTGCTACCTGCTCTGGCACAACCTCATAACGGACCCTTATGGCACCTATTTCGAGTGCATCTGCCGCCTTTTTGTTTGGATAAAGATATGCACCGCTCAGTGAAATACCGAGCGTACCTGATTTTGTCGTTGTGTTTTTTGCTACTTTCGTCAAAGGTACATAGCTAGTTATTTTTGTTAGGTACAAAGGGTCTATGGCAAAAACGCCAACGGAAGATTTGCTTACCTCAAACTCTTTGGACGAAAAGGGGAATGCAGGATTGACATACCCTGGTTCATGAAAGTTGTCGGAGTCGATATAATGAGAGCTCCAGGCTTTTTTATACTGATAATTTGTTTGGTTTTTGATAGAATTATCTTTAATTTCTACTCGTTGGAGCATATCTACTATTCTTTTTGCTTTCAAAACTCCTGTGATCCTCGCATGGAATTCTTTGTCGACAATACTGTCCTGTGTTGTTCGCTTTCCCACGATATGCAATAGGCTGTTTTCGTTTTCTATACGATATGTGTCTGACGAGATAGACTTGATGTTGTGTGCTATTTCCTGAGCTAGCTGGTACCTATGAACAATGAGTCCTTCGTTTCGAAATAGCACAGCAACAGCACTCATAGCAAGCACCAGTCACGCTATTACTCCATTAATACTCCTATCCAGCTTGCTTGCTACTCACAGGTTTTTCATTGTCCTCTGTGACTATTGAGGTTTAAAAACTATCCTTATGTGTCTGAGACTGCTGTGCGACACTATGACCCAACTCCCAATTAGCAGCCTTCAAAAAAGTTGTCAAAATACCATCTCTTGTTGCTCAAGAAAAGCTTGCTCAATAATTATCATAGAGGTATTTAGGATTGCCAGGCTCTAGTGTTCATCGAATATTTGCTCCGCTTAAACCATTGTATAGGGCTGCATAGGACACGATACCCGATAGGTTTCGCTTTGTATACGTCAGATCTATCTTTTCTCCTGTTTTTTTATTCGCATTGTGATACATAGCATATTTATTTTTAACAAATTGTAGGTACTCCTCTACTGTCTGAACAAACAACTCTTGTGAGATTTCGCCACTCCCATAGTTTTTGCTTGTAATTTGAAATGGTCACCGTGTGTTTTTGGGTAAATAGTAAGCACATGTACTTTCTCTAAACCGTGTTGCTATGACCAAGGGGGTTGGCTGATCGTACACAAAAGAGAGATCATCAATCACATCATAGTGCTGCTTACAATTGTCATTCATCTCTGTATTTCGTGTGTAGACATCACTCTTGTGCTGGTCTATAAATGACTTTCTTTCCTCTCCATTGGATAGCTTCACGTGAGTTTTTCGATCTGTTAATTTTTTTTGTAAAAAAGAATCGATTTCTGACAGCATATAGTAAAGTTTTTCATTCATGTAGTACATCTTTGCCAAGGAATGGATTTGTTTTTTGAAATTTCGAAGGCGGAGACGATCACTAGCGATCACCGTGTCCAATACCTGATTGACTTGTTCTATGTTCTGTTTGTCTTGAGCTGTAGGTTGATAGTCCGCATATGTCAGACCAAACGATAGTGTTACTATAGCTACTACTCGATACCGTACGTTTTTCATATAGTCTCTTTTAGTCAGAGGTAAATGTGCCAATACTATAGTCTTCCTGATACCATTTACAAAAGCTACGACTTGCAAATAGCTAAATAATGTAGATAGTCTAGGCACTCTTTAGTAATTTGTTATATGTATCAATATGGCACATCTGACTGCGGAACAGCTTGAACGTCTTCAAAAACTAGCACACCTCCATCTCACGGACGAAGAAAGAAACGAGTTTCTTGGGCAACTTGATTCTATCATTGGTTTTTTGCAACAGCTCAATGATATCGATACCACCGATGTAGAACCACTTACCCATCCGAGCCATGGTCATGTCACTCCTATTGTGGATCAAGAAGCGCATAATGACGATAGCGATCTCATATTGGCAAATGTGAAGCATCGCCTCATCAACAAAGCTATCAAGATCAAATCACAGCTTGGGTGATAGTCACCCCCCTTTTAGATTCTTATCAACCCTGATGTCTAAAGTCTCAAAACAACTCTTTGTACTATCACTAGTCTGATCACTATCTTTGCTCGTTGCTTGATGCAATCAGGTCAACACACCATCTGATGATGCCCTGGGAGATACTACCGAAAAGAATAGTCCTGATGACACAAATGCAAAGGGTGCAGATATTGTTGTTGACGTTACTGGAAGGAACTTCTCTTTCTCTACAACTTCTATAACAGTATCGGAAGGCGACACGGTTACTATTAATTTTCAAAGTGAGGAAGGCTTTCATGATCGAGTTGTTGATGAATTCGATGCAAAAACTGACAAAGTCAATCCTTGAACACCAACGCGTGTGACGTTTGTCGCAGACAAGGCAGGAAGCTACGAATATTATTGTAGTGTAGGTCAACACCGTGCTAATGGCATGGTTGGTACTCTCATTGTGACGGCTAAGTAATAGTATGTCCTTGATAACGATATTACCACAACGAATAATAGTTTGTCGGATAACAAAAGTTTTTTCGTTGATGACTTCGTTATCATGCGAAGTTTAGATTTTTCTTCCTCTATGAAATTATATCTTGGATGATGATATAATGCCGATTTGGGCGAGCAGATCGTTCTGTCAATGCATCGTATTATTCAAAACATATTTTTGGAAATAGGGACAAAACAGATTCTTCACATCCCATTTGCTAGGACTTGAATTAGGAAAAAGAACAGAGGCTGATTCACCCCCACCATTTTTGCCCCTTACGTGCAATCGTTGTGAATTGAGTATCTTAATGCAGAATACTTGGAGGATATTGAGGCTTTTACATGAGATACCATCTACATCAACGGATGAAATGACACAGAATTTCTTATGTCAACCCTACAGTCTGATGCACTCAAGGAAGTTATTTGGACTGCTCGTGCGATTGTGGGAGAGTCTGCCGGTGCTATGGTTTGGGGATCATATTTCCACAATAACAGATCTAATGGACGAACAGCTTGATTGTGATACCTTTCTAACACTATAGTGGTACCGCACTTTAGCGAGCGATGATGATTGAAAAAACTCCACAATGGCATGAGAGCTACTGGCACCAGCCATTGACTCTGAATCGATGAATGCACCTTTGTTTCGTATCAAGATGGTCAGTATTGAAAAACCCTATGACAGTGAACCATTTACCTTTGCTAGCTTTGCTCGAAGTTGACCAGGTCATAGAGTGCTTGTTCTTGTATTTTTTACGGAAGATACGTATTGTTCTTTTCTGCTTTTTATCTCACGCCCCTGTCGCCTATGAAAAAACACGCTGCTGTCGTCTCTGTGCTGGTTTCTGCTTTTGCACTTTTGTTTGGAATGCAGCCCCTCTTTTTACCATCTTACGCAGCTGAAAACTGAGTACGGTGAATGCCTGCCTATCAGGCATCTCTTCAGGACATGCGCCTTGTTGACTCTGTGTCAGCAAAGATCATTGCAGTCCTCAAGAAATCCTCAAACCCTGTTGCATTAAAAAACAGCTTTCTCCAAAAAGCAGCGTCAATACGCTATCGTTATGAGTTTTCTCAACCAAATCCGAAACTCTATCGGCTCCTTGGTACAGTTATCGACCAGGTTTCTCAGTTCAACCTCCTTGCCAGTAGCAACCAGAGTTATTACGGCAATTTAACTCAAAAAGGCGTCATCAAAGACTTTAGCTATGACCAGAAAAGCGGCTCCTATGTGGCTACGGTTGACCATCTCAAGGTGACTCTCACTATTCCCCCATCACATTCACTGAGGGAATGTTCGTCTGGAGGGGACTGTGAATCTTATTTCAACAGTGCTTTGGCAGAATGAATTCCTTACCATGCAAACAAGATCGGATGATTTTCCATCATGGATAAGAGTTCGCTCAAAACCCCATTGGACATCTTGTCTAATTTAGCAAAAGACAAGGATGCTTGTAAGTGGATCCCTGTTCAATCTCTTGCACATGACGCAAATACCTTTTGGGGAAGCCTTTTTTCTGTGGGTCATCTCAACATTGGTGACGTCGCCTATGTTCTTGACTTTGACCATTTCCAAAAGTCTGATAGCTACGATAACAATAGCCGAAGATGATGAATATCCTCAGTCTGTGGCCTAGAATCAGCAGATAGTATTGCTGTGTTTTTTTGGGACTCTTATCCCGATAGATATGTTATCCACACTTGGTGAGGTCATGACCCAACATTATCTAACTGATGACTGTTACTCGACTTCTTCAAGTAAGGTGCGAGAGAACTGGCTCCATCACCTGTAAGACGCTCCCAGTCATCTGTGACTTGGGGGCGTTTTTGTTTGTTTGTCTTGATGATTTGCCCTTGTAACTGCCACCCCTATTCCTATAGTTTGGGCTAAATTGACGTCGGGTTACGTCTGTTTTTTAATTATTTGTCATATTTTTTGATCATGTCTAGCAAGAAGCCTTTGGATCAGGTTAGAAACGTTGGTATTATCGCTCACATCGATGCTGGTAAAACGACCACCACAGAAAGAATTCTCTACTATACAGGTAAAAAACATAAGATAGGTGAGGTACACGATGGTGCTGCTGAAATGGACTGGATGGAGCAGGAACAAGAGAGAGGCATTACGATCACTTCGGCTGCGACCACATGTTTCTGGAAAGACTGTCAGATCAATATTATTGATACTCCTGGACACGTTGACTTCACTATTGAGGTAGAAAGATCATTGAAGGTATTGGATGGTGCTGTTGTTGTGTTCTCCTCATCTGATGGTGTACAACCTCAAACAGAAACGGTATGGAGACAGGCAGATAAGTACCATGTTCCCAGGATCTGTTTTGTCAACAAAATAGACAAAATTGGTGCTGACTATGATATGTGTGTCGAATCGATCAAGACAAGACTATCAAACAAGGCTCTTGCTATCCAGTTTCCTAATGGACAAGCTAGCGAATTCAAGGGCATCATCAACCTTGTGGATATGAAGTATTATACGTTTGAGGGAGAAAATGGCGAAAAGCAAGTAGCACACGATATACCAGCTGATTTGGTGGCTGATGCTGAGAAAAGAAGAGAGACAATGCTTGATACACTTTCACTTTTTGATGATGAGCTTGCAGACAAGTTTTTGGAAGGAGCGGAGATATCAGCTGACTTGATCAAGAGAGCGATGAGAAATGGTGTCACAAAAAATGAACTATATCCTGTGTTGGTTGGTTCTGCATTGAGAAACGCATGAGTACAACTCATGCTGGATGCTGCTGTCGACTTCCTCCCTTCACCAATCGATATTGGCTGAGTGAAGGGTGTGGACGTTGACGATTCCACCAAACAGTTACTCAGAAAACCTGACGATTCAGAACCTGCTGCGGCTTTGGCCTTTAAAGTCATGACAGATCCCTATGTGGGCACGCTGACTTTTGTTAGAGTCTATTCTGGTGTGATTAAGTCTGGTGACCAGCTCTTAAACCCTGTTACGGGACAGAAAGAGAGGGTTGGAAGACTTTTGTTGATGCATGCTATCAAAAGAGAAGAGATTACTGAAATCAGTGCTGGTCATATCTGTGCCTTTTTGTGATTGAAAGATACCTTTACAGGACACACTTTGTGTGATCCGAAAAGCCCTATCTTGCTCGAAAGTATGGACTTCCCCGACCCTGTTATCTCTATCGCTATCGAACCAAAATCGAAGAAAGATCAAGAAAAACTTGGACTTGGATTGTCAAAACTGATGCAGGAGGACCCATCATTTAGAGCATATTCTGATCAAGAGTCTGGTCAGACTATTATCCAGGGTATGGGTGAATTACACTTGGAAATTATTGTTGATAGACTCAAAAGAGAACATAAGGTAGAAGTCGATACTGGTAAGCCCCAAGTCGCTTATAGGGAAGCGATTACCCAGACGGCTAATGGAGAAGGAGTATTTAAGAGGCAGACTGGAGGTAGAGGTCAATTTGGACACTGTTTGATTAGGATGGAAAATATCCGTGGTCAAGTGAACGATAAAGGCGAGGCTGTTAACTTCCAATTTGTTGATGAGATCAAGTGAGGTGTGATACCAAGAGAGTTTATACCAGCTATTGAAAAAGGAGCAAAAGAGACAATGAATCAATGAATCTTGGCTGGCTACCCAATCATCGGTATCAAAGTCGCTGTCTATGATGGTAGTTACCACGAGGTTGACTCGTCTGAAGTTGCTTTCAAAATCGCTACCTATAGAGCTTTCAAAGATGCCTTCAGTAAGGCAGGCGGAGTCCTTTTGGAGCCTATTATGGATGTCGAAGTCGTTACACCAGAAAACTATATGGGAGATGTCATGGGTGATTTGAGTAGTAGACGTGGTATGATCCAAGGTCAAGAACAGAGATGAAATGCGATGGTCATCAGAGCAAAAGTACCTTTAGCAGAGATGTTTGGTTATGCAACGACCTTGAGATCTGCGACACAAGGTAGAGCAAGCTATACGATGCAGTTTGCTAGCTATGAACAAGTTCCTAATAATGTAGCACAGGAAATCATCAAAGAAAGATCTGGTCAGATCAAGGGTATGGACGATGAATAAGAGAGATATCTCAGATACTCATACGACAATTTTCATCAACAAGCACGTCTCGAGAGGGACGTGTTTTTTTATGTTAGAAACCTGGTGTCCATCACTGGTGCTGTTGGCATTTCTCTTTTTGCCCTCAAATCTACTCATAAAGCCTGTAAGGTGCTTTGGGGTCGACTGTGGGTATCTGTATGTACCTCCTGATTGAGGGGTGCTCCTGTATCGTCAGACACTGCTTGAAATGATGTATATACTCACCTGATCTGGGGTTGACGTCATCTAATATCTGCTATCAGCTCCTGACCTGCCCTGATTTGTTCAGGTGTTGGCGGTTCCGACTCCTTTAGCCCCTCTGGTCCAAATATCTCCTTTCCTGAAAACTCTATCGCAATTCACGATTGTAGTGACTGTTCGTCTCCCTCTATCATCCCGTATTTCCCTATTGCTCCTGCTCATAAGCTATCATCAAAAAACTGACATTTGAGACCGTTTCTTGTTATACCATAAGCAAAATCTCCACTTTGTGATCATGTCCTGATTAATCAAGCATCTGAACCAGCAGATCCATGGACGAAGATTCTTTGCTTAGCAAGTGGATAGCTATATTCAGGTGTCTTTGATTGGTCGATTACCCATACAATCTTTTTTTCTCGTTCTTTGAGATCTCTTGTCGTCATTGCTACTGCCTGATCAACGGTTATTGTTCTGCGTGATGGATCTTGTTCTTTTTGTTCTTTGTTACGTACTCTGGCATTTGCTGCTATCCTATGATACTCTCTCGTTGCACGATTTGCATATCCCCTTGCTCTCCTCTCTTCTCCGCTCGATTTCAGTGTTGGTATTGCAAACAAAGGTCTTCATTCCATTATTTTTTTGTATAATGCGTTATCTCTTAGATTAAGATTTTTTGACTCGAGTGCTATTTTTTTGCACCAGTAATCAATAGCTGTTCGATGGTTTTTCGTTAAATATTCTCTGAGAGCTTTCATCGTCTGACCATCAGGGTTGTATATGGGATTACCCTCTCTGTCATATGTCGTCAAGTCACCGTCAAGGGTTAGCTTTATCCCTGTTAGTTGAGAAAGTGCTATCTGAAAAGCGGTATTTCTACAACAAAACGATCATGCATTGTGATCGATAGCGAAATATTGTATTTTGTCTGAGTCCACACTGCCATCACCATCAAAATCATACATGGCGATCTGATCTGCAAAGAAGTATTTTTGACACAAATACTCTGCCTGCTCTGGCGTAATGGTGTATGGGGGCTTTCTATGCAGTGCCCTCACAAATCCTTCTTTGTCATAAGGCTTTTTTGCCAGAAATGCTTGCTCAGCCACTCCGCTATCGCCCTTTTTCTTTATCCTTGTTAGAAGTACGTCGGGGCTCACCTGATACTTTCCAAATGAGTATGGTTTGGATGACAAGTTTCTTACTAAGACATCAAGATTTGTCTCGCCAGGATACTGTATCATATTTTTGTGCCGCATGAATCCGTCTACTACAGCACTACCATTGATGTCTTCTGCTAACGCATCCTTGAGTCATTTGCTTTGTCCGTCAACTGTTATCGTTATGTTTTGTGCTATGTCATCTACGATACTTTTTGACCATACAAAAAGGTCGAACTCACTTACTCTACTTTTTGATCATAACTTTTCTAGCTCTGCTAGTTTTTTGTCAAAATATGCATCTCAGAACTTTCCGAGAACGGTCTTCATGTCCTTTATTCTTTCTGATGCCTTATCGATGAGTTCTCTCAGATCAGAACCTTCTTTGTGTGTATCCACTTCATATCCTCACTCCATTCACCAGACCGCACACATGGCTGCTAAATTTGATGTGGATGGTGCTATTCCCACCTGTCACATGGTATTCATCATCATGCTCAACTCTCGCTGTGGGATACCTTCTAGTGAAACGTTTGTTACCTCATAGTTGGCACTTTGGCGTGATTGCTCCACTATCTTCTTTGAAAATACTTCTCCGCTTTCTCGTTCGCCATACTTACCCGTTACGTATGCTATTACCGCTTTTGCAGTTAGAGGTCATAGTTTGCCATCTATTCGATTTTCTCCCATTAAACTACGTGTCTTGGGTACTGTTGTTCACAAATTCCATTTCAGATACAATTGCAGTATGCCAATATGTTCTGATCCAGCTCTATTATTGCTAATATATGTATTCATTTTCTCCACAATCTGGGCAATATGCTCATCAATACTGTTCTGTGCTATTCGCTGCTGAATATCTTTGTCCGCAACCAAGTTATCAATCCATCCGCGGACGTATTTCAACTCAACTAATCATGCACGCATATATTTTGAGTCTCCATCAATTCCATCTGATGATTTTTTATACATTTCACGCAATGTGTTTTTTTCATGTATGCTCAACACGCCATCAAAGTTTAATTTGTGGATATCCTGACTTGCCTCTTTTCTTGCTTCTCCTCGTGTCTTTCCCATACTGTTTATTGTTTTAAATATTCAATATGATATCATTTTTTTCTTGAGACTCCTGCTCTGCTATTTTTTTTTGCAACTGCATTTCTTTCTCGTGCCTTTGGTCAAACATATCGTCCCTCGCGATACTATAATACCTCACGATGATTGCGTAATAACTATCCAACACGGCTTCACTATGGTGCTCTGCGATCTCAAAGCTTTTTTTCAAATCGGACAATACTCATCCCATTGGGGCTAGACTAGTCAATTCACCTGCTATAAGTGAGTGTTTTTGATCGTAGCTGAAGCTTTCAAACTCAGTTCTTGTTATCATGACTATGTCTTAGTAGAAAAATTATGAGTGGTTGCAATCATATTGCTTTTACCGTTTTTTATCAAATTTTGTGCTAGCTCAAAACTGCTCTTGTGCTGGCTTTGGATAACCGTAGATATAGGTTGTTTTTTAACTGCGTACTTCCATCTCCCATGTATACAAAACAAGACTTCTTAGCTGCCATGGAACGTGAGATAGCTATCATCAAACACCTCTACTCAAAAGTAGAAAAAAAAGATTTGGGTCACCAGTTTACGGAAAAACAGAGAACTATTCATGAACTACTGCAATTCTTGGCAATGACATCATGATTTGTCATCAAAGCGATTGTGACTGGTGATGGTAGTCACTATGCTCACTTCAACGATACCATGAAGGCGATTGATGTTGATCATTTTCCTCAACTCATGGATCAAGAAATGACTGAGGCAAAAGCCTTACTCTCATCTGTTAGTGAGGATGATCTTGAAGAACCCGTTACTTTGTTTGGTAGCTTCACAAATCGCAAAATCGTTATGCTGGTAGAGTTTGTGCTCTCGCAACTTGTTGCCTACAAAATGCAACTCTTTTTGCAGCTCAAACATGCTGGGAAACACCAGTTAGTTACGAGTAATCTTTGGATGGGAGTTGACCCTAAAACAGAATAGGAAGTTTTTCCCTTTTCTATGCCGATCACAGATCAGTACCGTTACGTGCTTTACTGTAGTGTTGTCATCAGCAGTGCGTGATCGGATCTTCATCGATGCAGTTTGTGTTTCGATAACCTGAAACGCGGTTTCTCACCTTTTTTTGTGAGTAAGATAATATTGTCCAAATTGCGTCTTGTCCGATTTCGCCCTATCACCTTATGTGTGATAGAACATGTGCCTTGTGGGACCATTTTTTCGGATAACAGTATTTTTTTGATGGTTTTATAGGACTGATTAAAGTCTCATAATAACACTACTGCTTTGTAACCCTCCACCAAGGAAAGTATTAGGGGCATAATCTCATTTCGCATTTTTTGCTGTTCAGTTTTTGTGACGGCAAAGTGCACACCAATAATTGGTAATGTATGTTTTTGACAGATAAATCACCCGTAGCCTCGTGATGATTCAACAAACTTTTGTGGTAGTGCTATACTCCTACTTGGATGCTTAGTCGCCAGCACTGACGATAAGGGGGTTTTTGATCATGATTTCCCCCACACTCACTCTTTATAGCCCCAAGTCTCCAACAACATATCAACCTTCTCCTGATCTTCAGGCATAATTTCTGTCATATAGAGGTAGTCACAATCAAACACCTTTTTCTGATGCAATAAACTCAGGCTCTCTATAATATTTCTTTTGGATTTATAGACCAATCGACGCCACTGCAGAAGAAATCATATGGTATCTCGCAATTGTGTCATCCGAGACTCATCTTTTCCCATATAGCTATTGAAACAGGCAATTGAGATCATTGTATTTTTTTTATGTGAAGTGATAGGTGTCAATAGTAGTTCTCTTTCACGAGTACTGCAAATTTTGCCTCTGATAACAGTCTGATTATACTCATCATTGTTTCTTTTTGTTTTCTTCTCTGTCTGTATGAAAGTACTCTATCCCAGAGACATACCCAAATGAATGTTTAATATGCATCTAACGGTTTGACCTATCACCGTCACTATCGTGCAAATGTTTATTTTGGCTTTATGAGCCGCACTAGCACTAGCCGTGTTCAACTCAGTGACCAAAACAGGTACCAGTAGTAAGCTTTGAGGCTTTTTAGCGACAGTACCTGTTATTCTTCTTTTTGTCTTTATTGCATTTTTCAAAATATCAGAAATGGGTCTGCTGGAGTTTGTCAGCAAGTTTTTTAGGACCTACTTTTTTGATAGTGCTAAGAAATTCCAAACTAACTTTACAAGATTTGATGCCATAAGCCTCTTGATAGCAAAACACACCTCTCAAGACCAAAAGCAACTTATAGAGACCAAAGAGCTTACTCTCAGCAAAAAGGATCTTGATCAATTGCAGAACTCCTGACTCATCTAAGTAGCTGCAGGCAGCAAAATGCGATCATATAATGCAAGCAACTTATCCACTGCTGTATCCCAACTATAGGTCTTATTAGGGATCGTATCAAATCACTTTCCTTGTTGAGCTAGTACTACAGCCTCTACTATTGCCCTACTTGATCCTGCTTTGATGAACATCACTTGGCCGAATGCTGCTTCCGGTATGGCAGAGACATTAGTTGTAATGAGGTTTTTTCAGAGCTGCGATACTTCAGAAACCACAGATCCGAATCACTCAGACAGAGATGGCACAATCACTACATCTACTGATGCTACCAGATGTCTCAAGTCATTGAACTCAAGCCCATCTAGTAGGGTCACATGCTCTCAGGTTTGGTGAGTCGCTATTTTTTGGACGATAGCCTTTTTTCTACGTGCGTCGATAATGTTACAGATGATATGGATATTTGGGACTTTTTGAACGATCTGTGGCATGGCTTCTATGAGATAATCTAGTCACTTTGATACGCCTGCATGCCCATAGTACAGTAGCGTATAACATCACTCTAGTCAAAATTTTTCTTTCCATTTTCATACTTGAGTTTGGTCTATGTGAGTAATGTTTCGACTTTCATTGATACCATTGTGAATCAGCTCTAGTTTTTCATCATCTATCCCATAATGTATTCTCAGACTGTTGAGTGTATAATACGAGACACAGTGATAGAGATCGTAGTGAAAGCAGAACAACACCCTCTCAAATAACTGGTATCGATACCCGAAGAATTTTCATTTGTAGCGATATCGCAATTGAGCGAAGATTTCATGAACCGTCAAGAGAACTTTTTTGTGATAACGTTTCGCCACGAGAGCAGAGGGGATTGCGGCAGCATAGGTGCTACTATGTATGATATCGATACTTGGATCACTACTGAGTATATCTTTTGCCTTCCAGTAGGCATGTCGCATAAATCATAGCCTTGAGTGTCAGACTCTATAGATAGTCAGGTTGCTATCAATTTCTTTTGCTGGCAACCACCTCTCGTAGCGGGTAGTTATAATCGTCACACGATGCTGCAATGCTCTTAACCTTTGAACAATATTAGCAAAAACGGTTTCCACACCACCTTTATGCGGAGGGAAAAAGTCTACCATTAGCAATATGTGATACATGTCCCATTCTCTGTTAAATTGAGCCTCGTTTTTTGACAGATAGCTTATTGATATTTATACTTTACTATCGACAGGGATCGATGAAAATTACTCTAGTTGTCGTCGTGACGATTGCAAGGTTATTGCTTTAGTAGTGGCTCATCATGAAACAGGTTATCAATGCGGTTCACCACAAGTTTAATCAAAACCCACTCTTGGCGGAGTTTTTTGCTATTACGGTTGGTTTCTTGTTGGCTGTTACTTTTTCTTTGGCCAACAAAGATGTGTCGTTGCCCGTCAATTACGAATTTACTTATCCCTTGGCACAGGTTTCAAAACAAGAATGTAAACACCTTCATCGGGACCAGTTGGATGATGATTGCAAAATATGACTTCCTCCGATTTCGAGTACAAACTATGATCAATACAAGGACAATGTTTTGTACAGACAGGTCTACAGTGTCCTATGGTGATGAACCTACAATGATGGTTGGGACACTGATCATGGTGGTCATTTGTGAGTTGACTTTCCTAGCTCTCGTGGCACTCCCGTACTCTCCATTGGTCACTGACAAGTTGTTGAT
>CAYXZL010000012.1:0-35074 GCA_964469925.1 uncultured Candidatus Peribacteria bacterium | reverse complement strand
AACTCGTTTCTGTCTGAATTGTTTTTGTTGAAAGTGACATTTTATTGTGTACTATCTGAAATGTTTATGCGTTTTTTTGTATGTATCCACAGGTTACTGATTTGCGTAGAGAGTTACAATACCAAAACTACAGCCCAAGGACTGTTTCGGTGTATACGACTTGTGTAGAGTTTTTTTTGAAATGGTATAGGAAAGATCTTGAACAGATACAACATAGTGATATCGTTGACTTTATTCTCCATCTTCAAAGTCAGGGTAAGGCAGCTAAAACAATTAACCTCTACAAGGATGCCCTCAAGTATTTTATTATGCATATCTTGAAAAAAGCTGATTTTCCACCGATTAGACTGTCGAAGGAGCCTAGAACACTGCCGATCGTACTTAGTGTCCGAGAAATTAAGAATATATTGTCCAGCATCCATAATCCTAAACATCAGTTATTGCTTAGTATAAGCTATGGAGCGTGATTGAGAGTAAGTGAGGTTGTGGGTTTGAGAATAGGTGATGTTGATCTAGAAAGGCGTGTAATTCATTTACACTCAGCCAAAGGTCAAAAAGATCGTATCACAATCTTTCCCCAACATCTTGAGAATCTTTACAAAAGTGTGATTTTATGAAAGGATACTGAAGCTCACGTTATTACATCGGAAAGGTGATGAGCGATCACTCCTAGAACTGCACAGGCGGTTTTTCATCAATCATGTAAAAGAGTATGAATTTCTAAAAAGGTTTCGTTTCATACATTGCGTCATAGTTTCGCTACTCACTTGCTCGAACAAGGTGTTGATGTGCGTTATGTACAAGAACTTTTGGGACATAATAATATTCGTACGACACAAATTTACACTCATGTTATGCAGCCATCATTGGCGAAGATCACAAGTCCACTCGATTTACTTTAATCTGTTTGTTTCTGATGTTTGGTCTCTATATCCATATACCTTTCTGTGATCGTAAGTGTGACTATTGTAGTTTCCATGTTTTGGAGACTGCAGACATGAAGGATGAGTGATGAGTAATAGAGCGTTATATTGAAGCTCTGTTGTGAGAAATCACCTATCGTGCAGCCTTTTTCCCCAAACAGGCACTTTCTACTATCTACTTTGGTGGTGGTACTCCCAGCAAAATAGGAACTAAAAACTTTATCAGAATTATTGATCATATTGCGGATGTCTTTGATGTAGAAAATTTAGCAGAACTTTCTATCGAATGTAACCCTAATCCTTTTGATGATGTTTTGTCCTTAGTTGAAACCTTATCTACATATTATCAGCATTTTCCTAGGGTGAGGTTTAGTTTTGGAATCCAAAGTTTTGATGATATCGTCCTGCAAGACAGCGGAAGACAGTATAGCTTTAATCAAGTAGTAGGTTTTTTGAGACAGTTACAAGCAATCAAGCAATCTCATAATGTTTTTAATTTTGATTTTATTGCGTTTGGACGTCTGACTGAACGTAAAAATGGAGAGTTGCAACTGCGAGACCAGTCTAAATTAGATTTTTTTGAGAGTTTTGTGCAGAGCTATTTTGCTGATAGTTTTTCCCTGTATACCTTAGAGCTTTTCCCTGGTAGTGCTTGGTATCATCAGCACATTGTGTGATCTTCTTCAGCACAACACTTAGTTCATCACTATGGATCAGAAGATCATGTGTATCATGAATTCTCTCTCTTAAAGGACATTATCCTCAACGCATGATATCGCAGATATGAGTTATCCAATTTTTCGCTTGCTGGCAAGAGTAGTATACACAATAGGATCTATTGGGAGATGGATAACTACCTCTGAGTAGGAACGAGTGCGGCAAGCTTTTTGCAGTCACAACATCCTGCTTTCCCTCAAGTTTTTGAAACAGCTTGTGAATCTTCTGTATCAGCAAAAACGCTAATGGCACTCCGTTTGACCAACACTAAGTTTATCAAAAACTATTTTGCCGGTAGTTATCAGGATAGCGATTCTGTTAGTTGTTTGGATTCTACAGACCTCTTGATTGAATCGTTTTTTCTCTGATTGAGGACTGATGCCGGTGTCGGCAATCTTTCTTCTTTTGCATCTGTGCTAGTAGATAATTTTAGCATTCTTTTAGAAAACTATATTTCACAATGACTAGCAACATTGTATGATGATCGCCTCAGGTTGACTGATGATGGAATGGACGTATATAATACTATCGTTACTGGTTTGCTTAGGGATATCTAAGTATTTCTGTCTATGATTTTTTCTCTTGTATTAAATAGTGATATACAGTCTCCAGAGCTAATACTGTGATGGTCATAGAGTGTTAGTGTGCCTTTGTACACTATTTTGTGAGTTTGTTTGTCTATCGTTATTGTTTGGGGTCTTGCTTGTTTAGTATCAAAGCTTTGTGTTTCTTCTTTGATTATTTCTCATTTCTTGTTTAACTGGATGATCTCTTGTTCGATATGTTGTGGTATGATGCAATATTTCTTTTTTGCGAACTGTTGTAAGTGATTGATAATAGCACAAAAGTCTTCAGACTCGAGGTCGCTGCTGAGTGTTTCACTGATTAAGAGGTCAAATTTTGTTTGTAATATTAGTGATGTAGCATCTTGATTGATGTAGCTTACTTGCTTTTCGTATCACAACTTTTTTATGAGTCTTTTACTTAGTGTATAGGTGTCAGTATTATGTTCTATAAAGGTACAGACATTTGCTCATTGTGCGAGTGCAAATAATCCCAAAATCCCTAACCCTGATCCTGCATCGACTACATGATAGTGAGTGCTTTTTTTGTTTTCTTGTATTGCCTGATCTATTGCATTTCGAAATATACGATTTCTTGATCTGTCTTCTGCACAAAATAGTGCATCTGATGTTTTCATTTTATACTTTTTTTGATCTCCATATTCTTTTCTTTTGTTTTCTTGTACAAATTTTTCAATGACTTCTTGTATTTCCTCAAATTTCATATTCTTTGTTTCTACTAAAAACTTAATAATGATATTTTTTGCCCTGTAGTATGGTCTGTGCCCTATAGAGTTGTTCTAAGAGGATAAGTTTTGCTAGCCCATGAGGGAGTGTAATGGCTCCAAAGGACCGCTTTGTGTGAGGGACTTTTTCCAATAATGGTTCATCTAGTCAGTAAGGTCAACCGATAACAAAGCAAATGTGTTTACCTGCTTCGACTGTTGTTTTGATATCTGTTGTCGTTACAGCTTTCCCTTCTTTGGATAGAAGTATGATATTTGCATGCGTTTTTTCTAGCTTCTCGATAATGGTTTGGGTTTCTGTGTTGATGATTTGCTGGTGTGTGCCATGCTTGGCTGGTTTACAGTTGATGATCTCACAACTCTTTCCTAGCCTTTTTGTGTATTCTTGTATCGCAGTATCAAACTGTTTGTCAGAATCGGATATACAGAGAATAGTGCTTTTCATATGATGGAGTTGCAAACAAAACATGCTATGAGTACAACATAGGCAATCGTCTTCTATTTTGCAATCTGTTGTCTATGAAATTTTATGATACTGTACGTATAAGCATCCACTCTGGTAAGGGTTGAGATGGCGTGGTTGCTGCAAGGAGGGAGGCAAAGGTTCCTTTTGGTGGTCCAGCTGGTGGAAACGGCGGCAAATGAGGGAGTGTCTACTTTGTCTGAAGTAAAGATGAGAACACTCTTTTGAAATACACCTATCATAGAGATTATAAGGCTGACTACGGTGCACCAGGCGAATGAAAAGACAAATATTGAGCTGATGCTGATGATTTGTATTTGTCTGTACCCTTGGGAACTGTTATCAAAAACGCGGACACAGGGGCTATTTTGCATCAGATTACTGAGGATAAGGAAGAGCGGCGTGCCTTACGTTGAGGTGATGGATGAGTAGGGAATATGCATTTCAAAACTTCTACGATGCAATATCCGCAATTTGCTCTTTTGGGTGAACCAGCTCAGAGTCTGAATCTTTTGTTGGAGCTACAACTTTTGGGTGATGTTGCACTGATTGGAACTCCGAGTGTTGGTAAGTCAACCTTGATCAATGCATGTAGCAATGCCAAGGCAAAAGTAGCTGCTTATCATTTCACAACACTTGTACCTAACTTATGAATGGTGCATTATGAAAACTATGATTTTACTATGGTGGATATTCCTGGTCTCATTGCTGGTGCTCATGAGGGTAAATGACTTGGTAATGACTTTTTGAGACATATATTGAAAGCACATATTTTTTGTTTTGTTCACGATCTTTCCTTATATGAGTCTGGTATGGATGATTCTACTGTTCTGTTAGATGAAATTATCGCTTTTATCAAAGAGACGTATGTGGGGTCAGATAGCTTTGGTGACCCTATTGATGATGTGGAGTTCGTTTTGGAGATTGTAAATGGTCATCCTCATTTGAAGGTCTATCTTATTCGGTGAAATGCAAAGAAGCTTTTTTTGGACAAACTTTTGTGTTTTGTGTTTAATAAATACGATCTTGTCTATGACGATGAAATAGTAGGAGAATACCAACAGCAGTTTGACAATCGCCTCAAAGCTTATTTTCTTTCAACTTTTTGAGTTGGGGTTGCTGCGGATCTTTTAGAAAAGACAAGTTTTGTGCTTTCTGGTGCTACTCGTCACGGTTTGGATGCTTGGCTTCATTTTTTGACTGCCAAGTTGAGAAGTTATGAATTTGCTCATGAAAGCATTTTGGATTTAGTTGAAGGAGAGGTTGTGGTGTTTGAACGTATTGTCGATATCACTGATCAGGAAATTGATCTCCTGATTGAGCGTGGTTATCTTGAAAACCCTGACAAGGCAAAAATTAAAGTTTGGCAAATCAATGATGAAGCAATTACCAAGGCTGCATTCATCACCATGTGGGGAAACGAACAAGGAGAACATTGGTTTTGGCGTAAAATGGAAAGCAACGGCTTTGCACGTGAAGCAGAAGAAGCTGGTATCAGATATGGCGATATTATTAAGGTCCCGAAAGGTAGCTATGATGTGCCTGATGACAGATATATTCAGTGGATGCTCTAAAGTCAGACTGTGTTCGTCTTAGAGCTTTTCGTCCGTTGTTTCGATTACGGTAAAGAATTTTGATAGTCTACTGTGTCTTCGCTTCTTTTTTCCTTATTTTTTCATACATTCTTTTAATGCTCCTTTTGTTTCTTGCAATTTTTCCTTTAATTTCCCCTTATCTTTTTCTAATTGCTTGTTTTGTCTTATGAGTATTTGTGTTTCCTTTTCTAGTCAGTCGATTGTCCTCATCGCTTCGTCGATTTGTTGTTGTAATGTTGGTCTGTGATTTTGTTTCACATAGTCATCACAGAGCCCAACCAAAATCATTAATCATAGAGTAAGCGTAATTGATTGCCGTGTTCGTTTTCTTCATGTGCTAGGTCAACTGCTAGTGTTCTCCGTTTCTTCCATATCTTTTTGCTTTGTCAGGTTAAATACTGCTTTCGTATACTGTAGTAATCCTGTTCTTACGTAAGAAGTCTGCACAATTTTGATAGTCGTTTGTATATTTTTTAGTTTTTTTTTGTTTTGTCTCTATAATCTTTCTTGTTTATTTTTCACTGTTTTTTTGATGATACTTTTAGACAACGTTATTTATATTTCCTGAGGGACCAGTGGTATAGGAGCTGCAACAGTTCTTTCCTGTTTGAGAGAATGAGCCTATGTAGCTTTTACAGGCAGAAATGCCGATAGTGCTCAAAAAGTCTTGCATGACGTAGCTGAGTTATGACTTGATTTGGGAAGAGTTCTTTTTTTGCCCTGTGATGTTACTCAATCGAAGGATGTCAACGATAGTATTGATCAGACTGTTGTGCATTTTTGATCGCTGCATGGTGTTTTTGCTAATGCTGGGAAGCATATGGTTGGTACTGTGCTTGACACAACTCTAGAACAGTGGAGAGAGATGTTTGCAGTAGATGTAGAGTGAGTTTTTCTGACTCTCAAGTATGCGATTCCTTATCTGCAGCAGTGAGGTGGTTGATCTATTGTCTTGATGTGAAGTGACCAATGTCTTATTGGCAAAGCAGAATCTTCCGCTTATGGTGCTGCTAAGTGAGCTATTGGTCAGCTGACTAAAAGTACTGCGATAGATTTTGCAAAAGATCATATTAGGGTAAATTGTGTCTGTCCTGGTACTATTGATACGCCACTAGCACGCGGTGCTATGCAATGATTTGCCGATAAGAATTTTTGATGAGATTTTCAGAAAGGTTACGAATTCTTAGAAAAAGCTCAGCCAATCCAGAGACTTGGTACTCCAGCGGAGGTTGCTAACTTGGTAAGTTTTTTGCTTTCTGACTCCGTGTGATTTATGACAGGTGCTCTTGTGAGTATTGATGGGGGATATACAGCCCAGTAATGTTACTTTCTAGTAGTTTTCTTTCCTAATTCTCGCATAAAAATAGCTGCTGCTTGTCCTACATTGAGGGACTCCTTGATACCATGCATAGGGATGTGATAGATGAAGTCTGAGGCATTGAGTGTTTCTTGTGTTACTCCTAATAGCTCATTTCACATCACTACTGCGATAACACTATTTGGATCGATTTCCTTCCTTGCATGATTGAGGGGACGACTTTTGTTATTAAGTTCTGCGGATATGATGGTGTAGCCTTCATTTTTTAGTCGTTTGGTTGTTTCTTCTATATCTAGAAAGTGTTTAGTAGGGACTGATTCTTCTGCTCATAATGCAGTCTTTTTTACTTTTGGGTGATGAATAGGTGCAGCATACCCTGATATAATTACTCACCGTCATAATGCATCTGCTGTGCGGAGTATATTGCCGACATTGTAGGCACTACGTATGTTTTCACAGACTACATAGTTTGTTTTTTTCATGCTTTGTGGTGCTTAGCGATATAATGTATCAGTGTTACCACTACTATTCCAAGTCAGATTGTTGCTATTCCTGACCATAGGTCTTGTGCTATTGTAGGCAGGATGTTGATTGTTTTTAAGGTCTGTTCTATACCATGTCTATCTTGGTAGGTGCTTACTACTTGTTGTCGAGGTCGTACCTTAGTAATTGCTCATAGCATAAATCACGTTAGTACTGCGACCATCGTGTCGTGATAGTTGTTTTTAATCCAATGTAGTAGTTTTGAGAACAAAAGTAAGCCAATGACACAACCTGCCATAAACACCAGTAGTGTTATTGCTGAAGACACTCATTCTGCACTTAAAGTCATGTTTTTCATTGCATCAATTATGCTTGTTAGAGATGAGAGTATTATATTATACTTACCCATTACCAAAAGCATGTAAGAACCGCTAATGCCTGGTAGTATCATGGCTATGATAGCAATTGCTCCAGATATACCAATGCTTCGGAGCGATTCTCCGCCATTGTTCATAATGGGTAGAGTTGAAACTATATAGCCTATGGCGATACCAACAGCTATACTTACTCACCTGCCTGTTGTTCGCTTTTTTATGTGTTGCAACAACATCAGTGCTGACGTGATAATCAGTCCAAAAAAGAATCACCAGACAAGTATTGGATGGTGTGTCATACCATACTGTATGAGTTTCGCAAAACTTAGTATTGCTACTATAATTCCTGCAAAAAGCGTTACTAGGAATTGTCCATCACAGTATCTTCGTGCTTGAGTTATTTTGCCCTGCATGATGTGCATAAAAGACTTTTTGTTTATATGATTTAATGCGTCGATTAGTCTGTCATAGATTCCAGTAATGAATGCGATGGTTCATCAGGACACACCTGGTATGACGTCGCAGGTTCCCATTGCGATACCTTTTAGGAAGATAAGTGCTGTTTTTCCCATTTTTTTCATGAACTAAATATGTTTCTTTGTTATTACCCATTTTCTTTCTGGTTACAAAAGCTTCTCTTACCTTCTATGTATCGAATTAAGATTTTGTATATAGGTGTGTGATTGTTTTTTTCTTCCTAGTGTCTATAGTGTTTTGTGCTTTTTATTACTATTCTTTTCCTATGCAAAAAGAATCTTGCTCCTCTTACCGCGTTTTTTGTAAAAACAAATGATTGCTTATTATCCGCTTGGGTGTCGGAACTCTGATGGCTATTCATGGTGCCTGACTTGTTTTTGGTTGATCTGCTATGTGGCAGTTGATTGGTTGAATGGTCTCTTCCAATCCCTCTGTTTCATCAGTAGCGGGTTTGCTTGCGGGCTTGATCATGTTTGTAGGTTGAATTGCCTTTGTCTTATGAATTGCTTTTAGACTTTCTGCAGCTCTCCTCTCTTTTACGATGCTAGTGGCGGCTTTGTCTCACTTTTTTCAGTGACAAGGACTATATGAGCTTGGCGGTCCTTGGCATGCGGTAGATTTGGCAGTTGTGTTTTTGGGACTTGTTTTTACTGGACCAGGACGTTATGTTTTGTGTTGTAGAAAGTGTTGCAGTTCTTCATGTTCTGATGCTAAAAAGATGGACTCTTCTTGTTGTGGTTGAACATGTCATGATAAGACTGGTCATGCTTGCTAAGCTATAGTGTCTTGGTGGCTGAAATTTTTACTTCAACAAAAAAATACTACCTATAATAGAGGTAGTATTTTTTCTATTACCTTTTTCTATTATTCGTTTTCTGTCTCTGTTTCTTCGGTTGGTGCTTCTTCCGCTCATAGATCTTGTTCCACTGCCGCAGCGTCTGGCACGGCTACTGTATCAGCTGCCTGTACGTTTTTGACAGTTATGTCGAACGTCAGTGTCTTCCCAGCCAATGGTGGATTGGTGTCGATAGTTACCGTTTCTTCTGTTGCATCAGTGATAGGCATTGGACCAAAAAATGTTGGTAACTCATCTCCTTTTTTCCAGTCACCTGTGGGCAGATCTGATCTTTTCATTTGAACAAGGTTTTTATCTGACCACTCCCCATATGCGTCTTCAGGAGGCAATACGACTGTTTTTGTTTCACCTACTTTCATATCTAGTACAGCCTTTTCAAATCAGGGTATCATCTTTTTTGCTCCAACCACAAACTGCAATCATTCATCATAGTTTCTTCCTTGTGTTACGCTGTTACATCCTTCTGCTACTGACTTAACACTTGTATCAAATATTTCTGAATCACTTGTTCTGCCAACATAGTCAACTGTTACTAAGTCGCCGTCTTTTACGGCAGCTCCTTCTGTGGCAGTGTTGGTCGTTGCTAGGTATTGTTGAATTGCGTCTGCACATGCTTGTTGAGCTTCAGTTAATCACTTTTTTGCACATCCAGCTACAACAAGAGAAGTGACCACGAGTGATAGTAAAAGGATTTTTTTCATTACAAGACATAGATTAAATAAAGAGAAAAGCATTTTTTGCTTAGTTGTCACAAAAACTATGGTTTTATAGCACAATTACAATACTATTATTTGCGTGTTTTGCCCTCTTACTGCTTGAATGTTTTCCGCATCTACTACTTATCTTGGATGACTTCTTCTAGCACATTTTGGTCGTCATTGGGGTACCCCTTTTTCTCTCGATACCTCTTCGCATACTACTGGACCTCTTGTACAGGCTCCGCTCCTTCTTAGCCCTGCTAGTCTTTCTTTTTTGTCGCTTTTGTGATGTGCTGATGAAATTGTCGCAAAAGGTCATACTATACCCGACTTTGATGTTTATCATAACGCTAACAAGCTTGTTAATCTCAATTTTCAGCAAAAAAACTACCATTATCCTTTTTTTCTTTGTATTTCTTATGAGGACCTAGTTTCTGTTTTTTTTGATGCTTTTCTCCAGCACTGATCTGATTTGTCTGTTTCGGAAGTACATAGTACTATTATGATAACAGAGCAGGTCATTGATTCATCATGCTTTGTTGCTTTGTCTGATAATGTCTGTGAACAGGCTCGTTTGATTCGCATTGACTCTTGATGGTTACATTTTTTTGGTAGATTCTGTGTTTTTATTCCTGATTTAGGTAGCACTTATGATCTATCAGATCTCCTTACGAAATACTGAAGTTCTTGATTGTATTGATCTTTCTCTCTTGCTTCATCCATTGTCCCGTGAACTGTGTCTTGAGTTGTTCTTGGTGGGCAAGATTTCCCTTACTCTCCTGTCTGATCTTCTTTTGACTTATTGCTTTTTCAAACTCTTCTTTTTTTGGAACACTATTCACATACTATTGGTACTGACAATGATTTTGTAAGTTCTCCGTATATGCTTGAGTGGGACTTTTATTGCGATCAACTTCGTGCTACCACTGATCGTTTTTTACATACTTTCTCAGACTGATTTCTTGCTTTTTTTCAGTCAAAACTCTTAGCTTCTGTTTCTATTAGGCGTGATCTTGTAGCTATCGTTACTCAACGTGCAGCCTTTAACCCGTGAATAGGATCTTTTCCTCTTGATCCATTTTCTATGTGGGACGTGAGTGTAGGTCACACTTTGCGTTATGTGTTTTCTTATAGTCGCTATGCCATGAAACGTAGCATCTTGCCTTCTTTTGTACATGGGGACTATAGCTCTTTTTGTTGATTCAAAAAAGGTGGTGATATTACTGATTCTCGTGCTTATCTCACTATACAGAATTATTGGTATATTCAACATGGTGTTGGTATCGGTGTTTTTGCTCCTTCGTGCTACCTTGTTCTCAAAAGTAATGAGCCTCGTCGTCATCTGTATGAGCTTTTTTCTGATCTCAGGCCTGTTTTATTGATGTTTGTTGGTATCTATCCCGATCATGACTCCACCCTTCAGAAGCAATTCGATGCGTTGCATCAGCAATTTGTTAGATTTTGTCAAAGCTTTCTTGTTACCAATCAATATGATATTAGTAATTATGATGATGATATGAGAATTTTATGAGACTATGATGCAGAAGTTCATAAGCTTTTTCACTGTCCTGTGACGATGTTGTACTTGATTCGTCCTGACGGTTATGTCTTGTGGAGATGATTGTATAACGATCATGAGTCTCTTATTTCTTTGCTATCTTCTTAGTGTTGGTGTATTTGGTTGAGGTCAAAGCGATGCATTTTTTGTTGTGCTTGCTTGGTGTGGGCTCCGATATGGGGTGTAATGATGCAATTTTCTAAAGACAAGAGTCTGTGTATGCTGTCAGTGATAGCTAGCTCCCCTTTCCACACATCTCCATAATAACTTGCTTGTGGGTTTTGTTGTAAAAAGCTGTATAGGTCGTTTTCTTGACATACTCAACCTCTCGATGTGTTGATAATAGTGACTGTTTGTTTGCAGTTTTGCAAAAAGCTATGATTGATGATGTCGGCTGTTTGTTCTGTGAGAGGTACTACTACATAGACAATGTCACTTTTTTGCAAAATGTTTTCTATATGCTTTTCGAGTGTGACGTTTTCTGCTGGTGATTTTGTCAGATAAGGATCGTAGGCACGAAACTGTGTACATCCAAATCCTTGTAGTCTTTGGTATATTTTTTTCCCAATATTACCAAATCATACAAATCCTATACTACAGCTTTGTAATTCGTCTCCTTCGTAAGGAAATCTTTCTTGTTCTGTGTTTGACTGTAGCAATTCGTATCATCGTATTGCACGTCTTTTGAGAGATAAGGTTCACCAGAGTGCAAGATCTGCGACAGAGTCTGCATTGGCTGCAGGAGTGTTGAGCACAGTTATTTTCCTTTTTTTGCATTCTTCAAGGTCTATTTTATCTAATCCTACTCCTACTCTCATTACTCGTTTGAGTTGTGGGTAGTGATCCAATACCGACTTTGTTACTTGTGTTTTGTATACTATTATCGCTTCTATTTTCGTAGGATCATATTCTTCAGACTCTTTTTTGATCAAGTGGTGGCCTTCTTGTTCTAGGTACTCTAGGTATTCCATATGCACTCGCAGATCTGATTCGTATACCAATATTTTCATCATGTGATTGTATTTACAATAAAGATAATTTCTTTGCGATATTTTCAGCCTGTGTCATCATTTCGTTTACTTCTTCAAATCATGCTTGTCGAAATTTTTCGTCTTGGAGGTCAATACCCATCTTGTTCAAAGTATATGCTGGAGGTTCGCTCTTTCCCGCTGACAAGAATATGCTTTTGTAGTTTTGTATAAAAGCTGGGTCTGACTTATATTTTTTTTGAAAGGCTTTTGCTATCAAAATACCACCTGCGTAACTATATACATAAAAAAAGTTTCTAATATGAGACCGATAGGTTCGTCGGTTTTTTGATCATGGTGATTGTGTTACATACGGTCACATGTATGCACTCATGTGTTTGCTGAAGATATTTCCTATTGCATCTTTTTTGAGATAACCTGATTTTCTTCGCTCTTGATGTAACTCAGTCTCAAATGTATAGCATGAGATTTGCCTCATACAGGAACTTACAAAGTCGTTGATACGTTGTATAAGAAGAGAAAGCTTTCCCTGTTCGTCTAATTCTTTTTCTATTTCTTGGTACACGAAATCCTCAACAAAGGTGCTTGCAACTTCGGCCATAAACATACCATAACCATAGTATAAGGAGTGCTGATTTTTTCTTACAAACTCGGTATGTATTGCATGTCCTAATTCATGAGCAAGAGTTGCTATATCGTTGAGTTTGTTAGTAAAGTTAAGAAATACTAGTCATGGTATGTTTTTCCCTAATCCAGCATGAAAGGCTCCTCAACGCTTTCCTTTTTGGGGGTATACATCGATTTTCCCGTCTTTTACCATGTTGTGAAATATTTCTTGGAAAGCTGGGTCTAATTTTCATAGTACGTTATCGACTATGCTTACAGCCTCATCAAATTTATAGGTTTTTTCTTTTCCCTGTAAGGTGATAGGAACATTTCTTTCATGATAGGCCAGTTTTTTTTGTCCTAGTAGCTGAGCTTTGAGTTTGTATAGCCTGTGTGCTAGTGTGTTATTGCGTTGTGTTACTGTGATGATGGTATCGACCATTTGATACGTCACATCATCTGCAATATGTCTACCCTGATCTGGTCTCTGATATCAGCGAAGTTGATCTATTGTGTATTTGTACTCCAATATGCTATTTATCTCTTTTTCAGCTATGTTGTTGTTTTTTTTGCATCGTTTGTTCATGATACGAGCGGCTTTGTCCCTGATGGTTTTGTTACTATCTGCTAGTAGGGTCATGATTTCTTCAAATCATTTATTACTTTTTCCCCCTTGATCGTCTTGTCGTCTAACCTGTTCGTCTGCAAAGAAATCTTCGACCATTTTTTCTCGATTACTGTATGATGTTTTGCTCATCAATGTGATTATTTTTTCTTCTGCTTCTGACAAATTGTATTGGGCTGTATCAAAAAGTCTCTGAAGAAAATAGTGGTATGGAGTAAGTGCTTCGCTTTTGAGGAATTTTTTTTGTGTTTCTGCATCAATTTTTGCTATATTTAATTCGAAAAAGTCTAGCTGTACAAATAGTTGCTGATCACGTAGTGCGGTCTTGTTTGCGTTTGCTTTGACTCATTCATCTTGTGTGAGGTACGTTTGTAGTCATCGATATGTTGCTTCTCGAGTCCCATGATAGTAGTCTGCTTGGATCTGTTCGTATTCATCAAGTGCTTGGCGTATTATTTCAGGATTTCTAAGATACTCAGTGCTATTTTTCCGTTTGTGTACAAAGTTTCCTATTACTCTTTCTGCTTTTTCTGTATCTGTTTTGATCGTCGAGTCTTTTGCTCCGTTATACAAAAATGACAAATCCCATTCTGTTTTGATCTGCATGATTTAGGGGAAGTAAATTTGCTGAAATTGTTGACTAGCCCTATACTTGTAGCAGTTGTCTTGTTTATTGCAATCCTTGTTTTAGCTTGTTTTTCGTTCTATGACACTCACTTCTGACAAACGTATTCCCGTGTTGATTGACTGTGATCCTGGTGCTGATGATTTTTTTGCTCTGATATGGGCGATGATTATGCACAAAAGAGGATATATTGATATTGTATGAATTACTACTTCTGGTGGCAATGTTCCCGCACAGGCAACCTTTGATAATGCTGTGAGAGCTATGATGATGATGTGAGTAGATATTCCTATTGCTAGATGACATGATGCACAATGATCTGACAATGCAAGTCATATTCACGGCAATGATGGGATTGGATGATTATCTTCTCTACTCCCTAAGCCTCTTGATATTGCTGTGTATGATAGTGTTACTCTTATGGCTGACCTTATCAAACGTTATGGTCATGACTTGAGAATCTTAGCTATGTGACCCTTGAGCAATTTTGCACATCTGGAGAAAACGTACCCAGGACTTCTGAAAACATCTCAAGGACTGATCAGTATGGGGGGTGCGTTTGGTGTTGGAGGTAATGTGACTCCTCTAGCAGAATTTAACTACTGGTATGATCCTCGTAGCGTTGCTGTCGTTTTGCAGTCTGGTGTTGACTTATCGATTGTTCCTTTAGATGTTACCAACCACTATATTTTTGGTCGTGATGAGCTCGAGCCTATCCTTTCCTATGTCAATCATGAGGAGCATAGAGATTTTTTGAAACAGCTGACCGACTTCAATACTAGTAGTAACCAATGATTTAGGCAAACAAAGCTTCGTGATGGGTTTATTATTCACGATGCGAATACTGTCTGACTGCTGCTTTATCCTCAGAACTATCGTGGTAGTTTTCTGGATGTATCGATTGATACAAGGGAAGGTATGACGAAGTGAAAAACACTCGCTGATGAGCGTAATTTTCCTAGAGTGTGCACTAATGCTTTTGTCGTTTTGGATATTGATGTGACTGCTGTATTGGAGGCAATGACAGAGGATTTTAAGGAATTTGATTTTGTGAGTAAAAGCTCTTCTACTCCCTACAACCCGCACCAACAACCTGTATAGCAGTAGTAACTTTTAGTTTACCGTAAGTAGATGAATCTATGAATTGCTGCAGCTCTGTTAGCCGTGATCTTTGCGGGTATTAGTTCGACTGCCATGAAGCGTATTGCAAATGTTTTTGATAACAACTATGCCTGACTGGTATGGCAATATGTGAGTATGATCATCTTTGCAGCTGTGTATATGGTTGTTATTTCTCACCTGGCTTGATGGGACTTGTTTCCTCATTTTTCTTCTACTTCGTTGGTCGTTTTGGCTTCAGTCTGATTGGCTGGTTTTGTGTGAATTGCTCTCTTGTTTGAGGCTTTTGATCATCTCAATGCGGGTATATGCTTGATCATAGCAAACTTGGCGGTCTTTCTTATGTATTTTGCTAACATCTCTCTGTTTGAGTCCAGTGAGAGTCTCCCGTGGTTTCAGATAGCTCTTGGAGTGGTTTTTTTCATCATAGTAGCACAATTTCTCTGGACGCAGTCGTCTTGTAGTACAAAGGCGTGAGAACCGTGTATCAATAAAAAAGCATTGCTCCCATTGGGTACTGCGGTGTGCTGGACGATATTTTTTGTTGGGAATACGTGGTTTATCAAAAATGCTGTCATGAACCCTGTACAGTCTGTCTTTTTTACTGAAACGGCTGTTGCTGTAGTGGCTTTTGTTCGATATGTGGTGAGATTTGGCTCAAGGTTATCTGATCTGAAGCAATGACTTGGTTGGTCAAGTTTTGGGATTCTTGCTTTGATGGGGTTTTGTAATGTGTGAGCAAATTTTTTGTTTTACTATGGGTATTTGGATAATCCTGCAAATATCATTAATTTTATTAGGTTGTTTGCTATCATTGTCACAGCGATTTTTTCACGAATATTTTTCAAGGATAAACTTACACAAAAACAACTGTATCTGATGATGGTAGGGTTTGTTGTCTTAGTGGCTTTTGTTCTGCTATAGCTACTATAATTTTTTGGGTTCTTTCTTGTCTTGAACTGAGTAGAGAGGATTTTTTGTTCTCTTATCTAGGACTTTGTGAATGAGCCTTCTTGCTTCTGTTCCTAGAGCAGCAAGTTTCTCACCAAAATTTCTAAATCAGTCCCCTGCTCTGTTTTTTGCATCTTGTTTGTTAGGTGTGAACATGAAGTCCTTTACGTACTAAATATCTTCATCTTTTGATGAGTTTTAGCAAATGGATTTGTGAAAATCAATGGGTGTTTTCGCTTTTGCTCATTATGCATTGACATCGATCAACTCATCTGTAATACGTCCACGCTATTAGTTTGGAAACTTTCTCGTTGTGAGGAGTTTTTTTGTTTTGCTTTTTTGTAGTGCATAGCCTATGAACACACCTTCACATACCAGTCAGCAAGCTTCTTGAACTTGACGCAATCGTGAAATTATTTTGCTTTCTCTCATTGCCCTTTTTGGTGTTAGTTGACTTTTATTTTTACACCTCTGAAAACGTGATCGTCCTCATAATAGAGCGATGTTTTTGGTCAGTGCAGGGAGAGCTTCCGATGGAGATGCAACATTGGTTGGATGACGTCGTCTTCACCCCTATCTTTCTCAGACTTTTATGAATAACGTTTATCCTCTTGTCAATCATTTACTCATTTTGGAAGATAGTATCAATACAGCCTTGCATAGTGAAAACTTTTCTCATAGAACTGTTGCACTACAGATAAGAGATTATGGTATTGCGACTCGTGAATTTGCTCGTGTTGTTAGGAACAACTCTCATGGTGATGCTGATTTGCGAAACATCACTATTTATCCTCAGATAGCTTGATCTAACCCTCATAATTATCATACATTTTGATCTTTTTTAGGTCTTTGTCGTCAAAACCTTGCTGATTTTGGTTTGCAACTCGAAAACTGCACTCCTTCTCCTTAACTTTTTTTTCATAAAAAAAAGATCGCCCTGACACGAATACGGTCAGGGATCGTATAATTCTAATTTAATGGTTGGTGCTGCTAAGTTGTAATGCAGCACCTAACCTCAATGAGCTATCTATCCCTCTTTCCTCTTCCTCTTCCCCAAATCAGTAATTTCCTCTTTTTTGACTTGTTTTTTTGGTTTCCCAAAGTCAATTTTAATCTTTTCTTCATCGCCTTAATTCTTGCTGTTAAGCTCATAGTTACTAATTTTGTGGTTTATTAATCTGTCTTATCTAATCTTTTCTTATCATTTGGCAATAGTATTTCTGTTTTTTTATTGTATGGCAAGGCCCGGACGGATACGCCGGGCTTGATGGGGATTGTAGGGAGTGGTGCCGCGAATACCTAAGGCGGGATACGCGGCACCGGAAATGTTTGAAAGACAAAAGACAGTTAACCCCGTGCCTTATCTCGTCTTCCTTTGTTTCTTGTTGGCTTTACCGGAGCCTGACGGTTTTGCGTTTTGTTTTCGTTTGCAGTCCGAAGTTCCCGAAGTTCGACTGCTTTTCCCCTTTGTGTTTTACCAACTTTCTTGGCCATAGGTCAACTTACATTTAAGATGAATGTGATGGGTGAACTTAGTTTTTTGCTTGTTTTCTTTGGGGGCTCCCTCTTTTGCTTTTCCCAAGGGCTTTTTCTTTGTTTCTTTGATTTTGACGGTTTTTAGCTTCCGTCATGTTCTTTTTTTTGATTTCTTTTTTTTCATATTCGGTGGACGATTTGTCGTAGGAGCCTGCTTTCTAAGAAAGTATTTTTATTAGTCAATATCTTTTGTCTTTATTGATAACTCTTTTGTTTCTCTGTTGATGTTTTGAAATAGGAGTTTGTGTGCTGAAAGCTGGAGTGACTGCTGTGTGTCTTTGGTTTTCTGGTCTTGCTCAATGCCATAGAGATAGTCTCCCATGACGGGAAGTCCATGCTCTGATAGATGGTAGCGGATCTGATGTGTGCGTCCTGTGAGGATTTCGAGGTAAAGCGTGATGTGTGGATATGGTCATGATATTCTATCATCTGGAGATTGTTTGATCTCTAAGACTTTAGTAATTCATGTTTTGATCATACTATGCGGGACCTTAGGTACTACGTCTTGGATGATATAGTGTGGTTTGGACAGTTTGTAGGCAATGATCCTATCATGATTTTCTTGTCTTGCTCATAGAAGCAGTGTATCGAGAAAATCTTGTCACTCTGGTCTTACTCGACAGCCTGCTTGATAAAACTTTTTGAGAGGGACGGCTTCTTTGGCTTCTATACTGTCTGATTCGCTTTTTTGCTGAAAGAGTTTTTTGAAATGAGCTAGTCCTTTTTCTGTTTTGGCTATAATCATCAGTCCGTCTGTTTCTTTATCCAGTCTATGAATCAGTCATGCTCTCACGAAACTTCCGATGCTTGGTAGGTCTTTGTAATGATGATAGAGTCGTCACACGACTGAGGGTGATCAGACGTCTCGAATGCTGTTTGGATGTGATAGGACTCATTTGGGTTTGTTGATCACAATATAGTCTTCTTCCTCATAGACGATAGGAATTTCTATTTGGGGAGCCTCTTCCATGACTGCTCCATCTAGATATCTTTTGAGAGAATCAATATGAATTTTCTCTCCTTCTTTGAGTTTGTGGGATTTTTTGATACTTTTGTTATTTGATAAGCGTACTCCTCCCCTATCGATGATGTGATGAAAAAAATTTCTGCTATAGGGGAATATATCAGACAGATACTTGTCTATCCTCTGACCTGAACCATTTTTATCAATGGTGATGATGTCTGACATTTTTTCTTTTTTTGGATTGTCTTGCTAAAGTGCATGTGTATAGTGTACGTAATTTTATTGTGTGTTGCAACCCTTCCATGGCACTTGATGCGACAAAAGCTAAGAAACTCCTTGACGGGATGACTGATAAAGCTAAAGATTTTTTGGAATCTGATCATGTGACCGCCTTTTCTCAAGAAGCTGAAAAAGTTGTCAGACAAGGCATCAACAAAGCGAAAGAGCTTGATCTCAAAGATATGGCGGAGAAAGGTAAGCGTGTCATACAACAGGGGAAGGATTTTGTAGAAAATCTTGATCCGAAAAAAATATCACAGGATGCTCAACAGTTTGTTAGTGATGTAAAAGCTAATCCTGACAAAGCTCTTAATCGCTGAATAGAGTCTGTTGTAAGATTTTTTGCTAAGGCGGTGTGACTTCCAGACCCAAAGACAGGGAAGAAGCCTGATGATGCGAAAGGTGATTCAACTGGTTCGTCTTAGAGCAAGGTATCGATCGTGTCAATAATACTACTGAGTATCTGTCTATAATCGTTTTCCGTTAGTTTTTGCTTTTCAAAATCCTGCTCCAGCTTATTGAAGTATTTTTCGTATTTATTTTTCCTGAGATTGTTATAGATATCTCTAGTTATTTTTCCCTGCCTATAGAGGCTTCTCATGTTGATGATAAAATTATTATGTTCTCTATTGTTTAGATCATCTAATTGAGAGGCTTTTTGTTGTGCATACTGTTTGAGGGTGAGTATCGGCATCGGTCATTGGCTTCCTGTGCTGACGGCTCCTGTTTGCGTTGTTTCCTCTCAACCCAATCGTGTATTGTCGCCATGTGCCAGAGCATAGAGATTTATGTATAGTGATCCTTCGAAAGGAAGAGTTGGCATGTTGCTTGGTAATGTGAGGTCGATGCTTGGTGTGTACTGTAGTATTATTTTTCTTTGATCTCCTCATTGGATGTTCCTTTTGAGTATGTATTTTTCCAATGCTGTGAGACTACCGGTTTGCATGATGGTAATGTCTCCTTCTTGGATGAGTTGCTGTGATAGCGAACCTGATAGTGTTTGTACGACTGGATTATCTTTGATGGCAAAGTGCATATTTGACTGGTTATCTCCATAATCAAAACTTGTATCTGCTTGCACTGCTGGTGTTAGTCTATAGGTGACTTGTCCGTCATGTGCACTAAATTCGCCTGCACTCATAGTGAGATATCGAAGAGCGTTTTCTGTGCTGTTTCCTTGTGATCGACTTATATCACAATTGGCGTTTCTGTCTTCTACTATTACTCACGAAAAAACGACATTTCCATAGTAATCACTGCTATATGATCAGCTTAACCGCTCTCATCATGCGTATTGCGGTGATCCAGATGGATCAATTGAAAAGTTAAGATTGCTAATATCTACTATTACTTGTTCAGCTAGACAATTCGTCTCCAACTTTACTTTTGATTCTTGTGTGTCCATCGCATAGGTTTGCCTGATCGAAAAAAACACCGCTCATGCACAGAGCCAGCCGGCGATTACTCCATAGCCTATCTGATGGCTTATTTTCATATATCACTTATCTTTAAATATAACATTACTTATATTATTTCATTAATACCATAATATGTCAACAAACTGTCTTAGTATTGTTTTAAGACGACATTTATCCTTTTTGTATCTCTTATTCGATTATCTATACGAGTAATGTAGGTGCTGTTGCATGCAATAGTTCTTCCAATTGATCCAGTCATTCTAAATTTGGGTAATGCTCTAGTAATCGATTAGCTGCTCTTTTCACCTTTTCGACAAAGGAGGTGTCAGAGATTATTTCTCGTGGGATGTCAGTTTCTCCTGACTGTCTTGTTCATAATATTTCTCCTGAACCACGGTAGCGTAAATCAATCTCTGCTAAAGTGAATCCATCATTGGTTTCTTCCATTGCCTTGAGTCTTTTGTATGTATCCCCTGAGGCATTATGTGTCTCGAGAAAACAGTAACTTGCCAAATCATTTCTTCCTATTCTTCAGCGAAGCTGGTGTAGTTGAGACAATCCAAACCTCTCAGCATTTTTGATAATCATGAGGGTTGCTTGTTTGATATCTACTCCTACTTCAATAACGGTCGTAGCGACTAATATAGTGTATGTGCCCTTTTTGAAGGCTTCCATTATCTTTTCTTTGTCTTTTGCTTTTAGTTTTCCGTGTATTAATCCTATTTTGTTTTTGTATTCTGGGAACAAGCTGCATATTTTTTCTCGTTCTGTGGTAGCTGCCTTGAGATTTTCCATTTTTTCCGATTCCTCGATCAGTGGTGTCACAACAAACATTTTTTGTCCTTCAGACAGTTTTGCTACTACCCATGGTCTGAGCTTGATGAACTGCTTTTCTGTCACAATCTTTGTGGTAATAGGTTTTCTCCCTTTTGGTAACTCATCAATGATGCTTACGTCGAACTCACCAAAATATGCTAGTGCAAGCGACCTTGGGATGGGTGTCGCACTCATTTGGATAATGTGTGGCGATCAGCACTTTTTGAAAAAAGCTCTTTGATTTACTCAGAACTTATGTTGTTCATCAACAATTGCTAGTTGGAGACTTTCAAATTTTACATCATCTTGGATAAGAGCGTGTGTTCCTACGACAAGGTCGATTTTTCCATGCAATAGGTCTGATTTTAGTTTTTCTTTGTATGATGTTTTGTGTGATCATGCAATATGGGCGATTTTTATTCATAGCGGCAGAAGCAATTTTGCTAGCGTTTCGTAGTGTTGTTGTGCAAGAATTGAAAGTGGAGCAAGAAAAGCCACTTGTCACCCCTCTTTTTTGATGATATAATATGCCACGATGGCTGTCACTACTGTTTTTCCGCTACCTACGTCTCACTGCAATAGTCTTAGCATTGCTCTGGGTTTGTGAATGTCTTCTATCATTTCTTTAATGACACGTTTTTGTGCTGTCGTCAATTCAAAAGGCAATGCTTGTGTTATCTCCCTAATTATTTCCCGATCTGGTACGCTGTTCTTTTCTTCTGTACTTTCTCTTTTTTTGTTGTGGTCGCCTTTTATGAGGTACTCTTGTTGGCGTGGCACCTCATCTCTTTTCGTAATCTTTTCTATCGTGAGCTGTTCTTTTGTATTAGTCGTTTTTTTGTTATAATCATTTTTGAAGAGTTGTGCATGCAATTGTATTTTCAACAGTCTATCAAAAAAAATCCTGGTTTTTGCTTTTTCGTGAAGCTTCCATGAGTCAGGAAAGTGCATTTGTTTTATTGTTGTTGGGAGGTCTAACAACTGGAAGATTTCTACACATTGTTTGGGTAAGTGTTCGGGACATACTATTGGTATAGCATCACATTGCTTTCGTATCTTTTGAGCAAACCGTCAGGCTTTTATTCACATAACTTCTGGGTAAATTGGATAGATCCTTCACGTTTGGTATTCATCTAGATCTTTCCTTTTTTCGCTTCTGTCACCTGATTCTATGATTTCAGGATACCAAAAATTGATCTGACCGCTTTTTATTTGAGGTTTTCCTATTACCATGTAGTGTTGTTGTGTTTTTATGGACCTTACTTGGTATGCTTTGCTGGAAAAAAAGATATGTCCTGTATTGTTGTGTTCATCTTCTATTATCAGCTCTCGTAGTATTTTGTTTGCTCTCTTTGTCATTTTTTTGCTTATGATCTTACCCTGTATCGTGAGCGTGGCATTTGCTTCTACTTTGAAAAAAATTTCTGAAATAGGAGTCAGTTTTGATCTGTCTTCATAGCTACGTGGGAAATAGTAGAGCAAATCTTTGAGAGTGTTTATGCTATTTATGGAAAGGATGTCTGTGTATTTGCTTGTTGTTTTTAATACGCTTTTGAGATCTTCCATGTCTTGTTTCTAAACAAAGTATCGCTATGATAAGGATGCATTCTTTGATTACAATCTCGGTGTATGGAGAGGTTTTAATTCTTGTGATCTTATGAATAAGATTTCTTTACTCTCTGTGGTTTCCTTTCTCTCTCTTTTTTTAGCTGGGTGCCAAAGTCAGCATTATTGATCTTTTTGAGCTGATGAGCATGAAACGGTACGCTACCAACACTCTGGCTCTGGTCATATAGAGAGAGCACTTGCTTCTGATGATGCGTTAGTTCTCTTTTTTGGTACTAGCTGGTGTCCTACCTGTAGAGCTTTGGACGAAGATATCGCTCGTAATATCGCACAGATACCTAGCAATCTTCGTATTCTTACTTTTGACTTTGACAAGGATACTGCTTGGAAGGATCACTATAAGGTATTTTCTACTCATAGCTTGATTTACCTTGACTCCTCTGGTTATGAGCTTACTAGGTCTGTCAAACGCGACAAAACTCTTGCTGCTATTCTTGATCGTATTTCTCTGGTCAATACTCACGGTGGTGATGCAAGTTCTTGAGCTTGATTACGCTAGTCTTCTGTATTTATTGAAGAAGTGAACTTTGCTTTTGTATACTTTCTAGTTTATTTCTCACCTGTAAGAGTTCTTCTATGAGAAGACTTTTGTCTTCAAACAAATCCACATTCTCGATAATAATGTCATAGTTTCATTGTAATATATTTTTTTTGTCTGTTATCAGTTTTCTCCTTTCTTGTAGTTTACTCAATAAAATCGTGTATGCATTATACACAACCTGCTGCTGTGTTTGACATCATCAAAATTTTTGTGAATCTTCTAGTGCCTGTTTCACGATATCTTGGTTTTTTTCTTCTATTCACAGCTTAAAATTTTGGTCTGCTAGATTTTTTTGTTGTGTACACTCATTCTGCTTTGCCTGTGCATCTTGGCGCTTACTTTGCAAAAGTTGTTCCTGAACGATTGCTTGATCATGTATTCCCTCTAACTGTGATATATATTTACTTAACTCTACTTCTTTTTTGCTACTTTTTTTCAATAAGCTTACGATATCCTGATTTAATAATTGGTTAGCTCTCTGTATTATTCACAAACCTGTTTCATCATTTTTTATCACTTTGCTTGCAGTGTAGGATCATTTTGCCACCTTTATTTGTATATTGATCAAATCAAGTGCTTCATCCTGAAATGTATTATAATTTAGCGTTAGCTTGGTTTTTGGTTCTGCTCATAAATTTTTCATATACATAAAAAATACCGTCACAGTAAATCCTAGTGCTAGTGCGATTACTCGTTGTAATGGGTACTTTTTTTTCATCCTTATTATTAAGTTAATTCCTATGTGTTACTATCCTATAGACCTCATCTAGTGTTGTTATCCCTTGCATTACTTTGAATATTCCGTCTCTTTCTAAGTCAATCATTCCCTGTTGCAGGGCTATTTTTTCTATTTCAAATGCTGTTTTCTCTTTTATCAGCATGTCTTTTATCAGATCATTGTAATCCATAAGCTCAAACACACCTATTCTTCATTTGTAACCTGTTCATCAACAGTGACTGCAGATGTTGTTTGTGTTTGGGTCCTTACCTGATCCATAGTAAGCAATTCCTTCATTGATGAAAGCTGTCCATTGTTCGGGTCTAATATTTCTTTTTATGATTTCAGTTTTTAATTTTTCTTTGTCAATGTTTTGAAAGGCTTCTCTAGCATGTTTGTGTCATTCTGTATTGCTAATATTATGCGTAGCTTTACAGTGTGGGCAAATTGTTCTGCATAGTCTTTGTGCCATGACGAGATTGAAAGTGCCAGCTATCATATAATACTTTGCTCACAGGTTAATTACTCTTGTGATTGTTTCTGCTGAGGAGTTTGTATGGACCGTAGAGAAAACCAGGTGTCATGTCATTGCCGCTTCCATTGCCATCTCTAAGGTTTCTGCGTCGCGAATTTCTCACACCATGATAATGTCCGGATCTTGTCTCAATGCTGCCCTTAGTCATGCTGCAAAGGTGAAACCAATATCTGATCTAACCTGTGACTGTGATAGTCACTGCAACTTGTTTTCTACGGGGTCTTCATAGGTCACAATATTTACATCTACCTTGTTGATCTCCTGTAAACACGCATACAACGTTGACGTTTTACCCGATCATGTCGGTCAGGTATTTAAAATTATTCCATTGGGTCTTTTTAAGTGTTTTATAATAATTTCTTCGTTGCTTCCTGATATTCCTAGCACCTTTAACTCAGGTATTCTTTTAGATTTATCAACAATACGCATTACCAACTTTTCTCACCATATCGTCGGTAATGTACTAGCACGTAGGTCTATTTCTTTGTTGGTTAGTGTCATGGTTGATACCCTTGCATCCTGGGGAAGCCTTTTTTCATCTGGTCTCATTTGACCTGATTCTATTTTGAACTTTGAAATTACACTTTCATGCATACTTCTTGGATACTGCATGATTTCTTCCATGACGCCGTCGATTCTTATTCTGATTCTTGAGTAGTTTTCAAAAGGCTCTATATGAATGTCCGATGCTCCCTCTTCTACTGCAAATGTGAGGAGATTGTCAAAGAGCTTTATAATATCTGTATGGATGATTGCCTGCTCTAAAGCTTTTTTGAATTGTGAGTCCATGGTTTATACAAACACCTACAGTAAATGGTGTCTGTATTATAGTCCTGTGCGTCTATTTTGGCAATTATCTCTCTCTTCTTTGTCTCGTCTCCATACTTTGAAACACTATTCACTTTTGTCAATCTCTTTTCTCTCTTGTTTGTCTAAGTTTTTTCTTAGAAGGCTTGTTGTCGTATACTCATTATCGGACACTGAGTAGATGGCCCCCAACTTCCCATCTCTCGAATCGGTGTCCAACGGCTGTATCCAGCCAAAACATCTAGGTTTGCTACCTAGCAAACCGGATATTTTGCCAGGGAGTGCCGGTACTTATTTGTGTCCGTACCATCATATCGCGATTTGTTGTGTGATTGTACTGGCATTAATAAATGCTGGCGGTGCTCCCTCGGTTATGGAGCGCGTAGTATATCTATGCGCTTTTCTGTATACAAAAAAAGTTATCTTTCTTTTTTTCGCTTGGGCTTATCGTATTTTGTTAAGTCAAAAAATGTTATCAGTGTTCGTAAGCTACTTGGGTAGGTGCTTGAACTACTGTAAACTTGTAATCCCCTACACCGATCTTCAATGCATTGGGTCTTCGATTTATCAAATAGGTGTCAGTATATCTTATTACCGTTTTTATAAGTGCTTTCTTTGAGTTTTTTACTATGTCATCTTCGAGAAAACCGAGAACTTCTATATTGTAAAAAATAGTCATTATGCGTATCATCCTCGTGATGTACACATCAGATGCTACATGTAGCATTGTTTTTCCCATGTGGATGAGGTCAGTCCTCTTTGCACTTGATTCAAAAGTGATTATTGTCTTTGCTTGCTAATTTGCTTATGCCTGCGTCAGTCTCATTTAATGCTTGTGCAAGGCTAATGCTGGCTGGTATTCAGTATAGTTCTTGCTCCTCTTGTGCTGTAGCTCGATATTGGTCTATATACAGTTCGTATCTTGCTCTGTCTCTTTCGAGCTTTTTTGCATAGCTTGGATTGTATAATTCATGATTTTCTTCCTCTAAATGTCATGCCAACTCTCTGGACCACGCTGGTGTTACCGATAGTAAAAAAGATCACCGTCATAGTGCTCAGCTTATTTTCAGAAACTCTCTTGTCTTCATCTTTTTCCCTCTTTTCACATTTAAATGCTTTTTATGTACGCCTTGTACCTTTTATACATTATGCATACACAACACAATATGTCAATCCTATTTGACATTTCTTTTCTTTGTGATTTTGGACTTGCAATTCAATCGTGACGGACTAGATTGATCTCGACTTTAGTTACATGCCTGTCATGTCTCTTTTTTTTTCTCTTATTTTTTTGTTGCTTACCGCCTCTATTGTTAACCTTGTGGCAAAAAAGATCCGTATTCCCTATACTATCTTACTGTTTATTGTCGGTCTCTCTATTGCAATTTTTAATAATCTGACTGGTTACGCTGTTTTCTCTGATTTGCATTTAACTCCTGAACTTCTTTTTTATGTTTTTCTACCTGCACTTATTTTTGAGTCTGGCTATAATATTAACCGCCAACAACTTGCTGCAAATAATCTTACGATACGGACTTTGGCGACGGTAGGGCTTTTCCTCTCTGTTGCAGTTATTTCTTTTGGTAGTCGATATGTTTTATGATTACTATGAGTGACAATCCCTTTTTCTATCCTTCTTTTATTTGCGGTGACTATCTCTGCTACTGATCCTGTTGCTGTACTTTCTATTTTTAAGCAGTTGGGTATGCCCCATAAGCTTAGCCTTATTTTCGAATGAGAAAGCCTTTTTAACGATTGAACTGCTGTCGCACTGTTTCTTGTTCTTTATGAAATTATTGACAAGTGAGTCCTCAATACTGCTATTATAGGTAATGGTATTCGGATGTTTCTGTCAATGATTCTCTGAGGCATGCTACTATGATGACTTATCTGAGTCTTGTTTTCTAAGGCTATGCAATATATCCATAATAACGAAGCGGTAGAGATAACTCTCACTATGGTTATGGCTCACTTTACTTTCTTATCTGCTGAATATCTTAGTCAAAACCTACATTTGGGGTGAGTTTCTATTCATCTATCAGGAGTTATTGCTACTGCCTTTGCGGCTATTGTGATGGGTAATTATGGCAAAACCAAAATTTCACCGAAAGTGGAGAGATATATGCATAAATTTCGGAATTTTTTTGCATTTATCTGCAATTCGCTTGTGTTTTTGATGATGGGGCTTTTGCTCAATTCAATGACATTGTCTTTTTCTGCCATTTGGCTTCCTTTTTTGATTGGTGCTACGATGGTTGCATTGGGAAGAGCTGTCAGCATTTATCTACCTCTTTGAATTCTTAACTTTTTTCGTCCTAGCAATCGCATTCCTCTTACTTGGATGCACCTTCTTTCTTGGGGGAGCCTTAGAGGAGCTCTTGCTTTAATGATGATTTTGTTGTTACCGCCAGATTTTCACATTACCTGACGGACGATGGACTATAGCATTAGAGATTTTCTTTTGATCATGGTTATTTGATGTATTATGGCTTCTTTGATCATTAAATGACTTTGATTGCAGCCTCTTATCAAATATTTGCACATGAACAAGCTTCGCAATCTTGAACATTTTGAAAAAATCGAAACAAATATTCTTATTTATTATCGTATTTTAGAGAAAATAAAGATGATGGCAGATGATTATGATCTGTGCGAAAAAAACTATGATGCCCTCATTGCCAAATATGAGACAAAACTTGTACAGGCCCAAAGCGATATGAAGTCGTTTTTAGCTAAGATTGGTCCTAGTGACTCAGCCTTGTTGGTAAAAAAGGCTATTGCTCTTCACGCTTTAGGTGTTGAAAAAGAATATTTGCGTGAAATGTTTATGTATCATGAGTGTGATGAATATACATACTTGTATATGCTCAGTAAGATCGGTAGACAAGAAATGAGAATAGAAAAAGGAGATCTACAAGTTGATCTTGTTGCTCCACCCCAGAAAAAACCTTATGATGTTCTTATCCATTTGGCTAAACTCATACGCACTCGTAGAACTAAACATGTAGATACTTATGTTGTCAATAGAACTAGGTATATTACTACGGAGAAAGTGATCACTTTGCTTGAAGATTTCAAATCAAAGGACTTTGGTTATGATCCTCAGTATATCGATGAAATTATCGCTTTATATGAACGTTTCCGTGTCAAAGCACACTTACAAATATTATCTTTACAAAATATCTACCCTGAATGCTTAGATATTATTCATACTCAGCTTCTCAATAAAGGACTTATGAAGACTGAAGAAAAACTTGTTGATGATCTTCTCGGGAAAGAGATGATTACGGAAAAAATATATCAACAATTTATGCGTGAGATAGAAGAAGAAATTGAGCAAAAAGTCTGTGTAGCGAACGGTTGTAGTTTTTCTTAATTACTTGTTCCCAGTAGTTTTTGTTCTGCCAACATTACTCTCTTGCTATTAAAGTCTTCTTTGGGGCAGAATCATAAGGTCACAAACTTTCAAGCCGGACGAATTTGTATCTTTTTTATGTTTTTACAAATTTTCCCATGTCAATCATAACCGACATTTATTGGATACCTACTTTGTGTCTCAATAGTAATCTTTTGTGGTTTCAGAAACTTGTAGTGAAAGGGTAAGGTCGCTATGCCTACAATGCAACATAAATCGCTATCTAATGGTACCAGAGGTGTTCAGAGATTGAGTGCGTAACCAGTGATTCCAATGGATGTACTTACTACAAGGCCAGTTCCCATTACTGTTTGTTGCCACTGTTCTGTTGTGATGGTGAACTCACTATAATCCATCAGACTATTACCAATTGTAAGGTCGTTTATCAATACTCCTGTCTGTTTTTCTCCCTCTTGATCTATCGTCTCTACTTGTAGCAATTCGGACGATATTTTTATGAGATCATCTTTTTTGTTGGGCAATTCGTATAAACTACCGATATTATTCATCAAAAATCATAATTTTCAACAATTGTAACCCACAAATGGTTTTTTGTTTTTATAGTATTGTCTCATCGTTTTCAGCATAAATCAATCCCCTCCCCCTACCAGTATTGCGTCAGCTTCTTTTATGTTTGCTGTCATGTGTAGTGGCACGTTTCTTTTTACTCCCTGTATTTGTTCATTTACTATTTTACAACTCTCTCTCTGGTCAATAATGGGGAAATAGGACAACATTTGGGGAACTTATTATGAATAATTTGCCTGTTTTTATACTCTTATCCACAGCACTAGGTTAGGCACTTGCTGCATACGTTCTTGTTCTATCGAAATTGTATAAACACTTTCTGGGCATTACTATTTTTTTTTCTTGCAATCTCAATTGCTAATATGTAGATTCCGCTCTTAAATTTATTTCTTCTCTATCGATGAACTCTCTCCAATCAGAACAATACGATCATCCTATCCCTCTTAACTTTCAAACTGAATCTCGCCGTCTTTATGCTTTTCTCGATATAGAACCGTCTATAGCAAAAGAAGCTTCTCCTCCTAACATTGATTTTGACACATTACTTGCTACCTGTTATCATCATATCGACGCAATCTCATGAGCATTACGTACTGCACAAGAGGGAAAGGTCTAGCCTTTTTTCACACTTCATAGCTTGCTTAGCAAGTGTGCTGCATAGGCTATTTGCTTACCTTGAGAGACTGTTGTTTTTCCTTTTAAAACTCTTGTATTGCTTATTTTATTAGACTTTTTATATGACACACCGCTTTCGCTCATTGCTTGCATATTTTGGGAAGCACCCCTTTCAGGTTGAGTTGTTGGGTGTATTCTTAATTATCTTTCTGTCTACTGTTTTTTCTCCTATACTGAATCACTTTCTTTCTTTGATTCTCTTTATTTCACTATTATTACGCTTGCGGGTGTTGGCTATGGCGATATTACTCCCCACACCAATATTGGTAAAAGTTTTGCTATGCTGGTTGCTGGTTTAGGACTTCCGCTCTATATTTTGACCATTTCTCTTATTGTTACGAATTTTTTGGGAAAAGTAAAAAGAAGCCATCTTACTACATCTAACAAACGTGTTCTCACTGCGGTAAAAGCTCTTATTATACATCACAATTCAATTCTCCTTGTCGAACGTAAAAACGGTGATGATACGTTTTGGGATTTGCCTTGATCAATCGTCCGCTATGGTGAAAACCCCAAATTAACTCTTAAACGTGGTGTTTTAGAAAACACTTGATTAACAGTATCTGTCCTTCACTCTATTGGGATTCGATGGCAGTATATTCATCTTCATGGAGACTATGTTCTGTGTCATACGTACGAGTCTTGCCTATCCTGATCTGACATGCTCGATGCCGCTATTCCCGGATACGATGCCACTATTCTTAATTGCCAATGGTTAGCGGTTGATGATATTATCAATTCTCGCTTTGATCTACAAAATACCACTCTCCAGCATTTCATCAAAAGGCACTATCTAAACTTTTCTCCCTAGGATCAGCTCATTTTTTCTTTTCGCAATACCTTTTATTTTTCACACCTTCTTAGTCTTGGTAGGTCTGATCGTTCTATTTTCTTTTTTTGTCGGTTATACCTCACTATTTTTCTTATATTTATTCGTTGTTCTTCCTCTTGATTTATTGACTTATCTATTTAATCATATGAGTGTTCTCTTTTTTTCTTTGTAGACATTTTTCGTAATTGTCTCCTTATTTGTCATTCTTTCCTGATGCAGAAAAGTGTTTTTTACGATGCTACTCATAGGAGACATCAGATCATTAAGAAACTGCTTTTTTTCGTTTTGATTTTAGTCCTTTCTCTTTCTATTCTATCTTTTATTAGCCTTCTTGTTCAACCCGAGATTCCTGTGTTTAACTTTATTACTCATGATACTCGTCAAACTCAGAATAATGAAACTGCATACAATGTTGTACAAATGCCTGTCGGACAGATTCTCAATCCTAACACGGCCCATTTAGTTGCTAATCTTGCTCCCCTTTCTTCATCTGTATCCGATGATATAACTATCTTCAGTTACTATACTCCATGGGACAATGGAGCTTTTTCTTCGTTGAAAGATAATATCAATAGTATCGATACTCTTGTCCCTGAGCGGCTTTCTTTTTGAACAACCTGATTGCAGTTCCTCTCTCCTGGTGAAGATTCTCGCGTTACTCGCTTTGTCAGGCAAAACAATAAAGACACGAATATTGTTCCTCTTATTACTAATTTTGACTATGAAACCCATACTTGGGAAATGGATGTCTTGGATGGTATCCTGAGCAATTTATCTCAGCAAGAACTTTTTCTTGATGCTATTGTATCCTATGTTGATGACAATTGATTTGATTGAATTACCTTGAAATTTAGAGATCTAGACAAAGATGCATGGGAAATGTTACTTCCTTTTTTTGATCGTATACGTGACAGATTTAAAAAAGAACATTCAGACTGAGTATTGTATGTTAGTCTTCCACTCTTAGACCAACGTATTCCCTATCACCTCATTGCTGACAATTCTGATAAGCTCCTTATTGATGTCTATGCGGATCCTACACATGCAACTTCGCCGTGAGCTCTTTCTTCTGTTCCTTGATTTCTCCTCTGATTACGTACATTAAGCAGAGAACTTGACCCTAGCAAGATTGCCATTATGCTACCTACCTTTGCTTATGATTGGTCCTCCTCGGCATTATATCCTACCTCTCTCTCGCGGCAATCAGTTATTGACATTTTAAGATCCTTGTCTGGTGTGGTAAACTATGATGATAGCTCCCTTAACCCTTTTTTAGAGTATCATACGGATAATACTATCCACACTGTCTGGTACTCTGATGCTAGCACTTTTTTTAATCAGGTATCTCTTGGATTGCGCTTAGGCTTCGATAGTTTCGGTCTTTCTGATATTGGCTTTGAAGACTGAAGTATTTGGGATTTGTTATCTCAATCTTCCTCGTCTTTTTCACGCAAACCTTTTGAATTGGAACAACTTCGCAATTGATATGATATCCGTACTTTCTGATCTGGTTTGGCTTTCCAGCTTCGTCCCTCTCTCCAGCCGTTTTGATCACGTATCATACAATATGATGAATCTCTTGGTCTTATCACAGCACAAAGGATCACAGATTTTCCTCAGTCCGACACTATCCTAAGACACACAGTTTGAGAGTGAACAAAAGATGTTATTCTTACTTTTGATGATGGACCTTCTTCCGATACTGCTCAAATTCTTGATATACTCAAGCAGTATAATGTACCAGCTGTTTTTTTCGTTGTTTGAGATAATGCGTGGAAACGTCCTGGTCTGATGAGGCGTATCTACAACGAGTGACATGTTATCGGTAATCATACTTTTGTTCACAACGACACACCCCTTATCTCCCCGTCTCAGTTTTCGCTTGAACTAAATGCTACGCAAAAAATAATTCAAGCTACAACAAAGCATTCTAGCTTTCTTTTTCGTCAACCTTTTGCTCCTAACTACCACTCTGACTATGATAGTCTTCATACTTTGGCTCGTATGGGATACTATTCTTTTGGTAGCGACATGGATGCGTATGACTGGGACCATCCTACTCGTGAAACTATCATCCAAAAAACGATGGATGCAGCACATAGTGGTAATGTCGTATTACTTCATGATTGAGGTGGAGACAGATCTGCAACTGTTGCAGCACTGCCTGCTATTATAGAATGACTCAGAAATCAAGGTTATCGCTTTGTTGACGTGCATAGTGCGTTAAATCTACCTAAATCTGTCATTATGCCACCTATTTGACCTGTTGGACAGCTTTTTAGCTTTTTTGTGTGAGGATTTGTTCTGCTATCCAGTGTGCTTAATAACTTTTTCTATTACGCCTTCATTATAGCTCTCTTGATCTGATGATTTCGCCTTTTGATTGTCATCGTTTTTGCTCTTTATAATCATTTTAAAACAAACACCGTTAGCTTTGACCCCTGATTTCGTCCACTGGTATCTGTGATAGTTCCAGCTTTCAATGAGTGAGTGGTTATTGTTAGGACAGTAGAAAACTTGCTGCAGTCTGATTATGATCACTTTGAAATCATTATCGTAGATGATGGTTCTACTGATGATACCTTAGCTATCGCTCGTCGCCACTTTTCTTCTTATGATCGTATCACTATTCTTACACAAACTAACGGTTGAAAAGCTAGTGCTCTTAACTTAGGCATTAGCAAGGCAAAGGGCAAAATAATTATAGTACAAGATGCTGACACTATCTTTGATATCTCTGCCATATCTCTCCTTGTGAGACATTTTAGTGATCCACATATTGGTTGAGTTTCTGGTAATGTTAAAGTTTGAAATGTCTGTAACCTGCTTTGACGCTGCCAATCTTTGGAATATATGACATCGCAAGCCTTGGATCGTAGAGCTTTTGATGTTTTGAATTGTATCAATGTTGTTCCTGGTGCTATTTGAGCTTGGCGTAAGATTGCTTTGGAACAGGTTGGCTGACTCAATCATCATACATTAGCTGAGGACGGCGATTTGACTCTCTCCATTTTACGTTCTTGATGGCGTATTGTGTATGAAAAAGACGCAATTGCATGGACGGAAGCACCAGATACTATTGCCTCTTTTCTTAAACAAAGATTTCGTTGGCTTTTTGGTACATTTCAAGTTGCTTGGAAACACACCAAAGCTATTGGAAGCTTCCGTAACCCATGGCTTGGCCGGTTTACTATACCGTACCTTTACGTTAGCTCTATTATCTTTCCTCTTGTTATTCCATTTTTGGATTTGATTTGCTAATCTTTTTTTATTGTTTTACTATTTTTTTACAGGTAGTCCTCATCTTGGTGATCATGGGGCTTATATGCTTATGTTTTATAGTTCACTCTACTTATTTTTAGACTGAATTGTTACTATACTAGCTTGCTACTTGGAAAAAGAGTGGAATTTTTCGATCGCACTTGTTTTCCCTATTCAAAGGCTACTTTATCGTTTTTTGATGTATTGACTGTGAATCAAGGTGGTTTGGACCGCACTTACTGGTAGATGGGTATGACGAAACAAGCTAGAAAGAACCTGAGTGATGTCCATTGATTATACACAGACTTATGAAAGTCATCATTTGTATGTCCCTTCGATTAGTCTTGTGCTTTTTGAAACATTGGCTGACACAAATTATACAAGTATGCGAAACAGAGGTCTAAGAATGATTCGTCAATCTTTTGAATCTGAGCTTTTGAGTCTTAAAAAAGAAGTATCACGCTAATAAAATGAGCCGATTACTCTGTTTTATCTATCAAATAATTTCTCTATATCTGACTTGGCTATTCTAACAAAAAATGGTCTTCCATGCTGACAAACAAACATTTCTGAAATATTCTGAAACCCATCCTCTATAAGCTGACTCATTTGGTCAGTCGATAATTTTTCTCATGCTTTGATCGATGCTTTGCAAGCTTTTGTGGCAAATATGGTTTCTAGGAACTTTTCTATGGTGCTATCGCCTGTTTCCTCGTATAGGAGGTTTTGAAATAGAGCATCAAAATCGATCATTTTGTCTGCTAAAACACTAGGTACTGCGTAAACAATTACTTTGTGTTCTCCGAACAGACTTACATCAAAGCCTAGTTTTTTACAGTTTTCTACTTTTCAATCTAATGGTAGGTCCTTGCTCATTTCAACAGTAACTGGCTGTAACAATATTTCTGACTTAGCTCCCTGCTCTTTTGCCTGTTTTTTCATTTTTTCGAATAAAATTCTTTCTGCTAACGCATGCTGATCTATGTAATAAATACTTTCATTATCTTGTATGATAATGTAACTGTTTCGTAGCTGTCCTATTAGGTTAAAATTGGTTCATGCAATATCGTGTGAGCGATTGGGAGAATGATTTAATACTCGTTCTTCACCAAAAGATTTTCCAGACCATAATCATTGTAGAGTAGTACTAGCTTGCTTGTCTTTTTGTTGTGCTCGATAGTCTCCTTCTGCTATAGACTTTACTTCTTCTTTTATCTCATGGGTATTGTGCTCACCACTAACAAACTTTGATTCACCTAATGCTCACTTTATTTGTTCTTTTACCAATTGGAAAATGCTTCAAGGATCAAGGAACTTCACCTCTTGCTTCCTTGGGTGAACATTCACATCAACGAGACTTGGATTAACTTCTAAAAAAATTATTGCGAACGGATATTCTCCATGAGGAAGTTGCCTTCTATACGCTTCTCCTATAGC
>CAYXZL010000011.1:0-44136 GCA_964469925.1 uncultured Candidatus Peribacteria bacterium | reverse complement strand
CGGAACTTACCCGACAAGGAATTTCGCTACCTTAGGACCGTCATAGTTACGGCCGTCATTCACCAGTGCTTAACTCTCGAGCTTGCACCAAAGAGCTTAACATTCTGGCATTGGACAGGCATCACCCTCTATACATCCATTTACATGTTAGCAGAGAGCTGTGTTTTTGATAAACAGTTCCCCCCACGACTTTCGCTGCGGCCAACCCTCTAGCAAGCTAGAAAGCCGGCAGGACTTATCCCGAAGTTACGTCCGCTGATTTGCCTAGTTCCTTATAAATTGGTTATCTCGATCGCCTTGGTATACTCTACCTGCCTACCAGTGTCGGTTCTGGGTACGAGCCCCATAGAGATTAACGCTAGTGGGTTTTCTTGATACCAGAACGATAAGACTTTGTCAACCCGAAAGCCAACATTGCAATAGGACTCAACGTTAAACCATAGACGGATTTTCCTATCTACAGCTTCTAACCAAAGTTAGAATTGCTTTATCCATTTGACTCTCATCCTTAGAAAGCCCTTACATGTCCCAATATGTTACCACTTCACTCTCTACAGAGGGGCTGGAATATTGACCAGCTATCCATCGACTACCCCTTTCAGGTTTGTCTTAGGTCCCGCCTAACCCTACGCCGATGAACGTTGCATAGGAACCCTTAGGCTTTCGGCGTGCCGAATTTTCGTCGGCAGTCGTTACTTATGTCAGCATTTTTACTTCTTTACCGTCCAGGCAAGCTTACGCCAACCCTTCAGCCAGTAAAGAACACTCCTCTACCCCCTACTATATCGCTATAATAGAGTTTCGACTTCGGTAAGTAGCTTAGCCCCGATACATCTTCAGCGCACCTTCGCTCGTCCAGTGAGCTATTACGCTTTCTTTAAAGGATTGCTGCTTCTAAGCAAACCTCCTGGATGTCTGTGCAAAAGCACCTCTTTTTCCACTTAGCTACTATTTAGGGACCTTAGTCAGAAATCTGGACTGTTATCCTTTTGACTACGGCACTTGGCTGTCGCAGTCTCACTCCACAGCATTCCTCACAGTATTCGAAGTTTAGCAAGGTTTGGTAATGCCTCTCGACACCCCTAGCCTTACAAGAGCTCTACCCCTGTGAGAGTTTCACTGCAGGCTGTACCTAAATACATTTCGAGGAGAACCAGCTATCACACTATTCGATAAGCTTTTCACTCCAATGCACAGGTCATCGGAAGGATTTGCAGCTCCTACCCGTTCGGCCCTCTAGCCAGGTCTCCCTGACCGTCAGCCTGCCCATGCATAGCTCATAGTGCTTCGGGTCTATTGATAGCAACTAAATCGCCCTATTCAGACTTGGTTTCCCTACGGCTTCGACTATACCTGTCTTAACCTTGCCACTACCAATAACTCGCTGACCCATTCGTCAATAGGTACGCAGTCACCCCGACAAGTCGAGGCTCCTACCCGTTGTAAGTTAAGAGTTTCAGAATCTATTTCACTCCCCTACCCGGGGTTCTTTTCACCTTTCCCTCGCGGTACTATACGCTATCGGTGTAAGAAAGTATTTAGCCTTACCCAGTGGTCTGGGCGGATTCACGCCAGATTTCACGTGTCTGACGCTACTCGGGAAATCGTTTTGAAGTCATGTACTTTCCGAATACGGGGCTGTAACCCTCTACGGCAGAGCTTTTCAACTCTCTTCTTCTAAATACATGATTTGTAACTTCATGAAACATTCCTAACTGTTTCCAAACGCTCCCACAACCCCTCTCATAGCAACGGTTAGGACCTTACACTATGGAAGTTTAGGCTCATCCCAGTTCGCTCGTCACTACTACGGGAATCCCATTACGGTTTCTTTTCCTCATGTTACTGAGATATTTCACTTCACATGCTTACAGATTATACACTCCGACATGCGGAGTAGGTTGTCCCATTCGGAGATCCACGGCTAAAACGGCTACTGGCACCTGACCGTGGCTTATCGCAGCCAATAACGTCCTTCATCTGCTTTCTTACCCAAGGCATCCACTCTTAACTCATTATAGACTTATTTCCTTTTGAAAATAAACTGTGTTATGCTGTTAATGAACTTGAGCGTTAAAAAAAAACGCAACGCTCAAAACGCGACTGAAGGAATGTTTACAAAACGGCTAATCAAATGCAAGTGTTTTTTGACTTTTTTTGAAAAAAGTCTCTGATTTGAAATATGCCTACACAAAAAGGGGTTGAAGCAATCTAACGATTGTTCCAACCCCCACACAACTAGGCAATCAAAGACTAGTCACGATACAGTTTCAAAACGTTTTCCAATTCATCTAAACCATCGGGTGAATCAATCCAAAGAGACGGATTTTGTTCAATCAGCACGGATGCACCCCCATAAATCAGTCACTGTTTACCTTCATCATTCTCCCAGAACCACCTATAAAGGTCTGACCTTCTGGTATGAATCAAACTATCAATGCCAGGACCTATAACGACTCACTCGATAACCAATCCTCAACCAAAACACCATGGTTTATGTAAGTCAGTATTTGAAACAGGATCTTCATCAGGCACAGGACCAAATCATTTAGGAGCAATAAAAATACCATTCACAACCTGTCTACCCAAGACAGACTCTCGGTCCTCATAATTACCAATACTACGATCCCCATCACACAATCCAGCTCTGCTAAATAGTATTTTCCCATCAGGCACAACAAACATACCATTTGACAAAACATTACCCTCAATAACAAGATCTCCCTTCAAAACAATCAGTGTAAAAGGACCATCAAACACACTCGACTCACTAATAGTAATTGAACCATCCGCAACAAAGATATTTTTCCCTGGCACCTTTCTAAGATTTGTACTACCTGCTTTCGTAGATCATACAGCTAAAGAATCATACTTTTTAACAAAATTGTCGACCAGGATAGTAACAGCCTCGCCTCATTGATACTCTTTAGCCTCTATCAGCTTATAATACTGCAAGTTGTAAGTCTCAAAAATAGAAGCACCATCCATAGCCTCAAAAGCCCTCACATCAATATTTCACTTCACATTTATAGCATCCTGAGACGTAACAGTACCAATCTGCATAAGATAATGATCCGTTAGAGCAAAGTTTGCCATACAACAATTTTCAGTGTAAGAAGACAAAACTTGTCCATCAGGTCAGCAATAATCAAAATCAACACTATTGAGTTTAATTTTGTACTCACCCAGTGGAGCCCCAGCAGGGATATACTTGGAAACCTCAAAAAACGATCTTCAAGGATTGATAACAATCCCTTCTTGAAGAATGGCCTCAAAGGGTTGGAACATAGCAGACTCTCACCAATCATCAGTATAGCAGTCCAAAACAGGAAGCTGAGCAATAGTCTTATTTGCATGTTCAACATCAAAAGAACACTTCAAGCTGTTTGCTATGATCTTTCACTCATCGTCAGGTCCATTACACGCAGATGTAGTAGCAATAACATCACTCTCTATATCCCACCAAAAGGGCAATACTTCATCCTTCATGACCGACATAGTGACATCCTGTTGAAAACACTTCACTTCTTCAGGTTGGCATTGTGGATCATCCGGATGAATATAGCAATAACCATCGTCTCACCCGCCCTTCTTTTTCAACTGACAAGCATCACAGACATAATCAGTCGGCTGAGTACCAGGATAGGGTTCCCAAGTAATCCATGGCTGAAGAGCAAAAATAACTGCATCAGGAGCTATAGGAACAGGTCACTGCAATTGTTCTTCTCAGAGATCACAAGACTCAAAGATATTCCTCTTACCATCACCACAAGGACCAAATCAACCGCCATTATCGACATCAATCGAAACTGGTGCTACACAAGCCTGTTGAGCGACAGGTTCTCAGTTAAAGAAACATTGTGCAAAATATTCCCCAGCTTCCGTATAACTACAAGCATAGCTAGCAACTGGCAAATCAGTAAATGTTTTACCATCACCATTACCACAGTCAATTTCTATTGTATCAGCAGGATTTCCATCGCTATAGCAGTAGACATCCACAATAACAGGAAGTTCGTCAGTTACTAATGAAGCACCAGCTAGAGAGGTATCAACATAGTCACATTTTCAAGCCGGAGGAGTAATGTCGATAGGAACATCATCGTCATCGTGATCATCCCGATCATTACCATGATCGTCTTTGTATCGCACTTCTACTCTATTACGAACACCATGTGCCTCGATCAATCATTTTCCTACAAGAGTAATTTCAACACTCTGACCAGGTGCCAAAGGCTTATTGAACATATAAATAATCTTTTTAGCACAATTACTTCATCATGGATAGCTAATACAAGGTCAGGGTAGCGTCTCAACAGAAATAGGCTGAGAAGTTGGAATAGATGTGTCATCATAAGAAACCAAACCAAGTTCCGCTGGCCAAAAATCAATTATTTTATACTCCGTTAAGACGCTATCATCTGGACTAGTGTTAGTAAAAACAATGGTAAAGGTAAAGCTATCTCACACATGTCATTCGGATTTATCGACATCTTTTACAACGGTACCATCAGGAAAGCTCGGTTCCAAAACTGCTGTCACAGAATCTTGCACATTATGCAACAATGCTACATTGATAATAGTATCATCGGCCTGTGCGTTACTGACTGTAACTTTAAATGTGAGAGTCACCTTAGCTCATTGACCAAGACTCATATTCAAACATGCAATATGATGAAGTGTGGCATTATACGCACACGAAACACTTGCACTACCTTGTACGTTCCAATTGATAGACCCTGGAACAAGCGTAACTTCATCGGGCAAAGTATCGATCAGACTCTCATTGCTGACAGGTGCACCATCATTGCCAAACACGATACTATACAAAATAATATCACCATTTTTCACTTTGATAATATCGTCAGTCAAAGGACCTCATGTAGTCTCGTTTTTCTGTTTTTTGTCCAACAGGAGTTTGGATTCACAATATACATGAGACAGTGACGCATCGCCAGAAGCATTAGTGGCTTCTATATAGGCGGCATTACATTCACCACAACCAGGAAGATCTATCTTAACAGTGATTTTCAGAGTTCCTCATTTACCAGGAGCCAAAGAAAAACCAGATGCTTTAATCAGTTTACCATTAACGGACACCTCTCCATTTCACTGACCTGGATCCAATTGCAAAACTGGCGTTCATTGTAAAGTATAGCCATTTGGCAATTCATCAGCAATAACTACGTTATGAGCAATACTATCACCATTATTCCAAAAACTAATCGTATAAACAACTGTTTCGCCAGGAACCACAGTAGTCTTATCCGCACTCTTTTCTATATGCAAAGAAGGTTTACCAGACTTACATTGGTTAGTACATCAATCATTATCATTTTGATTGCCATCATCACACTGTTCACTAGGATCATTTACCTTACCATCACCACACCAAGCCTCAGACGCCTTACACAAAGGACTTAGTCAACCACTACTCTGACATTTCCAGGTCCATTGATGGGTCTGTTGATTATATGCAAACTGAGTAACAGTAGATCAAACTGGACACAATCAGGGGCTTTGCTGCGTAAGACTATCTCACTGATTATTAAAGTCATAGATAGTGCTAGCATTAACTGGACCGCAAATTCATGGCTGAGTAGGAATAGTAACCACGGCAGATTCTATAGGGCAATCATCTGCTTGGTTTCCTTTCATTGCCCAACAGGAAAACTTATAATTGCCAGCTTGGCTTGGGTTGTAGGTAAAGACAGCTTGGCTAGGAGAAGAACTAACAGGGTTCATCAAAGAAGTAATCACTTGATTTGTTTGTGCATTGATCACATCTACCTTCCATGAATCAACATTCACACCATAACAGGTTACAGTGAATAAGTCACTTGCACCACTAACATCAAGCGTCACCTGACTAGGAGTAACAGTAGCATCAGTGCATTCAAACTGATTGTTAACCACGCCCCTATATTCTTTATCACACCACTGATTGGCTGGCAATGGTGGAGCGGTGGGGATACATTGAAAAGAGAAGGTATCACTAGGCTGTGCTGTCAGAGGGACAGTATACGTAACTGCCACATTAGGCAAGATATTAGGAATTGTCTGTACAATAGTACTATTCTTCTGAACTTCTACTTTGAAGGTAGTGATTCATTGGCCCAAGCACGTAATAGAGTATTGCCCACCAGGAGCTACATTACTCGTTGGAGTGACAACAGTATCTAAACAAACTGCCTGAGTGGTAATTGTTGTACATTGATTGCTACATGCATCATTATTATTAGTATTACCATCATCACATTGTTCACTGCCATTAACCTGTCCATCTCAACATCGTTGTTCCTGTGCCTGACAAATCGGACTATACAAACCATTGGATTTACATTTCCACGTCCACTTATGAAGCGTGGGATTATAAACAAAGCTATCGACAAAAGTACCAACCGGACACAATCAGGGGCTTTGCTGTGTGAGACTATTTCATTGATCATCAAAATCATAAATAATATCTCCGTCCACTGGTCAACAGATAGGAGGAGGAGTAACTGTAGTACACTGATTACTACATGCATCATTATTAGTTGTGTTCCCATCGTCACACTGCTCGTTACCATTGATTTGTCCATCCCCACACCATTGCTCCTGTGCCTGGCAAACAGGACTCGTCACACCATTAGCCTGACACTTCCAGGTTCGTTTATGAGTAACTGGATTATAAACAAAATTGATAGCAGTAGCACCAGCCGGACATAATCCTGGGCTTTGCGGCGTCAAACTATTTCACTGGTCATCAAAATCGTAAATAGTATCTCCATCCACTGGTCAACAAACAACAGGACCTCAATTGACCGTCTTAGCTACTATATTACATTGTGAGCTATCGCCATCATCCTGTGCAACAATACAAGCAAAGTTGTAACTACCAATCTGAGTCGGAGTATAAACATAGGTTCCTATACCATTAGGAGTGTTCAAAAGTTCGTGTGTCTCTGTCTGTCCATTAAAAGTAATCTGCACAGACATAGCATCAAAGTTACTTCCCTGACAAGTAAGAGTATATGATTGACCAAGAGTTATCGGTCCAGGAGGTGTTACAGAAAGCGACTGACACACTGGATTGGGTTGAGCTGGAGGGTTAACAACCGTCGTGTCGGCAGGACAATCCTCACTCGTATTATTGGCTCACATAGCTCGACAATTAAAAATATAGCTTCACGCTACACTAGGATTGTACTTAAATACTGCTTGCGATGGAGTAAAACTAATAGGATTAGTCAAAGTCGCAACAACAACATTATTCTTCACCACATCTACCTTATACGATAGTGCGTTTTGTCCGTTACACGTTACTGTAATTTCATCGCTATTACCGACAGGATCAACTGTCACTTGTGCAGGGGTAGAAACCGTAGAAATACAAGCTAAAACAGGAGGATTAACAACTGTTCTATAAGCCTTAGGACATGCTGCTACATTTGGTGGTGTAGTAGGAATACATTGAAATTGATAGTTTCCAGCTTGAGTAGGTGTATAATCTTTCGCTTGTCCTTCCGCAACATTGGTAAAGGATTGTACAACAGAGCCATTGAGACTAACATCTATTTTATAAGCAGTAATGCCCTGTCATTGACAAGAAACTTGATACGTTTGACCAACTTCTAAGTTGCCCGGAGGTGTAACATTGGTCGCTATACAAGCAGCTTGTTGTTGATAACCGCTACAATCAGACTTACAGGTTGATTCTAAGCCAGGATCACAAACTTCATTTGCCGTAGCACCATTATCATAACTAATACCGGTTTGCTTAATACCATCACCACATCGGAAAATCTCATAATCAATAACTTCTTCGTCATGATTCCCACCATAGTTATCATCTGGCCAGTATTTATGAGCACCACTCGGACAATCGGTGGGTGCACCCACCGTATTACCGTTCGGATAACACTTAATCGTATTGAGATTGGGTCTATAATACAATCTTCCATTAAAAGTAGATGGTCCACTAGCATCCAGAGCTCACCAATTGATATCATAATGAATCTGAGCATCGATATAACCAACAGGCTTATCCTTTTTGAGATAGGGCGGCTTGCCAAAAACACAACCATCATTGTTTTTGAAAATATACACCCATTGCGACTGAGGTACTGTCGTACTTAAGCTTCACCAATCATTACATTGAGTAATGACACCATTACGCCAGATCTTAATAGTCGTGCCATTGGGGAAAAACAGGTCTGGTCACTGCCCATCATACATGCTATCATTAGGACTCTGAGAGTAGCTCTGACTTGGACTAGAAAAATAATATTTATAGTGATCAGATTGTCAGGGATCAAAATTAGTAAAACGACTTCACACATTCTGTGTAGCAATGTCCCCTGCCAGGGCAAATCATCATAGTGAAGCACCCACTACGCAAGCTACAAAGATGGTTCTAAAAAGCTTTTTGATGGTCATGAATATGAGAATAATAAACAGGATATGATATGACAATAATAATAAATACAATAAATGTCAATATAAAGTAATACAAATTTATTTTCTTCTACGGATAACATGGTTAGGGTCCGTTTTGGGGTCGCGTGGCGGTCTTACGGGTCCTGTACCGGGGTCAGTAACGGGATCGCGACCAGGAGGACCACCTGGATCCGTTTTAGGATTACGAACAGGAGCACCCCTATCTGCATAGGCAAAACCAAAACCAAATCAGACTTGTTTTCTTTGGGTAGCAATCATTTCATTGGTAGACTCACCATGATTGACATAATGCTGTACATTATAAGTCTCCTGAGGAGTAGAGCCACCTGAATACTCTTGAGGATTTCATTGTCCGACAGGAACAGAGAGCGACTCTCCACAGGGAGCATGGATTTTCATATTCCTCATGATCAAGGTTTCATTACAACATCTACCAAAAAAGGTCAAAACAAGCTCCCAGGATATGCTATAACCATCGATAGTCTTACCAAGAAGCAAATCCTTCATAGAATTTCACAGGCCTGCCTTTAATCAGTCAAGTTGGCTACGCAAACCATCCAAAAGATGAGATTGTACACTGCTGTCTAATAGGGTATTGAGAAAATACTCTTTGAGATAGACTTTATCGCCCACATCCAAAGCAGTTTTAGCATCCCCAAAAACCAATGGCTTAGTCACAAACTTTTCTGCAATACCTGTTTTGACATTATCGATAGCATTATATCCTAACACCAAACCAATGCCATCAAGATTTGACGCATCAGCTTGATCTCTTTTATCAATATTAAGATTGAGAGCCTGCTTTATAGAGGACATAAAGTCATCAATATTACTAGCAAGAAAGTCCCCATCTTTACCAAGATGTCTACGCAATCAAGATTCTCTACTGCGAACAAGATCACCAAACGTATTGCCAGCACCCTTCCATCACAGTTTAAAACTATTTCTACCTACCTGCCGCACCGCCGCAACACTACAAAGCAGTCATTCATAGTAAGACAAAACCTCTGCCTTATAACGCATATCTGGACGACTAGCTACATCAGTAAGATGAGAAACATGATCAGCAGAGCCAATAGCACGCATTAAAGAAATCGCCTTAGCAAAAGCTTCATCAACATCCCCGGTATCCATTGCCTCTCTGAAAGCAACATAGTCTGATTGATGGTTTTGTAATTCATACAAAGTAAAAGCATAAGTATTTTTTTGAGTAACCTTCCACTCATAGGTAGCATCTTCAATTTTTTGTCAACGAGCCCCCCATGCATCATCATAATGTAAAGAGACAGGATATTCACACGGAACACCAGTTTCCAAAACAAAACCGCTAGCATTGTCATTAACAGTTTCTAATGAAAGCACTCATGCAGTATCGACGAGCTTGTAATGTCATTGTAAAGGGATAGTAACAATAACTGCGTTAGTTGCCTTGTCTTTTATACTCATAGTCGGAGGACTGGCACTCAAATCAGCTTGCTCGACAAGGATCTTAGAGTGTAAATAAGCATCTCACTCTATCTTCGACTTAATAGCTGCAAAATGAGACTGAGGATCAGATCCATCAACACCATTCGGTAAATAGATAATATCAAAGCCATTATTTCATCCTGGTATAGAAGAATTACTGTAACTTCCATCAGCATTTTTAACTATCTTTAAGTCACTATTGGCTTCAATTGTAATATTTCAACCACTAAGCAAATCCACAATAAATCACCCAGAGGGCAATTGAACAACAGAAGTTTCGTCAAATAAATCAACAGATGATCCCTGTTCAAAATTTTTGATTGCATCTCATATATTTTTGGTCGTAACTACATCCCTCGATCACTCCACAGCACCTCACAACCCTTCAGGAATAGTGTCAGGTAAGGCACGAGGATCATTAACTAGAAAATCACTAGGCAGATCTACACCGTTCCTCACTTCTATGACATCCTGAGGATCAACTCATTGCTCCGGATATCACACATTCAGTACAAAACCCAAATGACTCTCATACAAAAACCTCTGTCGACGCATACCGACAGCATCACTAAAAGCATACGAATCGCTTGTTCCATCACCATCATAGTCGTATAATGCGATATGACCCTTCATCAACTTATTAACCTTCAAATTACACCTACCACTTTCCCATGCTGAACGAGGAACAATCACCATACCGTCTTTGACCACAATAGATTCTACCGTTGGCTTCGCCAAATGTAAATACGACTGCATAGCAGGCAAGCCAAAGAGTTGGTCATTCATATAATCGACAAAATCAGGCGTTCACAGTCAAATCGCCATATCTCCAGTTCACCTCCATTCAGCAGTTTTAGCAGCCAGTTTGCTGACCAAAGTATCTTGTCAGGTATATCTTCCATAAGACTTCCGTCCAATCGACGCATCCACAAAAGGGATACTACCAATAATGCCCGCTCACACGCTAACACCAGACCAATGATAATGAGAGGCCTTCCCTTCTTGAAACAAATAATTACGTACCTGCAAAGCATAGTGCTCGCTAAGTCTCGTGGAAATATGTTCTTTAGACCCTGAAGCTGTGAAAGAAGCACTATACTGAGCCACATCATACAATAAGGTTTCTACTCTCTTGTCCTGCTGTTCAGCAGAAAGCTTAGCAAAATCAGGAAAATATTTACGCAAGATACCAGCTACTTTAACACGATTAGATTTACTAACAACAGGGGCTAGATCAATCTGAGATAAGACATCTGTAAACACTTTTTTGTATGTTTCTTGATGCACATCATATTGCTCGTTGAGCCATGCAGGCATATCACGGCTAGCATCGATCCCTACACGACCACCAGGAATGCCATTGATCAAAAATGCATCAGCGGTCAACCTCGTTTCTTTTAGACCCTTTTCTCTCAATGTTTTCACCACCTTATCTTCATTGCCACCTAGTCTGATACGAATACCCGTGGAGATATACCAACCAGCAAGTCAGAAACCACCAGTACCGTGCACACTAGCTCCTCTTCCCAGGCGTTGATTAACACTCAATGCACCAGCAGCTAAAGGGTTAACCGTGTGCGTCGACATATCCGCAACATCACCATTGAGAGTAGCTCACAAATTAATCAACAAATCTAGCTGACCACTACCCCAATCTGCTAACACAAGATCAGGCTGTAAGGCAGCAGCCAAAGTATATGGGTCTTTTCACTCTTCAGCTGCCCTATAGAGAGCAGAGATAAGACCTCCTTGGATATGGTTACGATACTCGTTCCACAGACGTTTTTGCTCTGCAGTCAAATTTTCAGATATCTCACCAAAACGACCGTCTAAGCTAGACATCCACTCACTTACCTTATCATTAAAGTAAACGGTCAAATCCTGCTCAAGTTCTATAGACTTCGAAGCTGCTTCTCCACCGTATCTGAAAATATCTACTAGATCTATCGAAGAGTTTTTCAGGACATCTTGCATCGCTCTGATGAGAGCGGGTGATTGTTTCATTCTATTTCGCAAAACATACGCGGTCTCAGGTGTTAATCATTGCAAATAGTTGCCAGCTAACAAATGACCAAGTCATCTCGCCTCAAACTGTTTTTGCATATAGCTAATCATATTGCACAGAGCCTGCCCTTCTCTACCAATCATAAATGCAGTATCACTATGATCTGGCTGGTCATTTTGAGCAAAAGCACTGTCCAAACGCATATCAGCGACTGCTGCCCAAAACGAATTGCTTATCTGCAAACCACTCTTTTCTCCACTATCACTATGCTTGACATAACCATCAAGATTAAAATCAGACAACATCTGTATGATCAAACGGTGATTAATTCCACGTTGATAGACTTCTTGTCAAGCCAATAAGTCAGCCTTACCCGCATCGCCATGGTCACACACGGCAGTGACATCATAACCACTATCAAACTCCGTTTGAAATCATTCATATCTAATTTTAATTGCATTGGTAAGAATCCACGCATCATAAGCCTGATCAACAGTCATACCTTGAACACGTGCCTCTACCAACATATACAGTGGTTCTCCAGGCTTTGTCCTTTTGCCAAGCCTTGTTAGAGAGTTTGCATTGACTCTCTCACGACCAGCGTAGTATTTCATCGTTTTACGGTCTTCTCTAGAAATCTCTGTACCAGTCAGAGCTTCATAAGCCCTCGACCGTTTTCTAATAGTCTTACCAACACCAAATTCATCATCCAAGTCTGCATCCACATTGTCTTTTGCTTGTAAACTAGCATCCATATCATGAACACGATTCCACAGCATACCCATATTTTCCTTATCAGTGTATCAGTCGCCATCACCATAGGTCATCGATTCATTTTCTCATTTCGCTCGCACTTCAATCAAACCAATCAATCTTTTATATACAGGATACTGTGATTGATTTTCTCTATAACGAACATAATCCTCTCCCATCTCATACAACAGTCTCGCCTCTCTTTTACTGATACGGTTTTCTTCCAACAAAGCCTCCCATTCAGGACTTTTGTACATGTCTTTCAAGCTTCTTTGATGATCCTTATAGTCTCACTTAATAGATTTTTTAAGTCTACGAAGTTCTGCCTTTTTGTCACGCAACGCACGCCTCTCAGCAGCGGTTCTTCCTCACTTTTCAGCATCTGATTTCATCTCTTCATATTCCTGCACAGCAATATTATACTCAGCATCAAAATAGGGTTGGAGCAATCACTGGTTATACAATGCATCATATTGAGCCAAAATAGGAACAACTTGATTGCCCAATGCACGCATTCACCTTTTAAAGGTCTTGAGAGCTTTCCTATCGTAAGTAGTCTCAGTCATGTCTCACAAACCTAAGTTGACTGGCAAATCATGATAATAATCTACCTGACTACTAATTTCACCATAATACTTCGTGAGTCTTTTGACTGCCTTTCTCTGTGCACGATCAGGATTGCGATCCAAACGCACATCACCACGTTGATTACGATCAAAGCCACTACCATCTCACTGCAAAGGCAAATCAGGACAGAAGTGTGTATATTCGATGTATTTATTACCCGTATTTTCTGGGATATACTCTACCTGCCTGTCAGTAGGATCAGAAACATCATCAGGAGAGTCTCAAGGTTGATTTGGCCTAACTGGCTCACTGTCCTGACTACAAGTCAAACACACAGGACTCAAACGATTCCTTACCACCTCGTACTGCTGATAAGAAAGATTGTGGTCTGCACAGCTTGCTTCAAAATTAGCAACATCAACCAACAAGCCTTGTGCCTTCAAAACAATCGCTTGCACACGGCCATTTGTATCAAAAACAACATGACTAAAAACATAGTCTCATCCACTATTCAAGTCAGAAAACCGCGTAGCAAGATCATTTTTTCTGATAGTCCAAGGGTTAAGGTTTCCACCGTCATCAGCAACAACAAAGTGAGTAGTACCAGAAGGGTTATCAAAGAGCTTTGCTAATTCTTGAGTCAAGACAGACACTGATTCTCCACCCTGCTTGATGTACTCTACATATCTATACACAAAAGCATTGATATAGCGTTTATCTGCATCATTATTTACTTCTCTAGCAAGCACTTTGTCCAGACCATCCTTGGTGATTTCCAAATCCAAGTTTTGTAATTCACGCTTCAAACCATCAGTTGCAGTCGCATACTCTTCAGCCGTATCAACAACAAAGTTGACAAGCGCATCAAATACTGTGCCACTATCAAAATACGCATCAATTGCCTGAGCAAAATCTCTTTCATCAAGCTTCAAAAGACTAAGATCAGTACTAGCATTCTTAAGAAAATCTTCAAACTTTGTATCAAATCGTTCATTGATCGGTCACTCATATTTCAATAAGGTCGACTTTTGATCAATACTGACGTCCAAGACATCGTTAATCTTGTCATTTCCCTTATTCTTCTGCTCACGAGAGAACGCTAAAGCCATTCGTACAAACTAGATAAATAGGTTATGAGCAAGTGTAATGAGCCCTAAGGATTCTGTAAACCTACAGACATACTCAACCCTCCCAGATCAAACCTATTTAAAAATAAATATGTATAGTATATGTAGAAAATACGAAGAAAACAAAAAAACGCCCGCAAAGGCGTCCGAAGAATCAAGTCACTATGATAACAGACAAAGTAACACTACCACAAATAGCCATCGAGCGGATTTGAACCGCCGACCCCTTCCTTACCATGGAAGTGCTCTACCTACTGAGCTACGATGGCAGAGAGTTGGCAAAAACCATGATCACTACTTAGGAATGTCTCGACAAAATGCAACCGTTCTTCACAAAACGAAAACCTCATTATATCAATGATACTACAAAAACACCCAATCAATGTTACGATTTACACCGTGTTGTAACATTCGCACATACCTTTTCCTACTCAAAAGCATCGTAGGATCACCCTTACAAAAGACACACAAAGCATAGTGTGATGGAGAAGAGCTGCCCGTCAATCAGACAAATGTTTTTTCTAAAAAAGACAGAGGATGAAACTTTTGCTTCTTTGGATTGAAAAACCTCTGGATCGTCTTTTCAAAAGCAAAAAAAGCATAATTTAACGGCACAATAGTATCTACCATAGCGTCACTAAAATACTTCAAATCAAACTTAACCACCTTGTTAACCATATACTCCCTGGGTTGTAAGCTACGCAAAAAATACTTCCACATCCTCACATCCTTACATCGATACGCAAAAGGAGAATGAAAGGGCTTCGTAGAAAGTTGATTCTCTGTCAAAGAAAAACGCTTCTCCAAGTCCTGCAACATACGCTGCCCTACACAAAACGTATGTCACGACTCTTTGTACAATTCCACAGGATCACACAAAACGCCTATCTTGCCAACCAATGAAGCAGGAAAACAAGTATCAACAACATAGTGAGTAAACACAGGCAATAGTAAGGGATAGGGAGAGTCAGCAACACCAGACCACAAAAGTTCCCAGACAGGAGGAACAATAACAGCATCAACTCACTGGTCTACAAGAAAATCATATCAGACTTTGACAATAGCCTCCGCAGATCAAAAAGACTTATCTCCAAGAGGCCAGGAATCAGCATCATAATAGACACAATATTCATGATCGTAATGACGTAAAAAGCGAAATAGCTCTAGACTATCGTTACCAATACTAACAACACCAATTTTCATACAAACAACACCACAAACGACTAAACCAGACAAAAAAAACACCCAAAGTTAGCCTTTAACCACGCCCATCACTCAAACCACGAAGGTTCTGATACTCCAACAAAAGAGCTAAAAGAGCATCCAAAGAGTCAGAAGCACTAATATGACTAATCAAACGGTCTTGTCCATGCCAACAACCACTAACAGAACCCGTATTCGCTTGTCGAAATCACTCACAGCGAAATTGCTCTCCAGCCAATAAACGGTCTATCCTTGGTTTCAATGCCCTATAAAGAAACAATTGGTAATCGTCCATAGCTAAAACAATACGTGCACGAAAATCTGAAAGAAGTGTTTTCCTCAATTGCAGTTTCTTCCTAATACCACGTCGATAAGAGGCATCAGATCATTTCGCAATCAAACGATCCAAAGAAGTAATGCTAGCATTCAATTCGCTTTGTGCATCATCAATACGACGTATATAACGCTGACACTGTTCTCAGTCAGTTTGCAAACCTACCCTTACCTGATCACCATCTATCACACAAACAAACCTATCAGAAACAGCAGCATAACCAATGCCCAACCAGACAAGAGAAGCCGCCAACACTAAGGCATAACGCATCGAGATCAACCGCACAATTAAAGCCAAATGCAGTGTACACAAATACGAAAAAGTAACAAGACCATTCACCAATTATTAACATCCCAATTCATAAACGGCAGACTTGAGACATCCCCAGAAGGCTGAATCAGGAAGTTGACCAGTTTTGATACGATAGTCCAAAGACAAAACACACGTGTATAAATCATAAACCTTAACCCTATCACGAACCAAAAGCTCAGTCGATTTCAGGTAGCGTCCAACCGTAAAGGGAGGTGCCCCTATTTCTTGAGCCAAGAGGGTAGTCGTTGTCTTCCCTTCACTATACAAAACAATCATTTGTATCAAAATCTTTAATCATCGATACAGAGCACCACAAAAAAGCATCCATGATGTACCAGATCCTTCAATCAAGCTCAACAAAGCAATAGCCTGCTGAGGGTCACTAAAAACCTTATCCAAAAAAGCAAAATTGTTCGATTCACCACGGCTAAAAACAATCATATCTACATCGTCCTTGGACAAAGGGCGACCAGTAAAAGTAGAAAAATCACGCAGCTTACCCAGCTCATGAGTAATGCAATACAAATCATTTACCCCAACACAAGCCAAAAAATAATCCAGAAGATCATCAGACAAGAAGTCTTGAGAGATATCAGATACATAACGACGCAAAGCACTGCCCTCCAACATCTTAAACTCTTTCAGTGTGGCTAAACTACTACAGTGTTTATAGGCACTTGTTCTTTTGTCTGGTTTATAGGAGACCAATACCAACAAAACACTATCTGGCAATCAAGAAAGAAGCGGCAGTAAAATATCAATGTCCTGATGACGTTTTTTATTGATAGCATACGTATCTCAAGGAAGCCCATAAACAATAACACACTGTTGAGAAGAAAACAATCACCCACCCGACACAGCATGTGCTATAGTGACTACATCCGCATGCACATCAAACACCACAACACTGTCATTACCATACTTTTCCGCAAACTGAGTCCTCCAACGCTTAAGTTCCTCATGTAAACGAAAATGATCTTCACCAGTAAACAAAAATATCTTCCCAACCATAACAGACAACAAAAAAATAAGGTGTATTTTATGCCCAACAACGATATACATAGCGATGCCAACAGCAAGCCAAACACTACCTTCTCCCAACATATATCATGATCAAAAAAATAAATCAACGACTAACCCTACCCATCATTGGAACAATAAAACTCTATCAGCACACACTATCACCAGACAAAGGATTCCCATCGCGACGACTCAAATGACGCATCTGTCACCATCAACCACACTGTAGTGAATATGCCATACAGACATTAAAACAGTATGGCTTTTATCCAGGAGTTATCTACATGCTTGATAGAATAAGTTCCTGTACAGGTGCTGTAAGTATCAAACATGATCCCATACAATACAAAGTTGTCTTCTTCTCCTCCGCACCAATAGGAGTCCCTTTTCTCAAAAAAATCGCCAATGACCTCAGGTACAACATTGTCGGAGTAGTCAGCAATAGCGAAAAGAAAGCATGACGTGGTATGCAATCACACACAAATATCATCACTAAAACAGCTCAAAAACTATGAATTCCACACGAAGACATACAAACACCATCCTCACTACGTCTCGATAGCAAACACTACGCACAAGAAGCAAACACGTTTTCCAAACGACTCATCAGCAAAAAACCAGACTTCTTAGTAGTCATAGCATACGGAAAGATCATTCCACAACACATACTGGATACCGCAAGGATAGCTCCCATCAATGTACACGGATCAGTTTTGCCTTACTATCGTGGGGCCTCTCCCATACAATCAGTGTTTTTAAACAATGAAACATCGTCATGAATGACAATCATGAAAATGGATGCTGGGTTAGACACAGGAGACAGTATTCGCACTCTCAAAACACAACTGCCATTTTCATGGACTGCACAAGACCTTATGCAACGGATGCAAGATAGATGACCAAAACTATTGACAGATACACTACGAGAGTACGCGAAAGGACGCTTGGAAAGCAAAAAACAAGATGAAAAAAAGGCGACCCAATGCGGAAAACTACAAAAAGAGCAGGGACAAATAAATCCAATCCAGACCCCATTAAAAAAAGTGTATAATATCTACAGAGCTTGTTACCTACGACCCAAAACATATTTTGTTCTCGATGAGGATCGAGGAAAACACAGTGGGAAACGCATAATTATAGAAAATATGCAACTAAACGAACAAGAATTCGAAACATCAAAAGACCTTCCCCTTTTCATATCTCACAACCAAAACTTGCAAACAAACTCAGCAGTAACAAAACTTACACTCAAACCTGAAGGAAAACAAGCAATAGAACGAAAAGAATTCATAAAAGGATATCACTATCATCCGAAACCAAAAGAAGAACGATTAGATTTAGTAGATCCGAATGACAAAATAATAGCAAAAGAAACAAGGGAAAACATATACAAGCATAAGCTATCAAACTTTCGCTGCGTCAACATATTGATTCAAAACACAAAAAAAGAAATACTCATACCATTGAGAGATAGAAATCGTAAAATATTTCCTAACTGTTTCGATTTTTCTTGTTGAGAACACGTAGAAAGCGGTGAGACATACCTACAGGCAGCGATCCGCTGATTACAAGAAGAATTACAGATATCAATAGAATCCAGCGAAATAAAAGAACTGATCAAACTTACCCCACAGCAACATCACGTATCATGCTTTCAAACGATTTATCTGCTAACATACAACCAACCAATCAAGGGGAACGCTAAAGAGTGAGTGCAATCACTAAAACGAATGAACATGGACACAATAGTAAAAAAAATAAAAAAAGAACCAGACGCATTCAAAAGTGACATGATCATTGTATTACAGCATATCCAAAACATGTTATAAACTTTTACATAAAGCGAAGTACATGAACACACTCATCTACATAGGTATTGGGATACTCTGAGCAATATTTGGATCATTTTGATCAGTACTGACGAGTAGGATGGAAAAGTGAACATCACGGAAAACTATTCAAAGCATTCTTATAGGACGTTCACGCTGTGACAAAGACCAAACACCACTCAAACGAAACCAGCTCATACCAATCCGAAGCTACATACACAACAAAGGCAGGTGTAGACAGTGTGGACACAAACTACCATCTTGGTACACATGGCTTGAAATAGGGTCAGCACTTATTTTTGTACTAACATATCATCTCCTGACACACTATACGACAGCCAGCACTATAAGCATAGCAGCACGAATCATATTAAATCGACTACTGCTAACGATAGCAATATATGATGCACGCACACAGATTCTTCACATGCCTTTACGATACCTATCATGTATACCGACCATCTTCATCATTCATATCCACAATACACGAAAAGAGAGTTTGATAAGTGCAATACTCTATATCGGAATAACAACACTTGTATATCGAGCGGCAAAACGATATGCACAAAAAAAACATCAACAAAGCGAAGGACTAGGACAAGGTGACATATATGTTATGGGTACCATAGGAGCGATTGTTCCAGTACTACGAACTTATCAACATATAACGATAGAAAACATAACCACCATTATCAACAGTTATTTACGAATATTGATAGTAGCATCTATCATAAGTCTTTGTCATCGAGGGCTAGCACACAAACAAATATCAAGAAAAAAAACAGACACACAAATAGCATTTATCCCAGGGTTGGTGCTGTGATTGTGGATTGTGACCATCACAGCACCCTATCGGCAACAACAAATAGCACCTTAAGAAGAAGTTTTTGCAACAATAGCATTGTACACTAAATCAATAACTTCTTCGGGGGTTTTATCGGTAGTGTCTACCACATAATCATAGATAGACAAGTCGTAAATATCAATATGATAAAGGTTTTGGTATCTTTCAGTATCATCATATTTTCTTCTTTTTGTAGCATCATACGCTTCTTGGACACTACGATAAGGGGATTCTGATTGTGCCCTAACAGAATCTTTTTTGATTCATGCAAAAATCCTCCTAGCGGCCTCCTCCATAGTGACATCCAAAAAGACACTCCACGCATCAGGCATAAGAGCTTTTCACACCCTAGTTTCGTAAATAACATCAGAATACAAACGACATTGTTCTACCATCTGTCTATCTAAAACGAGTTCTAAGTCTGAATGAGTTTTAAGATAACTTGCAAATTCACCCATTGTCATACCAAGTTCCTCGGCCTTACTTCTAAACAATGCCCCTGCATACAAACGAGGATATCAAAGTCTATCACACAAAGCCTTCGCAACCGTTGATTTCCCTGATCAAGGAGCACCTCCAATAGTAATGATCATAAAAAAACGAAAAAGACAGTAAAAGAAAACAAAAAACTATTGTATCAAGAACCTGATAACTTGTCAAACAAATACCAGTAAGCAAAGCCAAGCTTTCGTTGTAATAGTAAAAATCTTTGATATGATAGGCAAAACAACTTTAGCAAACAGCACACATAATGAAAAGGCGACGATGAGCTATATGGATAGGTATCCTAACTTTCAATAGTCTCACATATGCAACCAATATTGGTAACTACAGCCCCGACGCGACAGCACTAAAACAGTTTTCAGAGCTAACCAAGGCTGCCAACTATATGTATGACCAAGACCCAGCCAAGGCAAAAAAATTACTAGAAGCATCCACAGCAGCAAAAAAACAATTCTCAGACAATCCGCAGCTTTATTTTGTCTTTGGACAATTAGAAATATTTATCAGCAATCTTTTAGCTTACAAACAAACACCAGGTTATACTAGCACGGAGTTAGCAGTACACAATAACAAACTGATATGTCGAATAAGTATTGATCAAAAGGTCTATGATATTAGTAAGTTTCTGAAAAAATATCCAACATTTTCCACATTAGAATCCCGATGTGGCAAAGACCAAAGCAGTTTTTTCAACAGCAAAAGCATCGAAGCCAAAACGCTCAAAGACTCACTAGCAAAATACATTATTGGAAATCTTAAATAGTTTTTATCATTCTTCGTATAACGTAATCTAGCCCCCGAAAACAGGGGCTAGACACAAACATCACTTCAAGTAAAATCATAAAACCAATAAACAAGTTTAGAGTTTGAGAAGTTTTTGGTAAAAAACCTTATCGTCGTCCACCAAGGTCAAGACATAAAACCCCATCGGCAAAGATTCCAATGATAAAGTTTCATCGAGAAAAACGTCCTTCGACAACAACAACTTACCATTCATGTCGTAAATATTCAATCTCTGTACCTCTGCGCCCCTCAAAACTCTCAACCAATTATTAGCAGGATTGGGGCAAATAAAGGGACCTTGTGAGTTAAGAGTTTCGATTGTCCCGACTACAGGATAAATAAGATCGCAAATAGCTTTAAGCAAAGAAAGCTCTTCAAGGCTATCGACCAAAACATCCTGGCCAAGCGACCAGATCATTATGCCAGCAAGTTCCTCATCTAAGACCAATTGAGTTTTGGCCTGTATGGTAGGGATGCCATTATAATGGCGATCACCGACCTGGTCGAGAAAAGCATAGCCGGTTGAAAGATTGACCATTTCGCCAAATGTGAACGACGTTACTGGGCTTACTCCGAAATCGTACCCGTAGAACGGAACGCCCAGCGTCAGTTTGCCCGCCGGCACACCCTGATTTTCCCAGTATTGAATACACTCAGCCGCCCAATCGTAGGGCGAATGTTGACCGGGGTTATTAGGATCCCAGGGACCACGCAGGTCGTACGACATAACATTTATCCAATCGAAGGCTACCAGGGCTGAATCAGTAATTTGCGGATAGCGGTAGGATCCGGGCAGCGCCGCGGTAAGCTGCAGGTTGTACACTGCCAAGGCCGGTTTTAATTCCAAGATAAAGGGACTATAGTCGTCACTGACATCGTACCACTCGAGATCGACATCAACTCCCTGAAGGTTGTGGTCCAAGGCATACTGGACGATGTTGGCAATAAACGCCTGTCTGTGAGTCGGTTGGAGCATAGTATCCCATGCTGCCTTTTGGTCAGACGACAAGCTTGCACCACCCAATGCGATAAAGACCTCGACATTGTTTTCGTGCGCCGCAATCACAACTGGAGCTATCGAAACACCATCGGTAGCCAGATTGCCCTGCATATCCGGATTAGCAAAGGCAATGTTCAGATGGGAGATCTGATCCAAACGGATCGAATCTACAAGATTAAATTCATAAGTCGGCAGATAGCCGACAACTTTCGTGGTCTGCCCCAAAATGAGCAGGGGCATAGCCATTAAGATGGCAACAGTTAGTTTTTTCATAATCTAAAACGATCCCCACTTCTTCTTATGAGGATTTTGTTAACATGCTACGTATCCCTAGAAGAAGATTTTGCACTAACACAAAAAAGGATAGCTATGAATAAACATAAATAATACAAAGTCAATAGAGCGTTAGTATCTGTACCACTCTGGCTTATAGGGACCCTCGACAGCTACGCCCAGGTAACGAGCCTGCTCATCCGTTAATACATCTAGTTCTGCTCCAATATGTGCCAAGTGTAGTCTAGCAACCTTCTCATCCAAATGCTTAGGAAGAGTATAGACTCTGTTTTCATACTCTCCATGTCTTGTCCACAACTCAAGTTGTGCAAGAGTTTGATTCGTAAAAGAGTTTGACATGACAAAGCTCGGATGACCCGTAGCACATCAAAGATTCACTAAACGTCCTTCTGCAAGGACGATAATGTCTTTTCACTCAATAGTATATTTGTCTACCTGAGGCTTAATTTCTACCTTTGTCTGACCATACTGAGCATTAAGCCATGCCATATCGATTTCATTATCAAAATGTCCGATATTACACACAACCGCCTTGTCTTTCATCGAAAGAAAATGACGATCCATCACAATATCCTTACAACCAGTAGCGGTGACAATCACATCTGCCTCTTTCACCGCATCATCCATCTTTTTTACTTCATATCCTTCCATTGCAGCCTGCAGCGCATTGATTGGGTCCACTTCAGTAACAATGACACGCATATTGGCATTACGAAGAGATTCTGCAGACCCCTTTCCTACATCACCAAATCCAGCAACCAATCAAACCTTACCCGCCAACATCAGATCAGTAGCACGTCTAATCGCATCGACACATGACTCACGACATCCGTACTTATTGTCAAACTTTGATTTAGTCACACTATCGTTGATATTGATAGCAGGAAGTGGAAGAGTTCATTGCTTCATTCTCTCATACAAACGATGAACTCCAGTAGTAGTTTCTTCAGATAATCACCTAATACCAGCCACCAAAGCAGGATAGCGATCAAGCACCATATTGGTCAGATCACCACCATCATCTAGGATCATATTCAAAGGTTGACCATCCCTAAAGTACAAGGTTTGCTCAATACATCGATCAAATTCTTCTTCATTCATACCCTTCCAAGCAAAAACAGGAATACCTGCAGTAGCGATAGCTGCTGCTGCATGATCTTGGGTAGAAAAAATATTACAGCTACTCCGTTGCACTTCCGCTCACAAAGAAACTAAGGTCTCAATTAAAACTGCAGTCTGAATAGTCATATGTAAACAACCAGCTATTTTAGCACCTGTCAAAGGTTTTTGAGCACCAAACTCTTCTCTTAATGACATGAGGCCCGGCATTTCAGCCTCAGCCAACAATATCTCTTTACGACCTCGACCAGCTAGAGACAAGTCTCTCACCTTATACGCCTTTTCTTTATAATCCATTAATAAACAAAAAAATAAAACAGACAAAGACAACGTCGTAACTTACCAAAACTGAGACACAAACTCAAGCTATTCCACCCTCAGAGAAAAACCATAGTTACTATACAATAGTTTCGCAATAGAAGAAAGTTCCACCCTATGCTCCTGAGTACCATGATACTGAATACAATAATGTGACATGACCGATCCCAATGCCATAGCAAAACGCCAATCCTCCCCATGATATAATCATCGCAAAACACCAGACCTAAAAGCATCACCAGCACCAGTGGGGTCCAAAACGGTTTCAGTAAACACAGCATCAACAACAAAAGTGTCATCACGACCAACATAACGACTACCTTCCCCTCCCAACGTCACTACATAAGCATCAACATAATCCAAAAGATTGTTTTCAGACAGTTCTGCCAACCTACACAACAGTCACAACTCATATTCATTCACAATCAAATATGTAGAAGCCTGTAAGGCTTGATGAAGTTGTCAACGATTAAACGCACTCAAGGGCTGACCTGGATCAAAGATAACACGAATACCAAGCTCTTTACACTCAAGAAGGTGCTGCAGCATGGCAAAGGGGTTGTTGGGAGATACGATAGCAATCAACACATTTTCAACCACGTCCGCAATCAACTGTTCTGTTGCTTCAACTGAAGCTCAAGGATAAAAAGCCGTAATCTGGTTATTATCATTGTCAGTAATAATATGAGCAGATGGCGTTCAAAGAGATTCAGAGACACGTGTATAACGATAATCTATATGATCAGCATGAAAGTTTGGAGCAGAAAAATCACGTCATACAGCACCCATCAACAAAGCCTTCTCTCATAACAAAGCTAAGTTGTAAGCAATATTATGACCTGCTCATCACAAATGTCTATGAAGTCTATCGATATTGAAGTTAACACTCAACTTATCTAAGTGATCTGGCAAAAGATAATCACCAAAAACACCGGGGAAATTCATAATATAATCATAAGCGATAGATCAAGAAACCAGAATAGGCATAGAAAAACCAAGGAAATAAAATAACCTTAAGAAGCCAAAGCTTGAAAATACTTCGCCAGCTTCGGACCCGATTGCATCTGATAATTATTTCCTCTTTCTCCGTACAATGCCTGAGGCACGGCCTTATTTTCATATACATGTACCAGACAAATTGGCTGACCATCATAGGCAATAATGTCTTCATGTGGTCTAATTTCCAACACACCGCACGCTCCCACATTCTGCCCAAAACCAGGGTCAAAAAAACCAGCATAGTGGACTCTCAGTTCGCCAACTAAATGAGAAAAGGGGACCAATTCAACCGAATATTCTTTAGGTACCCTGATTTTTTCCTTCGTCTGCAAAATATAAAATCTATCCTTTTCCAAAATAACCTTTTTATGGTTAGTGTGATGATGAAGGTGTACAGGTTTAAAAAACCTATGAATATCATAATACGATTGCTTAGACAAATCAATAACCTCATTCGTATAACGAGCCTGCCAACCCACAGGTTCATCTTCCAATCCTAATGCAACGACCATATTATCATCGTACATCAAAGGATCACGAACAGGTTGATTATCATAAAGAATAAAGTCAATGTCTCCTTGGGATTTCCTCCAATCACTAACGACCGATTCGGTCATATCAAAAAGCATAATCTGACTAAGAGCAACTCATTGTTGCACTCTAATATTAAATGATTGGGGTGTAACCTCTAATCGGAGATGTCACGATTTCCCCTGCAATACCGTATCATAAAAACCACTCCAATCAAAAACCGTCCTTACCAACACATCCACTCTACCAATAGAACTCTTGGGGCTAACTTTTGCACAAAGATTTTCTGGAAGATTCACTGACAAACACGGAAACAAATAGGTCTGACCTTTAAACAAAGTAACACCTCACTGTGTAGTATACTCTTCCACACCAAGTTTGTCTGCCAAATAGCTAACACTTTGTTGAAAAGGCAAAAACTTCTGTTTAACCAAATAGACACGATCACCAACAGCTAAATCAATACTGGCTGGCTGCACATAGTCCAATAAATTCAAGCTTGCATCCACATGAGCAAGAATTCAACGATTACACAACTCCTCCAAATGAAAATCAACCAAGGCTTTCATTCAATCATATTCACAAAGTAAACCTCATCCGTTGTAACCAAAAACACCGATAAGACAAAAGAAAACATAGCACAAAAAAGCCAGCTTAGCAAAAGACTTCTACAACAAAGGAATAGGAGAATATATTGACGTAGGATTAAAAAAACATATAAGAGGAAGATTATCCTAGACAACTTACCAATGGCCACAAACACCAGTCTAACCATATTCCAAAATATATTGAACCATGAAGCACCATGATACATACTACAACACACAAAAGAAATGGCAGCCATCCTCGACAGTGGCCCATTATGACCCATTACATTAGGCCATACATTAGTTATACCTACCCAGCCAATTGATCACATCGTAGATCTCCCATCAGATTTGGCAATACAGCTATTAGAAACCTCCAAAGAAATAAGTTATATACTAAACAGTATACATGGTTATAGTGTTTGATTAGTAACAGGATTTGAGGTTCCTCATTGTCACTTCCACGTTATACCAGATCCGAACAACAACCTATTAGGAAAGCATATTATCACTCATATTCCATTGATTAACGAGCTCAATACAACCGAAGAGAAAATAGGAGAGGAAAACGGAGTTGTGTGGTATCGCATACCTACCGATACAGAAGGGGATTACTATCTCATACAATATCCCCAAGATGCAAATTGAGCTCAGTATAAATCAGTCATAAAAGCATACAAGACAATACGATGACAACATAGTTCAGAAGATAGAAGGCTATGATTAATTCAAGAAACAAAAGACACGAACAATCGACTCCATGTCATGCCCATCCACAGAGGTGACATCACAATACAAAACAGAATAGGACCTCAAGACAACGAAATAATGAATCAGATAACGCAGATTGTTCAAAGCAAGGCAAGAAGTCTAGATTAGGGAAAACAAAAAAAGAGGACCTAGGTCCTCTCTTCTAAAAACTAAAGTAGTGCTACTGACATCCTTCACACATAACTTTTTCGAAAGGGTCTGATGGACAGGCGTTGACGTACAGTTCTCATCTTTTGAGCTTTTCAACATAGTCTTCGCCTTTTTCCAAAGTAATTTTAGTTTCAATCAGAGACTTTTGTTCATCGGTAAGATTATAAATATCGACTCACTCCAACTCCTTATTGATGGCCTCTAGCTGCTCACTGTCAACAGTAGCTGATTTGACAACACCAAATCACCTCTTAACGGTAACAGATACCGCTTCGGTTGTTTGTGAAACGCTTCTAAAGCCAGCCCTCTGACCTCTCTTGTTGACCTTTTGTGTATATTTTTCTCCTTGAATATCTTTTTTGATAAAGCAATAGTAGGTAGACTTAAGTCACTTCTTCCAAGCGTACAGATAAATATCAGACAAGGATCACCTATCCTCTTGCGTCATATAAAGGTTTCTAGAGATGGATTGATCTATATACTTTTGCCGTACGGCTGCAACATCTACCTGAGCATAAGCAGATATTTCGTACACAGTCTTAAAAAGATCCTTATTAATAACCCCTTCCAGTTCTTCAATATGTTGAATACTGCCAGCACCAGATAAAATTTGTCTTCTTACATCATCATTTCGCATATCCTTAACTTTTAACTGTTTCACAAGTTCTTTGACGATAACAGTAAAAGCACCTGATATGGTTTCTCTCGAGTACACATTAGCAAAATAGTTCTCAATGCCACTAGAAGTGCCCGCAATATTAGAAATAGAAGCAGTCGGAGCAATTGCCAACAACAAAATATTTCTTCTCGGTTTATAGTCATACTTTTCAGGATCATAATCCAAAAACGTCCCTCTTTCCTCAGCCAATGATTCAGAAGTAGCCAATGCATGAGTATAAATAAACGATGCAAGCTTATCAGACAAAACCAACGTCTCCTTGCTATCGTAAGCTATTCCCAAATGGATAAGCATCTCACCAAATCACATCACACCCAAACCAAGAGGTCTAAGATCCATGGCTCCCTTTTTAGATTCTTCAGATGGATAAAAATTCAAGTCAGTTACATTGTCCAAAGCCCTAATAGCAAGCTTTATCGTACTTTCAAGCTCATTCCAATCAATAGCTCACATCTTCTCCTCTATCGTCATACGACTGACGTCCTTAGTCAATTTAGAGAAATCAACAAAGCGTGAAAGATTCAACGAAGCAAGCGTACACACCGCAGTACTATCAACCCTATTAGGGATACTAATTTCCGTACACATATTAGTAGAGTGAATCAAACCATAACTAGGGGCCTGACTCTTTTCATTATGTCTATCTTTAAAGTTAATCCAGAAATTACCACTCTTAGCAGCTTGCATCAATATCCTATCATACAGTTGCCTTGCTTTAGTTTTTTTCCACAACGCCAACTGACCCTGTTCAGCCATAGTACAATACTTATCATAGTGATCCTCAAATTCGTCTCCCCAGGTTTCAGTCAACTCAGGACACTCGTAGGGATCAAACATATATCGATCTTGGTCTGCCTCTACTCTCTTAAAAAAATTATCAGACACCCACAAGGCAGTATTAAGTTTTCTAGCTCTCACGAAATCATTTCCGTTCGTTTCTTTGAGATCCAAATATTCATCAATATTATAGTGCCACGTATCCATATACAACACCATGTTAGATGCTCTTTTACCACCAATAGCTACAGAACTAACCGTCACATCCCAAATCTTCACAAAAGGAATCGGCCCCCCAGAAGGAGAATTAATGCTTTTAATTAACGAGCCACTAGCCCTCAATTTACCAATATATAAACCTGTCCCACCTCCATATTTAGCATAGTTGGCTGTCTCCTTAGCCTTATTCATGATGCTATTGAGATCATCATCAACAACACCGATAAAACAACTAATAAGCTGACTACGAGAAGTACCACTATAAAATAAGGTTGGTGTCGAGTGCAGATATTTAAGACTGGCTAATTGGTGATAAACACGAATAGCAAAATCATGTTTTTTTTCTTCTGATTCAGCAAAAGCAAGGCCCATAGCAATTCTCATCCACATCCACTGTACTGTTTCAATAGTACGTTTGTCAAAATCCTTAAGCAAATACCTATGTTTGAGAGTAGAAGTTCCAAAACAGTTAAGATAGCTATCATAGCTCTCATTCAATTCCTTTTCAATCTTTTTGAAATCAAAACTGAGAAGTCTTGCGTCCAATATGCCTTCCTTGACACCAAACTCCACATAATCCTTCATGTGCTTAAAACGTTTATGTACCTCCTTATTGATCATCTTAATCAGCTGTTTAGTAGCAATAGCATCATAGACAGGGTCTTCACTGATAATAGGTTCTATGGCCTTCAACAAAAGACCATCAATTTCTTCAGTCTTTACCGTATCTGGCATCTTCAGTTCAAAATTTTTCAAGATTTTGAAAACAGCAATATAGGGATCATCAACATCCACACCATCTACAGCATACTGAATAGCTTTGATAATTTGTTCCATCTGAAACTTTTCAACAGTTCCATCTCTATGTACAACAGTCTTTGCATTTGAAGGAGTCATAGGCTAGCAAACAAAAGAGATAAAAACAATACTAAAGGTAGGCTCATATAGGTAATACATTAGTCAAATCATCAAAGGTTCTTTATTCTCTGCCACAACTTGTTCGTAGTAGCAGGCTCTCAAGTAGGAGAAGGAAAGGTAGATGCAAGCCTTGCTTTTTTTGCCTTAGCGGCATCATCCTTAGCTTTTCTAGAACAAGTAGATGCAGCATGTCACCTTCTGTTACAGTATCAGCACCTTTGATTGTCGGATGGCAAAACATAACCAGCACCATCACCCGTCAAGACCTTGCCATCAGGTCATTTGACCTTCTTCAGTGCCAAAATCATCTGCTCCCTCAAATCTCCAATCACCCCTGCAAAAAACTCAGCCACCCCACCGTCTAAGCAACCAACAGAATCATCTAATGCCAGAGGTGATACCATCACACACTCACCACAAACTAAAAGTTCGTATATTGATTGGGCGTCACTTCAAAGAAGTTCTGTAATCTAACCGCATCCTGTTTTTCCAAAAACTTCAGAGGGTTTTTTTCAACACCATAGTGTGGCTCAAATCACAGTTCTTCAAATCTTCTATCAGCAATATAATACAAATATTGCTTCATCTCTTCATATGATAAGCTATATACGACACCATCAGTAAACAGCGATTGAAGAAACTCTAGCTCCAACTCAATACCATCGACCATCGTCTGTTGAATTTTTTGTACAAACTGCTGATCATGAGCAATCTCAGGACTTTCTTCAAGGATTCCCAAAATAAGTTCAATACCTAGCTTCATATGCAAACTTTCGTCAATCAAGGTAAGATCAATACCATTGCAAAAGTTCGTCATCTTGCCACTTTCTCTCAAAGCGATAAACATGGCAAAAGCACTATAAAAGAAGAAGCCCTCCTGCACGATATTATTAACCAAGATAGCATACAAAATAGCCTTTTTCCCATCCATACTATCAGGGTCGATATCTTTATGCTGTGAGCTAATATAATCAGCTGAGTCAGCAACAATCCTTTGTTTCTTCGCTAGCAAAGGATTAGACTCCGCCACCGTATACAATCTATCACGATCCATCTGAAAGGTGTTGAGAACAGACTCAAAAAAATCCGAATGAATCGATTCCATAAACATTTGTACCGACATAGCCATTTTGGCTTTAGGAGAAACAATATGAGGATAAAAGGATTCACCCAAAACATTCTGCACCAACAATTCAGTCGTTACAAAATACCCAACAAGTTCCTGAAAAACAGTCTTCTCCTTGTTGCTAAGGTGCTGATAATCACTAACATCCAAATGCAGATTAAGTTCCTCAGCGAACCAAACATTTTGCTTTTGCTGTGTATAAAGCTGGTGAAAAACTTTCTCACTCTCCACATTATCTTCTAATTTAATACCGTCCAAAACAGATTTTTTACCTAAAATAGCCATCCAAACAAATACCCTATGAGAGAAATAAAACTGTGCATAATTTTTGCGAAAACACAATATGTAGTGTTACAAACAAAAAAATGGCACAAGATATAGTGGTCACAGTGGTAAATGATAACCAGCTGTTTGCAAGGGTAAAGTCACAAAAAAAATACCATCTGAAATACGCTAAAGCAAAGCAATTGCAGACTATGGCAATAAGGTGTCAACACAAAAGATAAGGTGGTTATAGTAAAATCGCGAACAGCAACAAATAGGAAGATGAGAAAAAAGGTAAGAAAGAGCGAAAAGTAAACACAGACAGAACTGTACACGCACTATGGAATAAGTACTGGATAACAGAAAAAAAAACTGTAAATGGCAACCTTGGGCAAAACCCACTAGCACTACCAAAAAAGACCACAATAACTACAATCAAAAACAACAAAAGCTCATTTACCAGTAGCTCATGACAATGAAAAAGCGATGAATCAGTCTACTAGCACTCATCATGCTAAGCAACACAATAGCTGTCCATGCTCAGTCCGAACAAGATCTGTTCGACCTCCTAGACAACCTGGCAAACGCAGGACAATTTGGCTATGACCAAACCAAACCTATTTCGATCAAGTCCTTCGATCAAAATTCCATAACAATTGAGTCACCAGTCATCAATGATGATCTAGGGGTGGTAGTCACATCATATACAGTACAATATGCTAATGCACCCATCACAGAACTCATAGAACAAAACAAGGTAAACGAAATCAGGCAAAAAGAGTTTACCTTCGACACAAACATCAACGGTACAATAACAATGAAGATGCAGGCAGGAGCAGATTTTGAAGCCAGCAAGACATATCATTTCTCGGTTGTGCCCAAAAACAACGAAGGCTTCCCAGGGAATGTTTCTAACGAATTGTCCTTCAATCTAGCAGATTTGATGAAAACAGGAGCACCTGCCCCAACCAATAACACACCAGAAGGACAGGAAGTGCAAACCAACGCTATTGATATGTGTGCAGCCAACATTTCCTATACACAAGAACAAAACAAAATAACATTAAAGTGGACTGCTATTGCAAACAAACAAGTAAAATTGTCCATCAGACACACAAGTCAACGTGATTTTTCTCCATTAGCAACAGTAAAATTAACTGACGAAAAGTACCAATTCGTCGCAGCTAAAGAATGAACAAACTTCGTTAAATTTGAGGCCCTAGACGACCAAGGGAAAGTGTATGGAACAGAATGTATTCAGACACTACGTGTTGAACCATTCAAAGAACCACAAATACCCACTTCCCCCAAGGTCTGACCCAACGACAACATCATAGTTGTAATACTTGCATGCTCGGGTGTAGCATATATCCTCTATAGGAAAAAACAACTTTCAAAATAAGCAAGACCGAGATTCACAAAATCCTGACAATCGTAATATCTTACTAAATAGGCTGTTCCACGTGGAGCAGTCTTTCAATATATTGCAAAAAAAGACCAAATACATAAAAAGAGTGTCCTCCTTTATCTGCCACACCAAAAACAAATGAAAAAGGTTATCCTACTCATGATTGTGTCAGCACTCACACTAACAGAAACAAGTGCAAACCAAGCCATAAACACATACGCATATGACCTACAACCATATTGTACAAATAATTCAGGTACACTAGTTTGCACGAACGCCCAGCTTAATACATTAAAAACAAAAATAGAAAAGATTGTGGAAACATTTACCAGGAACATAGATAGCTCACAGAAGACAAGAGAAGAAAAAAACAACCTATACAGAAAGATAGAAAATATAGCATCAAAAAAGGCGACACAAACAAAGTTAACATGGTCAACAAAGGAGAATTGCGACCAAGAAGTGTGTGATTATTCGTCGGAAAAAACCTTTACCAGCTATTTTGTGTACAAAGTGGTTGCGATAAAGTTTGAAGAGTACGCAAACAAAAACATAACATTCGACGATTGCAAATGACTAAATGCATATCTATCTAAAAACAAAGAGTGGGAAAATAACCTACGAGAAAGGATAGGGATGCCACAATCAGCCGAAAGCCTAACCAGTCAGGCATGCCTATCAAACGATCAAAGAATTCTTATATTTATAAACCCAAGCTATTGGAGTGAGGAACACTGATTTCAGTCAAATCCAAACAAAGAATGCAATAAAATATACCGTTATAACACCATTTCCAATGAACTAGTGAGTATAAACGACAATACATCAGGGAATAATCCATCTTGACCACCCAGTTACTGTATAGAAACAATCGGTAAAAGAGTAGATGACCATATACAAGTAAGGGGTCACAAAGGAGAATGACCAAATCTAAGTAGTTATAAAGGAGAATATTATTTTCTGACGAATAAATTAATAGAACAATAAAAACGAAACACGACCAACTATCTAGCATTCAATTTAAGAAAACCAACTCCCAAACCCAAAGAAGCCATAAGAGGATAGATAATCATCCTATCAGCAAAACTATGCAAAACCAAACCCTCCAAAGCCAGCCCAAACAATCACAGAGCTAATGCAAACAAGAACCAATACGATTGATATTTTTCATCAAAAATAGTAGCCTTCCCCTTAGAAGAAATAACATCACTCAGCCTACAATATGACTTCCACGAAAAGGTAAACACATATCAATAAAGAAGAAACCGAAACAAAAAACCTAACAGTCCATACTCTATCATAACTTGTAAAAATTGGTTCTCAGGATTAAATCACAGACCAAACTGGTGAGATCATGGTCATACAGAAGATCAGCCAGCACCTAACAAAGGTTGGGAAAGGAACAGTCTAACGCCTTCAATAAAAAAAGAGAGATGTCCCTTATCAGAAAAAGCTCTAGAAAAAAGAGAGCTGCCTCTCTCTGAAACCAAAGGGGAAATCAGCACAAGTCCGAAAAAAGTAAACAGCACAATACGCTTCCAATGTTTCCTATAAGTAAACAACAATAGAACAAAAGTTTGAATCAACCAAACTCCTCGAGCTGCTCTAGAAAAAGTTAAAAATACATTTGCAACATAGAGCAACCAAGGAAACCAAAGACGTAGAAAGGGCTTTTTTTGCAAATATAAAACAAAAAACAAAGGCCAAAAAGCAATCAAATAAAATCACCACGAAATGGGTCTTTCAAAAAGAAATTGATTACGTGGAGTACCAGTCTCATATGCAGAACGATAAACTGCCGGAGGTGCTTGACCAATACTTCACTCATAAGATAAAGGATCATAACCCAAATAACGTAAAGCTCAAGGCTTCGTTGCCACAACCATATATCGTACGATTGCAAACAAGAGGCAAAAAACAATAGTAACGCCAATAAAAGAAATTATTTTTTTCAAAGTTTTTGCGTTAAAAAAAACGGCCACACTATATCGAGCCAAAAAGACCAGGTGAGGGAAAACATTATACTTCAAAGACACAAACCAATGTGCCCATCACAACTGATTAACAAAAATCGTAGAAACAAAAGAAACCAATAACACACCCACAAAACTTACAAACCGACACAACAAAATCTTATCAGAAAAAAAACGCGACTGTAGGGTGTCCAAAGAAGAAATAGTAGAAAAAAAATGTCGCATTCAAACACTCAAAACGAACACAACAAGTATTTCTTTCCACAACCGAACAAGAGATCGGAGCGATCCAGACCGAGCAAAACCAAAACGAACAATAGTATGTACAACAAAGTGAATCAAAAGTCATACAAAAAAAACACAGAAAATAGTCGAAATATGTTTTTTTACAGTCACAACCATCAAACAACAGCAAAACTAAAATCATCACCCATACAAAGATTGGAACTGATAAAACAAGTAAATCAACGTAACTGCCGCCAAGACTCATTGTATTAGCCATGCCCTCATAACAATGGTCCACTCCTTCCAACCACGATGTTCAAAAAGATGATGCAAAGGAGCTATACTAAAAAGCTTTTTCTTATAAACTTTTTTCCAAAAAACTTGTAAAACACTAGATCCCAATTCCACTCGAAACAAGAGGAATAAAAACAAAAAGGGCACAATAATATCCATCCTCATATTCAAAAGGTAGATCAAAGAAGAAAGTAGGCCTCACAAAGCAAAGGCACCGCCATCTCACAAGAAAATACGGGCTGGGTTAATATTAAACCACAAAAAAGCAAGCAACACCGCCATAACAATTGCCAAAACGGCGGTAGCTATATACAGCTGCATAATAAAAGTAATCACCGCACACACTCACAAAACAATGCACAACAATCCACCAGCCAAACCATCCAAACCATCGGTAAAATTAATGGCATTAACAATTGCTATAGTCAAAAAAAAGGTAAAAAAGGGGTAGAACAATCCGAGATGCAACTCAAATCATCACGCACCAAAAGAAAGATAATCAACACCAAGTCTAACGTAAAACCGCCAACTAATGAAAGCGGCGATAAAAATCATTCCAATCAACTTAGTTCTAGCACTAAGTCACTTAATAGAACCCCTACCCTTCACATTGAAGTAGTCATCCACAAGGCCTAAGAAGCCCATAGCAAAAAAGGCAAAAAGAATAATATACGTTTCCTCTCTAGTAACCAAAGAATTGTTGATAATAGAAGCCTTCTGCAGCAAATAAGAAAAACCAATCATAACAAGCATGATAACAAACAGCATGGCACCACCCATATTGGGAGTTCATGCCTTATGAGCATGCATAGACTGAAAAACCTCTGCTTTGTCTCCAGTAACAGATTCTTCGCGAATAGTTTTACCTACACGTAAACGCCTCAATAAACGGATAAAAAAAGGGTACAAAACCAAAGCACAAAAAAAAGCAAACAACGCATACAATATGATCTGATTTAACTTAAGCAACATAAGAAAACCCTTATAGATAAATACGAAAACAACAAGGACGATGCTAAGGATGTATCAAGAAACATCAAGTACTAAGAACCAACCACAACCAAAACATCTTCTTAACAAGAATCTTACAAAAAGATTTATTAAAGCTAAAGCTTGATCAGGAGAAAACAAATAGTAATATGAAACACAGAACGTTTTTGATATAAATTACCACAAAAAAATGACGACAGAGCTAAAAAAACAATTTGCAGACAGACTAGCACAATATCTACCGCTCACTACAGAACAAATCATAGAATTAATACAAACACCACCAGACAACATCGCCTGAGATCTTGCCTTCCCATGCTTCACGCTCGCAAAAGAATTAAAACAATCACCACAAATAATAGCAAAAGAAATAGCAGAAAAGCTATCATGAGGCATATTTGAAAAAATAGAAAATATATGACCATACATCAATGCACACATAGCTATCGGAGGGATCACCGACAAGATACTGGAGTCAGTAATGAAACAAAAAGATAGATATGGTCAAGAGGTGCAGAACAACCAACACATAGTGATTGAATCACCGTGACCAAACACAAATAAGCCACTACACCTAGGACATATCAGAAATATGTTATTATGAAATGCACTAGCAAACATATACAACCGACTAGGCTACAAAGTCACAAAAGTCGATATCATCAATGACCGTGGTATCCATATATGCAAATCAATGCTTGCATACAAACTATTTGCCAATAATGCATCACCAAACAAAAAGTCTGATCATTTTGTAGGAGATCGGTATGTACGCTATGCTATCGAATCAGAAAAAAACCCGTCCCTGAAAGAAGAAATACAAAAAATGCTCATATTGCGAGAAAACAAAGATAAAGAGACACGAGATTTGCGATCAAAAATGAATAAACGAGCAGTAGACTGAATGTATCAAACCTACAAAAGATTTGGAACACACATAGACAAGGCCTACTACGAAAGTGAACATTATCTAAAAGGGAAAACAATAGTCGAGCAAAATATCAGTAATGGAATATTTCACAAACATGAAAATGGCAAAATAACCTTCAAAACACAATACAGCGACACCGACGAAAAAGTAATCATAAGAGCAGACGGAACATCCATATACATAACCCAAGACATAGCATTAGCAAAAATAAGATATGAAGATCTCCATATGGACCAAATGATCTATATAGTAGGAAACGAACAAATTTATCACTTCCAAGTATTGTTTGAGATATTAGAAAAGCTCTGATATCCTTTTGCTCAATGATGCTATCATCTTGCATATGGCATGGTAGTGTTACCTGAAGGAAAAATGAAGAGTAGGGAAGGGAAAGTTGTTGATGCCGATAATTTAGCTGATGAAATGCACCAAAATGCATATAATCAAATCAAGGAAAGGCATGAAAACATACAAGAGCAAGAAGCACATAACAAAGCAGAAGCAATCGCTATGGCAGCAATCAAATTTTACGTCCTCAACCATGAAGCTAGTAAAGACTTCACTTTTGATCCTACGCAATCACTATCATTTGAAGGTGAAACATGACCCTATATCCAGTACACGTATGCAAGGTGTATGAGTATTATAAACAGGGTAACAAAAAGTATAAAATGAAAAAAACTAGCAAGTACAGACGAAAAAAAGATTGTACTCAAAATAGGCGAGTTTGCAGAAATCATAAACAAGGCAGGCCAACAATACAGGCCAAGCGTTCTGACAAAGTATCTGTTTGAGTTGGCTCAGCTGTTCAATAACTATTACCAAAAACAAAAAATAGTATGATCTGACACAGAAAGAGAACGTTGCATGCTCACACAATCAGTGGCACAAGTACTAAAAAACGGACTCAACATACTGGGCATAGAGGTACTCGAACAAATGTAAAAACTATAACGCCACAGACAAAACCCTATCAACCGGAATATCATGCGAACCTCTAGGAACAAAACCAATCAGTTGAAACACATAACACACTCACAAACTATAACCGAATACTCAACGATGTGCCATCAACCACCTATCATAATATCATCATCCACGTCATAACCTTCCTCACATTGCATCGAAAGCCAGTCATGGGACTACAACAAGATCAATTCGTCAATAATGGGCAACCGGTTTCTGTTGGCAAAGTACTCAGGATTTCACACAAGACAACTCATCCCAAGACAACAAACAAGACGCCAACATAGAAAAGCCATCTCGCCATGGAACATATACAGACTTTCACAAAGACAAAAGTTTTTGTATGAGGACATGAGTGTAAAGTTCTGTATCCTTTGAAATATAGACAAAAAACGAGTCATAAGATCAGTATGTAACCAAAAACAACTCTGAAAAAAAAGATCAGGCGGAAAAGATCTGCTGACAAGAAAGAGAGTCAAGGCCTTGCACCATCAAAGCTCTTAACTCCTTCTTACGACGAATAAGATCTAAGGTATACATTCCTCAAAAAAAGCACATATTGCATAAAAACACAGATACACTATAAGCATATGCAAGTACTTACCAAGAAAAATTATTTGATAACAAAAACCAATGTGAACACTCACCCCAGCCATGCAACAATATATAGACATGAAAAAACAACACCCAGACTGTATACTCCTATTTCGCTTAGGTGACTTCTACGAACTCTTTCGGGAGGACGCAAAGATAGCAAGTAAATTGTTAGACCTCACACTAACGTCAAAAAACAAAAACGCAGAAAACCCCATACCCATGGCATGAGTACCCTATCATAGCATCGACAAATACATCCAAAAACTGATAGAGTCATGATACAAAGTGGCGATAGCAGAACAACTCTCCACACCACAAGCTGGGAAACTAGTAACGAGAGCCATATCAACGATACTAACTCCAGGTAATTATATACAAGAGACATCAGCAGAACATAACTATTGCCTAGCAATACTAGAAGATAGATACAGCAATGGCGATAGCTACCATTGTTCCCGAGGGGATTTTTCACTCGGACAATACTACACCAAAAGCTTTACCAATTGGGAAGATACGATAAAACATATCCGAATATTACAACCAAGCGAAATAATAATTGAACCAGACAGCAACATCAAACAGTCCACACATGACATTACACAACAACTCAACCATTGTATAATCTCACTATACGAAAACGATACGGATCGACAAGAAACACTACAATCAATTCTCAAAGTCGAGTCCCTCAAATGATATGGTGAAGCCTTGTCCGAAAGTAGATGAAAAGCAGCAACGCTACTGCTATCATACTTAAAACATATGCAAAAAGGAACAAACAACATAAGAATTCATAGCATCAGTTACCATCACAACAAACAAACAGTTTTTATTGACCAAACAAGTATCAAAAATCTCGAGTTATTTAACTCAAATCACGACAATAACAAAAAACATACAGTATACGGAACATTAAACACCACCAACACACCAATGTGAGGAAGAATGTTAAAGTGACGACTCTTAGAGCCATCAAAAAACATACACACAATACAAAAACGTTTAAATAGCATTGAATACTATCAAAAAAACATCTCTGAAAGAGAAACTGTCATAGCAGCACTGAAGAATTTCCATGACATCCCAAAACTCATCACAACAATACTATACCGCAAAAACATTCCAAGTTTGTACATGAAACTAAGGTATTGTTTGGAGAAAAGTCTCAATGAAACAGTTCTAAATGCACATAGAAAAGAAGGAGTATCAGAAGAAATGATACAAAAAATAAGGAACATACATGGCATCATTAAGAAAACAATACAGGACGGAATAACAAATGAAACAATAGACTATATCAACAATGGAGTAGACCAAGAGATTGACAGACTAAGACAAATTGCCTATCACAGTGATCAACTCCTCATTTCCTACCAACAAGAAATCTGTAAAAAAGCACAATCAAACAATATAAAGATAAAATACATAAACAATGCGGGATATGTCATCGAAGCAACGCCAAAAGACATCGAAAAAATAGAACACATTAAGAGCTCAGATAACAAAAAGTTTGATTTTTTACGTAAACAAACACTAAAAACAGGTCAAAGGTATGTTTCTTCTTACTTAGAAGACATAGAAACCGAAATCATTACAGCCAAAGAACAACTAATACAAAAAGAACAAAATATATTAGAGAACCTAAAAGACGAAATAAGTAAAAATATGGAAACAATAATCGAACGATCCGAAAACATTGCATACTTAGATATAGTAAGCTCCCATGCGGCATTTGCACAACACAAAAAGCTATCTAGACCAAGCTATACAACAAAAGGAACAACAAAAATTAAACAATGAAGACATATAGTAATAGAAAACACACTAAAACACGACCAAAGCTTCATACCAAACGACTTAATAATCGATAGCTCTGATAACAAAAATAAGAATGGGTATATACACATCATTACTGGTCCCAATATGTGAGGAAAGTCGACCTTCCTCAGACAAAACGCACTTATTATTCTTTTAGCACACTGTGGATTATATGTACCAGCAACATCCGCCCAAATAAAAATAGTAGACGCCATATTCGCAAGAATTGGAAGTGGTGACATCATAACAAAAAATCAGTCAACCTTTATGACCGAAATGATAGAAGTGGCAGCAATCATCAACAATGCGACCTCAGATTCATTTATCATCTTTGACGAATTAGGTCGCGGAACAGCAACATATGATGGTCTTGCAATATCAAAAGCCATTCTCGAACATTTAGCTAAAAACCTAAAAGCTCAGACACTGATAGCAACACACTACCACGAATTAATACAATTAGAAAAAAAGTGGTCATGAATAAACAACTTCTCAGCCTCGGTATACGAAACAGATAAAGAGGTGGTGTTTCTCAAAAAAATAATAGCAGGATGAGCAGACAAAAGCTATGGAATTGAAGTAGCTAAACTAGCATGATTACCAAACAGCATAATACAAAAGGCAGAACAATACTTGTGAGAACTAGAAGTAAAAGAAACAAAAAAGCCATCCTATGAAAAGTCTCTATTTGAAGATAACAAAAAAAGAGAGAAAGAAACCAATAATGATCAAGAAAGTCGATTTGAAGAAACACTAGCAACAATAGACATAGACAACACAACACCCATTGAGGCACGACATCACCTGCAAAGAATGAAAAAAAAACAAAAAAAATCATAACTTTTCTGTCACACTTTCCAGCTTCACTCGTATAAAACATCAGAAGGTTCAGCAACACCTCACTCAAAATGAAACTAGAAGATTTCCTAAAGCAGCAAAAACAGTGATTAAGCGAAGAAGCAAAGTTCGACATCTATCAGAGGTTCTTAGAAAAAAAAGACAAGAAGACACACACATGGACACAAAGAATAGTCACGTTTAGCAAAGTGAGCATGTACTGAATAATAGCGATAACGCTATCATTGTGAGTGTTTTGACTATTAAACAACACAAATTCTCTGAGTATCTTCGGAAACAAAGGATTTTTCATCAGCAAAGAATCTCAATCAAACTATCGTGCTAGTGCAAGTGCTATAGGAAGAATAGAATCGTTTTATGGACTATACGAACTCAAGGATGATAAGTGAAACACACTCAAAACAAATATCATCAATCCATGAGATACAATTACTCTAGCAGAGTGATCATACATGCAAGCGGCCTTCAATGATAACCTAGCAAAGATCCTTGGTCCTGCAACCATAAAAATATTACCAACAACAACAGCCAATAGTTACTTAGTGGATGTCATAAATGGCTGAAAATTCATTGAAATCGAACAAGACACCACAAACGAAAACTCATATACTGGGGAATTGAAAATCCAAAAAAACAACGTAACGATAGAAAAAGCACTAGAATCAAAAACCTTCAAAGTGCAAATAACACAAAATAACCAATGAGAAGTAACCGTGAAAAATTATGGAGATAACATCAACATAACAAACAAAAGTAGCAAAAACGAAAACAACACACAAAAGGACGAGAAAACAACAGAACTAACAGCACAACATCAAGTAACCATTAACGAAAATGTTGCACTAGAACAAGCAAAAGTAGTCGCGATCGAGAGTGTTCAAAACCAATCCGGAGAAAGCAATCAAGAAGACGAATTACAAAGCATCATCGCACTCCTACAAGCTAACGATGATACAAGCATCACAAAACAAGAAGAATCATTACTACCCATAAACACTCAAGACAAAAAGCTCTTATCAGAAAAACAGATAACAGAAATTAAAGCTCTTCTACAAGGGAACTTCCTGCGTTACGACATCAAGAATTTGATCAACAGCATACAAAAAAACAACACAGATCAATATAACATAGCACTAGCCAACATCGCCAAAAGGATAATCAATATAGCAAACATTACAGATCTAACAGTAGCAGAAAAAATAACACGACCAAACATTACAAACAATCTCCAAATTCTCATCAGCGAATTACCTCAACAGTATCACGTACCACCAAGCATGACAAACAATCTTATTGTATTGCAACAACGACTCTCAATACTTGAAAACGAAGAAAATGTTACCAAAAATACAGATATCACAACACAAGAATTAATAGATCAGATTCAGAAAAACTATTACAATCCATTTCTGCTAGAATTCAACTAGGAGACCTTTATGCTGATCAGCATGAAAAAAGTCCTAAAGCTTATGACAAGTGCTGTGTTGATAATGTTAGCTTTGATAGTACTACGATGATTTCTCAGTAGCACAACAATTCACTATACAAAAACACAACGATCGGAACGAACAACACACATAGAAATCATAATACTAGTAGTATCTATAGTAATAATTGTATTGTTACAACTTCAAAAACACAGCAAACGTACAATCATATTTATCATATTATTACTGATAAACATATGATGGTTGTACTATAAAAGATTCGTATTAGCGAACTATCTCCCCTATCACGAATCGATAATATTAGGATCGATAAGTGCAATAGTCCTGGTTCGAACAATACTAAAACCACAAAAGGGGAGGAAACTACTCTCAGTAGCAATAGTAACCCTAACGGTAATCTACTGAATCATCCTGTTACCAGATTACAATAAAACAATTAACCCACAAGATTTTCTTGCAAAACAAACAAATACAATAAAACGAGAAAAACCCAACCAGCAAGATAAAGAAACAAAAATAACAATAACAGACAAAAAAACGCAAAAAGAAATCTATCTAACAGAAAAAAACGTCTATCAGCGAACAGGAGAAAATTACCAAATTAGCTACACAAGCAATAGCATAAACAAAAAACCAACTATCCTAATCACACACAAAGGAATAATAGCAAGCATAGCACCCCAGTCAGCAGTAGTATTTGCAGACGACTGACAGAACAGCCACTCAATCAAACTAATCCAAGGAGAAATACACTGGGACAGTGCATCAACAATAAAAGATTTAAAAATAACTTTAGGAGAAACAGAAGTCTACTTGCCAACACCATGCTTTACAAAGTACAACAACACAGTACAAACAATAAGCTTCACACAAGGAAGTTGAAAAATAATCTGACAAAGCGATACAATAAAAAACATACAACCAGGAACGTATGTGCAATGAATAAAAGACGATTCGGTAGATACAGTAAGAGGGAATCCAGCAATCGAAGATGCAAAAAAAACATACAATATACAACGAGAAAGGTATCTTGACTCATTAAATAACAATCGATCAAAATCCAGTATAGGGTATGATATAATAAAATTTAAGTTATTAATACTAAAAAATTACGACAATAAGTACAATGAACAAAGAAAAAAGCGATACAAATTAGGTTGCCTCAATCACAACAAGGACTGTGAACATCTTATGCCCAACGAAAAGCTAGAAATACCCTAGTAAATTTCACATCACAAGGACCACAGGTGAAGGTAATCAGAAACAGACGTACCATACAAAGAATCTCACAAAATCGGGTAACCAATAGATGACAGGTGTGTTCTAATCTGATGCCTTACACCATGACGAATAATAATCAACAAAGAGGCCCATCAATCATTTTGTTTCAAAAGAGAACAATAAGTCTCCACCTCGTGACGTCTACCCCTAACACGCCTCTCATTATCAGAACCCATAAAAGCAATCATACGATCATGCTGGTATTTATGGTGATAAAGAGGGTAACACACAAAACGACAATCCCCATCCCACCGACCTAACACATCAGCACTATAATACTTGTAAATCAATCAACAACGATGCTTATCACGATAATGCGAAAAAAATTCCGCCGTTTTAGCAAAATACAACAATCAGGCCGTACCATAATCTAATCTATTTAACAATCATAATTCACGATCACGA
>CAYXZL010000010.1:46351-48464 GCA_964469925.1 uncultured Candidatus Peribacteria bacterium | reverse complement strand
CTCCCCCAAAGTCGTCTCCACCCAGTTATTTAATTGTGAATTGTGAATTGTGAATGATGAATTATCTGTCATATTTTTAACTATGAATGAATGGTAAATTATTTTTTTAAGTTGGACTTTGTGGTGATAATTATTGATGAAATGATTTTTTGGATTTCTTCAAGGTTTGATTTTATGAGATCATACTTTTCTTGATTACTCAGATATTTTGCTCTAAACAAAAGCTCTAGCCAATACAAAGTTTCATTTGCTTCTTTTTGAGCAATAGCAAGTTTGTTTATAAAATCCATCTTACTCTGTGCATGTTCTGACTCTGCTATCAAAGCACCAATCGCTGTCCCACTTCTGAGTATTTGTTTACTCATCACAAATTCCTTTTTCTCATCACACAAAAACTTATACATCTCTATAATGAGCAATGAAAAATCAAATGTTTTATTTTTTATAATATTTTCTTTCATAGCTTTTTTATAAAATTTATAAATTATTACTTTCATTCACAATTTACCATTCATAGTTCACCATTTTTTACTTTCCACGTAAAAGTAAAATCACCAAATCAATCATTCTTTGCTTGTCTTTTGGATCGCTGATTGCAATCATCAGCGTGATAGCCGTCAACGCCTCTGGCGTGATCTTGTCTCTAAATTTGTATTGTGCCTTTTGCAAAAACCAGATACATGCAAACGCTCCACTCCTTTTGTTACCATCAGTGAAGGGGTGATTTTTGACGATGAAATAGAGAAGATGCGACGCTTTGGATTCGATACTTGGATACACGTCTTCACCAAAAGCTGTTTGAAAGATATTTCCTATAATTCCTTCCAAGCTTCCAGCACTTTTTTCTTGAGCGAAAAGTTCGGTTGCTTGCTTTTTGTCGATGAGTTCTTGTTTCAATATCGCTATATCCTGATAGAGTTTTCCCGCTTCAAGTTTGATTGTTTTCTGTGTTTGTTTTTTAGTTTGAAAGCTCTCTTTGTCAAAAGCATCAAGTGAAAACCACGTATGACTAAAAGTTTTTACCAGCTCCAAAACGTCATTTGAAGAAAGTTTATTGTGAGAAATCTTTTGGATATCAGAGAGGGCTTGTTGAAAAAGAGAGTAGTTTTTTTGAAGAAGATTTTTGTTGATGGTATAGCCTTGGGTGATATGGTCTTTGAGTGTTTGAGTTGCCCATTGACGAAATTTAATTGCAATCGATGATTTTACTCTATAGCCTACTGCTAAAATAATATCTAGGTTATAAAATACCACTTCTTTAATTTGAGTTTTTCCTTTTATTGCTCAGTGTTGAGTGGTGTGTGCAAATTTTGCACTAACCACTTTTTCATCTAATTCTCAATCTTTAAAAATATTATTAATATGTTTTGTGACTACAGATCTATCAACACCAAAAATATTAGCAACTTGCATTTGATTTGCCCACACCGTCTCTTTATCAAAATCGCCTTTTAGTTCGATTGCTCCATTGGGTGCTTGATAGATGATGATATTTGCTAGTTTTTGATTTTTTTTCATACGATTTTTCCTAGATACTAAACCCGATCTTTGCCAGTTGTTTTTTGATTTCCTCATTCATCACTTCTTCTTTGGCAAATTGTTTTTTTAATGTTTGAGTTAATGTTTCCATCTTCTCTTCAAACGGTATTCCATCATCTTCAGCTTCCTTGATCCCAACATATCTTCCAGGAGTTAGTACAAAACCATGTTTTTCTATTTCTGATAAATTCGCTGATTTACAGAACCCTTTTATGTCTTCGTACTTTTCAGGGTTTTTTCTCCAGTTGTGATAAGTCTCAGAGATTTTATCCATATCTTCATCGCTAAACTCTCTATGTACACGGTCTTTTAAGAAACCCATTTCTGAAGTATCGATAAAGAGAATCTGACCTCTTCTATCTTCCCCCTTAGGAGACAGAGGGGCTTTTTCTCTCCTCAAAAACCAAATACACGCAGGGATGCCGGTATTGTAAAATAGCTGTTTTGGCAGAGCAACGATACATTCTACCAAATCATGTTGTATCAAATTTTTTCTGATTTCTCCTTCTCCCGATGTATTGGAACTCAGACTCCCATTTGCTAAAACGGTTGCCATCACTCCATGCGGTGCAAG
>CAYXZL010000010.1:0-46251 GCA_964469925.1 uncultured Candidatus Peribacteria bacterium | reverse complement strand
TGGAACTCAGACTCCCATTTGCTAAAACGGTTGCCATCACTCCATGCGGTGCAAGGTGGTAGAGCATATGTTGCATCCAAGCAAAGTTTGCATTACCAGCAGGTGGCAGACCATATTTCCACCTTGCATCATCGTGCAAAATCTCTTGTCCCCAGTCAGATTGATTAAACGGAGGATTAGCAAGGATATAATCGGCTTTGAGATCAGGATGAGCATCTTTGAGAAAACTTCCCTCCGTATTCCAAGCTACAAATTGCGAGTTGATGTTGCGGATTGCAAGATTCATTTTGGATAATTTCCAAGTGGTTTGATTGGATTCTTGTCCATAGATCGTGATATCTTTGATGTTTCCTTGATGTTCTTCTACAAACTTTTCACTCATGACAAACATACCACCAGACCCACAAGCAGGATCATAGACACGACCTTTATATGGCTCGATCATCTCTACCATGAGTTTGACAATAGATTTCGGAGTATAAAATTGTCCTCCTTTTTTTCCTTCGGCATTGGCAAATTCACCGAGGAAATACTCATACACACGACCAAAAAGATCTTTGGAGCTTTGGCTTGTAGCTTTGAGTTCTGTGTTGGAAATAAGATCAATAAGCTGACCAAGAGAAGTTTTGTCTAGATTTGGTTTTCCAAATACTTTTGGCAGCACATTGCGAAGTTCTGGATTTTCTTTTTCTATAACTTCCATTGCATCATCTAGGTCTTGCCCAATGGTTGGAAGCTTTGCTTTAGCTTGTAAGTTTTTCCATCTTGCTTGTTCAGGGACGAAAAAAATATTTTCTGCTTTGTATTCATCTCTATCTTCTGGATCAGAAAATTCATCGTGAGCAAGTTTGTCATACAGTTCTTGAAAACTTTCAGAAATATATTTGAGAAAAATTAACCCGAGAGCAACATTTTTGTATTCTGCTGCATCGATATTTTTACGAAGTTTATCAGCTGCCTTGAAAAGCTGTGCTTCAAAATGTCCGTTTTGTTCTTTTGCCATGTTGTTGAAGTGAGGTAAATGGTAAGGGGCGTGGTATCCATAGAGTTTTCCGCAAAAGCATAGGTCATACAAAGAAAGCACACAATCATCATAAAGCTTATACTCATAGTACAGCTCATGGCAAGTGTACATATCGGGTAGACTTAAGCTACACAACCAAGACCACAATCCATTGCTGAAACGAGTCAATAACAATAATGGTGCATGGTATGTAGCCTATTGCAAATTCACAACCATTGATTACAATACAACCACGATGAAAAAGATAATAACCTCATTGATGATCGTTTTCTACCTATGAGCAAGTAACACACTCGCTCACAGTTTTGTGATGAACAAAATAGCGACACACAATAGCGAAGATCAGAAGGTAAATTGTCCCTATCACGATGCTCAACAGTCCAAGCATACAAACCATGAGGCTACTTCCGATACTGCACCGACAGGACCCAAAGAGTGCTATGATAGTTGTCTAGGTAGCTATGACAAGATCAGTCATACGGTAATCAATCCAGATAGTCAGCCTCGATACTATGATTGGTCTGAGCTATTCCATTTTTCTATGGTAACGTACACGACAGATACAGTCACTTTCCCAGTTCACAAACTTCTATCACATGCACCACCTGACGCCCGTCAGTCTGCCAAGATCACAAAAAAACTCGAATAAATTTCCCACCCTCATTTTCACATAGTGATAAATGTTAAGTTTTGTGTATCTTCATAGTATAAGTGACCCAAACATATGCGAAAGAAAATCTATAGTGGTATGATGCTAATAGCGATATCATCAATGATGCTATGATGCTCATGATCGACAGATACAGAACTACCCAAAAGCAGAGATGAATTTGATGATATGGAAAAGTTCAATATTCACATGTGTTTGATGAATGTGTGAGAAAACTGTGATTTCATATTGGACGTGGACAATAAAAAAATATATGCAGACGCTATCAAAGAACAGTGTGATCACATGCCTGGTATGCCTACCTGTGACCAGTACCTTTCTGATCAATAACCTGCCTTCCTGACATTTGTCATACACATTACGCAATCTTTCGCATAGAAGTTTAAAACACAAACCTGACTATAAATTCATGTTTTACAGTCTAATCAACTCAACACAATGACCAAAAATACATTTCCTGTCCACGGTATGCATTGTGCATCCTGTGCAACACTTATTACTAAGAGACTATACAAACTACCAGGAGTGTCATCCTGTGAGGTCAATCTCGTAGCAAAAAACGCAGAGATAGACTATGACCACACTATCACAAATCCAGAACAGCTTGCACAAGAGGTCAAAAAATACGGCTATGAACTCGTAGTGCCTGTAGATGCTATAGAAAATAGTAATCAGCACGCGGGTCATGTGCATGGAGATTCTTCTGATGAAGAAATAATGCAGATGAAAAAAAAGGTGAAAATAGCGGCCCCACTAGCACTCATCTCGATCGGAATTATGGTATGGATGATCGGTGCTGACTACGAACGGCGAGCAGGCAACGAAGTTGCTATGGTATTCATCCATCACTTACTGCCAATCTTTGCGACGATTATGCTATTTGTTGTAGGTCGAAAATACGTCCAAGCACTAGGGAGATATATGAGATACGGAGTAGCAAATATGGACACATTAGTTGGTATCGGTACGGTCACTGCATTTCTCTATAGCTTTATAGTCAGTGCTTTTGAGGGATCACTAGAAGGCGTGTTAGATACAGAGAGACTTTTCTATGAGGCAGTCATAGTAGTGATAGGTTTCATCACCATCGGCAAATATATGGAGCTTAAAGTGATGTCCAAGACGGGACAGGCTATCAAGGCCCTGCTTTGATTGCAGGCAAAAGAAGCTTTGATACTCAAGGATGGACAAGAAATCACAATTCCCTTAGAAAAAGTACAGATAGGCGATATCATGATTGTGAAACCAGGTGAAAAAGTGCCATTGGATGGTGAAATTGTACAGTGAAAGGCAGATGTCGATGAGTCAATGATTACGGGAGAACCACTACCCGTATCAAAAAAACCGACAGATATCGTGATCGGTGCAACGATTGTGACCAACGCAACACTACAGGTCAAGGCAACGGCGGTCGGTAAAGATACCTATTTATCCAAAATTATTGCCATCGTTACAGCAGCACAAAATAGTAAACCACAGATCCAAAAAAAAGTCGATACTATCATGAAACGGTTTATCCCAACGGCATTAGTCGTGGCTGTCTGAGCAGGGCTGTTTCGATTGTTCCTGGGTCAGCGTTTTTACCCGAGTATCAATAATCTCCAATTTGCTATTATGAGCTTTGTCGGTGTTTTAGTGATTGCCTGTCCTTGTGGTCTTGGGTTAGCAACTCCCATGGCAATTATTACAGGCGTTGGTCATGGTGCAAAAAACGGTGTCTTAGCAAAAAATGCCGAATGATTACTCAAGTTGAGAAAAACCAAAACAGTTGTATTTGACAAAACAGGCACGATCACCGAAGGTAAACCACAACTGGTAGAACAACACAGCGTGCAAGGAGACGCAACACACAATCTGCAGGTCCTTGCTTCCTTAGAGTGATTATCCTCCCATCCAATCGCACACGCTATCAGCGAATATGCCAAACAAAAAGCAATCACCAAACAAGAAATAGAAAATTTCCACAATATAGAGGGAGTGGGGGTAGAGTGATCATGTCAAGGAGTACATTATACCATCTCTAAGCCATCCTATCTGACCACACAAGGGATAGACTACGACCGTGAACGCATCGATATACGAACCCGTCAATGAAAAACCCCACTGATTCTCTCTTCACAAGGAAAGGTCTTGTGATACTATGCAGTGGCAGATGAGATTAAAGCATCTAGTAAACAAGCAATAGTAGACCTCAAAAAGCAGGGGATAATCCCAGTCATGCTAACAGGGGATCATAGCAATACAGCACAGTATATCGCTTCACAGCTAGGTATCGAGCGTGTATATGCCGAGGTCAAACCAGAGGAAAAGGCTGATATCATACGTCAAATCCAGTCAGAGTCCAAAGCAGGAAACCTAGTCACAATGGTCGGTGATGGTATCAATGATGCACCAGCATTGGCAGTGGCAGACGTAGGTGTTGCTATGAGCACGGGTACTGACGTGGCAATAGAATCGGCAGAGTTGACCTTATTGCATGGTGATTTGAGTAAACTAGTCAAAGCAATCAAGATCAGTCACCTTTCACATAGTGCTATCATACAAAACTTGGTCTGGGCATTTGCATTCAATGTGATTGGAATACCATTGGCTGCAGGAGCTTTTTATCCATTCTTGTGAGTATTGCTCAATCCAGCCTTTGAGTGAGCTGCCATGGCCTTTAGTAGTCTCACAGTAGTTGGTAATAGTCTCAGACTCCAAGCGAAAAAAATATAAGTGCAGACTAGAATAATAGTGAAAATTACATCACCTTTCTTTACAATCCTTACACAAACACATAATGAAACACACAATCTATATAGAGGGCATGAGCTGTGTCGCATGCGAAAAACTCTTACGCAAATCCTGTGGCAAAATTAGTGGCTGTCAGGTTCACGAAGTGTCACATAAAAAATGACGCTTGGAGTGTGAATGTGATAATATCACGACACTCAAAAAAATAGAGCAAGCAATAGTGGACCACGGCTACAAAGTATCAGATGGCTCCAACAAAGTAAACCCGTGGAAAGCAGTATGGACTAAATCAGCGGATGAACGAATAGAGATAGCAGTGATCCTGGTTATCGCTATTGTAGTGGTAATGCTTTTGAGTGATATAAATATCTACCAGTACTTGCCATCATTCAGCAATGAAGTGAGTATAGGGGTCGCTATCCTTGTGTGATTGGTCGCATCAGTATCAAGTTGCTTAGCAGTAGTGTGATGAGTAGTGATTGGGTTTTCAGAATATATAGATAAGTCATCCAGTCGACGCTGACGTCTGAGAGTCCAGATAAGCTTTCAATTGGGGAGAATCATCGGCTTTGCAGTTCTAGGGGCAATATTATGACTACTAGGAAACGTCATTAGTATCAATTTGTGAGCACAGTGATTGCTCAATATCATCGTAGGAATCGTATTTGTATACATGTGACTGTATATGTTCGGCTTATTGCCAAATATTACTCAGTTAGGTTTTCACCTACCCAGCTCTTGGACTGACAAACTTGATACGACTAAAAGCACATGGTACGCACCCATCATCGGAGCACTTACTTTTTTCTTGCCCTGTTGATTTACACAGAGCATGCAGGTCATGGCATTGTGATCGTGAGATCCACTACAGTGAGCACTAATCATGTGAGCGTTTGCTATAGGGACTGCACCAGCACTCTTGGCAGTCTGATTGGGTTCTTCGTATATCAAGGGAACGTCTATGAAGATGGTCAATAGAGTAATAGGCTGTTTGATTGTTTTTTTTGGTCTTTATACAATCAATAATGGTCGAGACCTTGTAGGGTGATTAACCTGACCCAGCGTAACAGCGGCAGAGCAACAAGTAAATACAGGTCCTGTTTCATATCAAACAGTCAACGTAACACATAATGGCTACCAACTCGTACCAGAAAGCATTTGACTAGAAGCATGAAAAAGTTATGAACTCATCATTACACCCGAACAAAACGGTCTGGGCTGTATGAGTACAATGACGATACCCAAGCTAGATAGGACAGTACATAAGATCATCAAGTGACAGCAAATTGTGTACAAATTTGATGCGATCGGTGAATGAACTTACTCAGTGGTTTGTGCAGCGATGGGTATGAAACACGGCAAGATAGTCGTGCAATAAACATTTTTTACTTACTTATCATAGATACGAGCTATGCCAACCTATATTTACAATGTAGACGGTATGCATTGTGACGCCTGCGAACAGCTGATAAAAGCAGAAGTAGAAGAAATTCCAGGAATTAAATCAGTAGAAGCAGATCGAGAGATGGGAGAAGTAGTCGTGGTTTCCACTAAGGCTGTCGACGAAAAACTCATCATCCAAAAAATCGAGGAAGCTGGAGATTATCAAGTAGAAAGAGAGGATGAAGAAGACGACTTTGAATTTGATGATGACGATAATGAGGACGAAGAACAATAAAGGTGCTTAAGAGGAGCTAGTCCACTATTTATGATACACATGATAAGGTCATGACAACCGAAGAGTCTTACGACGGCGTAATTGGCGTTGTCTTTCGTAGAATTGATCTCATACGTTTTTTGCTCATACAAAACAAAACAACAGGGAATATTACATTTCCAGCAGGTGGAAGAGAAGAGTGAGAGCATGATAGTATCGATACCCTCTACAGAGAAATACAAGAAGAAACGGGTCTGACCCCAAGTGACTATAGTGTAATTGCAACACCTCTTATCCATAGCTTTGTCTACGGACCAAAAAAGAAAGAGAGAGCCGGTCAGCATGCACGCCAACCAGTATATCTATGTGAAACAAACAAAACAGAGCTTCATCCAAAAGATCCTGACAGTAGTATCTATTGACGATATTCTTTGAGGGACGCACAGAGTCATCTCAGTTTTTCTGACGCCAAAGAACTCCTGATCCGTGTCCAAGACTATATGTAAGCAACATTACGATGAGTCATTAAGATGAGTACAAAACAAAACCCCTTTTCTCGCTTGTGAGAAAAGGGGTTTTGTCTGTTGAAGAAAATAGAAAAAATCTAGTTAGCCGCGTCGCCTGCAGCACCAGCATTAGGATCTCTTGCAGGAGCATCAGGATTAACCTCATCAGCTTCTTCTACTACCAATGCAGCATCAGCAGAAGTTCCAGCAGCTTCTTCTACTACCAAGTTAGTGTTTGCACTAGCTCCATTAGCATCAGCTCCGACCACATCAAGCTGTGCAGCAGCACTGTCTTGTGCATCACCTTCAGGTAATTCAGCAGGAGTTTTTTTTGCACATCCAGCCATGACGACAAGGCTAAGAGCCAATCCAAGGCTAAGTAATTTTGTTGATAACGTCATGAGAATATTTTTTTTATATAAAAAAATGCCAATGAAGAAACACTAGCCAAAAGGAGGATAATTACAATACAAAAAGGGACCCCGTTAGGGGCTCCTCTTTACAAGAAATACAACAATAATTGGGGTAATGACTACAGTTATTGTTTGAGTAGCGACCATTTAGTTTTGATCAGTGCACCTACGGAGAAAAAGGCTGCTATGATATCCAGTCATGCAATGATAGCAGAGACCAAGGATAATGCTACAATAACCAAAAAATGGAGATACCAAGGTTTTTCTTGCTTCTTTTTGCCTTTGCTGTGTGAGTCGATTCCCATGATGAGCTTAGTAAACACAATCACATTCATGAGCTCCATAAACATAAATCCAAAAATATAGGCTGTCATGAGAGCGAGTGCAATAGGTATACCAACAATTGTTCCCACTAAGAAGATAGCGGCAATGGGTGCAAGCACAAACCATACGAGTCAAGTAAGTCAGCTACTCCACACTTTCTCTTTCAGCTTTGATGCCCAGAGACCAGTGATGCCAGGGAGTCCAAAGTAGATGAGACTTGCAAACAGTATCAAAAAAATAAGCTTCAAAAAGAAAAATCCAACAAAAAGTTGCGTTGTGATGAAGGGTATCTGTTGACCGCTTCTTGCTAAGCTGTTGTATTGCACGGTCCCTGCAGTAGCAGCCTCCAAGGCGGGTACGATAGCTCTGCTATGATACACCAAGTCTCCATTGAGTTGAGTGGAGTCTTTCACCGTGATCTGTGTCGCTTTGATCGTGGCTGTGCCATCGACCTGACCTCACACAGTGAGTTGTGCTGCATTGACGCTGAGGTCACCAACCACATCACCATCAATCGTGACGCTACTAGCTGAGACATGAAGGTCTCCACCAATAGTGACTCATTCTCTTACAATAACTGTACTAGCGAAAATGGCCGTATCATCTTGGACGTTTTCCTCGATGATAACTGTTCAACCAACGATTCTTAGGTCATCACCAATTGCACTTGAAACAAAAACCTGTCAACCAGCAATGATCAGGTCTTGAGCGATTGGACCAGTCACATTGATGTCTCATCAAGCTAAGATAGCATCACCATTGACACGCTCCTGAACAATAATATTGCCTCAGGCACCGTACAAGTCATCATTGACAGGATTAGAGACGCTGACGACATCGCCAGCAACTGGCGTGAGTCAAAAACTGGTAAGAGGCAGTGCCAATAGGCAAAGGACAAAAAAAAGTCAGAGCTTTTTTTTCGTAACCATGAAGAGAAAAAATAAGTAAAAAACACGACAAAAACTATAGCTATACGAGCCACTATCGCAAGCAAACATGAAAAAGCAAGATGAATACGGTGAAGTATTTATGTGGGTACACGGAGTATCGCAGCACTCATGTCATGCCAGTGAGGATTATCATGTTCAATAAGTGCTACCTTTTGTGATCTTGATCGTCAGTTGAGTGTCTCCTGCCACTCTATTGCTTGATCAATACTAGGGAACGACTTATACCACACCAATTGGGTACAACGATATTTGCGAACAAACCAGTCAGCAGCATTAGATTTGAGGCGATGAACAGCATCGGTCATGTCTTGAGCAAGACCAGTATACATGATTCCGTTCCTTTTATTCGTAACGATATACAAATACCATCCATTGCTCATACCTGATACCAACAAAGATGTTAAAACGGATTCAAAGGTGGCCACTGTGATGAGAAAAGAGTACGAGCAGTCTGAGCTATGGCCTTCCTATCAAAGTCGGTGTGAGTAAAACGATTAAACGCTTCATCCAGTACGGCATCAGATTTATCAGCGAGTAAGACGCCGTTGCGAGGATTAATGAGTTCAGCACTAGCTCATTGAGTATAAGCCAAGACAGGGACTCACAATACCAGAGATTCAGCAGTAACCAGACCAAAACTTTCTTTAGTAATATTGATAAGACCACGACTGCGACCTATGATGCGACACTGTTCATGTTTGTCCTCGACTCGCCCTACAAAGAGTATAGTGTCTGATGCAATTTTTTTCAAATATTCTTGGTCAGGTCATCATCAAATAACAACCAAACGGTGACCATTACGAGCAAAAAGCCTCAATATGCGGTCAACTTCTTTTACCAAACGAACAAGTCTACCCATATACACAAAGTAATTATCTGGTTGTGTAACAATAGTGCTCGAAAAAAATACTTCAGAAAGGCGAGGGTACAAAACCTCTGCTGTTAATCCATAGAGCTTATATGCACAATCGGCTGTATAGTGACTATTTGCCAAGACCCTATCATAGGACCTAGACTGAGTATCCCACTGGAGGAGGGGGCGAGCAACGACACGGAACAAGAGCTTCTTGATGCCATGCAGTTTGCTGAGGTATTCATCATAGTGAGTATGAACATATTGGTTTGGAGAATGAAGATATAGAAGCGAAGCAGAACAAGTGGGTAACTCAATGTTTTTTGCAATGGCGAATGAAGAAATAACAGTATAGTCAGGTTGATAGCGTTTCAATGCCTGAGACAAGATATACATGAAAAAAGGAGCGAAAACAATGAGGTTACGGTAGTCAAAAAGTCGACTAAAAAAGGGGACTCTATGATCTTGAAAAAAGAAAAAAATCTGACACAGCCACCAAGGCAAGGCAGAAACGACCGGGATAGTATGTGTCCCAACTGATACGGAATATTCTCTACTGATAAGAGTAAAAATACGGGCAGTAGCAAAGCTGTGAGCCTGTATGAGGTCTAGGAGGACCTGACGTGCTCCTCCAGGCATCAGCCAACAGTGAACAAAGGCACAGCGAGAAATCATAAGATTGTATACAATAAATCATATTGACTCACTACAAGGAAATGATATATACACAAAGCATGCATCCTACTTTATATGGAAAAAAATAGTCAAATGAAAGTCATACATCGATGCACAATGATAAGCTATCTGCTATGCTGTTGGACGACAGCATCAGCGTATGAGATATATGGAGGAAGATACCAAGACCCTCAATCAGCGATAGACCAATACTATCAAGGATGGGAGGACTATGATCCCTATCATGAGAGAAACACTGTCTGGTTAGATTCCTACAATAAGCAACCCAATACGACTCATTATTATGAGCTAAAACCTATCATAAATGCTCGCGGATCAACATATCAGTGCCAGACTATCCAATCCTCCGCGGTAGGGTATCCACTATTTAGAACATTTGGTTTAGAGATACCACCCGAGCGATCCTACATACTCAAGTACAGAGTCAGATGGTATAGTGCTCTACGAAGTAAGTGGTATACCTTAGGTAAATGAGACGTCAATCAATATCCAGGTTTTGGGTATCCAGTGAGGGTACGGGCAAATTTTGATGATCATGATTTCGAGTTTATGGCCTGTGGACAACCCGCATACGACACTTACGATAATGGATATGGAGACCAGTTACATAATAAGGAGCTCGATAATGCGTATGCAGAACAACAACTCCGAGACGACTACATGCAACAGCAGGTGAGGAGCTACTACGATTACCCAACCGTGAATTATCAAGATCACGGTAGCCCAACTCAAAACCCAAATACGGTGTCACATAAACAAAAGAAAAAAACACTGGATCCTAACGATTACGGTTTTATTAATGGTCGCTATAAAGGAAGGGTGTACTTTGAAAACCCCCAATCGGACTCACCACCTCTTAAACTCCCCAATTTTGGAGAAAATTACACCTCTTTTTTCTAAATAGCATCAAAGATAAAAAAGTCAACTATTTATGACACTTTGTCTTGAAATGACATAGACAATACATACAAAAAAGACAGGTTCACCTATGCACAGTAAGTTTATCAAGGTGAAAAACTTTTTACACACTATGTGAAACAACTCATGAAAAAATTTATTATTGCAATGCTGAGTGTTGCTGCATTCGCAAGTGCATGAGCTAGCGTGGCAAACGCTTCATGCAGAATAAACGATTGGGGCGTAACAGAATGTTACCAAAACTCAAACAGAGTAAGTACAACACAGTATCGCAACAGCTACAGACCTAGCTACAGCTACTACAACAGTAACTATGGATACACAAACAACTACTACAACAACAGCTACTTGACAAACAACAAGTACTACAACTACCAAAAGGCTGCACACAATGTAGTAACTGACTCTTACAAGGTAGGATGGAACAACGGTTACCAAGCAGGTTATTATGTCGGAAGCAGAACAAACAGTTATATCCCAGAAGCTGTCAGAGCTTCCTACCACTATGGTAACAATTGGGGTAATGGTTTTTACGGATCAAGAGCTGTGAGTAACAACAACTGGTACAGGTACAGCTACGCTCCTACCTACTACAGTAACTACTACAACAGAACTTACTATGGAGCAAAGTATCGCTATCAATCTCCAACAAAGGTTGTATACAAGACAGTAAGTTACTATCCAACAACAACGAAAACTGTTGGGTACTACAACTATAACAATTACAACGACTACAATAGATGTTTAGTAAACATCAAGGGTAGAAAAACAGTAGGGGATTGTGATGATAGATATGACAATAAGTACAACCACAAAAAGTATAATAAGACATCATACAATCACAACTATTGGAACAATGACAACGACAATCACTACTACAACTACAATAACGACAATTACTACAACTACTGGAATTAAGTATGTACATAACAATATTGCTAGTAGTACTTAGGTAAAGCAGGAAAATGTTGATATGAGCTATGTAATCACGTCTGTTCGTAAGATCAGGCGTGATTGTTTAGTATACAAAAAAATACAGGAGCTGTGATGCACTAGACATTAAGACAACAACTTAGTATACTAGCGATCGCTATAGTTAGTTTAACTCCAACTCAACCATGAAAAAATCAACAATCACTACAAGCATTATTGCCTGATTAGTCGTTGTCTGAGGACTCTGGATAACCACATCTCATGCCCCTGCAAAGAACGACATGGTTCTCGCTGGGAATTATCGCTCATTTGAAGAAGGGTCAGGTTTCATCAATAGCGACAAAACCACTGTTTTGTTTTTTTACGCATCTCGATGCCCGTCCTGTAGATCGGCAGATAAGGACATTAGGGGGAATACGAGCCAGATACCAGAAAATATGCTAATCTTAAGAGTTAACTACGATGATGCTGAAGAATTGAAACAAAAATACCAAGTCACAACACAGACCACTTTCGTCCACATAGATAAGCAGCGAAACATAATCAAAAAAACTAGCTGATTGCTATCTCTCACTGACATCGTAAAATTTACTCAAGGAAACGAGACACAGTAAGAACGAGTGCTTCTTCTTTCCCTTCTATGGTATGTGTTTTGGTAACAATGAATATCATAAGGAGTGGCAGGGCTTCAAAGCTAAACGTCGTCAGTTTGAAACTAAGTAGAGACTATCGTGTGATAAACAGTGCTATCACCAGGCTATAATCTAGCAAAAATGACTACGCCAACATGCGTAGTTGTGTCAGTATAGCGTCTTTAGCTTTGTTTGGATCAATCTGTCATTTCGTCTCTTTCATGACTTGTCCTACAAAAAAAGCAAGTGTTGTTTCTTTGCCTCACTTGTATTGCTCAACAACACCAGGGTTCTTTGAGAGAACACCGCTAATGATCGTATCAAGCATCGTATGATCAAATCATTGTTGGTCAAATCATCTTGTACTAACAATAGTTTTGGGGTCTTGTCATGTCTCTAACATATCAGCCATAACGATCTTTGCCTGGTTGTCCAAGATGAGGTTTTGATCGATCATATCCAAAAACAGCTGCATAGAGGAAAGATCAAAGGGGAGCTGGTCTGGTTCGATAAATTTTTCATTAAGGTAGGCAGCAATAGGACCAGCCAATCGTTTCGCAACAAGCTTTGGGTCATATCAAGCTTCCACCAGGAGGTGAAAGTAGCGGTGCATAGCAATACTGCTGATCAAAACATTGATGTATTCTTTGTGAAAACCATAGTCCGACTGATAGTGTTGAATGAAATCATAGGGTATGACCAATGAGGTCTCTTCGGCAGTATCCAGAAGTGACTGGCTAAGGTGAAGGGGCGGCAAATCTGGTTCAGGGAAATAACGATAGTCAAGCGCATCTTCCTTTCATCTCATGACAAAACTATCCTGTTTACGCTCATCCCATCATCTCGTTTCTTGGTCTACAATTCAGCCACCAAACACAACAGCAACTTGTCTATTATATTCGACATCAATTGCCTTCTTGATAGCAGTGATAGAATTCATGTTTTTAAGTTCTACTCTCGTGTAGAGTTTGTCGTCTCACGATGGTCTAATAGAAAGATTAACATCCACCCTCAGTTGTCACTTCTCCATATCAGCATCACTGATGTCGTTATACTTGAGTATTCTCTGTAATTCTTTAAGGAAAGATGCAACTTGATCGGCACTGTAAAAATCTGGTTGAGTAACAACTTCGACCAAAGGTGTGCCAGCACGGTTGAAATCCAAAAAGGCAGCATCGGCATCATGAATCGTTTTTGCACTATCGACTTCTAGATGAGCCTCCCTGATAGCAACGCGATAGCCCTGACTGAAGTCTTCTGACAGAAAGCATAAATAGCCGTCCACAGCATAGGGACTGAAATATTGCGTAATCTGATAGCCGTTTGGGAGATCTGGGTAAAAGTAAGACTTTCTATCAAACTGAGAAGGATTGTTGATGCGACAGTGTAGGGCTCTAGCTAGTAAGAGTGCTTTCCCCAAGGGTCATTGTTGGAGAACGGGGAGTGCCCCAGGCTGTGCACTACAAAAAGGACAAATACAAGTATTCGGTTGTGTTGCAATGAAATCTTGTACATTGCGACAGGAACAGAATAGTTTGGTAGGGGAGTTGAGTTTGATATGGATTTCCAAGCCAATGACGAGTTCATAAGCAGACATAGAAGATAGTGACCGAAACATAAAATTCAGCACCATAATGGTGATATCGTGATTTTTTGCAAGGAATTTGCCCGCGTTTATGTGATAAAAGAATTGATCGCTTTGTTGGGAAGATGAAAGGCAACATCTCTACCAATAGCAGGATCTCCTACTTGGATTTTTTTTGATACGAGAGCCGCCAACTGTTGACTTCTGATAGTAGGGTCAGCAAACTGAGAAATGAGACTAACGTTGCCAGAGATGTTGTACGTATATCAGAGGTGAGCAAGTAAATCATGTTGAGCTAGGACGCTTTTAGAAGGACTATATGTGTATATTCAACTTTTAAGATTTTGCATTGCCTTCAGGTCTTGATTGGTAAAGTGATGAATGTCATCTGCGGCAATTTGTATTCAAGCTTGTGCGGCCAGTCTTTTGCCAGAGGAAAGAGATTGATTGATTTTAGAAACAAGTGATTGGGGTTTGGCACTAAGTTGAAACGTGCTTCGATTAAATTGCCCAGACTTTCTATTAGGATCAGAATTAACATGACCAAATTGTAATCTTCCTTCATGTCGACCCAACATGATGTATCTACTAATAAGAGCTGGCGATCATTTACCATACTTCTTCGTAAGGGCTATCAGCAGCTCAGTTGCAGGTCATTTTCCAAAAACTCTCTTTGCAAGAGAGATTCCTTCTGATAGTGTCAAATTATCTAATCTCTTGGAAAGATTCAGTGCCTCGACTCAAATTGTTGTAGCGGCAACTTGTTGTGCGGGTTCTTTAGGGCTATGAGGCTGGGTTTGTTGAGCTTGATCTGATTGAACTTCGGGTTGTGTTGGTGGAGGAGTGTGAGGAGTTTCCCTCTGAACAACAACTTCCTTAGCAACAAGTGCTTCGCTAGCAACACCATCAGTGTCATAGGCTATATGTCATGTGTTCATACCTCTAAGGTAAGCAAAGAGTGTCATTGCAAAGACATCACTGTAGTTACTGCCTTCATGCTTTTCGACAAACAACCTGAGAAGCGTCTGCTGGTCACTATTCAGAAGAACTGCTTGTGAGCTACTATCCATAAGAGCAAGGGATGACGAAAGGCAAAGAGCAGAGATTGTAGAACGATCTAGCGGCTTTTTAAAGACGTAGTGTTTTTCTGCACCATGTCATTCTAGTGAAACAAGAGACGAGCCGTTAGGCAGTTGAGCAACAATAGCAGGACTAATGGGAAACTCTTCTTGATGTGCAACAAGAGTTTCTACGATGGGTTTAAGATACACAGTAGTGCTAGGATGATCCTTTTCTGTAATTTTTAGTTCCTCTGCCAGGCTTTTGCCCACATCAGATCTGTCCGCCTCCCTATAGCGTTGCATTACTACGTGTAGGGCTTTTTTGTGCTGTTGTCGACCTGAGGGGTCAGCAGCAATGAGTGTCTCTAGATACTGTTTTTCCAAGCGGTCTCGTAAGGAGAAATCTTCTCTATCATTGTAATTAGAAGAAAACGTATGACCTAAAAAAGATGATAAGCTACTCACTCACAAATATTTCAATAAAGAACTGTGCGAAAAACTATTATATTTTTCTATTAGGATCGGGTTGGAGAGAAGTTGATCTACAACAGCATCTCATTTTTCTACAATCTGATCAAAAGCATCGCGGAAGATGCCAAGTTGTTCGCCAAATATCTCCATTTTTTCTCATCATAGTTCCTTAGCAACATCAGTGACCGCACCGATGCTTTCCTGTAATCCACCAAACAATCAGCCAATTAGACCTTTCTCTTTCTCTCTGTGTAATCACTCCTGCAACACCATGGTATACTATGATATGAAGAACACCCAATGAGTATAAGAAAAAACACATTAGATGACAAAAAATAACATACCAAACATCATTTTGACTCGTTGACTAGTCTTAGCGTAACTGAGCTGCCATCATCCTACTAAAAACACCGCTAAGAGAGTATAATCAAGACCATAGTTTACTAACTAGCACAGCAATGCAAAAAGACCTTTTTTTCACCTATAATATTGACAAGAACAGGCAGGAAGAGACTGACAATGTTAAAGAAAGCAAACAAATGGGAAATGATATACAAGAACCAGAGACAGTAGTAAGTGCCGGCAAAGAAGCTGACACAGGGACTGCATCGGAACTGAAAGACGATAAGCATCCTGTCGATCATGAATTAGAAAAACGCTTAGAATCCATTGATAGAGAAGATCTCCACCCGGGTGAAGAAAAAAGAGTAACAACTAAAGTGATTAAGACAAACCAAAAAAAAGTATCCTTCAAGGGTATTATGTTGTGATGTGCGTTTTTTGGATTTTTTATTGTTTGAGGAGCGAGTTTTATACTTTATTCAATGCTGAGAAATCCAGATCAGAGCCGAACACTCATTCCTCGTGAAACAGGACAAATTCTTTTGGTAACATTTGCTGCAGTCTTTTTTGGTGTGTTGTTTTTTCTAGGATTTGGTCTACTAGTGATCAATGCATACAGGCTATTCACAACTAAAACTCCTAAAAAATTGAACTACATAGCCGGCTCGCTGATGGGTTTTGTGATGTTACTCATATCTATTGGGGCAGGAATACCTATTATTAGTCAAATTACATGAAACAAAAGTAATACCAACAACCTTCTTGAGCCTTATGTAGAGATGCAGTGAGGAAGAAAATATCTCTATAGCGAGCCTGAAGTGCTGTTGATCGCGCCAACAAAGATATCCTACCAGCTCAATGAAAACGTCTATAAGCTACAGGTCTTGGCTTGAATAGGAGCAGCTGATGTGCAGAGTGCAAGCCTTTCTTGTGGCAATGGTCAGATATTGAACCTAGAAAACGGTCGGTTCGGCCCCTGTCTCTATACAAGCAAAAAAGAGTATCCGGTGACGATGAAAGTCGTCTATAAAGATAGAGTGTCGGGCGAACAGAGAGAAAAAACAATAGAAATTGGAAACCTCCTGATAGCTTCCCAGTTGGCAATCAAGGCAAGCGAACAAATAATTAGTTTTAACGACAAACAAACAGAGATGATCGTGGGAACAGCACCAGTCAAGCTGTCGGTAGATGCACAACAAATCATATCTGATTTTGGACTAAAATCCAACAATATCCAGCGGGACACGGATGAAGATGGTAATTTTGATATCGTCAATACAGCTCAATGGACCAAAAACTTTTTTACATCCCAGCTTCATCAAATTTCTTATAGGGTAGGAGATCTATCGCCCTATACATACTTATTTGATATGAGAGTATTGCAACCAGACGTGCCGGTATGTCAGGTCAATGTGATAAAAAAACAAGACACAATCTATACGTTTGACGTTTCATTTTTGGAGGCAGAAACACCTATTAGTGAGTACGCTTATCAAATAAAGGACATAGAAGCAGACAATATCTATGCAGAAAAAAAATCTGATAGAAATAGTATCGAGTACGACTTTGCTCGTGCGGGTAACTATGCTGTCAAGCTAGTGTTTATCACGCAGGCGGGTAAAAAGGGTAGTTGTGAAAGCGACAATTTTCGCGTCTGATCAGTTAATTTTAGTGCAGACTATAGTATACAGGCAAGACCGCCTCAGCAAACAGCATACAAAGAAATCAAGGACATAGCAACCATGAGTTTGAGCAATGACACCGTATCTATTGCAGAATTGCCAACAGAATTGAGATTTGTGCTCAATGAGGTCAGACCAAGAACGGAGCAAGTAGATATTGTCGTGATGTATGATGATAAAACGCTACTAAGCACAGACCAAAAAACATATGATATGAGTGTCGAGTCGCCAGGCAATCATACGATCACCATCAGAGTGCGTGACAAGAAAACAGGTGAAGAGCAGACAGTAAAAACCATTCAAATCCTTGTACAGCAAGAACAAGTCGTGGGAAGAATTGTAGTAAAACCTGATTCGGTCGGGATCGAACCATTCGTGGTAAAGCTTGATGCATCAACGACGACCATCAATGACCCAGATGATGAGATAGTGTACTTTACACGAGATTTTGGGGATGGTGATATCAAAAAAAATATCAGTCAGGGAGTAGTGGAACATACGTATGTATTTGATCCCAAGGCAGAGGAGGGTAAATATTACCCTAGCGTAACGATCACAACTAAAAAGGGCCGTACCATAGCAGCCAAAACAGAAAATCCAATCATTGTCAAAAAGGCCATAAGGACAGCAAAGGTCAGTTTCCTTTCGCATCCTGCCCAGTTAGCAACAATAGACGAACCCATAACCTTTGCAGTGACCACCGATGGAGTACCAGAAAAGGTAGTCTGGACGATCGGGGGTGACGTCATAGAATGTCCAGGTAGACAATGTATGGAGATGACGCGTAGTTTTAGTCAGACGGGAACGTTCGATATAATGGTGAAGGTGAGCTATGAAGACCACCCCGATGTAAGCGATAGTGCCAAGATTAGAATTGAGGAGTAAAATAAGAGGACTTTACACGAATATTGCTAACAAAATATGAGTATAGAAAACTATGAGCGAGAAAATAAGTCATCGAGGTCAACATCTTCAGATCCATACATACCTCATGTTTCGAGCATAACAAACGATGCTGATAATGAAGCTAATAGCTACTTAGACAGTAAGTTAAATTTGCGTGATAAACCATTTTCCGTTCCCGATAGTATTAAACCGCTTGAGTTATGAAAAGGTAAATATGCGATAAATAAAGAGGATATAATGGAACACGATCTGGCTTTAGATCATGTGAAACAAGAATACACTTACAATGTAGTGTGAAAGCTGAATACCACGAACTGACAATTACTAGACCCATCTATGGTCACGAGATCATTTATAACTAATATCAACGAGCTATTGGCTTCCAATAATATAACTACGCTAGAAATAGAGGTGAGTGCAGGTATTGGTACACAGGTATGAGGTAAGACGGAAAAATGAAGTTATGTCGGAAGACTGACAGCAAAGTTTAAGATAAATGAACCTAACAAGCAAAGGGTGACTGCAATAGAAGGTCTGTCACATTATGCAATTGCTGACTGAAACAATACCAATATATATCCTTTCACTCTTCCGAGAGAAGTCTCACAAGCAAGTAACGGTATGAAAGAAGTAGAAAAGGAAGTATTTGTATGAAATCAAAAAGCGAAATTCAGTTTTTTTTACAGAGAAGTATCAAATATACCGAGAGAAAAGAAGTTGAGGATATGATCTGCGAGAGAGGCACTGTCAAATCCAGGAATGAGATCGTACCCAATCTTTCGAGATTGAAAGCAGGTTGGGTCTATCATGAAATGTGAAGCTCAACCGCAGCGAAAATCGAAGGTGATGTTCGCAAACGTAACTACAAACCCATGACGGTTCACAAAAACTGGTACAGACCGATTCCCAAACATAAGTGCAATAAAACAGTGACTAAGTGCTGGACAGGGCAAGAGAAGAGAGATCACGATGGTTACTACCGGACCATACTATCAGTCTGGAACTACAATGAGCGGGGTTGCATATGTGAGAGGTACACAGGTAGGTAGTGAGAGATTACTGGCGAATAACTGAATTTCCGATGGAAGAGCAGTAGCTAATATCAATGCGGCTTGAGAATTGCACATCCAACATGCCAGCGAATTATGATACGATCCACAACAACAATCCTACGACAATATCACATTGAAAAAATACATTACTGAAAAAAGAGATATTGTAACAATGTCTTCATTAATCCGTAATGGAAACATAAATACAAATGCATCATTGCGAAACCACCCAAATGCACATGCAATCGTAACATTCGCAGACTGAGTTCGGGGTGAGGTAATAATTAATGGAGTTGACGCCGCTACGAAACAGGCTATCATGAGCTCCTTGATGCACTCTTCATACCTATGAATAAGAATAGATCGTGCTATGTATGCTGATGGTGATGCATACCAAAATTATCTTGATGGAATATTTGTCAATCGTCAAATACCATGACAGCCGTGAAAATCAGAATTGGTGTATTCGCATCCAGACAGGGGAGATATTATGAGAAACCCAACAGCTACACCAGGACAAGTTGCCAAAGATAATATGCCAGGTATTATGATATTCTATGCAGAAGAGCAGTAGTCATACTAATCGATGAAGATCAATGATGAACCGTATATTGACCCTAGCTTTTCACATACAGCGACACTATCATATCTTGGATCTTGCCTATTTTTGTAGTATCGAGCATGAGATCTGACAATACAAATAGAACGAAGATCAGACCAACACTGAAAAAGTCAAGCATGAGTACACGCCAAACTTGGTGTGTGGCCAGTCTTGATTGACCAAAAAATATCATTACGTTGTTTTTCACTATGGGTAGAACTAACGACAGCAACTTTGTGCTTGTCTACGAGCTGACCAATGTGATTGTACAAGGTCCATAGATCAGGGAAAAGCAGGAGAGACTGTCAGAGAGACTTCTTTTTTTTGTGTTCGGTAAAATAAGATTTACTCATATCATAGCCAATGAAGCAATAAGTTGAAGCACTGGGTGAGTGTTTTCTCTGTAGGAGTTTTTCTAAGGAATCAGTCATAAAAAGAGAAATAATTTGCCTATATCCACTAAAATACTCGCGTACAAGTCGATGAATCATCGTCATTGCACGTTCGTCAAAAAGACCCTTTTCTGCAACATAAGCCGTCGGAGAGCTGATACGGTAATCAGTCCCCCATGACACATGTTCTCCCAAAGCTAAAAAATATTCTCCTTGCAAAAGGAGGAGGTCTCCTGCCTGGCACTCAAGAGAGTTCTCTAATAGAGCAACACGATCGTAGCCGAAATGGCGAGTAAACGAGTAACAGTACATAGAAAAGTATTTCAACAAAAAACGCCCTGTGTTGCAAATATAAGCCAAATACCTATAATTACCACGAGCCTATGTATTCATAGTCGCTCCTATACAAAAAAGCAATGTATTTCATTGTAACAAGTGCTCATGTTAAAGTCTATTCTTCATTCGGCTGCGTCGTTGGGTGATAAAATCGTTTCGAGTTCTGGCACTACCACAACCTCTTCCTCTTCCAAAAAAGGCAATATCAGCTATCAGATTTTCCCATTCAAAGATAGTGAACTGGGTGTCAATCATCGACACTCTCTGCTCAAAAACTTTGTCAAAGTAAAAGATGAGGTACAATTTTATGTTATAGGAAACACAGAGAGAATTAGAATCTATGCACTCGTACCAACAAAGCTAAAGACCTACTTTGAAAGTATGTTTTACGCAGCATACAATACCTCAGATCTTATAGAGGTACAAGACCTGCCACACATACCAAATAATTTTCACTATGTACACTATGACAAAAGTGCTGAGGTAGCAACCAAAGATTTTTTTGTGCAAGACGGCACCTACATCGACCCAATGAGAGATTTGTTTTCACTGTTTTCAAGTGTACCAAAGCAAAGCACCTTATTGCTCATGGTGAGTTACAAGTTTTTTGAACAACAGACCCTGACACAACAGCTTATGAAGTTAGCAAAGGCAGGCGTCTCCTTAGCACGAAATGGAGGCAAAAAAGAAGAAGTGAAGGAGGGTGATGCCAAAATTGATGAAGAAGATAAAGTTAAACAATACCAGCAAACTACCAAAGAAATCTATGTTAAACTAGGATTCACAATCAATAATGCAGATGATTATGTTAGAGAGGCAGCATTTGATAATATAAAAAAGGCGATAGCAACCTTCCTGACCAAAGGGAAAATGAAAATCAAAAGCACACCTGTATTCAATGCCATGAGTCGCAGTCAAGCAGTCAATTTTTTCCACATCCCGACCAAGGCAAATCCAGTCAACGGACTGGAGTACGCACTCTATAGAAAGCTACCCTTTCCGAGCAATCTTCCATCACTAGAAAACACCAAGTCTCATGACATCACTATCTTAGGGCAAACAGATTATAAATGAGAGCGTCAAAAGTTTGGGATCACCAATGAAGATAAGATGAGACACATTTATGTAGTGGGTAAAACTGGTACGGGTAAATCAACCTTCTTGTCCAATATGATCAAGTCAGATATGATTGCAGGGAAGGGCTTGTGTTTGATTGATCCTCATGGTGACTTGGTTGATACAGTTTTGGAACATGTGCCAAGCTATCGTAGCAATGATGTCGTCTTGTTCGATATTGGCGACCAAGAATTCCCTATTGGATTCAATCTGTTGCAATACAAAACTCAGGATGAAAAACTACGTATTGTATCAGGGGTTGTATCGGTATTTAATAAAATGTTTGGCCACAGTCGATGACCCAGGTTGGAATATATCTTGAGAAACGTTTTGTTGACCATAGTCGATTATCCCAATGCAACTATACTCCATCTGATGAGAGTTTTGACGGACAAAAACTTCAGAGAAGAAGTAGTCGCACACTGTAGCGACCAAGTGATTGTAAAGTTTTGGAGAGACGAATTTGATAAGCGACAAGAAAAACAACTTCAGGAAGCTATCTGACCTATCACAAACAAAGTTGGTCAGTTTCTCTCTTCTCGCCTTGTGAGGAATATATTCTGACAGCCAAATACCAGACTCAATCTCAGGGAGTGCATGGATACGAGTAAAATCATACTTGTTAATCTCAGCAAAGGACGTATTGGTGAAGATAATGCCGAGATGATAGGATCACTGTTAGTAACAAAAATACAAATTGATGCGATGTCGAGAGCAGATATTTCGTACGATCAAAGAAAAGACTTTATGCTCTATATAGACGAGTTTCAAAATTTTGCTACCGATTCCTTTGCAGTGATTTTGTCCGAAGCAAGGAAATATAGGCTTTCTTTGATCGTAGCCAACCAGTATACCTCACAGCTTTTAGAAAACATTAGGGATGCGATCTTTGGCAATGTAGGTACGATGATATCCTTTACACTCGGTCGTGATGATGCTGAGATGATGGCGAGGCAGTACAAGGAGATCATAACACCCAATGATTTATTGTCCTTGCCCAAATTCAAAGCCTATATCAAACTAATGATCAATGGTGTCACCAGCGACCCTTTCAATATGCGGACTCTACCATTGTCTCGTCCTGAGGCATCCGAAGAGATAAAAGAGAAGATAAAAAAACAAAGCAGACAAAGGTACGCAATGGAAAGAATGAAACTAGAGGCGTTGTTGGACGCTTGGGCTAAAAAAAACTTTTCCAAGCAGGAGTGAATAGCTGAAAAGGCACTGTTAGAATGACTGGGGATGTCAGCAAGACAAATTGAGGACTATGCTCATCCATCCATTCAGCAACGCCTTAGGTTATTTGCAGATTATGCGATTGGAGCTGATGAGCCAGATGCAATGCTGTTTGACATCGAGCAATGAGATCACAAGGTGATATGGTATCACAAGCCCAAAGAGTTTGATCAGTGTACTACTCTCGATGCAAAAAGGATCAAAGGGAAAAATTATGAAAAAGACGGGAAGGTCCTGTATGCAATCAAAGTATCTATGTTTGAGCATAGGGAACTAGTGAGTGAGGATGGAGATAAACTTGATATTCGGCGATGAAGTCCCGAAGAAGTCCAGGAACAGTTGCAGAATGGCTTTACCAATACGTCCAAGCGAAAGTTTTTGCCTAATATAGAAAAACTCAAGCAGCAAAAAAAGAAGCTGGAACAGAGGTCCAGTAGTGATTTGCCAGCACAGGCTATATCAGGATTTACTATCAAAGATATCTCTTTGGGACAGCGATACGAGTGATATGTGAAATTGATTTACAATTATGGCATCTTTGTGACAGTCAAGTGAGTAGAATGACTGTTACACAAAAACTTTATTGATGAGCAAAGTGGAGTGAAATTTAAAGACTACTACAATGTGGGCGATACAATAAAGGTAAAGGCAATCGATTTCAAAGAAATAAGCGGAGAAAAAAGGGTCGTTCGAAGTCAAAAAAACTAAATATAGCTTACTAAGCCTAAGATCGTCCAGAGAGAAAGCTAGGGGTATGCAATATTGACAGATGAAAAATATAATATAAAATAGTAATACATGTGATGGCCTTTCGATTGCCTATCATGTACCACACCCTCTGTTGCAAGGCACGTGACACTGCCTTTACAACAAAAACAAAACGAATGCAAACAAAAACAACAGTACCGGCACCTAACTGAGCAAAAACCTGAGTGTAGCGTTCGAGGGATCAATAAAAAATCTCAAACAAAAGAGGAGATGAGGACGTGCAAAGCCTCATCTTTTTTTTGTTTTGCTATTGTGTGTAAAAGATGTACTATAGCAGACAATAAGGAACTTTACGGCATAATAGGAGTTTATGGTTATCGAAAGCATAGCCTCTGGTGACAGGTTTCTAATTGGACAAGACTATTGCCCAAACCCGTTTGCTTTTCAGCAAGGTCAGATGGTCACAATTTTAGAGTGAGGAGGTTCGGCTTTGATGAGGTTCACAAAGTGAGAGTGTTGTTGTGAGGTACAGGGAGTGAATCCAAGTAGGCTACTCGCTGCACTCAACGCTGCCAATGCAGTGAAGGTGGAGGCATAGAAGCATCCTAGGCTATAGTGAGACTCTGTTGGATATGAGCAATAAGCTGTTGGATTTGTTCGACAATCCATCAAAACGTATCATGAAAGAATTTGTTTTGACGCATGCAGGTATGGAGACAATCCTTGGTGTTTTGTAGGTGACGAGCTAATGCCTGCGTTTCATTGCTTGGTAGACGGTGAAGAGTGCTATGGAAAATGTGGCGGACATGGTGAAAAAGAAGCTTAACCAACCTAATAATGCGATCAACCAACAAAAAATCGTCTTGGGAAGTACCACTAAACTGAGAGACAACCTTACGTGCGAAGCTGCGAACGCTATCCCAGGAAAACTGAACAATCGATACGAGTTCTTGGCAACAGTAATTGATGACTTCAAGTTGTGCTGATAAAGAATGAGGTGATTCATGTGGAAGGTTGGGGCTGGTGTTCATAGAAAGAGGGCACGAGATAAAAATCATGATAACTCTAGTCTAGAGAAGCTTCAGACCTGAGTCGATTTTTTTGTATAAAAAAGGAAAACAAAAAAATGTCTTGCTCAAAAACAAAGAAAAGTATAGTGACAAATGTGAGATCAGTGGTAAGGAGGCAAACGATGGGTTAGCAGTCGGATGCGATGAAGTATTGTCCTGCCTTGAAGTATTTAGGAACTCCCAACGAATTCATCATAATTTCTCTAGCAAAATCTATAGCTAACTCCTGAGGAGTATCGGTAAAGGGAACAATAGTATGAGCACCTCAGACATGAGAGAGAAGAGAAATATGGTGATCAATACCATGTCTTGTAATATCTGTTACATAAAGCTTGATGGGGCAGTAGGACGCGAGAGACTCAACACTGGGACTATCATCAGCGATGCCATTATCATAGATAATCGTATGCCCTGCAATCCTTATTGCCACAAAGCTACTAACACCCTCTACAGGACAAGTAAACTCAACATCTTCTATCGCAATAGCGCTATGAACAGGGAGTTGATGGCTTGTATGACGATGATCGTTATCACTCTGATGCCCCGGTGTTAGGAGGATATGTGCTTGAGGAGATTGCTCAATAGCAAGCTGAGTTCTTGGATTGTGAAAATCGGGGTTAAGAAAAAAACAACGCCCTTCCCACTGGATCTCAATACAGCGTCCTCGATGAAATACGCATTTCCACATACTAGTTAAGCTTTTTCAAAAAATCTTGTTTGATTTTACTGCTACTATCTTGCTTTCCAATAATTTTATCCGCCTGCCTGATAAGCTCTCTCATATCTTGATAGTAGAGAAGCTCAAGAACCTCTCTGATGGTTGCCCACTTATAGAAGCCCAAATATCCCTCTCCATGGATGATCTTGACCATATCAGGGTCGCCGGTATATTCCACAAGATAATAGGTAACATCCTTGTTCATACCACCACTATCAGAATCGGTGCTTCTGAGATGTGTTTTGCCTATCTCTTGTCTCAAAGTCATCATGTTGATAGGGATTCACGTTTCTTCACTAATTTCCCTGAGTGCCGCAACTTCAGAACTTTCTCACGCTTGGAGTTTCCCCTTGGGAGCAACCCACTCAATCTTGCCTGACATGGCGTGTCTCTTGATGAGCAGGTATTTGGGACCATCGGCACTGATGTAATAGACGATTCATCACGCACTTTGTATGATATCATTCATAAGTTGTTATCGTAGGGTAGATAAATACAGAAAAAATCTAGCAGGAAGGCGATGGAGTGTATCTTCACAAGACAAACTACGTTAGAGATGAGGGTATTACACAAGCGATAGTTTGTCTCGAGAAAAGTCATCAATAAGCTCTTGTACCTTAGCAGCAGCTTGTGCTCTTCAGATCTGTGGATCTTGGGGTACAATGCCGTCAGCCAAATTATTGTCATTGATCCCTCCAGGGGGCGATCGACCAGCGATAGACGACTGGAGGTGTTGCTTAGTTTCTCAACCAGACTCGACAGGTGCTCACTGGGCAACTTTTTCTAGAGAATGGTGCCCAACATTCATGGCCGTAGCCTCCAGTTTCAAATCGGCTAATTCTGCGGAAGTATCGGCCAAAGCGTTATTAACAGCATTGTCTTCAAGTCATTGTATACGACGGTCACTGTTATCGATTGACTGGTCAGGTCAGATAGGAGAACGAGTCCCAGTCTCCAATGCATCATCAAAGCCGTCTCCTGTTTCATGGTCTTTATAGCGATCAGAATATTTGTCCCTATCGACTCACATCTTCTAGTACAGAGTAAATAAGAGAAACTAGCCGTACTGCTCTACGATTCTTTTCAAGATACCCAAGTTCTTTTTATAGTTAACCCTTACAGGACCGATAATGCTAATGATACCATCAAAGTTGTTGACTGTGACCTTGCCATAAAGACATGACATGACTGCTTTGCCATGATCCAAAAAGCTATAATACACATGTCACTTCTTGATCATTTTCTGTGACAAGAATTCTATCACTCACTTTTGTTCGATGAATTCCACGATATGTTGCGTGGTCTCATAGTCATCAGTCATATGTTTAAGGAGGTTATTAATACCCAAAAAGTAATACTCATCATTAGCCAAAAATCCCGTCACAACACCATCAACAAGGTTTCCTAGTTTTTCAACCATATACCTCAGTGAAGATCTCGCCATATCTGCATCAAATTCTGCATGCTCCAAGTCCGAGGAGTTCTCCAACATGTAGGTGTCTATATAGGTAGCGAGTCCTTCCAAGGTTGGTATTCTACCAGAACTGTTGTAGGGCTGATAAACCAATCATGATTGTTCCAAGAGGTTAAGGTATTTTCTAAGTGTCGAGGGGGCATAGTCAATATCCTCAAGTGTATGCAAAAACTTGGATCAGATAGGATCCCCTTTATCGATATAGTTTTCAATGACTACATCCAGGAGTTGTAAAAGCTTGTCGTTGTGCTTTGCCATGATATACACTTTTATTGTATGCTGAGACTAAGACTGACTATAAAAAAAAGTATAGCGGAAACAAGACTTTAACGCTTGATTGACTTTTTCTTGATGAGTTTCTGCTTGCTTTCGAGTCTGATATGGTTCGCTTGTGAGAATTCGCTAGAAGAAAAAATAAGAAGTGCCTTGAGCATATGGAGAATCTGCCACAATTGCACCTCATAGGTTTCGCTATGTTCTAAGAGCTTTTTGACTTTTTTTTTCCCAACATGTTCGGCCCCCCTTTGTGAGATATAATAGGAAAGTCACATGGGTATAGAATTGGCTGCTATGGGACGAGTGTGTTTAGTCATGCTACAATATATTAATTACGAAGTAAGGAGTGAATGAGTTTGGTATTTTCATCGTCTACACTACACAAGTAAGAAAAAAATGTATCTTGGTTTGTATGAATATTCAGTAGTTTGTAATAGTTGAGGTGATCAAGCATATAACAAACTTCCTCATACAAATAGCCCGCTATATCCAATTCCGATAAGTGAAACTTAATTTGATTTCTCAAGTCATTGCTTTTGGAATCGGATACAGGTGCATTCATCGTGTACACACAAGAAAAAGGTAAAAAATCTAAACTTGACAGTGCTTTACGTGATGTTTGGTAGAGATGTAGGAAACCAGGGAACTATTGTGTGTGATGAACAAAACGCTAGTTCACTCTTGGTTAATTCTAATAAATAAGTCAGCAATGTGTTCACTGGTGTGGTGATCAAGGTTGCCAGTAGGCTCATCAGCAATCAGAACATCTGGCTGATGAATAATGGCTCTGGCAATAGCTACTTTTTGTTTTTCTCATCAAGAAAGAAAACGTACGATATGACCAGATTTATGATCGATCCCAGTCTCTTTACTGACACGTGCAAAACGCTCGTCAATCTCTGTCTGTGAGCAGCCATACAGGTGAAGAGGATAACAAACGTTGTCTTCAACACTTGCATAGTCAAGCAATTTGTTTTCCTGATAGACAGTGCCGATGCGTCTTCTGAGTGACTGGCGTTCATGTCCACTCAGTCTAGCTAAGTCATCCGATTCGAAGAAAACAGATTTTAGCGGTGGCCTAATATAGCCAGTCAGCATCTTCACAAGAGTTGTTTTACCACATCATGACTTCCCTTGAATAACACAGAAATCTCTGTCATGCAAGCTAAAAGAAAAGCCATCAAAAACAGCCTGTTTGCTACGAGCATAGGACCGAGAAAGATGACGAATATCAATAAGGGGCGAGTGTTGTGTCATGGGGTAAGCACTACAATGAAGAGCTAACGCATAAAATTGTAAAGAAAAATGACCCAGACACGATTTTATTTCATTCAGACAGGAAGCTAGAATTGACAAGATTATAAATTTCATACATAGTAATGTCTAAAAGCTGCTTGTATACTTGGATTTGATTTAGTCAAGGTGATGTGTATACACCAAGAACAGTATTTACTATATGATGTTTCTTCCTTATGCTCAATGATACTAGTACGATTATAGCAGGAATACAGGCTTGTACATCAATCACCGAATGTGAGAAGCTGTTTGCTCGCTACCTTTGACCTGATGGGGAGCTGATGCAGGCGGTGAAATGACTCAAAAAACTCTCGCCAGAGGATAAAAAAACACAGTGACCAGTCCTTAAAGCTATGAGAGACCAAATAGAGACTGCCTACACTCAACAAGTACGTGATTTGCAATATGCAGAGATAAATAAGCAACTTATCCAAGACGATCCCGTGGACATTTCATTGGACCTACCAACACGTTATGAGTGACATAGAAATTTATTAGCAAGAGAAAGAAGGCGTGTAGAACAAATTGCACACAATATGGGTTTCCGTGTTGAGTATGGTCATGACGTGGTGAGTAAATACGAAAACTTTTACTCAGTCAATATCCCAGCAGACCATCCTGCCACAGAGATGCATGATACTATCTATCTTCACGATACTGACCAAACAGGTGAACATCTCATCCTGAGGACACACACCAGTGCTCATCAGGTTATGTATATGAAAAAATACGGAACGCCCTTGTTCTTGATGTGTATCGGTAAGGTATATAGATACGAGAAAATGGACGCATCACATGATACAGCCTTTTGGCAGATTGAGGGAGTGGTGATTGACAAGGGGATCAGTACTGCTCATTGCAAAGGATTCTTGGAGGAATTTCTTAGTGCACTCTTTGAAGAAAAAAAAGAAATCAGGCTCAGACCATGATACTTCCCTTTTGTTGAGCCAGGTTATGAGATTGATGTCAAATATAATATTGGTAATAAAACAGGGGACGACAACCGACTCGAACTCCTTGGAGCTGGCATGATCCATCCAAATGTACTCAAAGAATGAGGCATTGACCCAAATGACCACAGTGGTTTTGCGTTCTGAATAGGGTTGACGAGGCTGGTAGCAGTTAAGTATGGTATCAAAGATATTAGACTATTGACCAATGGAGATGTGAGGTTTGTAAAGAGTTTCTAGAGGCCTATACAAATAAAGTCCTATAAAATCTTAATGCACACAGAGGAGAACTATAAATTACGGACATGTCTTCTCTAAGTCTCCGACTACTATGCATACTCACGGTTTGAGTATTCTCAAAAGGTAGGCACACATCCAGTACCATCTAAATCAGAAGTTGAGATAGATATTTCGCCATTTCCTCACAGTAGATACGCCAGTAACAGGTTTAAGAGCAAGGTGAACAAGTGCGGAAGGATAACCGTAAAATTGTTCGCAAAAATCTGCAATAGACAATCTGATCTCTCCAGAAGAAGACTCGCCATGGTGTCTTTCTTCGCTAAAAGAACTTTGAACCCAAACATAGTAGCAATCAATATGGGTAACGACCACATAATGTGGATAGTATGAACAGGTCGGATAGTGTTTTTCATAAAATTTCATTGTCATAGAAACCAGACATGGTCTACCGTGCGATAACTCGTTCTGGAGAAACTCGAGACTACTAAAGTTCTGTGTGTAAACTTTTGCACGATATCAGTGCTTACCAAAAATCATGGTTAATACTTTAGTCATCTCCCATGGTCACATTCCAAAGTTGCTTTTCCCATTGAGTGCGATGATGTCCTCTTGTGATAAGGTAATGTTGCTGTGGTTGAGAATCATTTGCATAGATGCTGGACCACACGCAAAGGGTATAACAGCGTTTTGGTGTAAAAGGTGTATTTTAGAGTGTGATACAGAGCAGAACCATCACTGAGCGATATGGCGAGCCTTTTTTCGTGGTGATCAAAGAAAAAATAGGGAAGAGACAGCTATGAGAGCAAGGATCGGTCAAAAAACAGGGAATCAATAAATGATAATTGGTATGATGTAGGTAACTTTAAGGGGTGATGAGTTTTTGATTGAAGAAATACACAAAATAAAAGATCTACGAGTATAGGTGGAAGTGGAATAAATGTAAAAAAATGAAAGATGGCGGGACACAATGACCAAGAATCTTGCAAAATAGCACCAATGTTACTACCATCAAGAGAATATTTATTAAGAGGGATTATGGGTAGATACCAACACATCATCTTCGATTTTGACGGCACACTAGCGGATAGTTTCCAACTTTTGATACGTGCAGCCAATACCTATGCACCTGTTTTTGGCTACAAACCAGTTGGAGAGTCAGATGTAAAGCATTTAAGAAGCACATCACCCTTGGTGTTGATGAAAGATTTTCATGTCAGGCCTCGACTACTACCGATAATAATTCGAAAGGGTAGACGTTATATGCTTCAGCATAGTCACGAGATCACACTATATCAGGGAGTGGAAGACATGATCAAAAAACTTTCAAATGCTGGTAAAAAACTCTATATTGTTTCATCATCGATGACCGACTTGGTGAAGCAAATTATAAAACATAATGGCTTGTCAGATTATTTCATTGCTATACAAGGAGGAGGGAAACTTTTTGGTAAGGGGAAAAAGATCCAAAAGATGTGCAAGCATTATGGGATGAGCAAAAAAGATAGCATATACGTAGGAGACGAGATCAGAGATATCCAAGCATGCAAAAAAATTGGTATGCCTATCGTCAGTGTAACATGGGGCTATAATGACGAAGCATTGTTAGAGTCATGACACCCAGATTATATAGTTCGTTCTTTGCAGTGATTATGTGATATAGTAACACACTAACGTTGTTTCATAAAAACCATTATAACAAAAATAATTATACCACTCAAGTGCTGCTACAGTAGCACTCATCCTCATATGTTCATCATCGGGGGAGGCTTGTGTTGCTTGCATTGAGGTCTGAAATGGGTATAAAAAAGAGGTACCTGTAAGATGTACAGTGATAAGAAGTGTACCATACGATAGTACTTTATGACTACGGTACAAATGCAACACCAATCCATACTCGTATGTGGAGCGTGATCTGTGGGGACTTATTTGGCTATCAAATTGCTCCAATGATGATATGATGCTAGCATGTACGGCAGACAAAAGTTAGGGGAGTCGGGATCTCATGTCGAATGTGACGGCACGAGGGTCGAACTACCGCCAAAAATAGCTGAGCTTCAATACCAAAAGCACTACGACGTGATCTTCATCACGTCGAAACTATTTGATGTCGAAAAAATAGTAAGCGAACTGAATGACCATGAGATAACCGCAGACTGCCGGGTGAGTATACAAAACGGCGTTTTTGACAATGACCGCTTCCCCTTATTATACCAAAAAAAACCAGTGATCATAACATCCCGATGAGGCTATAGTCTGTATGGAAATCAGTTAAGTACGAGCGAACACAAGTACGGTCGACCTGTCGATGATAGCCCAGAGGGTAAGGCAATAGCACAAATGCTGACCGAAGTATGAATACATGCTCATACTGACAATACTTTCATGTTGAGAGTGGTCAAGATGCTTTACAACTGTGTGACCAATGCTTTAGCTGCCATCCATGCAAAAACACTCAAGGAGCTTTTTAGTGAGAAAGTTTACACAGACCAAATTGATTGTCTCCTCAATGAGGCATATAAGGTTTTGCAAGCAGAATATAACATAAGGCTTGATGACATTGAAAGTCTGAGAGAAGTTCTCTATTCAGAATGTCTCAAAATGAATCACTATGTCTCGACCTACCGAGATGTGATAGCTGGCAAAGAAAACGAAATTAGCTATCTAAACGGCTACATCATCAAGCTGGGAGAAAAACATACCATCCCATGTCCATGTCATCAAAAGCTCGTTGCAGACTTAGAGCCAGTTGTCGAGATGTACCAAAGGGCATGGAATGGGAAAGGCGACTCAAACCCAGAGAGCAAAAATTGTGGATAAAGAAAGACCTACGAAAGAGGATACAATCGTAGGGCAATAAGAACCTACGAATATACCTACCTACGAATATACCTAATAAGTATTCGTAGATTTCCCTTTTGGAGGTTAGACCATTAGACTTAGACATTAGACCAAGAGAAGTATCAATCTTCTTTCCCCATCAGTCGTAGAACTGCCCTTGTCCTACTATTAAATCCGGTGATTAAAGAGTCCAAGTCCCGACCATAAATAGCATTTTTTCCTTCACCTTTGACGCGATAGGCAATAAACTCACCCATGCCCTTATACATCAAAAACGAGTTTTCGTTACCATTGACAGCATGTTTGATTTGCCCATCGGGGTACGTCGTCCAGGATATGAGAAAAAGCTTTTCGTCAAAGGTTTTTTCAAGGAAATAAACTTCGGAATTGCTTTGGTCGCCGTAAACAATGTATTGTTTACGGGCGACCGAGTCCCGTATTTCAAACGACGACTGTGAAGATAAAGATAATATGACGGCAAACTCAGCTGGGGTAATAATGTGATCGGCAGTATTAGTATTGGTGCTTTCGTGACCGTGACGGAGTTCATTGTACCAAGCCCCGGCTTGAAAAAGGCCATATCCCAATAGTAGTCCGAGAATCGTGTAAAGTAATACTTTGTAGTGTTTCATAATTATCAATTATATGAGCGTTTAGTTTTATATTTTTTTAAAGAACCAAACCCATGCCTAATAACAAAAAGGTGGGCTCTATTCAGAATTCGCAATAAGCAAGATTATGTATTAAGCAAAGTATGTCAATAGAATATATGATGAGAAAGTGTGGGTCAGGGGGTAATTATGATCTATAAAAGACATAAATAACCCTCTCAATATCTCAGTCAAAAAGATGATAGTGATGTTCATGTTGTAGCTTGAGACCAAGTTTTCTTGCAGAGCTGACAAGTACCTGTTTTTCTACATCATTGTATTGTTTGTAGAGGATGAGTGTCCCATGGGTCTTAAGGAGTGGGGCACACCAGTCGATGATTTTGTCTCCATAGGCAACAGCTCTTGCGGTGACATAGTCATACAGCTCATGGTGTTCTTCAATTCTTCATCGACGCACACGCACGTTACTAAGTCAGAGGCGGTTTGCTATTGCCTGTACGGCTTCAGTCTTTTTTCTCCTGGCATCAATTCAGACAAACTGGCAGTGAGGGTAGTGAGTAGCTAAAGCCAGAAGAGGAAATCAGCCGCCAGTTCACACATCAGCAATGGTTGCTCATGGGAAGAAAGTAAGCACCTTCACTATTTCCAGCGAATCAAGAATATGTTTAACATAGACATCCTCTGCAGTTCTGAGAGCACTCAGATTAAGTTTGCTATTGTACTCTAAAAATATAGTGATGAGTTCGTTTCGCGATCCGTATGCCATGAATATAAGAAAAATAGAAGAATCAGACTATATTTAACACATGAGTCGATTAATTAAATGTCTCGTAAGAAACTCAGCAGATACGTGGATAATACAAACAATTCCATGGTCTTACAGCCCTGACATAAGCTATTTAATAGCATAAAATCACAACGACACAATAGTTATTTCTCTAACCAAAATCCAATCGTTTTGGAGCTGGCATGTGGTAGAGGAGAGTATACAGTGTGACTTGCCAAACAGATAAGTGCTAAAAATTTTGTTGGTGTTGATATAAAGTGAGAAAGAATGCACGTCGGTGCATCACTCGCCCAATCATTGTGACTACAAAATGTCTGATTTCTTCGTGCAATTATACAAAATCTAAGCAATTATTTTAGTGAGGATGAGATAGAGGAAATTCGGATTATACATCCTGATCCAAGACCAAGAAACGTCGACCAAAAAAGAAGATTAACCCACGAGCGTTTTTTGAAAATGTATGAATCTATCTTGAAACCAAACTGTTTACTCAGGCTAAAAACTGATGATGAAGAACTATATCAGTACTCACTTTCTTCACTAAAAAAGAGAAACCGAACACTAGTCGATGCGACCGATGATTTATATAATTCAAGCCTTCTGCTCGAGCAACATGGCATCAAGACCAAATATGAGGAGATGTTCATCCAACAGGGAAAAACAATTAAATACGCAAAGCGAACCAATCCTAAAAAATAGTCTAAGAAAAAAGTCAAATAGGAGACTAGAAATAGTTATAGATATATAGATTATGAGGAGCAAACGCCTATAATGAGACATCTTATCACCGCCAGGCAACATATGGATCCAAAGACGATTTTTACAAATATGCAAAGAGTAGTTCAAGACAAAGTGGCACTACGGTGATCGATCACCTCAACAGTAGTTATGTTAGTCTTGGGCTTCGCTTTTTTGGATTTTTCTTTGTTAAAATGAAACTTCGGCTTGATGTTTGCACTAGCAGAGGTGGTACTTCACTCCCTATTAAGCATATTGTTTGGAGTATTTGTAGCAACCCACATATATAAGTACAGACACGCAACAGTAAATATAAAAAACAAAGCAACAGGGTTAGTGGGATGAGCGTTGGGGGTTTTAGTTACAGGATGCCCAAGTTGTTCTATTACTATTGCAGCATATGTATGACTAGCAGGATTGTTTGCCGCATTGCCTTTTCACGGACTAGAGACAAAAGTTTTGGGAATTGTAGTATTGCTGTGGGCAGAGTATATTGCAGTGAGAGATCTTCTAGTTTGCAAATTAAAGAAGAAAAACTAAAAAAAAGCGACATTTATCATTTATTCCAAAAACAGATGAAAAAATCCTTATTTATAGGATGAGTATTGGGAGGAGTCACATTAGTGCTTGCGGGTTGCAACACGACAAAGGTAGCCGAGGCAGACCCAGCACTCCAAGCATTTGCACAATGTTTGACGGACAATGGTCTGGCTATGTACGGAACGGAACGATGCCCTCACTGTCAAAACCAGAAAAAGTTATTTTGAAAAGCGTTTGAGTCAATTAACTATGTAGATTGCGATGCGAACCAACAAAAATGTCAGGTAGCAGGTGTGACGGGTTATCCCACATGGGTAGCAGGAGATGGTGAAAAGTTGGTGGGTGAACAGACTTTCGAATCTTTAGGAACCAAAGCCGGATGCCAAGTGCCAGCTGCGTAATGATTGTCCCGTTGACGTAGGAATAGAAAAGATCTTCTTATTAGAGAAGATCTTTCTCTTTTGTAATGAAATCATGCAGTCACTGCCTTAAGTCATTAAGCAAATCATCGGGATCCTCAATCCCTACACTGAGTCTTACTAACCCATCAGTCAATCAATGTTTTTCCCTCACAGATGCTGGTATTGAGGCATGAGTCATACTAGCAGGATGGTCTATTAATGATTCGACGCTTCAGAGTGATTCAGCAAGACGGAAAAGCTGAAAGCTGCTGATAAGCGTTTTCACGGAATCAAGTGTCAAATTGAATTCGACGGAGATCATTCCACCAAATCATGGATAGTAAACAGTAGTAACGAGCGGGTGCTGAAGGAGAAATGTAGTAATCGCCTGTGCATTGCGTTGATGCTGTTCCATCCTGATAGCAAGCGTCTTCAAGGACCTTGAAAGTAGCCACGCATCAAAAGGATTTGGATTGGTGCCGCTAGCATTGCGTGTGTAAGAAAGAGCGTCTGCGATAGTTTTATTATTGGTAATAGTTGCTCATCATATCATATCGCTATGACCGTTGAGGTATTTCGTTGTGCTATGAACAACAATATCTGCTCATCGACTCAGTGGCTGTTGAAAATAGGGAGTAGCAAAGGTATTGTCGACAACAACCATGACACGATAAGCATGAGCGATGCTAATAATCTGTTCCAGATCGATGGTTTTCAAAAGAGGGTTGCTGGGGCTTTCTACCCAGATCAAAGCAATAGCTGATTCTCAAAGAGTACGGCGGAGTAAAGAGCTATCGTCAAAATCAATCGATGATGTTCCAATTCAAAATTTCTCAAAAACTTGATGAAGGAGACGGTAAGTTCATCCGTAAACGTCATGATTGGTAAGCACTGTGTCTCAAGACTTCAGCAGGGATAGAATAATGGTAGTCATAGCACCCAATCCAGAACTATAGATATGAGCATAGCTACCCTTTTCCAAACTAGCCAGTGTATGTTCTGCGTGACTAAAGTTCGGGTTTCAACTTCTTGTGTAGTCATAGCCCTTGGTGACTCAGGGGAAGGCTTGAACATAGGTAGAGCTGAGATACAAAGGTGGGATAATTGCACCCGTGTGCGGGTCTGGCTGCTGTCAGACATGGATAGCGGAAGTGGCAAATTGCATGGTGATGATGGCATTAAATAAAAAACCAAAAACAAAAAATCTCCCCCTAGCAGAGCTGTTGAGCAAACTGAACCAAAGGGGAGATGTAACGTCGTTAGTGTACTATTTTTTTATGTACACGCACACCATGCTCTGGATCAGGGCCCAAAGCAACAACATGGAGATGAAAAAGTCACGGTATGCCTGTACATGGATCACACAATGAATAACTAAGCACACCAGATGTATAAGTCTTATACACCATAATCGCAAGGGAAAGTATCTGCACTATGAGAACTGTAATTGACATCTATAGTAGACTTATTATCATCCAGGTACTACGATAAGCTGATTTTATTACATAGATCATAATGCTAATCATGAAGCGACGATACCTCACACTAGTAGGACTCTTGTTGCCATTGCTATCAACAGCACAGGTAGTGTGCACCATGGAGTATGACCCAGTATGTTGAGTTGATGGTAGAACTTACTCCAATGCCTGTGTAGCAACACAACAACACGGGTTAGCTATAGCTTATCAAGGTGAATGCACAGAACCAACCACAATAGATACAAAGATACCACAAGCGTGCATGAGTTGGTATGATGGCTGCAATACTTGTAGCGTAAGAAGAGGTGAAGATTGAGATCAATTGCAACCAGCTGCTTGCACCAAGATGATGTGTTTTCAGCAGCAAACTCCAAGATGTCTAGCATACAAATATCGTATATTGAGTCCTAGTGCTCAAGCGAAAATAGACGTGGTATTTACTAACTTTCTGCAGTCATCAGACAAAATGTCCTCGCCCATGAAATTACGTTATCTAGAGTCAGTACTACAAAACTATATTGAAAAAAAACAAAATTTAACGGATAGTAAGTCTCTCTTTGCTACCGATGTCTATCGTTATCTTTTAATAAAAGTACAGGAAAGTTTGCAGTAGGGTTTATTTTATACCTCTCTAGTAATACATGAAAAAAATAATTTGAGCGACATTGGTAGGAGTAGCGGGTTTCAATGTGGCATTCGCATTGAAGTGTACAACTGATTACCAGCCAGTATGTTGAGTTGATGGTAAAACCTATATCAATGAATGCATGCTTCGATCAGAAACGCGACCAGATGCACCTATGAATGTAGCACATCCATGACCATGTAAAAGCTCAGAAAACGATTTGGTAGCCTGTTCTACTCAGTACGAACCAGTGTGTTGAGTTGATGGTAAAACCTATTCCAATGCCTGTGTGGCACAGGACCAGTACAAACAGAAAGTTGCCTATGAGGGGCAATGCGTTATTTCCACAGTAATTGCAAACATTAAACAACAAATCGCAGATGATCGCGGCATTGTTGCAAGTAAACTAACGTTACATCTGGTGTATGCGACAGACAATCATATAAAAGGAACAATAAGTACGGAGTGAGAGTGAAGTCTGGGACTATGGTATGCTGCAAAACCTAATGGAAAACGACAAATTATACGACAAGGTGAATGAGCTCCGATGTGTACGGTGTTAGAAGACTATTCCTTCCCTAGTACCATGCAACAAGAATGTTTGAGGACGAACGATCCTTTACCAGAAATACCACAAGACACAATACCAGAGGGCTGCTCATTGTGGTACGATGGCTGCAATGATTGCACGGTTAATGCAGACGGTATGGTTAACACATGTACCAAACGTTATTGTGTGCGACTAGCACCTAGTAAGTGTTTGCAATACCAAAACGCCACAGACTATCAGTACCTTACAAGGAGTCTGATGAAGCGTATACAACAAGCATATGAACTGTTCTTAACTAAATTGAGCCCATCCAACACCTACTATGTTGTTACCTCACTAAGAGAAAAACTCTATGACCTCATTGCTGAGAAAAAGAGCTTTCTTGCCGTTTCGAGATTGACCAAGGAGACTTACGAGAGAACACAATTTATCATCGAAGTATACCAATACTTGATAGAGCTCACTGAGCAGTCTTAGGGGAGTTGTTGTGATCGTGACAAGAATATAGTGAAGAGAAAAACGATCTTTTGTTGTTGTATTTCGGTTGCAGAGAGTAGAACAATGATTACTATCACCCCTAAAGAATCAAGACACCTTTCCCTTCTTTATTCTCCAATATGCTATCCTTTAGTATACGACACACATGATCAAAAAACACCTTGCACTCCTAATGTGATTGGTAGGCTTATTGGTTTTGGCTGGATGTATTAAAAAGCCAATCCCTAATAGTTCACAGCTCACACAAACTGGTGCAGTTGAAGAAGCAACAATATGAGAGTTCACCGCAATATGTGCGGCGAGTCCTGCAGTGTTTTCTCAGAGTATCGCAAATGGTCAATGGAGCGGAATGAAAGATACCTATGTACGAGATCTAAAGAAAAAGAACTCACAAAACGAATTTCGCGTGTACGAGTATAACTGATCATCTATTGTTGATTTTTTGGAAATATATAAGTCTACTACCTCCTTTCCTGGTGAAGGTGATGAAGAAGTTATGAGACTGACAGATCAATTGGGACGTGAGCGAATCTTGCTAGACATATGACTAGAGGAACAACTACGATACACCGTATTGGATGATAGAATGCTTATCCTACAAGATGCCTTGTGATTAAAGGGATGCGAAGGCAACAATTGTATTATGACACAAGATATCTTCAATCTGATAACCTGTACCCCACCTATCGTATCGGTCAACTAAATATAAAAAACATTACCTGACAGTACAAAAGGACCCTGCTAGGGTCCGTGCCGTGTTTTATCCAAAGAATAAAAGAGAATCCAAATGACTAGTCTCTCCGAACAAGATCGCGTGCAAATCAAACAGCTAATCAAAAACATTGATGATACATCTGGCAAAGTCCCCTTCGTTGAAGATCTGCTACTACATCCAGTGTATAGTAGTTTTTTTACGGCAATGTCCAGTGAGGGGAAACAAGAAATAGAATTGCTTATCCAAGAATATATTACGGAAAAGGTACACTGACTAAAAACGAAGTGATGAGAGCTTTTTAGAAGGTTTTTTGAAAACAACACAGAACTGTTTCGGTCTTTTAGAAAGTATAATCAATCAGAAGAGTTAACAGCCACAAAAGATTTTCAGGATCTTGGTACCAAGGTAGAAGAAGAAATGTTTCGCTTGGAAAACATACTAACTGCAGGCATGATGCGCAAGCCACAGGGCCTAAGCAAAACCATAGGAGCCTTCTACGACATAGTATATAATTTTTTCCCTCTTTACAATAACATTGGTTAAAAATTGTATATTAAAGCACATCTGCCTATTATTAGACTATCATAACAGTTTTATGATAGCAGCAAACAGATATGCCCAAGAGATACGCTACCTACATTGTTGCCTTCGGTGCTCATCCAGATGATGTTGATGTGTGATGTGCGGGAGTATTGTACCAATCTTCGATGCAAAACAAAAACAATAGTATTGTTGACTTGACCCCATCACAACGCTCTACCTGCGGAGATCCAAAGACAAGGAGAAAGGAGTCTGTAAAGGCTTCTTCAATTTTGTGAGTCAGAAGTAGGGTAAATCTTAACCGAGAAGATGATCATATTAATGATTCTTTTGATAAGAGGCTAGAGATAGCGAAATTGATCAGGGAGATGAAACCAGAAATAGTTCTAATACCACGAAAGGAGGACAGACATCCAGACCATGAAAGGACAGCACAGCTAGTAAAAGACGCCGTACACGATGCGGGTTTGGTAAAGATAGACATAGGAAACCTAAAACCACATAAACCAAGATTAGTACTACACTATCTGATTCAGGAATCTGTTGAGCCAGATATTATTGTAAGTCTATCAGAAGAGGCGATGAAACATAAGATGCAGGCAATACAATCATATAGATCACAAAAAGAAACAACTTCGCGATGCTATGATTATATTCGAGCTAGACACACATATCATGGTCGCCAGATTTGAGTAAGATATGGAGAGGGATATAAACTATACATGGAAAAGATTGGTGTAGTGAGCTTTGATCACTTGTTGAATGGCTTTTTTTAGTGACTATCTCTTGAGTATACAACGGTTCAGACTAAAAAGGCACAACATGTTTTATCGTTCTTCTGACAATAATGAATCTTCACCCCCTTGTTGTTCATTTCCCCATAGCATTACTGTCACTGTATAGCCTCCTTGAAATATATCGCCGATGGAAACCCTCTCATGGAATCAAGCTAGAAATGACAAGATTGATACTATTGCTGGTGGGCGTGTTAGGGGGTAGAGTGGCACTCTCAACGGGCGAAGTAATTGAAGACATGTTTAAGAGAAGTGCATTGGACAAGATTGTTGAAGCACACGAGTCTGCTGCAAATATCAGCATAACGTTATACACTATCTTAGCAGTTGTTGTGTTGGTGAGCGTGCTAGAAAGGTATATGAAACACTGGATGCCAAAACCTTACCATACGTACTATGACTGATTGGTGAGACTAAACAACCGAGCCGAAAAATATCACATCTGGCAAATTATCGCAATTGTAGCTTTGGGAGCATTAGTGGTAACAGGAGCTCTAGGAGGATGATTAGTATACTGACCAGACGTAGAGCCGTTGACAAGTATCCTATTTAAACTCATCTTGGGTCACTAGATACCGTAAACAGATTTTATACTAACCATTCTTTCTACGGTCAACGATGGTATGAATAGCGTTCTCGATGAGTTCTGGTTCTGCAACGTACATAAACGTCGTCATAATGTTTTTGTTGCCTGTGAAAGGTTCTCAAAGGATGAGGAGTTTTCATATGTTCATGATACTAGCAAAGAATCACTTTTTGACAATTTCAAAGGAAAATACGGTATCCCAATTAATGACCCTGTTGTGTTGATGAAAGAGTCATCTTTGATCAATGATCTCAATAAACTCAGGAGTTATAATGATATGATCCATCTCATAGTTGACATAGATAGCGATAATGCGTGTCATCCGATACAACATAAAAAGTTGTGCTAGGCTATGTCCAGCAAGTAATAGAATATCCCAAGGAGAGTCAATAAAAGCAAGTAACCACCCTTCCAACATGGCAGCAATCAGCAATCAAACTGCTATAACATACAGACCGAAAAAAAGGAGCATGCGAAAACGAAATGTTTTGTCTTTTTTATGCTCCAGTGCGGCATAGGAAAAAAAGTTACTAATTGGCAGATCGGAAGAGGAGCTGATGTGTGCAGCAAGCAAAAAAAAGTTTGCTCCAATGATGACAAGGAACACTATCGCATGAACATAAAAAAACAAAGGGCTAATAGAGATGAGAGAGCGATCAACCAGTAAGGCAGTGCCGACCAACAGAAGAATACTATAAAAAAAATAGGGAAGTCAGGTAATGAAGAACCAAGGATGTCTCTTGATCAACAATACTTCTCCCACACCAAAACGTTCTTCATAGCGACGAAAGCTAACAAGATCATGATTAGTATCAAAGCTGTGACCTATTCTCATGATAACAGGAAAACAAAACTATCCTGACAGAGACTAGTCAAAAAAAACGAAATTAAAAGAGCCACTAACCAGAATGAGGAATTCCACTGAAGTTGAGACGTCAAGAGTCAAGGTCAGACGCGATTCCCCTAGCAATCTCACCAATGAGTTGAGGACCTTCAAAAATCATGCCTGTAATGAGTTGTAACAGGTTTGCTCAAGCATTGATTTTGTTAATTGCGTCCTGAACAGAAAAAATGCCACCAACACCGATGATCACAAGACGGTCACCATAGCTTTCTTTGGTTTTGCGAATAAGATCAAGAGAAAGATCTCTAGTAGGTTTGCCACTAATTCAACCCTTGTAGGACTCAGTGCCAGCACTAACAAGTCAGTTTCTTTTTTTCGTAAGATTTGCAATAACCACACCACACACATTGTGCTGCACTATGACGTCGAGTAATGTCTTAAAGTCATCCCAAGGCAAATCAATGGGCATTTTGATAAATATGGGCCTGGATATTGAGAGAGTGTCGATAGCAGTCAGGAGCTGACTAAGGCTTTGGGGGCTAGTAAAGGGCTCACCACCAAAGGTATTGGGGCATGAGACATTAATGGTATACAGCTGGTGTCCAGCCTGACTTGCCTCTAATGCATCAAGCGATGCTAAATAATCATCAATTCACCCAGTGAGTGATGCTGTCAGTTGGCAGTTACTTTTCGCGACAGAAACACTAATGGGGTAGCGAAATTCTCCTCTATCAGACAGTTGTTTGATCGCGTGCTTAATACCCTTATTTTTGAGACCATAATTGACAATAAGTCATTGATCAGGGATGAGTCTAACAAGTCTCGGCTGTGGGTTTCCTTCGTAAGGATGATAGGTGACAGATCAAACTTCAACAAAGCCAAATCAGACATCATACATGATGTCAGTCAGGAGACAGTCCTTATCAAAACCTGCTGCCAATCAGACTGGATTCGGAAAGAAAACACCACCTATCGTTTGTCACAATAAGAGGTTCTCATAGTGAAAAAGACAGTTTATAAGTCCCCTTCCCAATCTACTATGACCAAGGTGATTCCCAATCGATACAAACGCATCGTGCATACGTTCAGGATCTTGACGAAAAAGAAAAGGTTTGAGAAGACGGCGATAGCTCCAGCGAAGGCTTGCAGTTGCGAACATAGTAGAATAGGTGATTGACAAACAAGAACGAAAAACTATAAGTACCGAAAGCCAATATAGTGTTTTTATCTTTCTTTCCAATACCTGATGAAGGGTATAAAAGTTTTATTGACAACCGTAGCATTTGCGGGAGTGGGTGGTATTCTCTGACGAACGGTATTTAACAAAGTCGGCCCATCGGGGCAGATTTCGATTCCTTTTCAGGCAGATCAGCTCAATTTTCAAACACAATCAGACTGAACCGATAAACCAAGAGAAATATGCAATGACCAGCTCGACAACGATGGTGACAGACAAGTTGACTGCTATGACAGTGACTGTGCTTCAAATACCATTTGCGAGGCTTGTGTGTACATGACACAGTACGATGCCGATACGGTCCGTCTAGCTCAGGGGAAATTACAAAGTGTATGCTACTGCGGTGATGCAATTGTTCAAAAACAAGAACAGTGTGAAAGCGATGCTGATTGTCCGTCGGATCTCTCATGTAGTCGCTGCCAATGTGTGACTCAAGAGAAGCAACAATGAGATGTGTTGGTATCAATGAAATCTAGTTCACAGCCAGTAAAAAACAATGATACTATTGTATACAAGGTACAAATCAAAAATCAGTCAGACCTGCCGATTGATACACTGAGTGTGGTTGACGATATTGCAGGGTATTTCGAAGTGTTAACAACTACTCCCAAGCGAAATACGAAAAAAGACAGCATGATACAGCGGGATATCCTCTCTCTTAATCCCTGAGAAAGTCGCATCATTGAAATTATTCTCAAAGTGAACGCAAACGCTGATGTCGCCTTTGGAGATACGCTAATCAATTGTGTGAGTGCAGTTGCTTATGATACACAGTCATGTCGACGTATTCCTTTTGTTGGCGGACAGCCAGAAGCTAACTAAAAATTGACAAATAGAAAACGCCAGAATACAATAGGAGAGTGAAAACTCTTCTATTTTTTTACCAATACATTTCATGGCTCGTATTACCCCACCAAAATCAAAAAATAAAAAAGACAAAAAAATGGTGTTAGCTAGTGTTCTATGATTGGTTGCTGGTCTGGTTCTTGTAACATATATGGCGAACAAAGACAGCTTCTTTGCAGAAATGGGGACAGATAGCTCATGACCAGATTTCCAGACACAGTCTTTTTCATCTAGTCAGCTAGTGGGGCAAGAGCAAGATGTCTACATAAGATTCAAAAACACAACTCCACAAAATGTCATAGATAAAATTATAGGAGCAGTAATGACAGACCCAATCTTGGCACCATCAAATAGTTCTCAACCATATAAAAGTCTGTGACTAACAGCTAATCGAGATTGGTCAAAGCTATATTTGATAGAGGATACATCAGCAAAATTGCTAGCCAGTAAATATATGAAAAACCCCTACATAGAATATATAGAGCTTAAAGAGCGTTTCAGAACTGCATCAATACCAAATGATCCGCTCTATCCCAAGCAATGGTATATGAATGCAATAGCCTACGATCGAGATGTGGATACTGGTTGTGACAACAGATTTGAAAAAGTATTCGCAATCGATAACGCCTTTTTTGACAGTGAAGATATTGTTTACAAGCAAAGTTATGACGTGGCAGATGGTGATAATGACACCGCAGGTCCTGTGATCAACACTGCCTGGATGCATGGGACATACCTTGCTGGTATAGTAGGAGCACAAACAAACAACAACCTGTGAATAGCATCTGCAGGTAAAAAATATATTATCGGCTTGAAGGCGACTAAAGACACGAGCAACGACCCAAGTATACTAACGCATGCATGCGAGGCACTCGTGAAAGCATACGATATCAGTGTCGCCAACCAAGACATGAGCTCATTGGTTGTTTTCCCAGCAGCAAGTGAAAAGATATCAAAAACCTGTAAAAAACTTATCGACGTATTGACGAATAAGGGGATGATGATCGTTGCTGCTGCAGGTAACGATAATAGCCAAAAACAACGTTTTCCTGCAGCACTTGATAAGGTAATAGCGGTGGCTGCCTCAGATCAACAAAACCAAAAAGCAACATTTTCCAACTATGGTAATTGGATAGATATTGTTGCTCCTTGAGTTGATGTGCTGACAACAGCACAGAATACGATTTACGAAATATCTCAATGAACCTCTCTGTCTGCTGCCATGGTTGCAGGAGCTATAGCTGCTGGGTTTGATATATCCTCAGCAAAGCCCATGCCCAATGATCCTTTTTATGCACAAAATCTACTGGGTAAAGGATTATTACAATTATCACAATGTCAAAATCCAACTATAAGTCCGACACCCAATGATGTAGCAGTCTTAACAAAATATTCCCCAGTAGCAGTAGTGACGGATGGCACACCATTTATCTACACTATCAGTTACACCAACAAAACAACGGTCATACAAAATGATGTCCTCATCGAAGACAAGCTTCCTTCCTACCTTACATTTTTAGGGTCAAGTAGTGTCCCTATGGGAACAAGCAATAACAGTCTTTCGTGGAAACTGCCAATAGTTAAACCAGGAGAAACCATATCCATTGACATCAAAGTAGTGGTAAATAATTCCCAAGGGCTACTGCAAGGATGAGACTATGTCATTAATTGTATAAAGGCTAGTACATTACAGCAGCCATCATGTCGAAATATACTATATCAAACGCCTACACCCACACCTACACCTACGCCTACACCCACACCTACACCTACGCCTACACCCACACCTACACCTACGCCTA
>CAYXZL010000009.1:0-48789 GCA_964469925.1 uncultured Candidatus Peribacteria bacterium | reverse complement strand
TGCAAAAGAGTGACTCAATGATCAACAACTAAGAGAGATCGAAAACACTATCAATACCATAATTAAAAAATGACTAGAAGTACAAACACAAGAATTAGGCTATAAAGAAGCTATCCAACTAGGAGCAAAGGCGTTTTTCGGAGACAAATACGGTGACCTTGTTCGTGTTGTAACAATAAAAGATACAAAAACACAAAAAACCATCTCCATCGAACTCTGCGGAGGCACACATGTTAGCAACACTGCACAAATAGGTGCTTTCAAAATCATATCTCAAGAAGCGGTAGCTGCAGGTATCAAAAGAGTAACAGCTCTTACGTGACCAAGAATAGTAGAATATACACAACAACAAGAGGAAGAACTGAAAGTAATAGCAAAAAAGCTAGGCGTCCAATCAACGCAGATACACAGCAAAATAGAAAAAATGATAGCAACACAGGCAAGTACAGACAACCAGCTAGCAAGTCTCCAATACAAATACCTTGCAACACATATCCAAAATATTCTACAACCTCTCGATAAAGAAGGAATACATTACTATATCGTACTACCTCAAGAAGTAGCAACAACACTAGATTTCAAAGACATCGTGCATTTTCTCAAACAAGAATTCAAAGAAAAAAACTGTATACTCTACAAACAATGATGAGAATACGCTATCATTGGAAACAATAACTGATTTTCGTCAAAAGCGTTTGCTCAAAAACACAAACTAATAGGAGGCTGATCAGATAGTCTATTCCAAGGCAAAGACGAAAAAGTACTGAAACTACAATAAAACAACAAAGCTACTGAATCGAAAAGGCGTAAAGATTAGGCTGTGATACCGCAGAAACTAATGCTTTAACATCTGTTAAACTAACAGCCTGATAGCGACGAATTAACTCTTCAATACTCACAATATCCCCATACAGTAAGCTTTGAGTACCAAGAAACTCCGCAACATCATCAGAGGTTTCAATGCCCAATTGCAACTTTCATAACTTATACCCTTGTGCATTATCAAAATCAGCTTGAGAAATATCTCACTGTGCAATACGACCAATCTCCTGATAAATCGCTTCCAATCATAGATCAAATTTTGTCTTGTCCAGTCAGGCTCTACAAAGAAAATAACCAGCATATGATTCAGCGAAATGAGTGGCTCCAATATAATAACACAAACCAAGTTTTTCTCTCACATTCTGAAAAAGTCTTGAAGACATATTGCCTCACAAAATAGTTGCTAAGAGACTAGCAGCATACTTACGGTCATCACGATAGGCAAACCCACTGCAAGAAACAATAAGATGAGTCTGCTCAGACTGCTTAACAAAGGATGACTCATGAACAGAAGGGAAACAGCAAACATAAGGATCAAGAACGTAATCAGAAGGCTCAGGTAAATCACGAAATCAATTGCCGATAGCCTCAAGTAAGAGATCCTGATCCATGATCGATCACGCAACAACAATAAGAAGATTATCTTTCGTATAAAATTTCTCCTTATGGCGGAAAAGATCGTCTTGACCAAAAGCAAGCACATTGGCCTCTGTACCAATAATCGGTCGACCATAACTGTTGTTTCAAAAAAACCACGGCTTCCAGCGTTGATACACAAGAGCTTGAGGATTGTCCTCATACATTTTGATTTCTTGGATAACAACCTGCTTCTCTCTTTCCAACTCAGGGAGAGGAAATTGAGCAGAAACCATCATATCAGCCAACACATCGATTGCAGTCAAACTATGTTCAGGAGAGCACTTAACATAATAAGAGGCATATTCATCGGCAGTATATGCATTGAATTCACCACCAATACGATCTATCGTCTCAGCAACCTCTTTTGGAGTCTGATACTTTTTTCATCACTTAAAAAACATATGTTCCAAAAAGTGACTCAAACCATTAGTTTCACTAGTCTCATAGATACTACCAGCCTTGACCATGATCTGAATAGTAACACTATGAGCATCAGCCATCGGGACAAGCAGACAACGAACTCCGTTAGTATGGGTGAGGGTGTAATGCATAAGACAACAAAAAACAAAAAGATAAAACTAATGTTCCTTAGACAACATCATAGCATACGCTATCACCAAAGGAATGAAACAGATAAAAGCAAAAGCACCAAAAACCTGTGGTCAGACAATAGATCGAAAAAAGCCTCACACCAAAGGTGCTATAATCCTATTGAGAGAGTGAAGGGATTCTTCTACTCATAACGCAGAACCTTGAGCTTCTGGTCAAGCCTTCTTAGAGACCATCGCCTTGAAAGTAGGTAAACATAAGGTAACACCAAGAGTAATAAGATAGGACAAAGCAAAAAATCACCAGAGAGAAGGTTCTTTGACAAAAAGACCGAATCAAAGCATCAAACAAACAAGACCAATAAAGACCAACATCGTATCCGATATCTTAGAAAGATATTTAATAACAATAAATTGATTGACAGCAAAAAGAACGCCAACCAAGGCACCTATCAAACTCGTCTCAAACAAACTAGCATGCAAATAGTCCTTCGCATACCATAGATACAAAGTCGAAAATCATGCAAACACAAAACCAAAAAAGAAAATCACTACAAAAAGATGTAAAAGATACCTATTTTCAGCAAGCTTTCTCATAGAGCGAAAAACATCAAATTGATCCCAAGCAGACTTCAATGTCATAGAAGAAATGGAAACACGAGAGAGATCAAGCGTTTCAGGCAGATATCCCCATATCATGACCAAAGTCGCAAAAGAAATAGCTATAGCAGTAATCACAGTTCCATAGTAGCCAAAAGATCCGAGACTAGTAAGTCAACCAATGACAGGACCAATAACAATTCACACTCAAGTCAAAATACCAATAACCGCATAATGAGCTCTCCTATCAGTAGGCTTAGTGATGTCTGCGATATATGCATTAGCAACCACTTGATTGCCTCAAGTAATACCATCAAAAATTCTCGCCAATAACATAAGCAAAAGTGCATCAGGATACCCATACATTGCATAGCTTTGAGGCACCAAAAGGGCAAGTGAAAATACTATCCAACTCAACAAAGTCCCCAATTGAGTCAACAATAAGACCTTTTTTCTGCCGAAGAAGTCACTCAAATAACCAAAAAAAGGTGCAGCAAAAAACTGGAAAATACTATACACAGACAGGATAAGACCATACCAAAAAGCTCAGGCATTATAAGTCTGTAAAATATAGGGGAGTATAGGCAGGAGTAGAGAAAACCCAAAAGTATTGACGATGGTGAGCATATAAATAGGCAATAACTTTTTCTCAAACATAAGAAAAATAACAAATACAAACAAGGACACTCTATAGGTTCATACAATATTTTCCATCACTAATACAAAAAAAGTCCGCACAAAAGACGGACTTACAAACAGAAAAAGCCAACAAAACTAATTAACACTATTGACCTGAGAATCTGCTGTGTCTCAGGCATCCGCATCAGCAGGAACCTGTTCAGCTGCTCACTCCAATGTACAGTTGTAGTCTTTGTACATGCCCATCACTTGCGTAACTCATTGGATAGCTGCAGCACAGATCTGCGTCAGTTGGTCTTCAGGAGTTTGCTTCCAAGAATCAGTCGTTTTCTGCAAAGCAGTCTTCGTAGCAAGACCAGCTTGACCCATAGCGTCAGCAATACAACTCATATAATCGATATAGTGATCACAATCAGCTATTCAGACATGCAAGGCGTTGGCAGTAGTATCGCCTGTCAAACTCTTTCATTTACAACCAGCCACTACCACGACAGGCAACAAAGCAGCTAAGAAAAGAATCTTTTTAGACATAGCAAAAATATCATGAAGAATAAAACATTGCATTGAAGACTAAAGACAAATCAGACAAAGTAAATAGTAAGAAAAGCAAAAGCACTACACGATTTGCCTAAAAGAGCACAAATACACTAGACAAGAAACAAAAACACTAATCAGATAATAAAACATTCCAACTTCAATCAGGAAACTCCGTACTGGTAAGCCATGGATTATAAAAAAACAACTCGCTGGGTGAGGTAGATGATCAGGACAACCAATCATAGACAGAGGCAATAGGACCGCTCAACGCAACGCTACGAACAGAAGGAGGATCATAAACAGCACCGTAGAGGTCACTGTCATAGTAACGATCAAAAATTTGCATAGCATACTTGATCACCACTATCCTATACACATATCTTGCGGTCTCACTATTAAGCTCCAAATCATAGTAACTACGAACACGTTGATTGTCTAATGCTCTCTGTATGCCACCCATGCCTCTATTGTAGCTGGCAGCTGCCAATGTTCGATTACCAAACGTCTCATAAGCTTTACGAAGATACGCAAGAGCAGCCTCAGTCGATTTCTCAAAATGCATCCTCTCATCCACATACTGATCGATACGAAGACCATACTGTTTGGCAGTATCAGGGATAAACTGTCGTATCCCAAGAGCAGAAGCAGTGCTCAAGGCATCAGGTTTCAAAGCACTTTCTGCCACAGCTAAATATTTCAGATCGTCTGGCATAGTATTTTTTTCCAATGCATCTTCAATAAAAGGAAAGTACAAAGCAGACCTTTTGTGATACAATACCAACTGAGGAATATTCATGACCAAAAAACTAATCTCTCTATCAATCGCTTGGCGAGTAAGAGCTGTCATAGGCATAGTCTCACCAGCAAAATTAAAGTCCGAACGGGTATACAATCACAAAAGCTCTGTCATCAAGGCATCAAACGACTGCACACGATCATGATGAACAAACAAACCAATCAAACCAACAAAGATGCCAACAAACAAAGACAAGAATACCACAGGTTGCTTCATAGTCACAAAAGACACAACAACTAAAACGACCACAGGACAATCTAAACTTATACAAACAAAATACAATCTATCAGGCTGGCAAAGCTCAGTATATACAATGAAAGCACTTGACTAGTCACAAAGCTCCACTACACTTGCAAAAGCAATTAGTCCATATCCACACACGATGACAACACAACTCAGAGTATTCATCGCAGAAGTCATACCCAAAGGCACAAACAGAAGCGAAGAAAAAGCAAGAATGGATGAGTTAGTATCGTTGGTCAATACGCTCTGAGGTATTGTAATAGTCCAAACAATCCAAAAAAGAACATTGCCAGACTATAGAACCTTTTTGGGAACAGGAAAACTCAAGGAGATCAAAGAAGAAATGCTAGAGAAACAAGCAACAGTCCTCATCATAGGCAACGCCATCCTGCCCAGACAAATTTACGCTATCAATGAAACACTCAGAGACATCCAAGCACAGTGCCGAGATAGAGTAGACCTGATCTTAAAAATATTTGAAAAACACGCAGACAGTACCGAAGCCAGATTACAAATCGAGCTAGCAGCCATCAAACACATGTGACCACGCATCACAGGCATGGGTATGGAACTATCACGCCAAGGAGGATGAATCGGTACATCAGGAATAGGGGAAACCAACACCGAAATCATGCGTCGTCATCTCAAAGATAAAAGAGTAGTCATAGAAAAAAAACTAGCCGAATACGAAAAAATGAGGAAATTACATAGGGAAGGAAGAAAAAGAAAATGATTGCAGACCATAGGCATCGTATGATATACCAATGCAGGCAAATCAACACTGCTCCAAGCACTGACAAACAAAGAAGCCTACAAAGCCAATAAACTCTTCGCAACACTTGGAACACAGGTAGGGGAGATGATCTACTATCCACCTATAACGGAAGATGAAAAAGCACCTACACGAAAACCAATCAAATATCTCGTATCAGATACTATTGGGTTTATTAGGGATCTTCCGCCAAAACTCATCCAAGCTTTCAAATCCACACTCGAAGACAGCATCGAATCAGATCTTCTGCTTCACGTCGTCGATGCGTCTGATCCAGAGATAGAACTCAAAATCAAGGTCGTTGACAATATTCTCCATGATATCGGAGCAACACAGACAACACTCTACGTCTTCAACAAGAGTGACTGCATCACAGCAGACCGCAAAAAAGAATTAGAAAAAGAGTTTCATCATTTTCAACCCATCCTCATTGCAGCAGAGACAGGAGGAGGAATAGAAGAATTAAAAATGATAATATCCAAACATATATCACACTAGCCAAGAGAAGCAAAATACCCCTGAACAGCATCATGAACATCTCTTGCATGCTCCTTATTAAAAACAGCATCAAGTTGATTAAGACCAGTTTTAGTAATTCAATCGATCAAATGCTGATGATATAAGGTAGAAGTAGCATAGTCAGCAGCTTTCAAGACAGCACAAGCACCAGCAAAGTCACCAGCAAGAAGCAATGAAATATATCTAGATTGATAAGGTTCAACACTACTATTAGAAGACTTTACTTTTTTGGTGCCAAATAAAATCAGTAAGGTGTGTGCTGCATAGGAAGCATCAGGAGTCGCGAAATTAACAAACGAATCATTAGGACTGTCATCATTATGAGTAGAGTATCAAGTGATATTAGCCTCCACATAACGAATATGTTTCAGCAAAGCGGTCAAAATTTCTTTATGTTTAGGATTAGTAACAGTCGGAAGATAACGTTCTAGTCTCTTACCAGCGACAATAATAGTCTGTGCGGTTCATTTTTTCATACCAAAATGATTACCATTTTTAGCAAGATTACTCGTACCAGCGGCACTCTCCAGCCTCCCTTGCATAAGAGTAACACTTGGTGGAATACCAAAATATGATTCACGTACAGCAATATCTTTCCATTTTTGAAAATAAGGGTCGTTGAGAGTAAGCGTAGAAACATCAACATTTCAATCAGCGACAACTCCAACATGACTTGTCATTCTATCCAATGCATCTTGTAACTGTAGGTCACTCAAAACAATGTTAGGTGGAGGCAAATCATCAGGTCAACCAGGCCCACTAGGAGAAAACGCTTTTTTTACGAGCGAGATGGGTCAACTGGGAAGTCTCGCAATAGTTTTTCCAGGATATTTGCGTTCGACTCGTGCGATTGCCTCAGGATCATTGCCAAGACGATAAGTAGCCTCCCATACAGTCAAAGCCAAAGTCAAAAAAAACATAGACCAGAAAAAAGTATTCCACCCACCTCATGAGCTTCATCTCAAAACCTTAGCTATCTGAGCAGCCTGAGCACTGCTATCAGCCTCAACAGTAAGCTTAAATCCAGGTGTTTTAGCTCACGATTCAGCATTACCAGGACTACGATCATGAAGTCCCGAAAGATCAAGATGACTACCAGTGTTTTTATCTGTCATCAAGCTTTACCAAAAAAGATAAAGAGACTAGTGATTAAAAAATCGCATTGGGAGGACGATTCAAAATACGTCACTGTTCTTCTCTAGGGATAAAAACATGAGCTGGAGCTGGTTTATAAAGGTCAAGCTGTTCCTCATCATAGACCGCAGGAGAGAGAGTAAATCAAACAAGTTCTTTGCCTGTCAGTAAGGCAATGTCATCTTGCGTATAGGTTCAATACGTGAGAACTCTTTGTATTGTCCCACGATGAGTTTTGATCGTATACAAAGTCAAAACATCCGTTCCCTCTTCCCTCATGACATCCTGCCTTACAATAGTAGAACCATAATAATTACCAACAAAATGAGAAGACAATATTTCCCTTCAAGTTTTATCAGGACGAAGCCATTGTTGTGGTTTTCAAGGCTTCTTGGGATGATGTCATCGGTAAAAGAAGACGTCCTCTTGAGGATTAGAAAGCGAAGGTAAGTACAAAACATCAGGATCAGGATTAGCAGCCAATTTGTCTAAGTTAATACTCATTTTGGCCAAGCCATCTATATCCTTTGTCAATCTTTGCGAAAAAAACACAAGTGAAAGCAAGACAACAACAGTCAAAAAAATCGGCTGACCCTTTTTCAATCAATTGAGATAGTGCCAAACACTCGTACCAAAAAAAGGGCTTTCAATAAGAAGTTCAAGACCCTGATAGATAGCATTGATTTCAAGCTTATAATTGGGAAACAACACATGTGCTACGACCATACCAGAGGTAGTACCATAATCCCATACGCGTTTGAGAAACAACCTATTTTTAGCACTTCTTACTTTCCGATGGTTTGGTCCCAAATTTGGGTCTTTAGAAGCTTGTTGGATAAATTTGTGGCGAGCTCGATGATCAGCAAAATCAAGCACTGCCTCTGTGGCATTCAACACACTCAAAATAATATTGAAAAAATCAGTATACAATATCCTTCGTTTTTCTGCTGCGTAACTTGTAACTTGATGATCAATCTCAAACTGACCAGTAGTGTACAGACCATAACCACCCAAAAGAGCAGCGGCTAACCATGGTATAGCTCAACCAGGCGTTTTGAGAATATCAAAAAGATATCTCACACTATCAGTATGATTAGCTTTGAGAGTATTGATAAAGTGATCGTTTTTGGGACTAAGAAGATCTGCAAGTTTGTCCCATGTTCTCTCCATGGGTGACTTAGCAATCGACCTAGGCTGCTCAGTATGCAGAGAACCCAAATTGAGCTGGCGGGGCTCAGAAGCAGGGGAGCGAGAGTGACTCTCACCAAAACCGGTATTGCCAAGACCAAATTCATCCATCCCAACGTCTATACACCATAAAGTAATCTTTTGTATCATTTTGGCATCTTATGTCAAGCTAATTCTTATTGTATCAAGTTTTTAAAGAAATAAAAAAATGAGCATCTAACAGCAATACTGTCCGGGGCTTTCCCCGCGATGCTCATTCCAAATAAGGATTATTCACAATAGCAATCGTTTACTTCGTCACAAATTCAGCGAATCCGGCGTCGGTCGCGATCAGAACAGCCAAAAGAGCAGATCTGTCAGCACAATCAAATCGTTTACTCTTATTGTACCACTTTGCAGCATTGGCTTCGTCATTATGGAAGACCAAATACTTGTAGCTAAAAAGTAAAGCTTGAGCGCAATCCGAACACGCCAAAGTAGGTTTTTTCCTCGGAATAATCTTGGGAACTTCCTTGGCAACAGCTGTTTTGTCAGTAGCGTTTCGAATCAAAGTCTGCCAGGAATTAAGCTGTCCAGCAGTTAAAACAGACCCTTCTTGTACCGCCGTAACTGGTGCCGATTGCGTTGACCTCGTCACCGTCGTGGGAGCCGAGTACTCAGCCGGTCTTTGGACAGGAGGGGAAGTTCGCGAGGAAGATGATTTTTTCTTTTCACTTTGACCGCTTTGCTTTTTCTTCCCATCTCCCAAATCCAACAACTCCAACTTCTGGGTCTTTTTTTCGGGAACGTAACTGGGAGCAGGAGGAGAGCTCGAGACCGGTACCTGTTGGATTGTATCCGTCCTCGGCGGCACAGTGCCGCCAGCCGGCGACTCACCAGCAGCCAACGACTCCGGAAGCTCGATATCCACAGCCGGCAAGTCCTTTTTCGACTTCCCTGCAGTAGCAGAATCCGAGGAAATGCCGACTTGGGGAGCAGGTAACCCGGTCCCCTCGGGTTTTTTTTCCACGCAGGATCCCCACACGAGGGTGAGGAATAACGCTGCAAAGAGTATTCTTCTCATATCGTTATCGTTTTTATTTTAGTGTTATACAAATCTCTGTTCAGCCTGCTTAATCGCTTCGGCAATCTGTTGACGCATTATATCGCCAACCCATCCATCTTGTTTTAATGCATACTTTAAAAACATAATATCCATGTCGTAGCCATTATATTTGCTAGCACTTTGGATTGCTTTAAAGGCAGCATTAATAAACAAAACTCGGGTACGCTCTACTAAGCCATCAAATCTTCCGCTTTTATCGAGTTTGTTGTTCACGATGAGCTCTACCAGATGAAAGTCTTCATGGAAGCCCTCATACACCTTCTTTGCAGTTGTGATTTTATCAAACAAGGATTGAATCAAAAAATCCATTTTAGCCACAACCTTTTTTACATCATCAACAGCATCTCCAGCTACTTTTCCCTGACCCAAAGCTCGGCTCAAAACTGAAATGTCCTGAAGAAAGTTGTAGTAAGAAGCTGTCGCTGTTGAAAGACGATAATAGGGTTCCTCAAGGTCATCCGAACTAACATCAACCTTCTCCTGATCCGCAATAATGCGACGAGCCGAAGTTTTAGTTTTTGACAACCTACCACGAAGCAGAAACCAGTAAAGTGCAAAGAGTAAAAGGACCAATCCCAATCCAATCAAAATCCAAGTCCATATCGACCATCCAGATTGATTTTGCGTTGCATAATCCGAATAGGTAACAGGAGCAACTCCCGAAGACGTTGGTTCTTGCGACTCAATTGTCATTGCGACATCTGCATAGTATCCAAATATTTGTGCAACCCGTTCAATTCCTGGATTGTTCCACATGGGAACCAAAGTGCGGTCAAATATGCCGTTAACAGTTATACCCAGCAATAGAGCGACAATGAGCAGAGATCTGATAAAGTTTCTCGCAAAGCGGTTACGACTAATAGCAGAAGCTATTTCTTCTGGACTACCACTTTCAGGGTAAATTTTCAACTTGTCTTCCCAGGGAAACACAAACCAAAAGAATCCGCCGGTTGCTACTGAATACACCACTGTATAAACGACGACCAACCAAGGTGGGTTAGCAGTAACCTCCTTACTCATCCCAGTTAGTGAAGACATCAGAAAAACCGCATTCTCGGCGATACTCCAAAAAACCATCTGAAACGGAGCAAACAATATCCAAAGTACTTGGCCAAATGACAAAAGTAGTCCCCCCGAAGTTTCTATCGCCACCACATCCGCAATCCCCATCGCAACAAAAAGTATCGCAAAGGCCCAAAAAATAGAGCCAGTCAGAGGATTGATTATATTTTTGGTTTTTAGGATCCACTGTTGGAGAAAATCTTCGTCAGTAGCAAGTCTTCTGAAGAAATTTTCCACTCCAAGGCTCCAGAGCTTTCGTAACCAAAGACGAAAGTAAATCATCGCGCCTGCTGCAGAAAACGTCACAATAAGTATGACCCAGCTGATGGTATTCATGATGAATAAGAGCGAACAGTCCATAGCAATTCAAATTTAATTCATTTTTTAATACCTAGTAACGTCGGCCTAGGTTTGTTAGTTCCAAAAAACTGAAGCCGACGCACTTCAGTATCAAGTTGTTTTTTTTTCGATAGGCATATCGTTTTTTTTAGGTTTAAACAAGATGGTGTTCAAACCGAAGGCGTACAAAAGGGATCCATCTATCCCTGTATAAGTAATAACCAGCTACTACGTAAGCAGTCTGGTATCTTTTGTTTCAAAAAAACTGGTAAAGACCTACGATGACAAAAAATGAAAAAAATATAATCAGATGACCTTAGTTTTTAAGCAAACCATCGTCAGCGATCGTATCGCTCACTACATAAGCTTTATAGATAAGGTCGCCAGCAGGCTTGGTCACGGCAACAGTAACCACACGACGTGCTCACGGAGTACCTAAACCAGCAAACCCACTATTGTTATAAGCACTAGTAAACCCTGGTCAGCTAGTAAAACCAGGACGGTCGCTAGGAAACCTAAAATTAAATTCCATATTAACAGTAATCGCATGATTTCTGATCTCAGGAATAAGCGTCCCCATCATACCAAACATAGCATTTACTGCTTTCTCTCATGACATACGAGCGATACCCTGAGCGACACGAGAGTCAAAGGCAGAAGCGGGTAACGCGTACTCACGCATCATGGCAGCCATAGAATCTCTCGCTACATTGAGATAGTTTCTCACATCAGCATCATCTTCCCAGTCCGCCCAATCTGTCTCCGTCACCACTTCACCTGCCTCAAAGTGCGAGTAAGTAAGATTAGAGCCATTGATTCCCTTGATATAGATAATTGACTGTGGAGTACTGGTATTGATCATTCAGTCAATTTCTCGTGTAGCAGCGATATCGCTTGCTCTATAACCCAAAGCAGAAAAAAACTTGGAAGTAAGAGTAAATTCAGCAGTTCATAGACCTGTACCAATTTCTATAGACCTTTTGAGTCTATACAATGGTCCACCAGTCAGGCCCTTTTCCGGATCAATAATCACCCTCCAAGTCAGAGACGAACGGGTTGTGTCTAAATCATAAGTATAATCAGGAGTCTGAGCCAAAAAAGAATTAGCTATCTCCCTAGGGTCCAAAACCACAGCTTTAGCTTCTTCTTGAGTTTTAGGAGTAGGAGCTTCGGGTATCGGCGTAGTAGGACCAGGAGTGGGGTCAAATGCACCACTAAAATACAAACCAGCAACCACAAGAGCTGCCAAAACAATTCAAATCAAAAAACCTTTACCAGCACCACAAACTACATGATACATGACATAATCCTGTATATGTTTATCCACAAAAAGTGGACGAGTAGCCAAAAGATTTCTTATCTCTTGTTTGTCAGTAGCCGACAATTCCCAAAAATTCTTATCACCATGCAGATGATGCGCTTGTAACAAAAGTGTAATATCTTCCTCTTCAACCATAGTATCAGCAGGCAAAAACTTAGCCAATAATTCACGAGCAAAAACAGCTCTCCTTTTATCATCCATCAAAGAAACAGCCAAAGCGTCTCATTGAAAGTCTAGCATTCCAGCAACATCGTCAATACCAGACCCAGCATGATTATACTGTGCCAATATACGGATCAACTCCTCTCTACTACCCCCAAAGTCACCAAACAAAAGAGGGTTATCATCAATAATCCTATATAACTCAGAAACAGTAGCTACATCTCCAAGTCTAGCATGAGTTCAACGTAAAAGTCCAGTAAGAGAAAAAGAATCTGTTGATTGTGAAATTGTTTCTACAACAGGATCTTCATCAGTAGATAGCAAAGCAGGAGCAAAGGTCATCGCAACCACACACCATAAAACATAACCAAGCAACAAATAACAATCGCATCAGAAATGTCAAGCAAAAATGTAAGAAGAAAAAAGAAGATACTAAATTGTACAAAAACCGAAACAAATCAAAAAGCTAAAATTTAAACTTGTTGCATAATAGCATCTCGCTCTGCATCCGAAAAGATTCTAGGGCAAGGCTTTCCCGTCACATCATAGTGGCGAATGATACGGATACCAGGGTACAAACGACGAAAAACTTTCAAGGCATAAATAAGATTGGCAACAGTGTTATCATGATCATCAGTCTCGCACACTTCTATACCAAAAGACTGTACATTCATAACCCTATCCCCAGCATGCCAACAAGCCGGAATATTATCTCACGTAATAGGGTAGTGTTGAGCAATCACAGAAGCATCAAGGGAAACATGCCGACTAGAACGCCAGCGAAGAGAGGTTAAACCAGTAGTATCAAGATGAAACGCATGTCGCAAGGCCCCAGCCCAAGGGTTTATATTTGCTGTTGAATGCACCACCACAATCGGATCTGAAAGATCAAGAGTTCACTCATACACATTGCGATAGTACATGGACTGAGCTGATCAAGAACCCTGCGTCCTAACCCACCACGCAGAACGTTCAATACCATCTCCAAGACGAAAATGAACCTGTTCCTGTGACACGATTTGATCAGGAGAGAGTTGAGGCGGCAAAACCAAAGCAGGAGCGTGAGCAGAAGGGACAGTTTTACTTTGAGTATTATCAACAGGCTTATCAACACATGAAGATCCAATAACAAGAAAGACACACAACAAAAAAAGTGGAACACAAAAAGATCAACACACAACATGGTACATAAGGAGATCTTGTATGTTCTTGTCCTGAAAAAGAGGACGAGAGGACAAAATATTTCTGATATCAAGTTTATCTGTTGCAGATAATTCCCAAAAATTCTTATCTCCATGCAATCTGTGTGCCTTCAATAGTACTGCAATATCTTGTTCTTCTACAAGAGTTTGAGACGGAAGAAATCTAGCCAACAATTCACGAGCAAAAACAGCTCTCCTTTCATCATCCATCAGAGAAACAGCCAGAGCATCTCATTGGAAATCGATCATTCAAGGGACATCATCAATACTCGAGCCAGCATGATTATACTGTGCCAATATACGAATCAAGTCCTCTCTATTTCCCCCAAAATCACCAAACAAAAGAGGACTATCATCAATAATGTTATATAATGCAGAAACAGTAGCCGCATCTCCAAGTCTAGCATGAGCTCAACGTAAAAGTCCAGTAAGAGAAAAAGGAGAAAGATTCCCATCACTTCCAGCACAATCAATCAAACGACATGGCTCCGAAAAGTTCATACAACAACAAAACAATGCCTAAAGGATTCAGATTCTAATTTAGAAGTGTTCAATAAACATTAAAGATGTATTGTCAATAGGATTATTGACAAAGAAAAGTACCGTTTTGTATTACAAACGATAGAAAGTAAGAAAAAAATCAAGAAAAAAAGTTACTTCACCGCTATCCCTAACTCATCCAACTGAGATGTGTCCAAAACCGACGGCGCACCCATCATGACATCTTCTGCATGCCCAGACTTAGGGAAAGCATACACAGACTTGATACTTGGTTCATCAATCAACAACATCATCAATCTATCAAACCCAATAGCAAAACCTCCATGCGGAGGACAACCATACTGAAAAGCCTCATACATCGCACCAAATCTTTTCTTCACCTCAGCAGGATCTCTGCCAATTTTTTCAAATGCTTTGACAAGCACCTCAGGGTCATGATTACGAATAGAGCCAGATCACAGCTCCAGACCATTGAGCACTAAATCATACTGATGTGTCATCACCTGACTCAGATCGGCAACCTCAAGTCACTGAAGACCACCCTGTATCATCGAAAAAGGATTATGCCCAAAGTCCCAAGACTTTGATGTATCATCATACTCATAAAAAGGGAAATCAACCACAAAGCAAAACGCAAGATCATCGTTACTGACCATCTCATACTTGTCTCTCAAGGCAATTCTCACACTATGAAGTACTTTTGAGACTAACGGATACGAACCAGCAGCAAAAAACACCATATCATCATGCTTCGCTCACATCTGAGCAGTCACAGCTTTGATTTCATCTTCAGACAAAAACTTTGCAAGAGGTCCCTTCACCTCAGATCACTCATACATCAAATACGCAAGTCATCATGCACCAGCTCTTTTAGCAACATCCGTTAGTTCATCAATTTCTTTTCTTGTCATCAAATGCTTCTCAAGCTTAATTGCCTTGACCACGCCACCACCCACGACAGCAGTTTTAAAAACCGCAAATCCCGTCTGAGCAAAGATTGTTGTCAAATCTTCCAACACAAGACCAAATCTCAGATCAGGTCTATCAATACCATAATGATCCATAGCATCCTGATACGTTAGCTTTACAAATTCGACAGTGATCGTTTTGTGGGGAACTAATGCGGCACACGCAGCTCTATGAAAACGCTCCAAAACATCCAAAACATCCTGTTGTTCGACAAAAGACATTTCAAAGTCGATTTGGTAGAACTCACACATTGCTCTATCAGCTCTAGGATCTTCATCACGAAAGCAGGGAGCTAATTGAAAATACTTATCCAGACCACCAACCATAAGGAGCTGCTTATACTGTTGTGGTGCTTGGGGCAAGGCATAGAACTTCCCTGGATTAACTCTTGAAGGGATGACAAAATCCCTAGCCCCCTCAGGCGAAGAAACAGTAAAAATAGGTGTTTGTATTTCCAAAAACCCCTCTTCGGTAAACCAGTTTCTCGCAAAGTGATTCATCCTAGCACGAAACTCCATATTGCTGACAATAGGAGATCTCCTCAAGTCTAAATACCTATATTTCATTCTCAATTCCTCACTCGTTTTAGGATCATCCGCAATAGCAAAGGGCAAAATCTTACTCGTAGACAAAATCTCCAAGGTATGGGGACATACTTCTATAGCACCCGTAGTCATATCAGCATTCGTCATCCCAGTAGGTCTTGCCACAACCTCACCACTCAGCTTGATGACGTACTCATTTTTCAAAGACTGAGCAATACCAGGAATAGGCGAGTCTTTATATAGATCAGGATTGATACTAATCTGGGTAATCCCATACCTATCTCTCAAATCCAAAAACAGCAATCATCCCATATTTCTGACACTGGCAACCCAACCTGCCAAAGTAACAGTCTTTCCAATATGAGAGACACCCAACTCACCACAAGTATGTGTTCTATGCATGAAAACAAATAGCAATAAGAGCTAAAGACAGTACCAAAGATTAATGACTAACCACGATCATAAGTATCTCCGACCCTACCAGCCAAATCAACACTCGGCTGCAGGGTAGTAGCACCAATATTCCAACTCGCAGGGCAAGCATGACCTGGGTGCTTCCTAATAAACTGAAGAGCCCTAAGTTTTCTCAGCAATTCAATACTACTTCTACCAATTGGCTCTGTTACGACTTCAATGGATTGCACGACCATATCAGGAGAGATAATAAAAGTAGCTCTCTCACTATTACCAGTAGTACTATTCAAAACACCAAAATAACGACTCAAAGCACCAGTCCTATCACTAACCATTTTGATACCAAATCCAGAAAGTAAGACTTCAGTCTCTACCCACCTTTTATGACTATAAACAGTATCAGTACTAACGACTAAAATATCCGCATCAGAAGAAACAATATCACCCAAAACCGCATGCAAATCCTTCAATTCAGTAGGACAGACAAAGGTAAAATCAGCAGGGTAAAAAAACACAATTAAAAACTTACCACGATAGTCATCAAAACACTGCTCTACAATACTATCAGTGTTAGGATCATACAAACGAAAACGAAGATCAGCATCAACAACACCTTCCAAAGCAACAGTCATAAATTCAAGAACAAAGTAACTAAAACAGACATGAAATATAATATTACCTCTTTTTCAGCTTTCTGATAACCTGTCTCCTTACCCAACCACTCATCGGCACATCAACCATATCCGAGCCACCACTAGGAGTTCTGATCATTCTATAGCCATCAGGATCAACTCTCAACCTCGTCTCCCAGCAAACCTTCCTTCCTTTATAAAATCGATGATAGGTATTTCCCTTTGCGTTATCTTTCGCCACCACAACACCTATTTGCTTAGCATCCTCCAAATCAAGCTTTCTTTTAGGATACGAAAATCTTGCAGTCCCCTTAACTCTCTGAGCCTGTTTCTGCTGTTGAACTTTCTTTGCAGCAATTCATCTTTTATTAGTTCTCGATGCCATAGATTATACTCACAAAAAAAGTAAAGACATATAGTTTTAGTACGACAAAAATCAGATAAAAACAAAAAGAACCTTACAATACATCATCATGACCACCATGTTCCTTACTACGGTGAATATAGATCAAATTTGCAATCACAACCACCAAAAAAACAATCAAACCAACAACCGCATTTCGATTGATAGCAGCATCTTGTCATTCAACAAAGACACCATGAATCAGTCACAACAATACAAAAAAAAGAAGAAAATAGTTGAGTACCAAAACACCGAGTCTCATAAGACCAGAGAGTAAAATGAGTAAAAACACACCACCAATCTAGTTATTCAACACACAAATGCAACCAGTCTCTTACACCAAACACCTCAAAAGACCAAACGAACATGTCTTATGTCGAGAGATCTTCAAGAGTATGTGCATCTTCGACATGATAATCACCAATACGAGTTCTTCTCAAGCTCACAACACATCATCACAAACCCAGATATTGTCACAACCAATGAGCAAGAGATCTCACATAAAAACCAGAACCAACCGATACGGACAGAGTTAAAAAAGGGAAATCATAAGAAATAACAGTATAGTCAGAAAGAAACATCTCTCTATATTCTTGGACAAAAGTTCACTTTCTAGCAAGATCATACAATTTGTGTCAGTTTTTCTTTTTTGCACTAAAGGACGGCAAGGGCAAAATAGCAGAAGGAATCAACCCATTCATGATCGTCAATAACTGATCCTCAGTAGGTGCCTGACAAAAAAGTCAATCCTTAACAATCCCGATCGATCAATCGTCATGAGCACTAAGCGGGTATTCTCTAATCAAGTCTCGATAATCACTATCCCACGTATCAGTCTCTAAGGCAAACGACACAATTACCTCATACGACTTATCCAGTCACTGCAATACAGAAAGCTGTTTGGTGTCTTTACCCACACCTACAAGCATCAAACCAGTGGCCAATGGGTCCAAGGTACCGCTATGCCCTATTTTTTGCTGAGGGAAAATCTTTTTCAGACGACGAATAACATCATAACTAGTCATACCAGTAGCTTTGTCAACTAACAACATAACGAGCAACCACAAAATGAAACATAATAAGACAAACAGATAAGTAGAGAAAAGGAGCGGAAAAACAAGGAACTACTAAATTTTACGGCATACAAAAAAAGATGCAAACGCATGCAATACGTATAAATACGTACGTCCTCGATATAAAATAAGGAGAACACCCAATAACACCGTACAAGTTGCTTTTGATCAGTTAGCACTACCATTTTGTGGTTTTGTTGATAGCTCAGACAAAGCCTGAAAAACTAACGATAAGACTACAACTAACGACATATATATACCACTTGCAATCTAACAAGCTAGACCAAGCAAGTATATAGGGCACATGTGTTTACATCTAGTTTCGGGATGTAATATGACAAAGATCAACTCTATAGAGCGATACCCCATACATGATGATTGATGACTCAAGTCATACGTACAAGATAACGCAGTATTAAATACTACCATCCCACCATGACAGTATAACACACAATCATAGTGTCATGATGAGATAGGAGAAAGGAGGAAAGAAACGGTATACTGATACCACAAGGATACCAGTATGTAGCATGTATTGTACTGCTACGCTCAACTCATCGTGAGGTCAAACATACAAATACATGTCCTTCCTCCTAGTATGACAAACAACAATCACAATCGCTCCCCATCATACTAAGAGAAACAAACTCACCGAACAAAACGACGAGTGAATAAAGTATAGAGAGAGAAAGACTGAGTGTCAAATTTTGAGCTACAAGATAGAGCAAAAAAGAATTTGACTTTCATTACAAAAGCAAATGACTATAAAGCAAAGACTACAACACTTTTATGAATAGCGAATATTCAAGATGACTTTCCCTTTAGAAACAATCGTAGCACGAAGTAAAAGAAGAGGATTTGTATATCCAGGATCATCAATTTATGGTTGACTTGCAAACGCATGGGACTACTGACCATACGGCATACAACTGAAAAAAAATATACAAGATGTACGACGATCAACCTTTGTCCAACAAAGAGAAGATATCATAGGTCTAGATTCCCAAATTTTGATGCATCCCAAAGTCCGAGAAACATCTGGTCATGTAGATAATTTTGATGACCCTCTTATTGACGATAAAAATACAGGAGAAAGATTTAGAGCAGATAAGCTCATAGAAAATACGATAGAACAAATCAGACAAAAACTTCTAAAAGATAATCCGACAATGGAAAACGATCGCATCAATGCTGCACTACTAGACAAATATCAAAAAGAATACGAAGTAAAAAACTTAGTACCCGAATCACGGTCCTTTGAACAAATGAAGGAATTCATTAAACACGAAATAGCGAACAACCCCAATACGAAAAAAAAGGCAGAGCGAACAGACGTCCGTAAATTTCAGATGATGTTCTATACATACCAAGGAGTAGTCCATGATGAAACAAACAAAGTACGGCTAAGACCAGAAACAGCACAAGGTATATTTATCAATTTTAGAAACGTACTAGACACCACCAGAATGCGTATTCCATTCTGAATAGCTCAAGTTGGTAAAGCCTTCCGCAACGAAATCACACCAGGAAACTTTCTTTACAGAACAAGAGAGTTTGAACAAATGGAGATAGAATTCTTTATAGAACCCAATACCAAAAGTGTCAATAAACGAATGAAACACTGGAAAGAAGAAAGCCGAAAACGATGGACACAAAAATTGGGAATTAAAGAAGACAACATAAGACTCAGGGATCACGAAGAGGACGAACTATCTCATTACAGTACCGGCACCACAGATATTGAATATCAATTCCCACGGTGATGGTGAGAATTGCAGGCGGCCGCAGCCAGTAGAACAGATTACGACCTCAAAGCACACCAAACACAATCAAACACAAATATGCAATATACAGATCCTCACAGCGGAGAAAGATATATACCATTTGTGATAGAGCCTTCATTTTGACTATCAAGGTCTGTTTTAGCTGTGATGTTGGACGCCTATGATGAAGAAGAATATAAAGACGCTAATGACGTCAAACAAACAAGGGTAGTTGTGAGATTGGACAAGAAGATAGCACCCGTAAGTTTTGCAATACTACCATTAATCAAAAAAGACAACCAGCAGACCCAATTAGCAAAAAACATTTTTAAACAACTAATAAATGCTTGATTTTCGTGTGAACTAGATGATTCTGGAGCAATCGGTAAAAGATACAGAAGACAAGATGAAATCTGAACCCCATTCTGCATAACAATCGATGAACAAAGCACAAAGGATCATACAGTAACGGTCAGAGAAAGAGACACAATGCAACAAGAAAGATGCAATATCGACAGATTACACCTCTATATGCAGTAAAGAAAGGACCATTGAATAAGTAACATAAGTACAGTTAAGAACAAAGTCAAATCATGCCAAACATCCTTTTGTTCGTGCTACCGTTTTTTCTATAAGAAAAAAACAAATCAGGACGTTCGTAAGTACACAACGGAGAAACTTCTATATGATCTTTAGGGACTCAAAAGCGAAGAAAAGCATCAACAACCATAGATGCAATATCAACATACATTACACCAGCAATGGAGGAAACATATGCATGATCGAACAAATCATAAGCTTCAGGACCAAAAGCATAGCATGAGGAACAAATATGAGGTCAGACAAAAACATATAAAAAGCGTCAATCAGAAGATGTAGAGAAAAGAGAGGTCAATAAAGAAGACAACAAACTTCCTCTTGCTCATCTCCAACCTACATGGGCAACAGCTACCATAGGCTTTGTTGGAGAATCAAAATACAATAAAACAGAAACACAATCCGCAACATGCACAGAAAGTGGGAGAGAAAAAAGGTCAGTGAAGATAGCATCACACGAAATTGCAGGAAAACCAAAATCAACAACACGCTCCACAACATCGGTGTGAGCTTGATTCATATACGCACATAAAGAACTACCAAACAGTTTGTCGGAAATATAATTTCTAGCCAACACAACATCAGCCTGAGACCACGATCAGCGAGAAAGCAAGGACGGAGGAAAATCATCTATAGCAGAAAATCATGCGATGACATGGGGAAAAGATGAGAATATAGATGGATAAATCATAGCTAAGGGTAAGAAACAGAACAGACTGCATAGTATTGACTTAGAAAGCTAAAGAAATAAAAAAACAAACATTTATCACATTTAGCTGATGGCCGCCTCGATTATTATCCTAGTACTCCTATGTTTATCCTGATTGTTTTCCGCCTCCGAGTTAGCTATCATGTGAGTACCGCACTACAAGATCACTAGATCCTTACGCAGTGACCCTCACAACAAACGACGAAAACTAGTTGCAAAACTCAGAAATAAGCCCGAAAGGACTATCATCACAATCTTAATAGGAAATAACCTTGTAAATGTTGTAATTTCACTATATGCTTGAAATATCGGCGATCAAATCACACAACAACTAGCAATCACAGGAGCAATTGGGTTCGTAGTCATTTCTCTCAGCATAACCTTTTTGATTTTGTTTTTTGGTGAAATCCTACCCAAAGTGTTTGCTAATAGTGCAGCACTTGCCACAGCAAAGTATCTCTCACCACTCGTATACGGACTCACACTACTATTGTTCCCCATTGTCGTAAGTCTTGAATTCATAGTCAACAAGATACGCAAGTTAGCAAAAACAAAAGAAGAGAAAGTATCAAAAGAAGATGTTGAGATTTTTGTAGAAGAGTGAGAAAAACAGTGAATATTTTCAGATATAGAGAGTCTAATAGTAAAAAATCTCATGGACTTCCGTGAAACTTCTGTAGAAGCGGTGTTTAAGCATAGGACAGAAATATTTGCTATAGACTGACAATCAACTCTGCAAGACAGTATAACACAGATACTCAAAAAACCGTATTCGAGAATCCCCGTCTACGAATGAGATAAAGACAACATCATCGGTCTAGTGACACTGAGGGATATGCTCACACGACTAAACGAATATGACGAAACGACAACCATCAAAATATTACCAATCAAAGAAATTTCCAAAGTACCGATCACTGCCAGTATTTTTGACATATTTATTACTATGAAAAAAGACGGACAACACATGGCAATTGTTGTAGATGAATATGGAGGAACGGCATGATTAGTAACATTCGAAGACATACTAGAGTCAATGGTATGAGACATAAAAGATGAAACAGATGCACACGAAGAACAAGAGTTATTTAGAGTATCAACACACAAAATCATAACAAAAAGCGATATAATCCTCAGAGACATATTACATCATTTCAAAATCAACAATATAACACTGCCAGAAGATCTAGAAGATTACATAAACGAAGAAGCTATGGTATCCAGTATATTGCTCCAAAGATACAAAACCTTCCCGCGCAAAGGCGATACGGTAGATCTAGGACCAATTTCATTAGAGGTTCACAGTACAAGCAATGGGTGACAAAAAATAGAAAAAGTATTGGTCACAAAACAGAAAGAACAGTAGCTAGAGCTTGTAGCTATACATAAAATAGTTACAAACAAAGACAGTTTAAACCAAGCCACCGATGCAACTCATAACAAAAAACAAAAGGGTATACCATGACTATGAGATTCTCGAGACGCTAGAAGCATGAATCATACTAAAAGGTCATGAAGTGAAGGCGATAAAGACTGGACAAATCAATATCAAAGATGCAATCATCAGAATAACAAATAAAGAAATCTTCATTATCAATATGGATATTCCATTATACAAGAAAGCATCAATCAAACAAATAGGGGAGTACAATGCCAAAGGCCAGAGAAAATTGCTGATGAAGGGCAAAGAAATAACGAAACTAAAAACCAAAACAGACAAAACAGGTCTAGCATTACTTCCACTCCAAGTATATCAAACAAAACAGCACCGCATAAAAATAGTAGTATGAGTTGTAAAACGCCTCAAAAAAGTAATGAAAAAACAAATTCTCAAAGAGCGTGACACCAAGCGTAACATGGAAAAGGAAATAAAATCCCTAAAAGTTTAAAAAATAGTCCAATTACAGAGAAACTTTTACGTATAGAAAAAAGATGAGAATACTGATAACATGATGATTATGATACATTGGATCACATACAATAGTAGAACTCGAAAAACAATGATACAAAACCATTATACTCGATAACTTGTCTCACGCACAACCCAAGGTATACGAAAAACTAGTAACATTAACTGGCAACAAAATACCGCTGTACATAGGAGATATCAGAGACGATAATCTACTAAACGCCATATTCAAAGAACAAAAAATTGATGCTGTGATCCATTTTGCTGCACTAAAATCTGTAGCAGAAAGTTGCAAGGACCCTTTTAAGTACTACGACAATAACATAGGTGGAAGCATAACACTACTAAACGCAATGGAGAGAAATAATTGCAAAAACATCCTGTTTTCGTCAAGTTGTACAGTATATGATCCAACAGAAAATGCTCCATTTAACGAAAATAGTAGAACAGGAAACACGGGAAGCACATATGGAACAACAAAACTTATAATCGAACAAATCATACGTGACATATGTATACATAAAGGAATGAGGGGAATATCACTAAGGTATTTTAATCCAGTAGGAGCACACCCCAGCGGACTGATAGGGGAGTACATAAGATGAAGACCAAGTTATCTTGTTCCTTATATATTCAAAGTAATAAACGGAGAACTAGAAAAGCTGACAATATTCTGATGAGACTGGCCAACACGTGACGGAACAGCAATAAGGGATTATATTCACATAATGGATTTAGCTCAATGACACATAAACGCATTGCAATACCTACACAGTCAAAAAACAAACTTCTATGACACAATCAATTTCTGAACAGACCACTGAACAACAGTACTAGAGATGGTAAACATCGTACAGAACACAGTATGAAAAAAAGTAAACTACGAAATTGGGCCTAAAAGGGCCTGAGATGTTGCAATATCAATAGCAAACCCTAAAAAAGCCAAGAAAATGCTACACTGGGACAACACCTTTTCGATAGAAGAAGCAATAAAACACACAGAAACATTTTTAAAAACCATGAACTAAACTAAGATGAGCATATTAACACTGATCATCATAGTATCATCGGTTCTATTTATATTCCTAGCATTTGACTTATACCACAGAAAAAAACTAACGTTCTTGCATTTCGCAGTGTTTTGAGGGGGTGCAGCAGTACTCATTCTTTTTTCAATAAAACCATCAACACTAGATCAATTTGGGTGATTTTTCGGCATAGCAAGAGGGGCTGACGCAGTAGTCTACAGCACAATAATATTCCTGGTATATTTGTTTTTTTCCGTACTCAACAAGCAAACAAAACAAGAGTATTTACTAAGCAAACTAACGACACAACATGCCATAAAAGAGCGAGAACCTAATCAACGAAAACCAAACACTGACAAATATGGTTTTCTTATAAGAGCCTACAACGAAGAGAAAAGCATCGAAAAAGTCATAGACAGTATTCTAAAAAGATGATTTCATAATATTATCATTACCAACGATGGATCAAGCGATCAAACTGAAAAAAAACTCATTCATCTACGCAAAAATCACAGAGAACAGAATATAGTCATATTGAACCATCTCATCAATAGATGAGCAGGAGCTGCAAACAAAACATTGTTTACCTTCGCTCAAAAACACTGAGACAATCTTGGAATAGACCGGTGGGTTACTTTCGATGCTGACGATCAGATGGACATAGAAGATATAGAAAAGTTCCAGCATATAGCAAAAACTCAAAAGTATGACATGATCCTCTGATCAAGATTTGTTCAATGAGGAGAAGCAAAAGATATTCCCAAAATAAGGAAAATAATACTGTGGTGATCAAGAATCATAACACACATACTTAATGGGGTAAAAACAACTGACCCACACAATGGTTACAGAATGATAAGTAATAAGGCAATCAAAAAGATTCATATAGAGTCTGATGGGATGACCTATGCATCAGAATTGATAGACCAAATCAATGAACACAAATTATCATATACAGAGGTAGGAGTGTGAATAAAATACACAAACCATACCTTAAAAAAGGGACAAAAAAACAGTAACGCATTCAAAATACTACGAGAAATAATTTACAAAAAGATGTTTTATAAATAAGAAGCTCATGAAAAAAGCTTTGCAGATAGTATGCATAGTGAGTCTTAGCATGATGATAATGCAACAGACAGCAGCATATCAACAAAACTGATTTGTAAGTTACGCCGAAAATTGAAATGAAATAAAAGCAGATTGTAACGCACAGTGCATCATCGTAGGAAACACACTCGAAGCAAACAACACACGAGTAATGCAATGAAAAGTAAATGGACAATGAGTAATAGTGTTGTGAACATTAACAAACAACCAGTTTCAAACGCAAAAACAAATCACCATAAACAATAATCAAGAAATAAATGAAATAGTCGCCCTACAAGGAGATAAAAACTCCTTAGCAGCTATAGTAGTAAATGGAACTATAAAACGAGACAAACTATTCATACAACAAAAGAGCCTCAGCTTTATAGAAAAAGTTACAAATCAACGAAGCCAATTCCGAACCATGGATACATTCAAACCCTACACCATCAATTTACTCTATGGACCAAAAATAAACAGTAAAAGTGCCAACATAATGTTCTATATTCTAGGGATTATTGGCATGGTAGTAGCCTATACACTAATAAAAAATAAAAAAAAGAAAATAGTGATCAGTAGTAGTATATTAGTAATCCTTCGAATAATATACGACATTAGAATGACAGCCGAGTTCACAAAGTATACACACGACAACTATCAAAACTGGATAAAACCAGATGAAGCAGAAAAGACATACAAAACAATATATAGTAATTTCCCAAGTTTCGTCAAAGACACAAAAAAAATTGTTGCTAAACACAACATAAAAACAGTATATTTCAAAACAAATCAAGAATGGCCACTAAAATGATACATAGTATATGACCTATATCCCACAAGACTTGTTAAAGAAATAAAAGATGCTGACGCAATAATTACATGGAACAACAATCTGGAAAATGAGAACATGATTGAAAATCAAACTATAAAGCAGAAGATACAATCAGAAAAAAAATATCCGCAGTGATTTATTTATATTCTACAAAAATGACAATAGGGATAGTCATCAGCCAAATCATAGTCATAGCACTAGGATATACGTTTATCGCTTTTATAGATTCAAACAAAACTACGTGAATACTTGAAAGATGCATACTAGGATATCTAGTGTGACAATGATGGTTAACAATAATACTACAACTAATGTGACTAATGCATATTCCAATTACACTAACAACTAGTGGCATAAGCATAGTAGCAATAATAACCTTAGTGATCCGAAAAATAAAAGACAAAACACAATTATACAAGATCAAACGATCGACACTACCACAACTAGCACAAAAAAAACATCGAATAATCATAGGAGTAATATCAGGACTTATACTAGTATATAAGATAGCAATAGGTTTTATCTTTGTTTTACAATCACCAACCTACCAAGACGATTCCTTAGATAAACGGAATATGAGAGCTAAAGTATTTTACGAAAAACAATCTCTAGTGCTCAACAAAAAGGATAGCGACTATCTTGGCATGGTGTCTGAACCTTACGATTTTGAAAAAGAAAAAAGCATACCATTGAGGTCGTACCCACCCAATAACAGTTTATCAAAAACACGAATAGCAATACGAATGTGAGAATTTAAAGACCCACAAATAAATGTAGTGAATCCAATATTCTACAGTTTCTTTCTGGGAGCACTGATTATCCTCATAGCATGGGTAACGCAAAACACAGGTCGGTGAATACTATCAGCAGCAATTGTCTCTTGAATTCCCTATCTACGAATACATTGAACAAACCCCTATGCAGAGTTGTTCGTCGCTGGCTACGTAGCAGTTACAGGATTGCTATTAATATGAGCAATAAAACAAAAAAACAAACTACGATGGAACCTACTGATGTTAGTTCATCCCCTCATTCTAGTAACAAAAAAAGAAGGATTTGTAATAGCAGGATTTGTGTTAATCATAATATGACTATACCAACGATCATTGGCAAAATATTCAATATACAAAATCAAAACAACAATTATAGAAACAATCAAAAAGACCTGGCTTTACATAGCAACAACAGTCTTTCGAGTCTTATACCAATTCATAATCGGATACGGAACAGTATTTTTGTCACACCATTCCAATGGAGTAAATCAATTTCACCCAGAAATATTTCAAATCTATAAACATGTCATAACAGAGCAAGGAAACTACAATATCATAGCCCTAATTGCAATAATAGTAATTATATTTGGACGAAAAGTAATCACGAAAACATATCTCAAATACTGATATCTACTTTTTTTATTAATATTTATGGTAATATTTTATAGTTTATCGTCTACAGGAGCGTTTGTAGAAGCACAACAACAAGTAGGAATCAACAGAGCATTTATATCATACATGCCACTCCTTGTGGTCCTATTAATACTCACAACACATGAGTATTTTAAATTGCATAAAATAAATGAGTAAAAAAAAAATCGGTTTTATTTTGCCTATATACAACGAAGAGAAAAACATTAAAATTCTCTACGAAAAACTCAAAACAGAAATTAGAAAAATATGATGTGACTATGAACTACTTTTTATAAATGACGGCAGCAGTGACGACTCTCTCAAAATACTACAAGATCAAAGAAGGAAAGACGAAAAAGTTAAAATTATAAACTTTTCAAGAAACTTTTGACACGAATTGGCGGTCAAAGCCTGAATAGATTATAGTCAATGAGACTATATAGTTATCATGGACACTGATCTGCAAGATCCACCAGAGCTTATTCGTCAAATGTACCAAAAAATCATCCAAGGCTACGATATAGTATATGGACAAAGAGTTACAAGAAGCGACTGATGGTTCAAAGATAACACAGCAAAAATATTTTATAAAATATTACAGAAGGCGACTGAAACAGAAATACCGATAAATACAGGGAACTTCAGAATGTTCACAAAACAAGTTAAAGAAGAAGTCAGTAAACTAAACGAACAAGGGAGATTTATAAGATGATTGTTCGCACGAGTATGATTCAAAACCACTGCCATAGAATTCGAAAGACCACAAAGAAAATATGGGAAAACAGCATATCCATTAAAAAAAATGATAAAATTATCAATGGACGCAATACTGGGCTTCTCAAGTCTCCCTCTAAAAATAGCTACAATTACTGGTTTGCTAATTGGCATAATAGGGATTTGATTATGATGTTATTTTGTCCGAATTAAAATATACATTGATCCTTGACGTTATGCAGCCTGAACAACAACAATTATTACTCTCATGCTTATCATGTTTGGTTTATTATTTTTCTTTTTATGAATTATAGGAGAATATGTTGCAAAGATATTTGCCCAAAGCAAAAATAGACCGCTATACATCATTAAAGATTTTCACCAATAACAGTATCACATCAAAATTTGCACTATACTGCTTGATAGGAATAAGCTGAGTCATATTAGACATTACAAGCTTTTCAATAATAAAGACAGTTATTCACTATCAAATCGCAAACATTATCTCTATACACATAGGAATAATTAATAACTTTTTCCGAAACGCACACTACAATTTCAAAAAAAAAGACAAGATAACAAAACGCTTCGTCCAATTTTATTGTATTTGAATAGGAGGAATCCTAATATCAACAGTCATACTTCATATTTTAATCGAAGAAATATGAGTCAAAACAATAACAGCGAAGGCCATATCAATTATAGTAATTGCCGTACTGCAATTTCGAGCAAATAAAAACATTTCATTTAACTAAAAAAGTAAACGCATGAAAATAGCAATCATATGAGGCTGAATGTCATGATTGATATGTGCATATGAGCTAGCTAAGAATTCAAACAATAAGATAGAGATCTATGAAGCTTCAAATCAAGTATGAGGTCTACTAACACTAGCAAAGATAGAAAAAAAATATCCAATAGAAGCAACATATCACCATGCATTCACAACAGATACACATTTAAAAGAATTGTGCATAGAGCTTGAAATAGAAAAAAAATTGCTTCGATTTCCAAGTAGCACTGCGATCTATTACAAAGAACACATGTATAATTTTATGACTCCTAAAGACCTTATTTTATATAATCCATTAACACTTATAGAAAGACTAAGACTTTGAATAGTGACACTATATTTACAAAAAAAACAAAACGGAAAAACACTTGGAAACATAACAGCTTCAAAGCGATGTAAAAAACATTTTGGTCAAAATCTATATAGAAAGTTTTGGTCCTATCTACTACAATGAAAATTTGGATCAAACGAAACCAAGGTAAGTATGGCATGGTTGCGACACAGAATATACATAAGATCTCTCTCAAAAAAAAGCTGAACAAACAAGGAAATATTAGGATATTTTGAAAAAGGCTACAATGTCATGATAGAAAGACTCTTAAAGATCATGAAATGAAAGGTAAAAATTAATCTAAACACACCCGTCAAAATAATCGACACCGAAAAGAAAATAATAACAACAAACAATAGAACAGAAAAATACGATGCAATCATCATAACAACGCCAACCAACGTAACACACAAACTCATACAAGGCAAAACAGAAGTACTGGAAAGTATAGACTATATCGGTGAGGTTAATACTATCATAACAAGTAGACAATCACTAAGTAACAAATATCGAATAAATGTATATGAAAAAAGCTCTCCCTTCCTTGTCTTCATACAACATACAAACTTAGTCCCAACAAAGTGGTACGGATGAAAGCACGTCTACTATCTAGGAAAGTATCTCAGCAATGAACATGCATACCTCAAAAATCCCAAAGAATTTGAAGAAAAAAGTTTAGCATACCTACAAAAGATGTTTCCCCAATTTGATAGGACACAAGTTACAGAAACACAAACATTTGCATTTCGTAATGCACAGCACATAGTGACAATTGATTATGAAAAAAAAATACCACCTAAAAAGATCACAGACTGAATATACCTATTGAATTTTTCACAAATATACCCAGAAGATAGATGAATAAATTACGCGATCAAAGAAGCAAAAGATTTAATAAAAAACCACTTCTAATATCTCCATGGAACCAATAAACATAATACAGTTCGTCGCTTACTTCCCACCACACAAAGGAGGTTTAGAATTTCACGCTCAAGAATGGGCGAAAAATCGAGTAAGCAAAAACTACTGAAAAGTACTTAATGTCATATCTTCTATAGGGCAAAACCAACATTGTTGAGTAATACAAGAATACTGATATACTACCATAATCATGCCATCCATAGAGATTATCCCTACATTTCCACTACCAAAATTTTGGACAAAGGATTACAAAGAAACCATCAAGTTCATAAAAGAATTCAATGCCAATATATATCAAACAAGAACAAGGTTTTTTTTATTCACATTTCGATGATGAGTACTAGCAAAGTTACACAAAAAAAAACGAGTCCATATAGAACACGGAGTCGATTACGTAAAATTGAACACAAAACGAAAAAACATAATAGCACGAATCTACGATCGAACACTGTGACGACGAACATTCAGAAATGCTAATCTAACAATAGCAATCAGTAAATGATGCAAAAGCTTTGCACAAAAATTCACTCAAAAACAGATACCAATCATTTACAGGTGAATAGAATTCAATCCTTGAGATAGGAAAGAAGAAAAAGATCATATCCGTATTGGGTTTGTGGGGAGACTCGTCAAATTGAAATGAGTAGAAGATATCATACAAGCTATACATCTAACAAAAAAGCAGACAAAACAAAAGATAGTATTCAACATCGTATGAGACTGAGAAGAAAGAAAAAGTCTCGAAAATTTAGTGAAAGGGTTAGAACTTGAACATACCATCAATTTTCTTTGATTTGTGGATCACACAGAGATTGAACAAAAATTTTTACCATCAACCGATCTATATATCAACGCTAGCTATCAAGAGTGATTACCTCCAACAGTTGTAGAAGCATTACTATCTCAATGTGTAACTATAGCAACCAATGTATGAGGAATACCAGAAATTTCAGATCAAAAAGACCTTATCCTAGTTCAAGCATGAAAACCAGAACAAATAGCAAAAGCTATACTACATGCCATTAAAAACCTATCGAAATACAAATGACTATCAAAACAACAGGTAAAACAAAGATTTGATCGAGACAACAATATCAAAGAATATTTTGAACTATATAAAACACTATAAACATGAAACGATATTTTCTTATCAACTCACTATGAACATGATGAGCAGAGAGAGTAGTAAGTAATCTAGCAAATAGACTATGCAAAAAACATGAAATTACTATCATTACTCTCTTCGACGACAAAGCCTATGAACTGGACCAAAAAATATCTTATCAACCATTATACAAAACGAAATCCATAATCAAAGCACTGTTCATACTACCACGAACAATTAGCAAACTAAGAAAAAAATACAAGCATTATGATAACTGAGTAAGTTTTCTAGAACGATCAAACTTTATACACATAATTAGCAGAAAATCAGCTATTATATCCTTTAGAACAACGCGGAATTTTTTTTCATGAGTACTGGGACAACTATATAAAATCGGTATCAAACTACTATATCCACATGCAAAAATCATTATAGTAAACGCAGAAGAAAATCAAGACAAGCTAAAAACCCAGATAAAGAAAGTACCACCCATAGAGGTGATTTATAATCCAATTGATCAAAAAGAAACCAAAAATCATCCCATTCCTTCAGAACTACAAAACAAGATACAAAACAAAATAATATTTATTACAGTCTGTAGATTAATCAAAACAAGACATATAGATCAAATACTTCAGACACTTTATAGACGAAACAACCATCCAGATTACATTTATATTATAGTATGAGACTGACCTGAAAAAAACAAATTAGAAAAAATCACACGAAAGTTATGACTTCAAAACTTAGTCATATTTACCGGATACCAAAAATCAGTATACCAATATCTACAAATAGCAGACTACTTTCTATATGCATCATCTGTCGAATGATTCCCAAACAGCCTGCTCGAATCAATCCATAGGTGAATTCCAGTAATAACAAAGGATTTCACCACAGGAGCAAGAGAAGCAATTATGTGAAGTTTTCAAAAAAGTATATCATATCCGCGAATTGGAAAAAATGGGATATTACTTAGTCCGCAAACTTTCCAAACACAACTACTGGAAATACTAAAAAGCTTAGATACTATCAAGTTCAATCCCAAATTAGGCAGCGATCATGACACTCAAACAATAACAACCCAACGAGAAAAGCTTTTTAAAAAATGCACATAATGAGAAAAATTCTGATAACATGAGGAGCATGATTCATTGGCTCTCATTTATGTAAAAATCTTTTGAGTGAAGGAAACGAAATTATATGCTTAGATAACCTGTTTACAGGGAACAAATCAAACATATATGATTTGCAAAACCACCCGAAATTTACCTTTGTACTTCATGACGTCACACAACCGTTTTGGTCTCAAGTCGACGAGATATATAATCTCGCATGTCCTGCATCTCCCATTCATTACCAAAAAAACCCAGTAGAAACAGCCAAGACATCAGTAATGTGAATGATAAATATGCTTGAGTTAGCAACAAAAACCGGAGCAAAAATACTACAGGCTTCAACGTCAGAGGTATACGGAGATCCTCACCAACACCCTCAGACAGAAAGTTATCGAGGAAACGTAAACCCAATAGGACCCAGAAGCTGCTATGATGAAGGTAAAAGAATGGCAGAAACTCTTTGCATAGACTATCAAAAACAGTTCTGAACAAAAATAAAAATAGTAAGGATATTCAATACATATGGACCCAATATGCATCCAAATGACTGAAGAGTCATAAGTAACTTCATTATGCAAGCACTACAAAACAAGGAGATTACAATTTACTGAAAATGAAACCAGACTAGAAGCTTTCAATATATTGACGACCTAATTAAAGGACTAACAATGATGATGAACAGCAATGAAGCAATAATTGGTCCAATAAATCTTTGAACAGAGTTTGAGTTTACTATCAAAGAACTAGCAAATAAAATACTCGAACTCATACCAAACTCCAAAAGCAAAATTATCTATCAAAACCTACCCATCGATGATCCCCAACAAAGGAGATCAGATAACAATCTTGTAGAAAAACAACTCTGACGAAAGCCTCAAACGAGATTAGAAGACTGACTAAAAAAAACAATCGCCTATTTTAGTACAATAATAAAGAATAACAATTACTTCAATCATAAGGATTAAAAAATGTGCTGAATAAACGCATACATATCGTACAAAAAAAGTCACGAAGAGATAGAAAACGTGATAAAAGAAATGAATAAAAAAATACTTCACCGTGGACCAGATGATCACGGAACATATGTAGAGAAAAGACAAAATTACAATGTATGACTATGACAGGTAAGGTTATCTATTATTGATCTAAGTAAGGATGGACATCAACCAATGCACTTCGAACATAAAGAAACAAAAGTAAGCATAGTATTCAACTGAGAAATCTACAACTTCCAACAACTAAAAAACGAACTAAAAGAAAAAGGATACAAGTTCAAAAACAAAACAGACACTGAAGTAATTATGGCAGCTTACATAGATCAATGAATCGATTGCGTCAAAAATTTTAACTGAATGTGGTCTTTTGTGCTCTATGACCATCAAAAAGGCATAATATTTTGTTCAAGAGATGTCGCTTGAGAAAAACCATTATACTATCACTATAGTCAAAATGAATTTATTGCATCTAGTGAAATAAAGGGAATTATAAGTGCAAATAGAGAATTAAAAAAAATAAACAAAAAAGCAGTAGAGTTCTATTGTAGTGCATGATATATCCCAGCACCTCATAGTATATATAAATCAGTTTACAAACTTGAAGCAAGACATAGCATAATATACAACCTAAAAAACAAAAAGATAGAGTTGGTAGAATATTTCAAAATACCAGAATACAAACCACAAAAAACAACCAAAAACCTTATACAAGAGGGGAAAGAAATATTGCGTAATGCTGTAAAAATAAGAACATTTGCAGACGTACCAGTTGGAGCTTTCTTGAGCGGGGGAGTAGATAGTTCCAGCATAGTTTCAGAGATGAAAAATATTATCTGAAAACAAAACTTACACACCTTTTCCATAGGATTTAGGGGCAAAAAATATGATGAAACAAAATACATTGATATTATGCAAAAAAAGACAGAAAGTATCCACCATCATTATACATTCACAAAACAAAACTTTAAAAAATTATTACAAAGTATCTCATACTTCTACGATGAGCCTTTTGGTGACTATTCAAGTTTTCCAACCATGTATTTAGCCGAAAAGGCAAAGGAATACGTAACAGTCGCTCTAACTGGAGACTGATGAGATGAAGTATTTGGAGGATATAGACTGCATCAATTAGCCGTATACATGAACATATTATATAGACTCCCAACTCGAACAAAAAAATGTTTATATCTTTTGATACCAAAGACCAAAAATTGTCTTTCATTACCATCAAGACTGAAAGAAGCAATAAGGATAGCAATGTATCCCAAAGAAGAGTTTTATTCCCAATTGATGGCAAAGGAAAGTCACAAATCAAAAACCTATAATGAATGGACTATTGTTACAATGAGAAAGTTACTAAGACTCAACAAACACAACATTATTCAATCAATAATAGACTTTGATCTATATTATAACACACTGCCAGAAAACTTCTTAACAAAAGTAGATAGGGGAACAATGAAAACAGCACTAGAATGTAGAGCACCGTTTTTGGACCCAAGATTCTTAGAATTCAGTAAAAAAATACCAGTAAATGAGAAGGTCTCCCGAAAAAGCAGAAAGATTTTATTAAAAAAGATCGTGAAAGACCTAATACCTACAAAAATCATAAACAGAAAAAAGATGTGATTCCATCCACCAATAGATGAACGAATCATGGAAGACCAATTCGAAAAGGAAACAATGGAATGATTAAAAAGATTATACACAGGAAAAATTATAAGCAATGAGCGATATGCGTTTTACACAGAAAAAGTCTTTAAATCAAAAAATTTATTACACAAAATTCACAGAATCAGATTATATATGTTTATAAACCGATACAATACATGGATTGGTCAAACACCATAACACAAGTCATTATTAACAGTGGAGTAATAAATAACAATATGCAGTACCCTAGCTGGGTAAGAAGTCTGTTTAGACTTAAAGTATCACCTCAGATTCTACTAAGAGAAAAAGACCCTAAGATTTTCTCAAAAATAGTATCGCAAATAAATGTAGGATGAACTTTCAAAACAGTCAAAGCAGAAAGACATAGCCTTGCTGATCAAATAATAGGAGACCTGATTAAAAAAAAACAATGAAAAATATCAATGTGTGATATAGGATGTTCAGATGGAAGTAGTAGTTTAAAATTATTTGAAAAGTTCAAAGATAAGTTCGAAAATTATGACCTCTTTGATCATGACTCTAAAATATACTTCAATAAAACAAAAAGCACAACTACATACTTTAACAGAGAAAAAATAATCATATACATTCAATACGGACCATTGCTCATCTACCTATACCCACAACAGAGAAAAATCCAACACACACAAAAAGCTCAGGAGATAAGTTTTTCAAACCCTAGCACCCAAATGCTATGACTGATTATAAACGAATTTGATGTATTCAAAGATATACCTCACCAAAAGTATGACCTAATAAAATGTGCCAACCTCCTACACACAGGATACTTTACAAAAGAAAAAATAGGGGTTGCACTTAATAATATGAAAAAGTACCTCAAAATAGGAGGCTTGTTAGTTTTAATCCATAACAACAATAAGTATAAGAAAGGTGAAGCGGTACTAGTATTAGAGAAGAATACAAACAATAAACGGAATATGAAACAAAATATCGACAACCATGAAATAGTTTATTAAAATAAAACAGGAAAAATATGACAAAAGGGAAAAATATCGCAGTTATTATGCCTATATACAAAGAACCAATCTCACGAATAAAGCAATCTATAGAATCAATACTAAAACAAACATACCAAGAATTTAACTATATTATTATACTAGACAATCCCGAATACAAAGAAGCCGAAAAGCTATTGAAAAAATATCAAAGCGAAAACACAAACCTCAAAATAATAAAAAACAAACAAAACATCTGACTAGCGGCCTCTCTAAATAAAGCCATAGAAGAAATATCAACACCATACATAGCAAGAATGGATGCAGATGACATAGCTGAGGAAACAAGACTAGAGCAACAATTCAATTACATGGAAACACACCAAGATGTAGATCTCCTATTTACACAAGCTTATATAATTAACGAGATCGGGGACGTTATTTGAGAGCTATTACCACAAAATGATACTATCAAAAGAATTAAGAAAACAATATTTATCAAAAACGAACTCATACACCCATCATTACTTGCAAGAAGGGAGGTGTTGCAAGAGCTTCAATATGACCAAAACAGCGATCAAAAAGCAAAAAATTTTATACAGGAAGATTTTGAGTTACGACTAAGAGCTTTAAAAAAGTATAAAATAGGAATTATTGAAAAAAAACTAATTAAATACAGAGTTCAAAACCCCAACAACATAAAAACAAGACTAAAAAAACAAAAAACATACAACATATGAACGATAAACACACTTAAAAAACATTTTTCAGAATACAAACATAACCCATACTATTGGATCTTTCGAATTAAGTCACTAATAATATACGTATGATGCAAAATCCCACTACCATTACTAACTTTAATCCTACAGTATAAAAACTTTTTTAAGACATGAAAAAACAAAGAAAAGAAATGAAACAAGAAAAATGTATGCTAATAAATTGAACTCTTTGGGACTTCGCTCCCATGAATAAAGTATTTGACGAAGAATACGAAAGCACATTCATATCTATCTATAAAGCAAATTTAAAAGGAGTTATCGACAGAAAAAAAATAATAGAATTCAACGAAAAAACGACCACAGCAATATACCGACCATTTAAGATAATAATGAGGACTTTTCTCTTCTTAAAGTTAATAAAACAAGTCCAACCAGACAAGATAATAACAATTCACGACGACGCAAACACAAGCATTTTACCGACTATTCTAATCTACAAAAAAATACTATCTCAAAAAAAGATCAAATTCTACTTGCGAATTAGAACAAATCCAACAGCAAATCACAGTCAAAAAACATCATTACTAGATGAAATAGTTTTACGATCATACAAAAATCTATACAAATATGCTGACGTCTTATTAGTACAAACCGAAAAAAATAAATACGGATTATCAAAAAAATACCCAAAATTAAAGTCAAAGATAAAAGTAATCCCTAACATATACGACAGCGAAAGAAACAAGAAAAAAAGCCAAGAAAAAATACCCAACAGTATAAAAAAGTTTATAAGTCAAAATTATACTTTGATAACAGTATGAAGGCAGGAAAAGCCCAAATGACAACGACACTTACTAAGGGTGTTTGCTTCAATCAACGAACAAGAACCTAACACAAGACTAATAATCATTTGAGGGTGAAATTTAGAAAAAGAACAAAAATGTTTAGCAAAAAAACTACAAATAGAAAAACATGTGCGTTTTACATGAGCAATAGAAAATCCCTTCTCTCTAATAGCAAAAGCAGACTGCTTTATTCTCACTTCACTACGAGAAGGCATGCCACAAGTTGTCACAGAAGCACTATCTCTAGGAAAAACAATAATCGCAACAGACTGCGATTATTGACCAAGAGAAATATTATGTCCAGAACTCACAATTCACACACCAGTAAAGTATCCCTACACAGGATCATATGGGACACTAACCCAACCCTTCCCAATCGAAAAACCATTCTTCGAAACAATCACAAACAAACCTCTAACAGTAGAAGAAAAAAAGCTAGAAGAAGCAATATTACAAAAAATAAGAAGTTCTAAAACAAAAAAACACAATCAGAAAAAACTACAACAAAGAGCCATGAAATATGACCAAACATCAGAGTTTATAAGAGAACACATACGCAATATATAAAAAATTCTAATTTTTTTGCAAAACCAGTAACATAGCATGACCAGCTACTGGACGGAAAAGTTCTCATATAGCATATCAACACGCCCTAACATATCTATAATTACTCGATAAAAAGTATTTGACAAGGGATCAGAAAACAGGCAAATCATCTTCAATTCCATATGCTCCCGATTGAGGCTTTTTATAAGCACAAGAAAATCATACCTTACGAAAATCACTTATCACAGAATCAGCATCCAAAGCAAACTGATAAAAAGTCTTTTCATCAAAAAATCTAGAAGACCAAGGTTTATAAAATCAAAGCTTCGCCATTAACTTTCTCAAGGGAGACATATAGGGGAAAGTAACAAAAGCAAATCATCAAGGCTTCAAAACCCTATACATTTCCCGGATAACAGAATCATATCAAAAATAAAAATGCTCAATAACACCACCAGAATAATAAGCATCAAAAAAATTATCACCAAAAGGAAGTGAAGTAACATCTCCATCCACAATCTTTAATTCAGGGAAAAGCCTCCTAACTTCATTATTAGTTCTAACAGCATAATCAACACCATAAGCATCATATCACCAACGTTTTAGTGCGTAGACAATATTGCCAATACCAGATCATCCATCTAAAACCTTATAGTCTCATAGTCACAAAAATTTATGAATAAGTTTACAAAGTCAGTTAAAAGCACCAAAGTTCTTAACACGGCCTTTCAGATCATCCCCTTGCCATCGTTGTTCTCGAAAATCAGCAGTTGCGGCATTATCAACATATACAAGTCTTCTTGAAACAGAATCAAAAAACCTATCTCTCATTAAGAATACATAAAAGATAAAAATCAGTCTCAAAGCGAGTCTACCAGTTGCCTATTATGGTACCAGTGGTTATCATGAACTAAGACCCTAGAACGACTTCCAAACATAACTCTGATTTCCGGATCAAGTAGTATGTCAATACGAGATACAAGCAATTCTAGATTATCGTATGGAAAAACATATCAATTATAACCCTCAACAATATAAGAACTTGCACCAACATTGTTTGAGACAACAATAGGCAAACTATGAGCCATAGCTTCAACAATAACAGCTCAAATGGGGTCAGATTGGGAAGGTAGAACTAAAAGATTGTGAGAAAGGTAAAGAGAAGAAATACAAGAGTGATCGATAAATCAATAATAATGCAACCTTTCTCAAAAAGCTTTCTTATAAAATTCCAAATCAAAGTCATTACTCAACAAACCACATAATCAAACATCTATCAAATCAGAAGACATACTCAAAACTGCATCCAACAAAAAATCTACCCTTTTCCTCTTGGTAAACTGTCACACCACAACCAAGATCTTCAAGCGTTTATTGCCCAAGCTATTATTTTCATATAAATCTCACAAATACAGTTGAGGGAAAACAAAAACTTTTTTTGAAAAAAAAGAAAATGAAGATAGAGCAGATTGAGTTGGGACAATAATCTTTTTCCCAACAAACAAAGAACCATACAAAAAGAAGAATAGTTTCTTCAAAAAAGATTCTTTATATTTTATAAAATGCGAAGAAAAAAAAATAGAAGACCTAGGACGAAAAAAAAGTGATTTTAAGCATAAAAAATTAGTAAAAATGTCCCCCCGTATCCAAAAAGCTTTAGTGTAAAAAGGATCAAAAGGGTCCTTAAAAAAAAGAAAAAACGTTTGTAAAAAACTCAAAGCAAAAGATTTAAGTAGTTTTTTGTGCGTTCAATAAGAAACTGACTGAGCAAAGTTATTAGCATCATACATAGTAAAGATGAAACGCTCAGAAAAAAACTTGAGCATACCATCATAAACATAGTGAGATTCAGGATTGACCCAAAAAAGGCTATCTTTGTTCTGTTTTGCCTTCATGTACAGAATAGTAATAACCAGTTAAAAACATATCAAACACAGAGCCAACATCATGACAAACAAAAGAATGAGAAACAGTCAGATCATAACAGAGCATCTTAGCTACTGGTCAAGCACTAATAAGAATTCTGAGAGAAGGGTCGTATTGAAATCTTTTACACGCAGAGATAACGTCATTCTTAATAGAATCATAAAAGGAAAATGCATTATTAGGCGGAATCTCAACCGATCAAACAAGTAAAAACTTTTTACTTTCGGCAACAGCAACAATCGTCGAGGCTTTAGTAATTAAAACAATCTTATAACGAGAATACAAAAATGCCAAAGCGTCAAAGTTTCACAAATCCCTAAAGAAATAGGCATCTCAATAAGGCTTTTTAGGGGAAAGTCCCAGAACATGTTTATAATACGTTCTCATAAGTCTATGCATCTCCATCCTTGGGGTAGAATCTTCTACCTCAGTAATATACTTCAACGATAATCACAAATCCAAATCATCTCATGAATAGGCGACAAGTTTTCTCATAGTAGATTGAAGTTTAGGAAATGCCTTCTGGGTAAAAGTAGCAAAGTGAAGATCAATTCACATACAAATCAATATTTCACCATCTCAGATTCTAACAAAACTTTTATTGACGTCAAAACTCTTCGTCTTAATAGAAAGAGGAGGAGTCTTATATCAGAAAAAAAACAAAGGGTAATACACCGTCACATACAAAAAGACCCTCCAGTTGGTAAAATAATTTCTTAAACACCAAAACAAATATTCTGGTTTTTGCAAAAAAGAAGAAAACATCCACTTTAAAGTTCAAGAGAAATTCATAAAGGCAGTAAACCAGCTAAAACAAACGAGAACGGTACCAATCAATAGTTAAGTGCAAACCCTCTTCTAAAGTAAACTTTGGCTCATACGACAATAAAGTTTTCATTTTTGATACATCAGGAAAACGATGTTTCACTCTTTTATCGTCTCAAGCATCAACAAATACAGGAGATAAGGTACGACCAGAAAGAGAGATAATCTTTTCAGCTAATTCCAAAACAGTAATTGGGTAGCCAGTTCCAATATTGATAACTTCACCATCAGAATCAGAAGAAAGTAAAGCAGAAATAGTGGCCAAGACATTGTCCTCCACATACACAAAGTTGCGCGTTTGGGATCCATCTCAAAAAATAGTAGGAGATTGGTCATGCAAGACTTGGTTGATAAAAATACCAGTAACAAAACCATATGCAGTACCAATTTGTCTCGGTCAATAAACATTAAAAAACCTCAAAGAAGTAGTTCTCAATCATTTCTTTGTATAAAATGCTTGCATCATTTGTTCGCCAACAAGTTTAACAGTAGCATAAGGGATATGAGGAGAAACAGGATCAGACTCATGTTGAGGAAGTCTTAATGGCTCTCCATATACTTCAGAAGAAGAACAAAAAACGACCTTTTCAACTCAAAAATCGAGAGAAAGATCCAAAATGTTCCTTGTTCACTTAATATCATCCAAAACTCATAAAGGATTTTCATTAGTTAATTTAACACCAACCGTTGCTGCATGATGAAAAACAAAATCAATGGTATGGGACGAAAAAATCGGATAGAGATCATCATAGATATTACAATCTCAAAGAAAAAACGAATAACGATCATTTCACAAGAAAAGATCAACATTATCTTGCTGTCCAGTTTGCATATTATCGACACAAAGAACAATTGCTTCATATGACAAAAGCTTTTCACAAAGATGTGATCACAAAAAACCAGCTCAACCAGTCACAAGAATAGTCTTATTTCTAAGATAATCAGCAAACATAAACACATTAAAAAAAGTAAAACCTTATCCTACGTAAGTAAACAAATAGTTACTAGCATCCAGTTTTTTACAAACAAAACCATTTTTCTTCATGAGAGCAGAGCACTCATCTTTGTAAGAACTGCCATCATCCCATATTTCACAAATTATTTTCATACCAAAAGAAAAGAAAGAAGTATACAAAACTAACTGCTCCAAAATAGGACGTTCATAGCCCTCAACATCAATTTTGATTAAACCAACACTAGAGATATCAACATTATAAAAAGAAAAAAAATCAGACAGTTGTAATACTTCAACTTGTATAGCACTAGATGAGAAATGATCAGCGGGAGAAGCAAGAAGATGAGAAGTATCACCTTCCAAAGTAAAAGGCAAATTGCCAGTAACAGCACCTATTGCTTTGTTAACAGGAATAATACGGTCTTGAAACTTATTAATAACAATATTTTGACATAAAACTTCAAAAGTTTTTGGGTTCGGTTCAATAGCAAAAACTTTTAGCGTTGGATACCTTTTAGCTAAGTCCAAAGAATAATATCCAATAAAAGAACCGATATCCAAAAAAATAGAACCAACACTTAAAGAAAAAAAAGGGTAAATTAAAAGCTGAAACAAAGGATTGAGTCAATATTCGTAAAGAGAGAAATCAGTAGACGGAATAGAAAAAAGAGTGGCGTTTTGTTTGTTTTTTATAATGCGACACAATCATTGCGGTGGAAGTTCTACATATCATCACCATATCTTATAGCGAAGATAATCAAAAAGAACTCATCTTTGAACAGATAAAACAAAAAGACGTATCAGTGAGAAAAACTTTTTCATATAAAAGCAAGAGTAAAGGAGTGAACGTCCGAACCAAATACCAGGATTTAAAAAAACAAAAACAAACTTTTTTTTACGAAAAACATACATATATTACAAGGGAAGCAATCAACTAACATTAATCCCATAGAGTCAAAAAAAATGCCAAACAAAAAAATATTTTTTTACCAGAAAGTAAACCATAGAGAAAGACAAAAAGACACAGTCAGATATAGTAAAGATATAGTTAAATCAATATCAAGCATCAAAAAAGACATAGACCTAACAGACAAAAAGAATGAAGGAGCTTGAAAAAAGAGGTGGATTATAAATAAAATCGAACAAATAATTGTTAACTATATACCATTAATAAATATCAAAAGATTGCCTCCAGAATCAAATAGTGCAGACTATATATATACTCGAGGAGACATACCACTAATGAGTAAAAAACCATACATTATCGAGTTGGACAACCCATACATTCTAACATATTACAATACCTTTGCACTAAGACTATTTAAACCCATTATCAAACGACTCCTCACAAGCAAACGTTGTCATAAAATAGTCTGCATATCACAAGCATGTCAAGCATCCCTAGAAAAGATGCTATGAAAAAATATCAAAAAGAAAACAATAGTTCTCTATCCAAGAATGGAGGACAACACAAATAACAAACAAGAGAGAGAGAGCAAAACAATAAACTTTACATTTGTTTGAGGACATCCAGAAAGAAAGTGAGTACCAGAATTACTCAAAGCCTTTCATAGCATAGACAATAAAAACATCTCACTTACTCTAATTGGCTTTGAAAATGAGAAACGACAAAAAAGATATAAAGATGACAAAAGAATAAAGTTTAAGTGAAAACAAAAAAGGGAAAAAATACTTACAAAGTATCTACCCCAAACTGACATTTTTATACTGCCAAGTATGCACGAATCTTTTGGCGTATCAATATTAGAAGCACTGTCATTTTGATGTGGAATCATAGCAGTTGACACGTACGCTGTTCCGGAAATGATTATCAATCAAGAAAATGGCATAATTATACAGCACCCCTTTCTCGTCAAAAAACAAGTTTGAAAAAGAGAAATTATTGACACACCACAGTTTACAATGACAGAATTTCAAAAGAAATTCCTCCATTGAACGATAAGAGAAGAATTGGTCAAGGAAATAGAAAAAGCAATAAAACAAGGAATAATAAATTACAAAAACCGAAAGAAAAAAAGTACAAATTTGTTCAAACAAAAATTCACCCCCAACATACGAGAAAAAACATTCAAACAAATACTATAAATATCAATTATAAATTTCTTATTTTCTTTGCAGGAACTCATGCCCATAGCTCATTAGAAGGAATGTCATGAGTAACGACTGAGCCAGCACCAATAACAGTATTATCGCCCACAGTCACACCTCACAGAATAATAGCACCAGCTCCAACCCAAACATTTAATCATAAAACAATAGGTTGTGAAACATGAACTTTATTTGGATAATTACGTACATCATATCAAGCTGTCTGTAATTGTGAGTAAGCAGAAAGGCAAACTCAATCACCAACAATGATAGAAGACCAACCATTAATGATAACACCATCATTAATATCCACATTAGAGCCGAGAGAAATATTATGCATATTGTAAAAAACAGGATTGCCAAAAAAAATAACGTTCTCACCAAATGATTTACATTTTGACCTATAGAAAGCCTTCTTTGAACGTAAATATAAAAAATCAAATAAATTGAAAAAACGAACATTTAAAAAAGAATTAAACAAATTAGTAACACTCATGTTTTACTCAAATCATAAAGAAGAAGACTTAGCACAAACAACAAAATAAACAGCATTTTTCGCAGAAAGATAAGTATCAACATCTCAGATTAGTTGCTTCGAGAAGTCATAAAAAGAAAATCCAAGTTGTTGCAAATAAGAAAAAACATCACTTGGATTGATTCATAAATTCAAAAGCATCTTATAGTGAAGCTCCAAGAGAATAACTGGACTGTGGCTTTTCAGAAACTCATATCATCATTGGAGCACAAAAAACTCAGATCACTCACAATCAATTTTAATAAAGTCAAAAACCACACCAGATTCCTTTACAAAAGAATCTATCGTTACAACATCAGCGAGATAATCAAACTTTTCAGCACTATCAGGAAGAACCTCTAGGTGTAACCAGTTATAGCGCATCTTTAAAGTTCATTTAGTTCATCATACCGCACAATTACGAATATTAAGTGCCAAAGAAGGATTGAGTAATTGATGTTGTTTCAAAACACGAAATGCATGAGGAGATGGATCAAAAGCATAAGCAACATTTTTAGTTGGATTTTGAGAAAGAAAAGTAAGAGAAAAAGCTCAATACAAAGCACCAATATCTAATAAAGTACGTTGATTCTTCGCCATCTCACAAAAAAATCTTTTTTCCTTATCCATCAATAGAGATTCATCAGAAGAGAAGAATTCATTGAATCAATGGAATGATTCCATCATTATAGTAATAGGTGAACCTCACCATACACTAAAGGATCTATTAACACCAAAACCGATAAGCCTCAAAAACCTATAGTACAATCTAGTTGGGGTGAAAATTGTGTCATAAACACCCAAAAGATGAAAGATCTTTTTAAGCAGATCCTTTAAAACCATAAACAAAAAGAGCTAATAAAAAACACCCTAAAATGAGACAGCATAATACATAAAATAACAGAAAGATAAACACTAAGAAGTAGATTGCAATAGGCGAACTTCACGATAGAGTTGTAAAAGAGTCCTTCTATTCAAAAAGAAAAGAATAATAGCAACAAAACAGATAGAACACAACAAAAACAAAAAGTCATAATATATAATACCTGTCCGTCTAATGAAAGCAGATCAGTAAAATACCCAATACAAAACAAATCACGCAATAGCCATGCCAACAAAGTTTCTAAGTAATAAGGAAGCCTCCCAACGAACACGATAATCAGATCTAATTTCGAAATAACTAACAATAGTTACCAACATCCAGTTAAACATAGTAGAGAATACAGAACCATAAAGACCATAATGAGGAATAAGAAAATAATTTAGTGCTACATTTAAAAAGGCAGCAAATAAGGTGATTTTTACGTAAAAACCAATCTTTCAGGTACTGCTCAACAATGTGGCACAAATACTATTAATAGTAAAAAACGGTAAGAAAATTGCTGCAAAACGTAACAATTGTCACGACTCTGAGAAAGATCATCAAAACAAAATAGACGCAATGTTTGGTCAGAATACAATAAACATAAGGGATCAAAAAAGAGAAAGAATAAACAGATAGTTAAAAAATAAAGCATAAAGTTTCTCCATTTTTTGAGTCTCTCCTTTTCAACGCAACTCTACCACAATTGGAAATAAAATCCCAACTAAAGGTCAAACAACATATGTAAATGCATTAAACAAGCTCAAATAGTTAGCATAAATTCAAGCAGAGTAGTCTCAAAGCATATTAACAACCATTTGTTGATCAACATGGCTCATCAAAATACCAGCGTTAGATCAAAGGAAAATCCAGAGTGCATAGTGGAAATACTTCTTCACCTGCAACGATTGCAAGGAGAAAATTCACTGAGAAAAAGTAGCCCAATACTTTTTTGAAAAGATAAAGAGAGCATAAAAAAGTCCCAAAAACAAACCAAGGACCCAAGCCCACACATATCGCATAAGAGAGGACACACCACAAAAGAAAAAAAGAATAACAAAAATTGTCGTAGATCGCATTCTAAAAACATAGCTAATATTGTCATGCCAAACATCCTGAAATGCCCTCATAACAATAGTGATCACCTCATAAAGGTTGATGCCTAAAAAATACACTAAAAAAACACGTAAAACTGGCAGAGCAGAAGAGTTGTGAAAATGATGAATGCTTAGTCGTTCAGCTCATCCTCCCCAAAGAAAAGCAATAATAAGAAATGCAGATCCCAATTGCATCAATAAAGTCAGAAGTAACGATGTTTTCATAGCATCATACTTCCTCTGTAAGTAGAAGGTAGGCAAAAAATATTTAAGACTATGGCTTAAACCAAGATCATTATACATTGTCAAAACAGTCAAAAAAGAAAGGATAGAATAAAAGACCCCAACAGTAGATACATCAAACTTCTGCGACAAAACAATTCTAAAAATGTAACCTGTAGGAGCAATAAGAAAAGAAAAAAAATAGACTCGAAATCATTGCTTTATAAGCTTATGAGAAAGCTGTTCATCCTTTAATAAATTCATAATTTACATAGACCTAATATCCAAAAAATGACGAGATTTGGTACGATCCAAAAGAGAATAATCATTATGTGCAACAGTTTGGACAACAACATCGTAATCAGACAAATAGATCTCATCAACAATATGACTCTTTTCTAATCCATACTCACGAACAATAACATCTAGAAAAGATTGGGCAAAAGGGTCATGAAGATAAACATCAACTCAATAGCTTAAAAGCTCTTTTACAAGATCAACTACCTTACTATTTCTAAAGTCAGGAACATCAGGTTTAAATGTCAATCACAAAATAAGAAGACGCGAACTGCGGGGCAAAAGAGAATGACTTAGCAAATACTTAACAAGTTTACCAGCAACATAAATGGCCTGATAATCGTTTCTTCTCCTACCAGCCAGAATCATATCTGGATATAAGCCAACTTCTTGTGCCTTATAAGCTAACCAATAGGGGTCAACTCCTATACAATGTCCCCCCACTAATCCAGGGGAAAAAGGCAAAAAGTTTCGTTTGGTTCTAGAAGCTTCTAAAACATCCCAAATACTAATACCGCATCTGTCAAACAATTCTTGAAGTTCGTTCATTAGAGCAATATTCACGTCTCTCTGAGTATTCTCAATTATTTTAGAAGCCTCTGCAACCTTAATACTAGAAGCAATATGAACTCACGCAGTTACAACAGAACCATAGAGATCCGCCAAAACATTAGTGGTAGAAGAGTCTATTCAGGCCACAACCTTAACAATAGTATCAAGTCTATGAACAGCATCACCTGGATTAATCCTTTCAGGAGAATAACCAACTTGAAAATCAACAGGACAAGATAATCAGGAATGTTTTTCAAGAATAGGTAAACAAATATCTTCAGTACAGCCAGGATAGACTGTCGATTCGTACACCACTATTTGTCACTTTCTAAGCACAGAGCCGACTGCCTGAGATGCCTTTTCCAGAGGAGAAAAATCAGGGTTGTTATGTGTGTCAATAGGAGTTGGAACAGTAACAATCACAACATCAACTTTCTGTAACTCAAGAAGAGAAGTAGTAAAGAAAATAGTAGTATCAGCAAGTCATGCACCCACCTCATTAGTCACATCTATCCCAGAAGATAAATCAGACACTCTTTTCTCTGATATATCATAACCAACAACAGTATAACCAGCTTTTGCAAAGTGATAAGCAAGAGGCAATCCAACATAACCTAATCCAACCACTCAAACACCTTGTATCATGAAACAGGATATTAAATATTATAAAATTCTTTATACCGAAGAACAAAAAGACGCACCATATCCTCGATATTAGTATAAGGAGACCAGGACAAAACGCTTTTAGTATGCTGAATATTGACTCTGCTTTCTTCAATTTCTCAAGGTTGGATAGGAACTAGTTCTATCTCAGCCTTCTTACCTAATTCAAACTCAATTCTTTCGACAAAATAATGCAAATCAACAATGTTATCATTAGCTAAATTAAAAATATCATAAAGAGCAGGACTATCAAGGGATTTGACAGTAGCATCAATGATATCGTCAATATAGGTAAAATTCCTCTTCATTTTCCCATAATTAAATAACTGAATAGGTTTCCCCTTCACAATATGATCAACAAAAAGGAACAAGGAACCATCGGGTCTTCACCATGGTCACAATACATTGAAAAACCGTAATCAGGTAGGTTTTATACCATAACTACTACTAGAACTAGGTGCGATAAGCTCAGTAGCCTGCGGCGTGTCACCATAGAGAGACAGGGGAGAATCTGTTTTGTTTTCTTCACTAAAAGGAGGAGTATTAGCT
>CAYXZL010000008.1:0-57718 GCA_964469925.1 uncultured Candidatus Peribacteria bacterium | reverse complement strand
AGAAATCTTTTCACTAGCTATATTGAGAAACTGGTTGTGCATCCAATATCTTACCCAAGGCTTCGTAACACAAAAGCTGCACTCAGACTGAGCAATTTCATTGGTATGATGTACCGGAATATGGTCAATACCACCTGTGTGAATATCGATATTTTTCCCCAAAGTAGCCCACGACATAGCACTGCATTCTACATGCCAACCAGGAAACCCACAAGTCTGTTTTTCTCTGTCGGACAAGCTAGTTCTCACTTCGTCAGTAATCAAGGTAGCCATGCGTTCTCCTTCAAATATCCGCTCCATCTGTCTCTTTTCATCTGTAGGAGAAAACTTTCGCAATGCAAAGTCTGTCATATGTTTTTTACCTTCAGCATCCACTCTCGCGCCCTCCTGGAGCCCGCTCAAGTGTCAGGGAGGCAGAAGTTTACCATAATCCGAAACCTTAGAAGTGTCACAGTAAATACCGTCCCCAGGTATCACATAAGTAAGTCATTTTTGAAACATCATCTGCACAACCCTGATCTGATCATGAATATAATCAGTAGCCTTAGGATAGTAATCAGCGTCCTCCATGCCCATAGCACGCATTCCCTGCAAAAAACTATCGCTATACTTCGACGCGATATCCCACGCAGTAATTCATTCTTTTCTCGAACCCTTTTCCATTTTATCTTCCCCATGATCACCATCGTCAGTCAGGTGACCAACATCGGTGATATTAATAGTATGTTTCACAGGATATCACAAAACATACTTAATCGTCCTCTTGAACGTATCAGCAAAATACCATGATCTGAAATTTCCAATATGGGGGTCACCATAAACTGTAGGACCACAAGTATAGATCAACACATGATCACTTTTTTTCTCGTCCATCAAAGGCACAAACTCCTCTTTTTGACGAGTCATGGTATTGTACACAAACAATCTTAGGCTATCCATCACGCACTATGGTTTATAAAAAAGAAGAAAAGTCATAAGCAGTCAGAGGGTTACGATCAATCAGAGCGTGGGAAAGCATCATCTCCTCTGGAGTATAAATATGCAACAAACGAAACGATCACGATGTGGTCTGAGCACAATAGTCATGAACAACAGACAAAACCTCTACCAGTCACCGGTACAATCGTTTGCCCTCAATATTGTGGACTAAGAACACTCTCACAGGAGGTCTATGATAAATTCTAATAGATGGCTTATTCGTAAAATCAAAAACTTGACCAGCAAAATCAGCAACAGTAAAAGGTTGAGAAAAATGTTTATTCAATTCCAAAACAGCAGGAAAGCCCTGTTCACTAGTCAGTTGCAACGTATCATTTATTTCCACAAAACTTCCCATCAACACATAAAACAATAAATAATCAATTAGAGTGTTATCTCATCACCAGCCTGCATCACCAAGGCTTCTGTAGAAATGCCATGACCTGCAACAGCACGCACAAATGATTGCGGATCAGTCTTGATGATGGGCCAGGTATTATAATGCATAGGTACAACAACCTTGGGTTTAATCCAAGAGGTTGCCAAAGCAGCATCATCCACACCCATAGTAAATCTATCACCAATAGGAAGAAAAGCCACATCTATTTGGTACAGTTCACCTAAAAGTTTCATATCTCCAAACAACGCAGTATCTCAAGCATGGTACAGAGTAGAGTCACCAATCGTTATCAACACACCTGCAGCCACAGTTGTATATCCATGATCAAAAGACGTAATACCACCACCATGCCATGCCGGCACATATTTTATACGAAAACTATCAAGCGACAAACTACCACCGATCCCCATTGCTTCCACATGCTCCACATCTTGTTCTCTATGCAAATACTCCGCCAACTCAAACGTAGCAACGACAGGACACGAACAAACCTGTGCGATACCAACACTATCACCGATATGGTCACTGTGACCATGAGTAAGGATAATAGCTGTAATATGTTTTTTGATTATAGCATCATAGCTTATATCACACACAGAGTTACCAGTAATGAAAGGGTCAATCAAAATTGACGTTCAGCGTTCTATGATTTCCACAAAACTATGTCCATGATACACGATCTTCATACCAAAGCCAAACAGAAGCTAAAGTTGACGAACAAAGTAGACAGAAAAGCCCCAACAAATCAATAAAAAACCAAAAGCACAAATTGACAATCAAGCAGATCAACGACAAAATGGCAATGTTACATATGTGATTTTTTCTACAATTGAGTCGGCTCCCACAAATACGGGGAGCCTATCAAACTAACATAACAAATGTTTCTTTCCATTTTATTCCCACCTCACCACTGCGACATGGTAGGGAATAATGCTTCCCTGTGTACCAGTCACAGTAACGCCTCCATTACCATGTTTCGTGTAATGAGGCTTGCCAGTAACGGATCCTAAAACAGTAATAATGCGGCCCTCTTTTTCAGCCTGAGACAAGCCCGCATCGTTAAAACTCTGCAAGAGCTTGTCTCCATCAGAAAAAAAACAAGGCTTTAAGACGATAATACCAGCCGTTTCAAAACTACAGGGTTCAGAGGTATTGGTTTGGGGAAGCTCAGTTTTTTTTGAGCTGAAGCAAGACAACAGGAAAAAAACGGGCAATGCAAAGGCGAGTAATTTCATACTAACTATTATTTTGTTTTTAACATGAAACCGTACTATAAACAAAACAAATAAGTATTCAATACCATTTATAGTAAATGTAAATACAACAAGCAACAAAAAATCCCACAACTCTTTCTTGCATCTCTCATCCAAAATCCCTAACTAAAACAAAGTTAGGTTTTTTTATTCTTCTCATACACAGTATGAAAAAAGGCACTGCCACATTCCTCTCCAGCATCCTAATTGTCGGAGCAATTGTCTACTTAGCTTACACTCTTAGTAACAATCCAATCAAAATCACCACATCATCTCCCGTCCAGCAGCTCAATGGAGCAGCGACCAATACTATCTCCGTCAGTGAACAAGGTATCGTCTACGCATCGCCCGATATCCTTTATGTCAATATTACCGTATCAGAAGACGCCAAGACAACCAAAGATGCACTTGATCAAACCAACAAAAAAATAGCACAAGTCAGACAAATCCTCAAATCTGCCAATATCAAAGAAGAAAATATCACATCAACCAATGTGTCCATCAATCCCAAGTACAACCGAAATGATGGCACACAAAAATTTGAAGGCTACACCGCCACACACGATCTCAAAGTCAAAATAGCAAGTAACAAAGGAAACTTTGAAAGTGCTGGGAGCATCATCGATGAAGTAGCACAAATAGACAAAGTTATGATCAATTCGCTCCAGTATGACATCGACAACAAAGAACCAATGGTTGCTCAGGCCCGTGAAAAAGCATATGAACTAGCACAAAAAAAAGCACAACAACTAGCAGACCTAGGAACAGTTAAACTTGGAAAACCTATTAGTATCAATGAATCCACATCCTACGACAGTTATCCACAACCATATTACAACAAAGCAATGGCAGAAGGTGCTGTAGCTATGGACGCAGGATGAAGAACAGAGGTGTCTGCAGGACAGATGCAAGTCAGCACCACCATCTCTGTTGTATTTGAAATACAGTAAACAGTTGACTTTATGCACAGACTTAAGTAAAAGCAAAACAATAAGATTAATACCTTCATAAGCTCATGTATACAAACATCGCAATCAGGAGAAGAAATGATAGACGCAATACCCAGCGTTATTTTTTCACCATGGCAGCGAGATCGATGAGCACGACGACATAACACAAACTCATCATAGACAAGTCACCAATCAAGCTCTCTCCCATGCGGAGGGAGTTTTTTTTATACACCACTCAACACAACACATGAACACCCATGCAGCCTATACACTCGACCAGTTATACCCACAAAGCACAGACAAACCACTCCTGGTATTTGGCAAATATCCTGAAGCTCAGTTTCGTGATGCAGTACACACATATCCATTTGTAGCCGCACTCTACGAATCATGAACTATCGATAGTGAAACAACACGTTTCATCCCCATACAATGAGAGACAGAATATCTTGTACCTCAAAGTGTCTACGAAGACAAAGCTCTTCATGCATATCGACATCACACCTATCCATCATGCAATCCAGACGCACTCATCCCCTACCAAGCCGGACAACACATACAAGTAATACAAGACAAAACAGACCAACTTCTGCTCGTCCTACAACCATACGACCAAATACCGAAAACTCAGTACTACAATTGCCCACACACACAGTACCAAGTCAATGATAAAACAAACCTCAATAGTCTAACAACACAGATACCACAGCGTCACATAGTACCCATCGCACAGTGTGAAGATACCTGCAAAGAGATGCACTATCACTGCATCATCAAGACGGCATCTTCGGCATCAGGTGATGGCACACGAATCATTGAAAACAAAGGAAGCTTTGATCAACAAAAAGAACAACGACAAAACCAAGAAACACTCATCATCGAAGAACACCTCAATATCACACAAAACCGAAACATAAACTGCCATGTGGATAAGGACTGACACCTCACAATGCTAGGCTATTCACAACAACTCATAGAAAACGGCAAGGAATATGGAGGAAACATCATACCCAAACACGGCCAACTACGAACAGAGCTCCCGCAGCCCGTTCAAAAGATCCTGATGGATATGACCAAACACTTACATACAATAGGCTATGTATGAGTATTTTTGCCCGATATCGTACAGACAAACCAATGAAGTCGATATCTTATCGACCCCAACATCAGATTAGGTTGATCAACCACAGCTCAATGTCTGAGAACTCAAATTTTTGAAGAAAATCCTCAATCACAACGAATCAAAAACACAAGCTTCCACGTACAGGCAGCAAACTCACAACAAGTAATCAATCTCATGCAACAGCTCAAGATATACCTCATCACCTGCGTTCAATCAGAACATCCCAATAGTTACAAAGGCTATGCCATGATACATGGGGAAACTATAGCGTCTATACAGAAAACATTCAGTGCTTTACCTCATTATACAGCATAAATGATCAAGGCATATAGCTACCACAGCCCACAATCATGACCACACATCCTTTTTTTAGGAGCAATTCATGGCGATGAACCATGTGGCACATACGCTCTCCAACGTATACAAAAACAGATAGAAAACAAAGATGTCATATTGCAACAAGGAACCCTCACGCTCATCCCCATAGCAAATCCTCAAGCTTTCAAACAAAATCGCACCTACATCGACTGTAATCTCAACAGAAACTTTCGCTACCACGCACAACCCCAGCACTATGAGCATCTCTTAGCCAACACGATAATCCCCTACATAAAGCAGGCTGATATCATCGTTGATCTCCATTCCACCACAGCAGTTGGGGAATCCAATGTTTTTCAAGACTACCTCACGCCAGACAATACAGAATTAGCACAAGCAACAGGTCAAACATGGATAATACAATGACGGCCAGAGTGTGAAGATAATGAGCCTCAACCCAACACATTGAGTTACAGTCATTCACAAGGCAAAACTGCAGTATTGGTTGAGTGCGGACAGCATCAGGACTCAAATAGTACAAACATTGCTTATCAGACAGTAGAAAACATACTCGCATACTACCAAATGATACCATCAGTAGAACAACACCACAGCAGTCAGCAAAAGATTATTCGTATGACAAGTATTGTGTATAAAAGCAATAAATTCGACCATCTTCTTCAAAAGTTCAAACATCTACAATACATACAGCGGGGAACACCACTTGCAATCGTCAATCAAAAAATACAAACTATGCCATACGACGGCTATATCATCATGCCCAAAACCAATGCTAGCATAGGACAGGAGCTACGATCAATCGCCAAACCCATATCATCACAGGCTCATTCATGATAAAAGACTACAATTACACACAAGCACATATTCTCAGAGAAAATACGGGCAACAATAGTTTTTCCTATAGTGAAAGAAAAAAACTACTCTGAAAAGCTGAAATTACCATACCCTCGCTTATCCAAGGCACAATAAAGGATGCAAAAATAGGGTCGCACATAGCTTTTGAAGAAATCGACCATACAGGGAAACTTCGTCAATGTACATGATTGGCACAGCTCATCCAATGACACTATCCACCAACACAAAAACCTCTATATATCATCGATAATCACAACCACGCTCTCTACTTTCGACTCAACGAACTAAAAAATCAGACAAGAATGCTTGAATACCTAGAAATCATACATATCGACCAACATTCTGATCAAGCACAAACACCACACCCCATAGATAAGCTTAAACGAAAAGATCAAAACTATATCCGACACTACACAAATTACACGTGCAATGTAGGAAGCTTCATAGAGCCATTTCTAGAACTTTTCCCAAGAACAAACTACACATGGATCAAATCAGAATCACAGCTACTCAAGTACCAAGCAAAAAAAACTGAAACAACATACACCATACTCGATATTGATCTAGACTTCCGATCACCTGAAATGAGCATACAAAATATTAGTCAGACAATAAACAACACACAAACACTAATGCAAAAAGCCTCACTCATAACGATAGCTACATCTCCTTATTTTCTCGACCAGACACACGCTCTAAGGATGCTAGCAAAAATCATCATATAAAAAGACTGATACCAACCAGTCTCTAAAACAACATTATCAAAATACCAACTATCCGACAAACCCAACATAGAGCAAAAAAAGTCCAAGTGCACCCATAAGAACCACAAAAGCAGTCAACCAGTCAGGATGCTTACTAATATAAGGAAGACTTCACATAAGTTTGTGGGGGAAAAGCATGCCAACAACACCAGCCAACAGGATAACCCAACCCAAAAGGCTAATAACGATAGCCACGCCACTCGTCCAGGTATTATAAAGTGCAAGAATAAGACTACCAACAATCAATCTCAAAAAAGAGGTCAATACAATCAAAGAAGACTGATGACTACATTCATCGATCATATGCAAAAAGTCTTTAAAATTAATGAAGACGCCCAATGCTGTGACAAACAGCACAATCCCCATTACCTTACTCAATACGACAGTTTCCATTGAAAAGCAAAAAAATAAACAACAAAAAACAAGTATAGACACTTTCTCATCAGCCGTCAAGATTTTGCTTGCATGTAGCAGACAAACAGCTATGCTCTAAAAAATTTGACTAACAACACTCATGCACATACCCACAACGATCATGATCATGATGTTCAAAAGCCTCTAAACTAGGTAGGAACTTCGTCCATGATCACACGAAATCCTACCTCACACACAGGATCAGTTTTATAGCAAAAGAAAAACCATGACAGACGGCTTCTATATCACCACCACGCTACCCTATGTCAATGCGAAGCCGCACATAGGGCATGCACTAGAATTTATTCAAGCAGACGTCATTGCACGTCGACAAAGAAAACAAGGGGAAAAAGTACTATTCAATGTTGGTACTGATGAACATGGACTGAAAATGTATGAAAAAGCACAAGAAGAAGGACTAAACCCACAAGAATTCGTCGACAAAAACGTAGAGACATTCTATCGCTTCTGCAAACAATTCGACATCAGCTATGACTCATTTTATAGAACTTCCAACCTTTCTCATCACAAAGTTGCACAACACTTTCGACAAAAAAGCAAAGCCAAAGGTGATATTTATGAAAAAGAATATAGCGGACTATACTGTGTAGGATGCGAAGGCTTCAAAACAGCAAAAGAACTAGTAGATGGTAAGTGCCCCGATCACAACAAAGAACCCATTAAATATTCAGAAAAAAATTACTTTTTCCGCCTTTCAAAATATAAAGACAAATTATTAGAGTATATCGCAACCCACAAAGACTTTATTCTCCCACAACACAAAGCAGAAGAACTCAAAAACTTTGTCAAAGATATGGAAGATATTTCCATATCCAGACGTAAGGAAAATCTACCTCGATGAGTACCAGTACCAGATGATGATTCACAAGTTATGTACGTGTGGTTCGATGCACTCACCAACTACGTTGGTGCTATTGGTTACCCAAATGATGAGTCATTACTCAACGCTATGCGACCAGGAGTACAAGTATGTTGACCGGACAACCTGAGATTTCAATGAGCTATTCGACAAGGAATGCTTGCTTCTGCATGATTGCCCTTCACACAACACATTCTAATACACGGCATGATTATGGGACCAGATGGTAATAAAATGTCCAAAACCATGGGCAACGTTGTCGACCCCGAACAGCAGTGCGAAGACTACGGTGCGGAAGCTGTAAGGTATTATCTCATAGCAGGCATTCCTACCTTCGGCGACGGGACCTATAAACCTGATGATGTGGTAAATATCTACAATAGTCATCTGGCAAATTCGTTTGGCAACCTACTTAATAGGGTCATACACTTAGCCAATCAAAAAAACCTCAAACTAGAGACGGCAATACAAGCGTGAACGTTATCAACCATAGTGGCACAGGAGATTGAAAAAACCAAAAAAAGTGTAATACAACACTACAACAGTTTTGAGTTATACGAAGCAGCAAACAGTACACATCAACTAACCATGCGAGCAAACAAATACATGGACGACCACAAACCACGAGACAAATCACTCAGAGAGAAACAAACTACACAAATTCTGATAGATTTAGCGGCACTAGTTGACACCATCATTGACTGCTACGAGCCGATCATACCACACAGTTGTGTCATAGCAAGAAACATGCTAATAAATCAAGAAAAGGGGATACTATTTCAAAAAATATAACCAGCAAAACTCGTCACATCAGATACACACCTACTATATATAACCCCATAATACTTGTCAGTAATACAGCACAAATACAGAAAGTTTTTTGCCCAAAGATAAAGCTTCACTATACTTAGACCATGGCTTACAAAAGAGATATTGCCATGATCAAAGCACGAATAAAAAAAAGCATATATACAAGTCTAGCAGTCTGCTGACTCATTTCTGCATGATTTGCTAGCTACACAGACTTTCTACAAAACATCAGTCAAACTAATATAGACATCGAACAACTACAACAACAGCCAACAATTTCGCGTTATGACCTAGCAAGGCTACTCAATCTTGTTGAATGTAAGGATTGTATACACCCCCAACAAGAAATGATCCAAACATACAATCAAGAATGGCGATCGGACTTTGTAACATTACCCAACAAAGATTTTCGAGACATAGCCTATCAAGGAGCAGAACACAACAATGAAAGCTATTATTACTGTGTTGCATACGCAGGAGACCAGCAATACATGAGATGATTTCCCCAAGCAACAAGCCCCATTTGTTGAGGACAATTTTGCGGTACAAATAATGTAACCACAGCAGAACTGATTCAGGTTTTAATCAATATAGCATCGAATTACATCTATAGTGACCTAGAACTAGACCGGTCATGAGTTAGAAAATGGAAAGACGGACTAACGCCATGAAGCTACCAAGAAAGAAGTCTTACAGCCGATATGAAAGATATCATAGATCAGCAAGCACAAGATTGTCCAGAGAGTAAATGTGCACTAAACAAACCAGAACAAGTAGAAACATACCTCACATATTGCACGTTCAACCTGCAACAATGCAAGATGCATAGCTACCAAGGGATCACGCAAGGAGCTCGACCAGTAGCAGAATTGAACATATTAGAAAAGGTGGATATATTAGGAGAAGAAGAATTGGGAACAATTAATATACACGAACTCCCAACAGCGGGAAAAGTACTAAAAATCCTATACAGAGTATTTGGAATCGTGGACTGTAGGTTTAATAGTGATTATGATTGTGATGGTATAGACAACATACACGATACATGCCCAAACCAATACAACCCATCACAGAAAGATTTTGACTACGATAAAATAGGAGATGTATGCGATAACGATACAGACAACGATGGCATAACAAATCCCATAGGGATTATTGACGAGACTAACAACATAAACATAAGAATCGCAAACCAAGGATCATGATATGACAGCTGTTTATTTGATCCTCACAACAAACCCAACTGTAACAATCAAAAAAACTACGCAGGACTAGCAATAACGGTAGAACAAATAGGAAATACCATCACTGCCCAAGCACAGTCAACACTAGACACCAAAACAATTCAATGGTTCATCAGCGATGGATCCAAATACGGCGGAGAAAAGATCACACATAGTTTTTCAAAAGACGGTACATTTAGTATCAAGGCAAAACAAGTCTGACCGTTTAATACAAGCATAGCAGAAAGTAGTGTGGATATAGCACAAACACCATCTCCTCAAGCGATACAAATACAACAAGTAACACGACAAAACAATACCGCAAAAATAATGGCTAAAACAGATAGCAACACCTGAAACATCGAACGACTTATCAATGATACACAATATAGTAAACAACCAAATCAAGAAATAACATTTCCTCTAACAAACAAAACACCCTATAACATCAATGCATCCATCTACCACCAAGCTAAGCTACAAGCTACTGCATCCAGTTTCCTATACAAAGATGAAGAAAAATTTATTGAAAGTCATATCACAAGCGACACAATCAATCCAAAGCTCCAAAGCATAGTCACAATCACTAGCTATTACGATGGATTCAATAGTGGTGACATAGCCAGTATAGCACGACAGGTCAATCAAGAAAAACTACAAGAACATGAACTAACACTCAAACTACCTATCGACACTGTCGGACAAAAAATAGTTTCACAAACAATAGTTTTGTACAATGGATTAGTAATAAACAATCGTCTAACACTCCATAGTAGATACCAAGATACAAACACAAACAGCTCAGTATCACTAGTGCCATCAGTATTACAAACCGACCCAACACAGCCGATAGATATAACATTATATCAACAAGGCTTCGATCCGAGTAAAAAGTTAACCCACATACGACAAACCCCCAACGAAACCACTAAAAAAGTAGAAAAAGTAGAAAAAGAAAAAGTGATCACCACCTTTCTCCATCACAACTGAGGAAACACTGTCACGCAAACGATCTTCAAGGAGCAATGCAAACCACTAACCAGTCAGGCAACCATAGCAATCAATGACGCTACATGCGAACAATTTTTACAAGACCCCGCACTAGCATCCACATACTGTGATAGAGATCAAGACACCATACCAGATATATGCGATGATGACATCGACAACGATGGGATAAAAAACCTCATAGGATTGATCGTAAAGGACAACAAAGACTGCTCTATTGATCAGAACAGCCTCAATCGATCAATGGTAGAAACTAATGGATTCATATGATTCAATAATATATCCTGCCAGCTCGACAATTGTCCATTTACACCCAACGCAGACCAAAGTGATGTCAACATTGATGGGCAAGGCGATTTATGTCAAAACATGATCTATGCATTAAAAAACGGAGAAACTGTTGCAACATTCAGTGGAAACAATCATCAATTTCCTGAACAACCAAACAAAAAAAAATCAGACCAAGATAATGATTGAATAGACGATGGTGAAGATAGATGCCCTACCATACCCGAAGAATTAAATGGTTACTTTGATGAAGACGGTTGTCCAGAATTAGCCAATAACCCCTGTCAAAGCACATGAATAACAATACCAAATCAGCCGGATGAAGATTATTGCGTTTTCCCTTATCCAAACGACTGTAAGTGTTCATGACTCAGCACACAACAATGTTGTGATCAACATAAACACGATTGTAACGGTTTTGATGATCCATGAGAAGACCAAGCACACTGTAGTTATCCATACGGACAAGAATGTAGCTGTGCTGGACTAACACAACAACAATGCTGCGAACAAAAGTGAATAAATTGCAAAGATAAAGACTACTGTAAGTTCCCTTACCCTTCAACATGTCAATGTAAAGGACTAACAACACAACAATGTTGTGAGCAGTTCAATCTCGATTGCCCAAATCAACCAGACGATCCTGGAGAAGACGATAGCCACTGTAGCGAGCCTTACGGTACTGAATGCTTATGTAAATGACTATCACAAACGCAATGTTGCGACCAGTTATGACTAAACTGCGAAGACTACTGTCGCTTCCCATACCCAAGCGGATGCTTATGTGGATGATTAACAACAGAAGAATGTTGCGAGCAGTTTAATCTCGATTGCCCAAGTCAACCAGACGATCCCGGAGAAGACGACAACCACTGTACTGAGCCTTACGGAGTTGAATGTAGCTGTAATGGACTGTCACAAACAGAATGCTGCGAGCAATTCTGACGACGTTGCGACAACGGCGACTATTGCCAAGAACCCTACCCTAGCAACTGCCAATGTGCAGGTCTATCACAAACACAATGTTGTAGCCAATTCAATCTCGATTGCCCCCTAGAGGACCCCACAGGACAATGTACATTCCCCTACACAGGCAATTGTGTATGTGTAGGTCTATCACAGATACAATGTTGTAACCAATTCAATATAAACTGCCCTCAAGACGACCCTGGAGAAAACGATAACAACTGTACCGATCCCTATGGGGCTGAGTGTCTCTGCTTTAACCTTACACAAACACAGTGCTGTCAACAATTCGGATTTGATTGTGGAAACAGCGACTATTGCCAAGAACCCTACCCTAGCAACTGCCAATGTGCAGGTCTATCACAAACACAATGTTGTAGCCAATTCAATCTCGATTGCCCCCTAGAGGACCCCACAGGACAATGTACATTCCCCTACACAGGCAATTGTGTATGTGTAGGTCTATCACAGATACAATGTTGTAACCAATTCAATATAAACTGCCCTCAAGACGACCCTGGAGAAAACGATAACAACTGTACCGATCCCTATGGGGCTGAGTGTCTCTGCTTTAACCTTACACAAACACAGTGCTGTCAACAATTCGGATTTGATTGTGGAAATACTACCGGAGACAACATAATACCTGACAATTATATAACACCAATAACATGTAACACTTGTCCATGCCAATACGTCGACTTTATACACGAACTACAAAAAAACAACCTCCTAAAAACAGTTTTACGAGATGCAAAGAAAACAATAATATACAGTCAGTCAGAGTCTTTCGCTTATGACACACAAAACTAAGAATCACGACGATCCTCGTCTACTCTCAATTCTTCTTCCGCACTATCATCACGATCATCCTCATCAAACAAAGACTGAACACTAGTAGAACTAGCCGTTATTGCTGCGTGATCTCTATTATCCTTATGTTTCACAATACGCATAAAACCAGTCTTATGAATAATTTTTGCTTCTTTCAACATCACGACGAGCGAATAGATAAGTCAAACAAATATCAAAAATGTAGCAAGTCACTGCCAAAAAGTAACCTTCATCGTAGCAGTTGCCAAGCGAGAAGCCTTGATAGACTCTGACATACTCAACAACGCAGTTAAAATAACCCACAAAAGTCCAAAATTGAATAGACTATGATTATCCTTAAAACCAAAAACACTATGAATTAATTCCTTAAATCTTGGATTCATGTTCCACCCAATCAAAACACCAAAAGAAAGGATCACAACAAAACCCGTTTTGAAAAAAATACCACTCAAAAGACCAACAGAACGAGATGCTATATCACTCGTAGTAGGAGAAAACTTCACAAAGGGGAAAAACAAAAACAATAACAAAAGAAGAAACAAATATGCAGTAAACAGTTTAGACTCAAAACTCATCTTAGAAAACCTACGAACAAAAACGTCCAAATAACGATCTCTACGCTGTGACATCTGAACTAAAAAACGAAATTAAAGCGAGGGCAAAGAACAAACAAAATCATAAACCTGTTTCGCATGACCAGCAGCTCTAACATCACGCCACTCATGAACAATATTTCAGACACGACCAAGAACAAAGGTGGTTCTCACAGTTCATCTGTAAACCTTACCATACATAGTCCTATCGCTCAATGTACCAAAATAATCATGCAATACAAGATCAGTATCCGCAATCAAGGGAATAGCTAAGGAGAATTTTTCAACAAAACGGCAATGAGATTGTTCACCATCTTTACTGACCCCAAAAACAGCGACATTCTTGCTCAAAAAATCTTGATACAAAAGACTAAACTCTTGTGCTTCCACACTGCAACCTGGCGTATCGTCTTTAGGATAAAAATACAAAACAGTATAAGGCGAAGAAGACAAAAGCGAAAGAAAATATTCAGTACGTACACTTTCTTGCGAAACAACAGTCAGTAGGGAATCTTTCATGCAAAAAAAAGCTATAAAGTGTATGATCAGGGATCACCAGTCGGGACAGAAGATCAAGAGCCTCACCATTGAACAAGTCAACCCAAACCAAATATGTATCTAACAATATCTCAAACCCTCGCAAAAATAGAACTGGCAGTAAAAACCTCATAACCAGGAATATTGAGTTTTTGAAAAACAAGAGGGAAAACCAAAAGCAAAACAGCAGTTAGTATAAGGCCAATAATCATAAACCTTAAACTCTTTTGAGCAGCATTTCTGCCATCATCACTCGAAGAAAAAATATATTTAAAAATAGCAACCAATAAAGCATATAACGATCCAAGCAGAATCAGTAAAACAACCACAGCCAAAATAGTCAAAATCAAGTCCTGGATATTAACGTAAGACGTTATCATCCTCTCACTCAAAAAAAGTAAAAACAAATCACTAGCAGTTACAGTAGAATTACTCGTCAGACTTCTTTTTCTTCCTGTTCCTTTCTGTTGTGACAACAAACTTGGTGAAAACCTCGTCATTTGTCTTTGCATACAACAATTTTGCAACCCTAGAACTTACGCACGCTCATTTATTAATCCAAGTTTTAATAAGAGCCAAATTACAATCAATAGCTTTAGTGACAGGATCATATGAACCTAGTTGCTCACGATATCCAGCATGCACAGGTTTAGTATGCTCTGTAACAACAATTCTATACACAGCCAGTTTTTTTCTTCCTTGTCTTGATAATCTAATGGTAAGCATGAAAACAATAGCTAATACAAAATAAATCTACTTAAGTTTTTCAACAATCTTATGTTTCGTACGTTTCTGTAAACGAGGACAGTACTTTAACAATCAATGCTGAGGCTTATTTTCTTTATTAACGACAGTATGGTAGTTTGTCGTTCCAGTCTCTGTGCACACAAGAGCAACCTTTACTCTACCTGTTTTCTTTTTTGCCATAACACACCAGCTAAATCAAATAAAAGGTTATGATAAACGACGTATACAAATAGAAACAAATAACAAACGAATAGCACGGGGGAGACTTGAACTCCCGACCTCGCCCTTATGAGAGGCGCGCTCTAACCAGCTGAGCTACCGTGCCTCACAGAGAAAACGCAACCAAAAGAAAAGCTCGGTGGGGGGGGGATTCGAACCCCCGGTCCGCTTTCGCGGACGACTCGTTAGCAGTGAGTTCCGTTCGGCCACTCCGGCACCCCACCACAAAGAAAAAAATCTGTGTTGACACAGATACGGCTACCTATATAATAATGTAGAAAACCATTGCAAGATTAAAACTAGCAAAGCTCTGCAAAAACAAACAAGATATGGTTTTTTTATAGCTAGTCCACCTAAAAAATGTCTCTAGAAGAACTCACTACAGTAACAAGTGAAGGACAAAGTGAACACTACAACAATCAGGAAATAGGAGAGTCAAAAGAAGCAATACAAGCAGCAATCGCTCACATAGAAAAAGAAAGTAAAAAAGCCAGTGAGACAAGGTGACATATACAACAACAAAAAAAACAGAACACGCATATAGCTGGCTTCTTAATCTTTCTGCTACAACAATTAACAAACAAACTGTTGCACTGATTACACATTGTTTTCTTTAGTTCGGATACGGGTTGATCACAAAAAAACATTAATCACAAAGTAATTGTGTGACTATTCGCACCATTCTACAAAAAAGAAATTGACCAGCACAACCTATGATCTCTCTACAATGACTTACAAAAAGAACAAGAAAAACTGTCTGTAGTAGAATATATACACTACCTCAAACAAGTGTCGTACAGATTTCACGACAACATAGCTCTCAATCAACAAAATCTCCTCCAGCTTATCATAGACATAATGAAACACTACAAAATCATCAACACCACCGAGTTCGAACAAATAGAAAAAGAAAAATTAACTGCAACCATCATACAAGAACTATTTGGAATTCAGCATAACATCGATAGCAAAAAAGTAACCATATAATCAAAAGATTGTCAATAATGATTTCTTGTCATGGAACCTGTTCTTGGAGAAGAAACACGTTTCCCCTATAATCAAGAAAATTCACTCCTTTTGCGTGCGTGAAACATGGGGAAACCAGATAGAGTATTAAAATTAGAAGACAGACAAGAAGAACTCCTAGCCAAAGGAGATCAAAAAAGCATGAAAAAATACTGGCAATTGCAAAAAAGACAAGAAAGACTAGCAAGAAAGGATCAAGCGGCAAGAGAAACACTAGACGACGTTGATCAACACACACAAGTCATGGATGAATTAGCGTGATTAGAGTGAGATATCAGACTAGACAATGAGTCGGCAAGGATAAATCTGCAATTAGAAACACTAAGAACACGCATCAACGATATTACAAAACAATTACACCGACTTCAGAGACAAAAAGATTGAACTCACCGAGAAGCCACGCTGAAGGCAGCAGAAGCAAAACTGAACTATCTAGAGAACGAATACCTAGATACAAACAGAAAATATAACAGAAAACTAAAAAAGGGGAAGTTTCTAGAAGATATGAGAACAGTCGAACAAATACAGGGGATGGTCAAACAAATAGAAGATAGCATAAATGCTGCGAAAAAACTAGGGGGTGAAGCATTAACCGACACAGAGAACCGACAACAAAACAAAAAAAACAGATCCCCCGAACAAACAACCGCAAAAAGCTCACCATACGAAAGAACGAAAAGTTTTGCTTCAAGGGAAGAAGCACGATGAGACTCTCTCAGTACATGACTAAGATATGAGATAAATCAGTTAGCTAATTCCGACATACTAGACCCAACAGGACAAAGACTAGTAAGATGAGGAGGAAATTTATTAGACATGTGAATCAAATGATTTTTGGCTATAGGATGACTACGAAAAGCAGGATCTGGGCTATTTAACCTTATATTTGGTGGCAAAGAAAAAAGACAAGAAGCAGGAAAAACATTTGGAATTGGATTAGCAATGCTATGAGGATATGTAGCATACAATCATGTAAAATGGTGAAAAGCACGAGAAAAAGTAACATGAGAAGATATAGAAAATAATGAATGAATGAATAGTCCGACCGCACCCGAACATCTCAAAGAAAACTACTATTATCCAGCAAACATCAACACAGCAATAGGTATTATACCCTTCGGGTTATTAGAAGGATTTCTAAGGTACAACGACAAAAAAGTGGTATGAGCCAAACGAAGCGAATTAAAAACACAAATAGAAGGGAATAACATCGAATGAATCAATCAAGACAAGAAAAAGTTAATGCTTGCACAGATAAATAAATTTATAACAGACAATAACGGAGATGAACAAATAACAGTCGCTTTCGACAAAGTAGGTCTGGATAAAACAACCATAGAAACAAACAAAAACAATCCCAATAAAAATGTCTATACTGCATACTACCAACCATACGTAGAAAAGGTGAAACAAGAGGAAATCGAACTAGATGAAAAGTCAAAACAAAACAATAGTAGACCAAGTATTGAGGAGGAAATACCAACGATCGAAGAAAAAGATGATATATATTGATATAAAGCAAAGTTAGAACAATTAACGACTGTAGACAAAAAAAGGCAACTACAAGCACTACAAGTGCTAGTAACTCTAAAAAAAAGATATAAATCATCAGGTCTTGATATAAAGCCAATATCAGACAAAGAAATAGAATTAACGACAGACCGAGGCATAGTACAAAAAATAGATCTACAGTCACTGACTATTGAAGGATTTGATGACACAGAAAAAAACCTATGAGTTATTAGTTTCGGCTCCGTACAAGAACTTTTAATGTCATCCTGGCAAACAATAGTCTTAACACAACTAGCCAAAAAGTTACTAAAAGATAAAACAGAGATTAAAAGACCATTTGAAACATGACGAAAAATTTGGTGATCAAAAATAGACATTACCACAAATGAAAAAACACTACTAGAACAACTGCGATCAAACGTAACAGGCCCATTTGATTGGACAAACATAGCGGCTTGATGAATAGGATGACTCATATCTGGCTTAGCGAAAAAGTCAGTAAGTTGGGGCATAAAGGGAGGAGTAATTTCCACAATATGACGAGAATTCGGACAAGCAGTATACGATACACGAGACACAACAGCAGCTTCCAAAAAAGAAATAGAAAAATATCCAACAATAAACCAAAACCTAGAATCATACGTAAACTACCTAAACAACCTTTATCAAAAAACAACTGGCTAATTAAGATCATACAGCATGATCGTGAAAAGTCAACAAACCAAAGAAAAACATCAAAATATACATCACTTGACTATCGACTGCTGGGTGGAGAAAAAGACCCGAAACTGCTAAACCTAAAAGTCATAGAGTAAGCGACCTACGTACTGAGAAAAATATATCATCACTACCATTTCTGTTTTCACTAAAAAAAACAGCCTTATCAATAAGTAAAACATATAAAGCAAGTCGCAAAATCAGTCAAATCAAACCATATTCTACGGCTATCTGTATATACTGATTTTCAGGATTAAAAAAGTCGTCTCACAAACTACGATAACTAGCAGGACCTGCTGTTCATCATCCATATCCCAGCCAAGGAGAATCCGCAATCAGACGAACTCACTGCAACACATGATCTACATGACCACTGTCAGACAGGTTTCTTGCGAAAAGAGAACTGTTTTTCCATAACAAAATCACACTAGCAGCCAAAATAGCAAACAAAAAGGTAAGCACAATCTGTCTCCATCGACGTTTATAGTGCCATACACACAAAATCAAGGTTTCAAAAATAACAGCCAACCAAGCACCCCTAGAATAACATAACCACACATTCAACAGATATAATACAACCCAGAATCGGCGAAAAAAAATCTTGTTGTTAGAGATTCTTCACTTTCATAACAGACTTCGGAGGTAGAAAGGCCAAAACGCCGTCAAAAAAAATCACCAACTGACTGGACCACCAAACAAACCTTGATTACGAATGGTACCACTCCAAATATGCTGAAGATAATGCAATGGCGGTGCAAAACCATACTCCCATTGATACGCATCAAGACTATAACCGAACAAAGACAAGATGTGAGGGAAAAAGTAAAGTCAAACATACCAGACAAGACTCACCACCAAAACAATTTTCAGAACACGGACAAACCAATCAAAAAGAATAAGACGGGAATGTTCGCTTATCAAAAAACTGATACCAACGCCACTAAGTACAACAAAAAGAGGAAAAAAATCATATTTAACAGACAAAAGTCGCACAGAGACAGAACCATGATAAACAAAAAAATGAACAAAGATTGTCCACACCAGAAAAAACAGTAAAATGAAAAGATAAAAAAAACGAGAGCGACATGAAAAAAAACGAAACACATCAAAGCGATACAAAGCAAAGCCAAACCCCAACAAAAACAAAAATGTCGCAAGTATTTCTTTCCACAACAAGAATACAGTTGGAGTAGTAACACCCAAACCGTATTGTACAATAGTGTGAAGAAAAAAATGAAGAATCAGACCAACAATAAAAAACTTACAACACAAAACAATTAATCTCTCAAAAACAATCATCTAAACTCATAAATCTAAAGCATTGTGAGCGTCATTAACAAAAGTAGCATATCACAACAAAAAGCCATAAGGAATAAAAAACAAATAATTAACCATACTATCAATAAACACATGAAGTACTACCCCCTCCAACAAGAGACCAATAAGACCAAACGTCATAGTGAGAAGTGAAAAGGCCAAAAAGGGATATGTATGACGACGCTTCAACCAAAACTGATACACATACACAAAAAGATACAACCAAAACAATAACCGTAAAATAAGACCGGGAATTCAGAGATTAACCAAAAGCTGCAAATAGATATTCTCTAACAGAGAAAGCGGCTGTTTGGGATGAACAAGATAACCTTCACGATAATGCTGAGCAGGACCAGAATAGCCAAGTCCATGTCACCACCAATTATCCTTAACAAGAAAAAAAGATCACTCTAGTCATACGGTACGCTCAACATTAGATCAGGTCTTAGTAAAATTGATTATTACAATGCTCAAAAAACTCAGTACACATAGTATCCCAGCAAAAAAAAGTTTTTTTATAAATCAAGCACGTAAAACCAAGGCAAGAGTACAAAGCAAAGATAAAGTCAATCACAAAACAGCTCATCTAGAAAGCGTAAGCAAAACCGCTACTCAATACAAAACACCCAAGACCCAGCGAAAACGCAAACGAACAAAACGCAAATACCACACAAAAAAAGAAGAGAACAAAACCAAGAAAAAGCCCAACACATTTGGACCACTGAACAAGCCCGACCACCTAGTTACACCATCATGTCAGGTAAGATAGTACAAAGGAGGCTTAGTCCACGGAACAAAATCACCCATAGGACCATATCATAAATAGTGCAAGAAAAAATCTGGAGCAAGCAACTTAAAACCATGCCAGACAAAACCAAACAAAACAACAAAAAGAAGCATACGAAACAACGATGAAAGGAATCAAGAAACACAAGAACGTAAAGAAGCCACAACAAATCACACAAAACTTGCAGAACAAAGAATAAGAAGGTAAAACCGATCATACTTCCAGCCAATTAAAGCATCAGACCAAGACTGAGAATGGGCGTATAGTAACCGATAAGTCCAAACAAAAAGAAGAAAAAGTACAATCAGAACATAACGAAAACGAAATACCCAAGACAGCAGAAAAGAACGATAAATAAGTATCAAAACAAACACTCCACCAAACCAAAGAATATCCTTAAAAACAACGAAAAAAGGATGAAGGGCGAACAAATCAATGCCATATACGAAAAAGGTTTGCAGGAGAAAATAAAAAACCACCAATGACAAATAAACAAAAATCGAACAGATCATACAACACGACAAAGGTAAATAGCACCAAATAAAGAATTAAATACGAAAAAGTTTATTACACATATGTCTACAAGTAGGCTATCAAATGCTCATTTGTCAAAGAAAAAAAAGCTAGATCAAGTTCTGTACATTGCAATCTACATCATACATTACTACACTCAATAGCACTTATTCACAATAAACATGATCATCCATATATTACATAAGCATACTATGTATGAACGATAAGAAAGCAAGAAATCAAGCAGCTATACAAGAAAACAAAAGACAAAAAGATCGAAAAATCACGATCTTTATAGTGCTCATATTCAATACAATACTGTTACTACTAATCTGACGACAAAGCATAGCAACCTACCACACACAAAAAGTAATGCAAGAAATGGAAATAAAAAAAGCAGGTGGTGAAGAAAATTACAAATACACACAAAAAATCTATGAATCAGAAAACTACAAAAAAGAACAAGAGTTTATCCTACAACAACAACACAAAATCTATCTACAAAATACCGAGACAACAAACAGGCAGTAGCTCAGAGGAACTAAACATAGCACAAAGAAACATTTATTTTAACATATCAGTAATATTATGCCAAAAGCAACATCTACAACAAAAAAGAAGACAGTAGCAAACAGTGCTACGAACAAGCCGAAAACAACCATTACCGCCTCAACAAGTAGCAAGACAGAAACATGTAAATCAAACATCTGTCACAAAACTCTCTACCTACTAATAGGCTTAGTGATTGTGTTGCAACTTCTCACTCTCGCAGGAGCAGGTGCAAAAAAAGCTCTCCTGAAAATGGAAGCTATGAAAGTCGGCGGTATGCAAAACTTGGAAAAATTAACAGAAATCTACAAATCAGACAAGTATATGGAATATCAAGAAAAAAGCATCGAACAACTAGAAAAGGCAATTGAAAACCCAAGTGCTGCACCAGCAGCGGAGCAACCTACCGCACCAGCAGCGGAGCAACCTACCGCACCAGCAGCAGCTGACAATACAATAAGCGATGCACAACTCAAAGAAGTAACCGATATGGTTAGAATTCATTGAGCTGATAACCCAGATATAGTAATATTGGAGTTCTCAGATTTCCAATGCCCATTCTGCCAGAGACACTATGAGCAAAAAACACTAGAAACAGTAGCAAACAAATATGATGGAAAAGTAGGATTAGCAATGTTACATTTTCCCCTCAGCTTTCATCAACAAGCTGAACCTGCCGCTAGAGCTGCAGAATGTGTTTTCGCAGAAGGAGGTGCTGATGCTTACTATAAATTCGTCCATGCTGTATTCACAAACAAAGACTTAACAAAAGAGGGACTAGTAAAGGATGCAGAAGAGGCGGGTGTAGATGCAAACAAAGTAGCGACATGTTTCGACAATGGTGATCACGCTGCTGATGTACAAGCTCAGATGGCATTAGGACAAAGACTATTTAGAGTCTCCGGAACACCAGGAAACGTTGTCTTAAACCTCAAGACTAAAAAATGGATACTCGTTTCAGGAGCACAGGGACCTGCTGCGTTCGAGAATGCAGTCAATCAATTACTGAACTAATTACAATAAAGAAAACAAAGAAGACTCACTCGATCGTGAGTCTTTTTGGTCAAAAAGAAATCACAAAGATAAGATAAGTAAATAGGTAGTATATACTATCTGTTGATATTAAGTAAATTTATAGTAGATAATGTGTCATCTATACATATTATAAAGAAACACAAAACGCTTTTTTACAAAAAAAATCTTATAATGAGAAAAATGACAATGAAGACAATCAAGTCTGTATGTTTAATGATACTGATGCGATGATTTGCCCAACAAGCATCAGCACAATCACTCAATCTAATATCAAACCCTTCAGTAGAAGAAGTTTCTCCGTCAGACTCAAACCTACCAAACCAGCGGAGTACAGATGTGTGGTGAAACAATAAAGCAACGTTTGAATATAAGACAGAAGCACAAGATTGATCCAAAAGTCTGTATATTACCATGAAAAGGAAAAAAAGTGGCGACGCAAAACGAGTGTTTGCACCCGTAACCGTTAGTCCAGAAACAAAATATACATTCACAGACTACTACAAATCAAATGTGAAAACTGAAGTAACTGCCTTCTACACGTATGAGGATGGAAGCGTGAGTTACGTATTTCTAAAAAGTCTTCCTGCTTCCACAGAATGGAAACAATGATCAGTGAACTTTATTACGCCCAAAAACGTTAAGACAATAACAATTTACCACCTGATAAGCAGAAACTGATATTTAGCAACTGATAACTTTTCTTTAATTTTACAATGAACACCACCTCCACCGCCAACACCGCTTTCAGTAAGCATAACAACACCTAGCGGTGGTGCAAATCTAGCCGGAATAGTAAACTTAACAGCAAGTGTAGGATGAAGTAACATAAGGGGAGTCCAATATCAAATTAATTGAGGAAACATAGGCACAGAAACAACAGTCTTTCCCTACGCACTTGATCGAGACACAAACACACGAAGTGACGGCGATTACATAATAACAGCAACAGTTAGTGATACAGAAAACAATACAGCAATTTCTGTGCCAATAACTATCCACGTCAAAAACACAGTAACACCGCCTCCCCCACCATCAACCAACATGATAGCAAACCCATCTGTTGAAACACCCTCAGAAAACAATCCTAATATGCCAAAACACCGAAATCAAGGACAGTGGGGAACGAACAATCCTATCTTCACTTACCCAGACGATGCAAATTCGTGAAACAAAGGAATAAAGATAGAAATGCAAAGTTATACAAACGGTGGTGCATTCTACTTCTTTGATCCAGTACAGGTAAACGGAAATACAACCTACCTATTTACCATACATTACAAATCAAATCAAACAACAGAAATCGATGCTGCAATACAAATGGAAGATGGATCAACACAATACTGGTACATCGCCTCACTGCCAGCATCAGATACATGGAAAGAAAAAACAGTAACCATTACAACACCTGCAAATGCAAAAGCAGTGACCCTATACCAACTCATCATGTCACCAGGATACCTCATAACAGACGACTACGCACTCACAACATTAGGTAATCTTGCATCATTTAATAGAGGTATCGTGTCATTAACGTTTGATGATAGCGTCCCATCACACTACGATCCACTGCTAGGACTACTCCAATACTACGAACTGCCAGCCACACTCTACACCATATCAAATACCGTAGACCAAACACGAGGTATGTACCAAACGTGGTTCCAAGAACACATCGCTCATGGCAATGAAATAGGATGACACACAATATCTCATCCAGACTTAACATCACTATCACTAACAGATCTAGATAACGAACTAAAACTATCAAAAGAATTTTTGGAAACAACACTATGAGTACCAGTAAAAAGCTTCGCATCACCATACTGATTAGTGAATACAACAACACTAGCATATATAAAAAACTACTATACATCTCACAGAGGCATAAACATGTGATTTAATACAAAACTCAACTTTGATCCATACGATATACTCATCCAACACGTCAATAGAGAAACACCAGTAGAAACAGTAAAGGCACGAGTAGATGAAGCATATGCAAACAAATCACGACTTGTGTTAATGTATCACGAAATAGTTAGTGGAGGAGATATCTATTCAACAACACCAGCAAACCTAGAAGCCGCATTATCATACATCAAAAACTCAGGAATATCGGTCCAAACAGTCACTCAAGCACTTGCAGAAGTACAAAGCCAACTCCCATAATCACCAATAACATAATCAACAAAATCCTCCTAATTCTTTAGGAGGATTTTTTAGCATTAGTACAACGCCACTCTCTAACTCTTTATCTACTCTTCTACTCTACAAGTTTACCATCATGCAATCTAATAACTTTATCAGCAAACCTTAACAAATCCTGATCATGCTCAATCATGATAACACTATCTCAATTATTCAAGAACCTTTTCAACACTTTCAAAAGTCTTTCGATATCAACAGGATGTAAACCAACAGTCGGTTCATCCAAAAAATACATAGTATGTCACTTAAAAGACTTGATAAGATGCTTAACAAGTTTCAATCTTTGGGACTCTCATCAAGATAAAGTATGTGCAGGTTGTCCCATCGTAAGATAACCCAAACCGATCTCGCACAACAACGTCAACTGCTCATGAATGTGACTCATCTCTTCAAAAAACACAAGAGCATCTTTTATATACATATCCAAAACTTGACCTATCGTATGATCACGTCGTTTAATTTCCAAAACCTCAGGCTTATACCTCCTACCATGACACATATCACAGGGCACATAGGTATCAGGCAAAAATTGCAACTCAATCTTCTTATAACCATATCATTTACACTCAGGGCAAGCTCACTGTCATGAATTAAAAGAAAAATGACCCGCATTAAATCACAAATACTTAGCATCCGCAACACCAGCGAACAATTGCCTAATATCGTCAAACACACCAATAAAAGTAGCGGGACAACTTCTAGGTGTTTTTCCTATACTCGATTGATCCACATACACAATATTATCAATATGCTCATATCACAAAATAGTTTCCACTGCCAAATCCTTGAAAAAATACTGAGTGGCCACATTAGCAAAATGTTGATATTCTTCTCTCTTCATAACAGGAGCACTAATAATCTCTTGTCGACTCATACCTTTTTTAAGTAACTCCAATCTTATGTATGATTGAACAAACTTCTCTCTTTCATGCAAAAAACGGTATAAGGTGGTATACATCAAAGTTGTTTTCCCAGCACCAGAAGATCAAGTAATAATCGTAAATCCTCCCAGAGGGATAGAAACATCAATGCCCTGTAAATTATATTTAGATGCCTTTTTGATTGAAACCATTGTTTGTTGAGGATTGTGTTCAAAATCAACATCAACCGTCTTACGTCCGGTAAGATAATCAGCAGTGAGAGCAGTGCTAGCGAGAAAGTTATCAATAGATCCTTCAAAAGTAATACGCCCTCCAAAATCACCAGCTCAAGGTCACACTTCAATAACCCAATCACAAGCAGCGATAAAGGCAGCATGATGCTCAACTACAACGATGCTATTGCCCATTTGTTGTAGTTGTCTGATAGCTAGGATCATTCTTTGAATTTCAGCATCATCTAACCCGATCGTTGGTTCATCCAAAACATACAAAATCCCCGTCAGTTTATTTCAAAGTTGCTTTGCTAAACGCAATCTCTGTACCTCTCCACCCGACAAAGTCTTCACACCTCTATGAAGATTGAGATACCCAAGACCCAGACTATCAATTGTCTGTAGTCTGTCCAAAAGAGGATTAAGAATCCTGTCTACCAAAACCTGTGCCTTAGTAGTAGTTGATTTAAAAGTAGAAAAAAATCAGACTAAATCATGAATTGAAAGCTGATGAATATCATGAATATTAAACAATCAACGATCTTGTAAGGAAAACATAACATCACTAACATCAAGGACAGCTCAATCAATTGTAGTAACCGCTTTTGTGACAGCTTTCCTATAAGACCTTGCATCCTTTCGTGGTAAAGAAACCATAACATGGAGAGACTCCTTCTTAAGTCTTGCACCCATACATGCTGGGCATTGTTTCATTTCAAGCATAGCCTGAAAATCTACCGTCAAAACTCATTTATGATACTGATCCCTCAAAATATCTTCAATACCCTTATAGTACATACTGACATATTTACCATCTCCCATAGGAATTCTAAGCAATTCCTCATCCCCATTGATAACGATATGCTGAAACCACTCAGGCATATCAGTCCACCTCATATCAACATCGATATCATGTCTATGAGCAAGCTTTTTCAAAATTGCTTGTCACAATTTGCTATCGCGCCATGGCAAAACAGCATTAAGGTAAGCGCTATTGACATCTAAGACTCTCTGCATATCAACCTGCAAAACCTCTCCTAGACCATGACAGTGATCACAAGCTCATTCTTGACGATTAGGAGAAAAATGTTGTGGGGTAAAATCTGGATACTGAATATCATGTGCAGCATCATAATTCTTATCAGTAAACCAAGTGATATATGCATCACTTCACAATCATTTCTTCTTCACGCCTTCAACATAAATACCAAATTTGGGCACTTCAGTCAAAATCTTTATCACATCTTCTTTAAGTCTCGCCATCCTTTTGTCTTCGATGGTAACACGATCATAAATTCAATAAACGGAAAGAGGAAAATATTTAACATTAATAGTTGGTGTTTCCAAATAGAAAAACTCTGTAGGATCCAAAAACGAATGGTTATCAGAAACATCTTCACTAGATCCTCCAGTAGAAAAAAGTAAGTATCTCGTAAATCACTTACCACGTTCAACCTTGCTGCGATTCTTTTTGACAAAATCGTCAAAATACTCTTTATTGTCAAAATCTCTAACCTGTTGAAGAAGATAGACCTTTTCATCAACGTAATCTTTTTTGATGGTAGACATAATTGTATCAATAGTCTGAGCCTCTATCTTTTCGCCAGAGGCATATGAATACATATCACCAAGTTTAGCAAAGAGCAATCTAACATAATCATCAATTTCAGTAATGGTTCACACGGAACTCCTGCTACTTCCAATAGACTTGTTTTGTTCAATAGCAATAGCAGGACACAAACCACTACTCATCTCCAACTCTGGCCTAGTTCACAGATTAAAAAACTGCCTCAGATAAGAAGAAAGAGATTCTATATAGCGGAATTGTCACTCTTTATAAAGAGTATGAAATGCAAGAGACGATTTTCAAGAACCAGAAACCCCCGTGATAGTAACAAGTTTGTTTTTAGGTATCTGTATATCGATATTCTTAAGATTGTGAGTCTTGACTCACTGAAGATAAATATAATCCTGAACATCAATATGACCAGGTTGAACAACCTCAGAAAGACGAAGATGGGAAGTGGTATTTCAAACTTTGGAGACTCATGTAGCTCTCTGAGATCAAGATGGTGAAGTTTTTTTAGAAGAAGCACAACACATAGAACAAAACGCAAAAAAACAAAAAAACATTTAAACGGAGAAGATCAAATGAACTTAGGCAAAGAAAGACAAATTGCAATAAATGCTAAAATGAATAAGCAAGAAACACCTAACCAAAACATGAAAATAGAAAAAAACAAACAATTAATGGATTACAATACTTTCCGTGCCAAAGCAACAGCGGAATATTTTGTGCAAATCGAATCACCACGAGACATCCAAAACCTACTAACGACAGAATTGTTTCGTACCCACAACAAAATAATAATAGGGTGATGAAGCAACATACTCATAACAAAAAACGTAAAGGGAATCGTATTATACAATAACATCCAAGGGAAAGCAGTCATAGAGCAAAATAGCACTTCTATAACACTAAGAGTAGGTTGAGGAGAGTTACGACACCCTTTAGTGATAGACCTATGCAAAAAAGGTCGACGATGACTAGAAAATTTAGCTTTAATTCCCTGAAGTGTCGGAGCAGCACCAGTACAAAATATCGGTGCATATGGCGTAGAATTAGAAAGCTCCCTAATATCAGTAGAAGGAATACATATGGAAACAGGAGAAATAAAAACTTACACCAAACAAGAATGCGAACTAGAGTACCGCAACAGTATTTTTAAAAGTAAACTCAAAAATGTGTTTTTCATAACTCACGTCACCATACAACTATACAAAAGACCCAATCCCCACATGAATTACGAAAAAATAGCAGAAGCACTAGCGGCCAAGGGAAAAAACAAAGAAAATCTGACACCAATCGATATTGCCGAAGTTATCATGGAAATTCGTCAACAAAAATTGCCAGACTTCCATAAAATATGAACAGCAGGAAGTTTTTTCAAAAATCCAATCGTTGACAATAATACCTACAAAAAGCTTAAAATGAAGTTTCCGCACATATCAGCTCATCACTACGAAAGTGAAAACAATAAAAAACAATGGAAACTATCAGCATGACAATTACTAGAACTATGCAATTGTAAATGAATCCGTCATTGAAATGTGTGAACTTACGAAAAACATGCATTAGTAGTGATTAACTACGGAGAAGCTACAGGAAAAGAAATACGAACATTTGCCCAAGAGTTACAATCAATAGTTAAAAACATCACAAATATACGGCTCGAACCAGAAGTAAACATAATCTAAAAAAGAACTCAAAAAAGAGTCAATGATTAACCATTGTAGTCACTCAAAGAAACAATAGAATGACACGAAAGACGAACATAAAATTAAGTCGGCTTTCTCTTTTAGTAAAAGAGAGTAATTGGCTGTTTTTACTGTAATAAAAAATGAAATGGACATCAAAAATATTGCTATCATAGCACACGTTGATCATGGCAAAACTTCATTAGTAGACCAGCTCTTGACGCAATCTGGAACAATGAAAAAAATGGAAAATCAAACACTCATCATGGACAGTAATGACCAAGAAAAAGAAAGAGGGATCACAATATACGCAAAAAACACAAGTATTATGTACAAAAACACAACCATTAACATTGTAGACACACCTTGACATGCAGATTTTGGAAGCGAAGTAGAGAGAGCCTTAAAGATAGTTGATTCAGTATTGTTGGTAGTAGACGCATATGAAGGTCCAATGCCACAAACAAAGTTTGTCCTAAAAAAATCACTAGAGCAATGATTGTATCCACTTGTGGTAATCAATAAAATCGACAAACCAACAGCCAGACCACACCGAGTAGTAGATCAGCTGTTTGATCTTTTTTTTCAATTATGAGCAAGTGATGAACAGGCAAACTTTCCCGTGATTTATACGAGTGCACGCGACGGTTACGCATTTTTAGACCTAAAAGACCAAAAAAATGTAGCAGAAAAAAAAGACATGACCCCACTATTAGATTTCATAGTTGAAAAGGTCCCATCATCACCACAAAACAACCATAAGCCATTTCGTATGCAAGTAGTTAACTTAGGATATGACAATTTTGTGTGAAGATTAGGAGTCGGAAGAGTGACTGATGGCACAATAAAAACTGGCGAAGAAGTAGTAGTATTTGATAATCATGGAGTAAGTAGAAAATGAAAAATAAGTAAATTATACACCACGTTATGACTACAGAAAAAAGAAGTAAACCAAATACAGTCCGGAGAAATAGCGACCATTGCAGGTATTTCAGACATCTACATAGGCGAAACAGTTGGTAAAGAAGGAATACAACCACTCTCGCCAATAAAAATCGACGAACCAACGTTGATGATGGACTTCCTCGTCAATGACTCTCCCTTTGCAGGAAAAGAAGGAAAGTATGTGACATCCAGAAATATTGTCGATAGACTACTCAAAGAATGTGAGACAAATGTAGGACTAGACGTTACCATACATGAGTGAGGAAAAAGATGCACCGTATCATGAAGGGGCGAATTACATCTTTCTGTCTTAATAGAAAGTATGAGAAGAGAATGATTTGAACTACAAGTCTCATCTCCCAATGTAATATTCAAAGAGCATGAGTGAAATATACAAGAACCAATCGAACATGTTGTTATCAGTGTAGCAGACGAACTAGCTGGTACAGTGATTGAAATGTTGTCCAACAGAAAATGAATGATGAAAAATATGTTTGCAGAAAACGGCATAACAACAATAGAGTTTGACGTGCCAACCAGATGATTATTGGGGGTAAGAGCTGCATTCGTATTATTAACAAAAGGAGAATGAATCATGTACAGTGCATTTTCTCATTACGAAAACTTCAAAGGAGAAATCAAAAAAAGAACTAATGGATCAATGATATCGGCAGTCAGCGGGAAAGCCATGAAATATAGTATATGGAAGTTACAAGAAAGAGGCGTCATATTTGTAGAACCTCAAACAGAATTATATGAAGGGATGATTGTTGGGGAAAGTGCAAAACCATGAGACATGTGAGTAAACCTAATTAAAAATAAGCATCAATCTAACGTAAGATCATCAAGCAATGATGAAAACATGCTGTTACAACCGATCAAAACACTATCATTAGAAGACGCTCTTTCCTACATTGGTCCAGACGAATACGTCGAAATAACACCCAAAAACATCAGAATAAGAAAAATATATCTGACTGAAAGTGCGAGAAAAGCTGCCGAAAAAAACAAATAAGCAAGACTTCCCCTTGTAGCAACAGCAAAGATCATATAAATACATAATTAGAATAAAACACAGTAAAAGTGCAGTTTATATAGAACAAAAAATGTTTCCAAATCTCCAAGACTTCCTACAAGCAAAAAAGATACCAACAACACAAAATCTTCCATTTTTGGAACACCTTTTCGAGAAAATAGACCACCATATCAATACCTGAGGTAGAATACTCATCCTCACACTCACAAAAAAGTCCTCTGAAGAAATTACCAATTTTTTAGTGTCAAAATGATACAAAGCGTTCTATCTTCATAGTGAAATAGCAACTATAGACCGTCGAGACATTATCAAAAAATTAAGAACAGGAAATGTCGATATTGTAGTCTGAATAAATCTTTTAAGAGAAGGAATAGATCTACCAGAAGTATCATTGATAGCAATACTCGATGCAGACAAAGAAGGATTCCTTAGGTCAACAACAGCACTCATACAGATTATTGGTCGTGCAGCCAGAAACCCAAATGGAGAAGTGATTCTCTATGGAGATACAATGACAGAATCAATGACCAAAGCTCTACGAGAAACCTATCGTAGAAGACATATTCAACAGTTACATAATCAGGCAAACAACATTATACCTCAAAAGGCAATATCTAACATTAAAACACTAGAAACCGTCAAAACAGACGATGAGATCAATACACAACAATTTCAATGACTAACAAGATGAAAAGTAAAACGTCTCAAACGCATGACCAAAAAGGAAAAAGAGATCATACTCAAAGACCTCAAAAAGCAACTTGATGAAGCAATCCATAAGCGAGAGTTCGAAAAAGCAGCAGTAATTCGTGATCAGATCAAAGAATTAGAACAGGACTAAAAACAAACAAAAGTACTTTATGAACTATAGCAAAACACATGGAGGCGTTTCACATATGACCAATCACCATATATCGATATGGAATTATGTATCTGATAGCATTCTCTGTAGGATATCTCTTCCTCTATACAATAACAAAAAAAGAATGCATAAAACAACGACCAAAATTACATGATTTTCTCAGCAATAATCTCGACGAACTGGTGATTGCCATCATTATAGGAGGAGTTATAGGATGAAGAATAGGAGAAGTACTCATTTATGAATTGCCCTACTATCTGGCACATCCTAAACAAATACGAGCACTACGAAATGGTGGCATGTCATTTATCGGAGGCATGGTAGGAGCCATGATTGGAACCTACATAATAATCATTAAAAAAACATGAGTTAGACTGAACAATATTAACAAACGTGAGTGAGAACGAGTAATCAGACTCCTTGATCATATCGCCGTCATAGCACCATTTGGCATCATGCTAGGCAGAATAGGAAATTTTATCAACAAAGAGCTTTTTTGAATCGTTGTGTATAATAAGGCACTACTTTCAAGTATACAAAATAACGCACGGTTCACACTAAAGGATCAAATACTACTGATAAGATCAGACGTCTACAATATATTAGAAAAAACAAAACTTATCTACGACTACGATACTTCGCTACAATTCAGTCAAGAGATGAGATTAAATACAAACATCTTAGCAAGTGCGTGAGAATGACTGTTATTACTCATCATCCTACAAAGCATATATTGGACATCCTATCGTAAGGGTAAGACAAAACCAGGTTCAATAGCATTCATATTTCTATTATGATATTCAGTGATAAGGTTTTTATTGGAGTATCTCAGACAAGATAGTCAATGATATATGCGGTGAGCACGAACAAATTCACAACGATTCTTTCTTTTTTTTATGGTCGTAAGCATAATGTTTCTCCTAAGACCAACAAAGAACAACGATTGAAAAAAATAAGTACTTACATAGCATAGCAGTAATCATTATATGCAAATTCGTATGATAGCAGAAACAAAAACGATAGCACTATGATTAAGTTGATGACTAATATGATGAGCATTACTACTCTTGCTATGAAATAGTGCAGCCCCTCAAAATCCAGACTTTCAGACACAATCAGCCCAATCCGCATACCTGTTTGTATGCCAACAAGAAATAGTCTATCAGGATAACACCAAAGAAAAACTGCGATTCTTCTCAGAAAGAAACCAAACAAATGCACGAGAGTGTATAGAGGTGAACGCATGTAATAACCTAAAGATCATTAGCACCGTCTGTAGAGAATTTCAACAACAATAAAAGAAAAAAACTATAATCTTACATAGCAATGAGAAACATAGGCACTAGCTATATCACGAAATCTATACATCACAGAGACATCAAAAGAGCCCATCGATAAGTTTGGATTCAAAACATCCTTACTAGACACATAACCTTGTAAATAATACGCATCAACACCCGATATAGTTTCAGCCATCATAGCAATGTCATCTTCACTATGCAATCACTGAACAACAGTAGTCCTGTATTCATAGCGTATGTCAGATGACAACAAAACAGATAAAAGGTAGTCATAACTAGTGAAAAACGAAGAACTCAAAGACACACCAGCAGTATTTTCCCAGCCAAAACGATGGTGTTTAAGATCTACTGCCACATAATCAAGCAAATCCTCATTGATAAGTTTCTCTACAAGATAAGCATTACTACCATTAGTATCTAGTTTGACTAAAAATCACAGTTGCTTAACTTTTTTAATAAAATGGTATAAATCTGGTTGCAAGGTTGGTTCTCCTCAACAAATGCTGACTCCATCTAACAAACCACGTCTTTGATGTAAAAAAGTAAAAAAAGAGTCTTCAGGGATTAAGTCACCAACCAAAGATTCAATACGTTTCGGCAAAACCAACTCAGGATTATGACAAAACGGACATCTAAAATTACAACCCACAGTAAACACAACACAAGCAATGTGACCAGGATAATCAACCAAACTATGTTCCTGGATTCAGCCGATCAACATAACCCACTCATACACGAAACAAAACAATACAACAACATACATAGTACTACTCTCCTACTCAGAAAGAGAACCTAAGGGCATTGAACTATATTTTTGAACAAAAATACTATTACGAGAAGCCTTTTCCGTAAAATACTTTCTTGAATAAAATTCAGATTTCTTTCAGGTATTATAATGACTAACAGGTCTTAAATAACCCATAACACGAGTGTAGACCTCACATTTAGTCCTAGGAGATTTAACAGAAGATTGAGTAGACATAGTGCACATATAGTAAAAAATAAAGAAACTAAACAAAAAAGACTAGCAACATTGAATATGAGAAAGGAGAGATTGTTCAAGAAGCTCAAGCTTTTCTGGATCACTCGTATAAATTCTCCTTGTGTCAACATCATACTCATGTCACACATAACCTATTTCCTTATCACACACAGGACAATAATCATGTTCTCAAGCAATATATCCGTGCTTTGGGCAAATAGAAAAAGTAGGGCTAATGGTGATATAGGGCAATTGATAATGTTCAACTATTTTTTTAACCAACAACTTGCAAGCAGCTGCATCAGACAACCTTTCTCACATATACAAATGCATAACTGTTCCGCCAGTATACTGACACTGAAGATCGTTTTGCAACGCAAGAGCTTCAAAAGGATCATCCGTATAACCAACGGGAAGTTGAGAAGAATTGGTATAGTAAGGAGCGTCATCAGTGCCAGCTTGTATAATATCTGGATGTTGGCTTTTGTCCTCCTTCGCAAATCTATAGGTAGTTCACTCTGCTGGAGTAGCTTCTAGATTATACAGATTGCCCGTGTCTCATTGATAAGATGTAAGTTTTTCTCTCATAAACTCCAAAACTCTATAAGCAAAGTGCTGTCATTCTGTACAAGAGATATCCAAAGATCATTGAGTAAAATTCAAAATAGCTTCATTCATTCAATTCAAACCGATAGTCGAAAAGTGATTTCTAAAGGAGTGTAAATACCTCTTAGTATAAGGGAATAATCATGCATCCAACCACTTAGACAGCTCCTTCCTTTTTATCTCCAGAGAAGTCTTTGCTAAATCCATAAGATATCAAACACGCTTCAAGAAAGCTTCCATATCTCATTGGTATATATAACCTATTCTTGCCAAATTGAGTGTAACAACACCAATCGATCACGTCATTTCAGATGATCAAAACAGACCTCATCATCTCATCTCCAATTGGGTTAAATCCAATTGTAACCTACAACACATTGATCTAACCGAACCAGGCTTATAAGCCCTAGGATTACAAACCTTATGTAACACACCCAATTCATCTTTTTCATAACGAAACTGTGATCCAACGAAATTTTGGAAATAGGGAAGTCCATACTTAGCCGTCATTGCAAATAATGCATCAATATCTGGGTCATCTCGAGGAAAGTCTTCTGTTATATTGTAAGTCGGAATAGGAAATGTAAAGGCAGTTCCCTTCCAATCTCAATCAACATAAACTGCAATCAGTGCCTTATTAATCATTCTCATCTCAGATTCCAACTCACCAAACGTCTTCTCATAAAAACCACATGCGACACCACCCAACAAGAGGGATTTATCACGTAAATCAGAAGGACAAACCCAGTCCAAAGTAATATTCGTAAATGGCGTTTGAGTTCACCAACGAGAAGGCACATTCATTCAAAAAACAAAATTTTGCATCTGCTGATACACATAAGCATAGGTGTCATCGTAGACATACTCTTCAAAAGAGGCAACATCAGGAAAGCTAACACCTAAGCTCAAGAGCTCTCTTTTCTTTTTTTCTTTGTATTTATGAACATAGGGAGCCAAGTACGTATCAAAAGAGGAAAAAGCCTGTGCACCTGCCCACTCATTTTGCAATGTACCCAAAAAATTAATCATTTGGTTAACCGCAGCCTGCAAATTTTTGGGAGGAGCAGACTGTATTCTATTATCCAAACCATTAAATCACTCTTCTAGCAACTGTCTCAGCGACCAGCCCGCACAATATCCAGAAAACATATCCAAATCATGAATATGAAGATCAGCATTTCTATGAGCATTCCCTATCTCCAGAGGATACACATGAGAAAGCCAATAGTTAGCAGTAACCTTACCTGCAGTATTGAGAATCATTCATCATAAAGAATAACCTTGATTGGCATTGGCATGAACTCTCCAATCAAGTTTTTGCAAATACTCATCAATAGTTTTCCCAACGGCCACCACCACATCCTTATCCATCCTAGACATAAGTCTCTGTTGACGATAGAGAATATAATTTCTAGCAACATCCTCATACCCAGACCTCATCAAAACCTTTTCTATTGAATCTTGTACTTCTTCAACAGTAACGATGCGGTGAAAAGTTAAGCCATCAAGCAGCAGGGCAACAACATCATCAACAAGTCAGGACACAAAAGAACAATCATCAGATCAGAGCGAACGTATAGCCAAACAAATAGCATGTTCTATTTTTGACCTATCAAACGTTTCAATAGAGCCATTGCGTTTTTGGATTTTATACAAAGTCATCAAAGCACAAATAAGAGGACAAAAAAAACACAATATGTTGTGTTAGAGTAACACCATAGATACTACATAGTGTGTTTGATGACAAAAACTACAAGAGACAAATCAATAAAACTTTATACGTGTTAGCTAGCCTAAAATGTTAAAAAATCAAAAATCATAACAAAACAAAGCATGATACACCTATCAAAATAACAACTACGAAACACAATAGCGTCATACGGAGTTCACAAACACAAAACTCTGAATCTCCAACTCAGTGAGAACACTCATGAGATTTCATAGATCCAAAGAAAGCTTTTCACACAAAGCATCAACAGAAATTCACAATCAAGCCTCTTTAGCAATATGAGAAAAAACAAGCTGATGCAAGGAAGACAAAGCATGCAAATTTGGAGGGTAAGCGGGAAAAGAAGAAGAACGTTTATACTGACCAAACTCCTCTTTAACAAAGTCTTCCAAGTTAGCAACGATCCTGACAGATCACTCCTGCATCATACGCAACAATCAAGCACTCTGAGGACAAAATATAGTTTGAGGAACACCATACACGGGCTTCTGCAAACTACAAGCTTCAGATAGAGTCAAAAGGCTTCCGCTTTTTTCTCATGCTTCAGGCAAAAAAAGACAATGACTAAGTCAGGCAATAAGACGATTTCTTTGAGGAAAGGTATAGGAGGTGGCGACTTGACCAAGTTTGAATTCGGAAATAACACATCAGGCTTGAGCTATAGAAAAAATAAGTTCTCTCTTAGAACTTGAAAGAGCAGATCTTAACCCCGAACCGAGAACGGCTATTGTTGGTATATGATAGTGCAAGGAAAGCCTATGACACAAGCTATCAACTCCGTCTGCCATTCCAGAAATGGTGGCAATAGCATAGTCTTTGACAAGAGAAAAAAGCTGCTCCAACACTTCTTGAGCATAAGCACTCATTTTTCTTGGTCACACTATTGCCAACAAAGGGGCATTGAGCAAAGAACTATCTCACAAGAAATAGTAGATATAAGGTTTTCCTCTAACAGCATAGAATTTATGATGATAAGAATCCGATCACTCCAAAGCAGCATGCACACAATTATCTTGCATCCACTGTTCCACTTCCGAAATATTATATTGCTCAGAATAATTACCCGATTTGAGATCGGAAATCCTAAGAGAATTATCGGCCGAGTACAAAAAACATTGGTAATCCATGATGGTTCAAGAAAGCCAAATCAAGAACAAAAACTCTATAATATGCTCATTCTTGCATTCACTACAGAAAAAAATATAACCACAACACATACAGTTACAACGCATCTTTAGCATTATAAGAACCTTTACATATGCCACGAACAACAATTGTTTTGGGGATAATAGCGTTTTTCCTATGAGGATCCCTATGATTTTTTGGTTACAAAAGAACACTAACAGAAAAAGCCATCAAATTTAAAAAACGCATGGCTAAAGCCAATGAACTAGAAGAAGAAATTCTAACAACAGCAAAAAACGAAGCAGAAAAGCTCATAAAACAAGCAGAAGAAAAATGCGAAAAAATGGAAGAAAAAAAACAAAAACAGTTAGAACAGATTGAAGAAAGAATTCTGAAAAGAGAGGAGAAAATGGATGAAAGGCTCATAAAGCTGGAGGAGCAAAAAGAAGAAATGAAGAATAAGCTCGAAGAAATAGAAAAAACAAAAGAAGAACAACAAAAAAAACTAGAAGCAATAGCAAAAATGAAAGCAGAAGATGCAAAACAGCACTTAATGAACGCTATAGAAGAAAAAAGCCAGGCGGAGATAAAACAATTTATAGAAAAGTTTAAACTGATAAAAAAAGAAGAAACAGATAAAGAAGCTGCACAAATAATTGCAAGAGTGTTACCAAGAATCGCATCAGATGCAGTAAGCGAATTTACCTCAACAACCGTTGATATACCATCAGAAGATTTCAAGGGAAAACTCATAGGAAGGGAAGGAAGAAATATAAATTTCTTCGAAAGAACAACGGGTGCAGAGATCATCATCGATGATACTCCCCTCTGTGTTAAAATATCCTGTTATGAACCAGAAAAAAGATACATGGCAACGGAAACATTGAAAAGATTAATAAAAGATGGAAGGATCAACCCACATTATATCGAAAAAACATACACTGATGTAGTGAACTCTCTCGATGATCTCCTCACTGAAAAATGAAAAGAAGCATTACAAATGCTCAATCTTCCAATGATGAAACCACAAATCGTGAGATATATCGGACAGTTCTATTTGAGATATAGTTATGGGCAAAATCTCTGGACACATAGCATAGAAGTAGCAAAAATGTGCGAAGCAATTGCTACAGAAATGAATCTGGACCCCATATTAGCAAAAAAAGCATGATTGTTACATGATATTGGTAAGGTCATCGCTGCAACAGGCGAATCACACACAAAAATAGGAGCAGACACCTTAAGAAAATTTGCAATGCACGAAGACATCATCAATGCGGCAGAGTCTCATCACTTTGATGTTCCTATGACAACACCTATATCTCGAATTGTGACAGCAGCAGATGCAATGTCAGCATCCAGACCAGGAGCAAGATACAACACAAAAGAGTTATTTATAGACAAAATGGCAGAATTAGAGAAACTCATTATGGAAATCACTGGAGTAGACAAAGTACACATCATGCAAGCTGGAAGAGATATCATGGTCTTTGTCGACCCTCAACAAATTGACGACGCTGGAACACAAAAACTCATGGAAACTATCGCTGAAAAAGTAGAAGAACAGCTCGATTATCCTGGTATCATAAGAGTGTCTACCATCAGAGAATACAAAATCATAGATTATCTAAGATAGTACATATAAAAAAACAATCTCTCACTCATAGATAAAACCTTTTAGTAACCACAAACAACTATGTATCCGATCATCACGATCCGGTGATCACAAATATCCATGACAGGAATAGGAATTGTTATCACAATCATAACATTCCTTGTCATTGCATACTTCCAAACCAAACATCACAATCTACAATTCAGAAAATTATTTTACCGGCTTCCACTGCCAATCATCACAGCGTATATACTCGGTGCGTATAGTAATTTCGTACTCGTGTACAGTGACGTCTTTCCATCAACCATACAAGAAGTCCTCACCATTTTGTCTCCCTATGATTTTCAGTTTCACTTCGTAGGAATAGTCACAGGTATAGCAATCAGCATCATTATGTTTCTCAACACCATAAAATTCAAAGAAGAAAAGCTCAGACGGATAGAAACAATAGCATACGCAACAAGTGTAAGTTTTATTCCACTAGGAATATTTTTTTTACTGGGAGATAATGTCATCTGACAACCAAACGAACAACGATGAATCATGACTTTTAGCCCAGAAAACAGTAAACGGAACGGTTTCGGAAGAGTATTGCCTATCGGACTATATCTTTCTATAGCCTGAATGCTCGCAGCAGGACTGCACACAGTAATGAAACAGATCTATCGCAACATAAAAGTTGGATATCTAACGCTAGCAATACTAACAATATTGGTCAACATAGCATTGTATTTTCAACAAAGCCCCAAATATTGAGTACTTGGGTTTTCAGACATTACGCTAGATATCAAATCATACCTATCGTTTGTTATTGTTATGATTTGCATACAACAATTTTTATTACAAAAACAATAAAACTCACGAACACAAAACAAACCTTTACTATATGAGAGATAGCATAAATCATGAGATTTTTTTTCCTGGAAACCGATAGCTTCTACAAAGTTTTCAAGACCCTTGAAAAAATACCAAATAAAAAATCCATAACAATATTTATAGAGGAAAACAACGATATTTTCAAAAATGATCGACGAGCAAAACAAATCAAAAGTCTTCTAAATGCAAAGGAAATAACTGCGACTTTCGTCGCCAAAACAGAAAAGACTAAAAAATATTTCGAAGAAAACTGATTGCAGTTTGAATATCAGTACAAAAACAAATGGATAAAATTAGCACACATCAGCTACTTATTCTTTTTCAATATAAAAAAATTCCATCAAGCACTATACAACCAAAAACACTATGCAGCATATCTACTATTCGGCTTGGAAGTCTTTGTACTTCTCACCGTCCTGTATATGCTCTATGCACTGATCCTTCCAAGCACACAAGTTACGATAACACCAAACTATCAAGTAGAAGATATTATCTATAATTTCCGTTATTATCCAGTCAGTGAATGAGTATTCCCAAGCATCAACACACAACTCAGCATACCCTATTACTCAGGAAGTTTTGAATATGAACACACGATGGCAAGTAATATTGCTACCAGCCCTGATGAACAAAGACCAGCAAAAGGAACAATAACACTATACAATGAAACAACAACAGAATACTCAATCATTAAAAACACAAAATTTGTAACACCAAACGGACTTAGTTTCACTGCTGATGAAGCATTCACCATACCCGCAGGTAGCAGTGATAATAAATCATCAGTACAAATACAGGTTACTGCCACACCAAGTGACATATTTGGCAACACGATGTGACCAAAGGGTAACATAGAAGCAGGAACAACAATGCACATAAAAAACCTCAAAGACAGTTACTTTCTCAAAAAAATATATGCTATCGCAGACAGCAATTTCACTGGATGAGTAACACTATCACAATGAGTCGTATCACAAGAAGATATCAATCAACTCGATAAAAAACTACGTGAGTATATCGAAACAAACAAAAAAGATATCCTAAGAAAAAAGTTTGATATACCCAATGCAGTACTACTACACTATGACAATCTCATACACGTAGTAACACAACCAATACTCGTAAAGCAAAAGGTATGAGATAAATGACCAATTGTCGAAGGCAGTATAAAAAGTAGTTTCAATTTTCTCTACGTTAAGCAAAGCGACATAGTAAAAAGTATTCTGCAATATATCAGCCAAAGACAAGCAGACACACAACTACTCATCGACATCAATATCCAATCACTCATACTATACGATATCAAAAACACCCAAGACGATATACTCATTATCCCTACGTCAGTCAGCGTTATCCGTGGTTACAACTTTGAAACCGATAAAAACGGAGTCAAAAACAAAATAAAAAACACGATCATAGGCAAAACAGAACAAGAAGCACAAAGTCTCCTCCAAGAGTATCCAGAAATCGGAACAACAAAACTCACTATCAGACCACCATGGTATAGGACCATCCCAACCACAAAATCCAGAATCACCTTTAACATTAAAAAATAGACACAAAGCACAGTCCGTGCTTAGTCTTGCATTTACTGCATTACTTGATATAGTAGAGGATGCTACTTCTTGTAGCATTTTTTGTCTAGGAAAATACGATAAACTCTATGGCGGTCGTAGCTCAGTTGGTAGAGCATCGGGTTGTGGTCCCGAGTGTCGCGGGTTCGATCCCCGTCGATCGCCCCAAACTAAATGTATGAGTATACCTCAAATAAAACCTAAGTAATAACTTCAACTCCTATACAATCTCCCCTTCTATGAAGTCCCAAACAATGGGGAAAGAAGTGCAACGCTTCCTAGAGCACCTTCAAAGAAGGCGTTTTTTTATAAATGGGGAAAAATAGAACCGCCATGAAATGGAATAATACAAGCAACAAAAAAATACGGATACTCCAATGCAGAGAGTAAACATAACGTACAGTCATTGAGAGAGAAAGTATAGAAAAGGTAGTGTTTCAAGGCTAAAATAAAAAATGAAAACCCTAAATAACACCATAGTAGCGAAAGAAGATTGTCAAGAAGGAACTCGTCCCCTTTATATTACTTTTCAACAATACCTATTCGTCATTAAAAGAAACAACTATGCATTAGTGTAACAAGACACAAAAAAGTCTTAACTCCTCAACCTCTTAATCTCCGACTGCAAGGCATCAATATTAGATTTTACTTCTGCCATCTTCTGCTTCTTTGCTTCCAAGACATCAGCAGGAGCATGAGCAACAAAACTTGGACTCGCCAAAGTATTTCTAATAATCTGCAAAAATTGTTCCTCTTTTTCCAACTGTTTCTCTAGATTTCCTATATGCTGCTGTCTATTGATGGTTTGAATACCCTTTACGCCAACAGTAATATTGATAACTACTCATGTGACATATCCGTCTGGTAAATCCTGAGTTTCTCTCACATAGATCACTGTCTGCACGTTGACAAGTTTTTTTAAAAGCTCTTCAGACTGTTGAAGATAGTCTAAAATATCAGAGGAACCCTGGACAAAAACATCTACCTTCTCATGAGATTTGTCAGTAGCCTTGGTCCTCAAGTGTCTCATTTGAGTAATGATCTCCATCATAAGCTTGATCTTGTAGTTTTTGGGAGGAAGGTCTGCCAATACAACAGGCCAATTACTGATAGAAATAGAATCAGCAAAACCAAAAGATTGCCACAACTGCTCAGTCACAAAAGGAGCAAATGGATGGAGTAATTGGAGAAACACACCCAACACATATACCAACACATAAGGAGTCATCGGTCATTGAGAGATTTTAGAAATCTCAATATACCAGTCACAAAAGTACTCTCGCAACGTCTGTACTACTTGATGAGCTGCTTCTCCCAGATAGTATTTACCAAACGCTCTATCAGTTTCCTCTATCAGTTCATGTAAAGCATGCAAAATCCGTAAATCAAAATCCTGCAGTTCATCTTTATGGGAAAAAAGATAATCAGACAAATACACAAGATCATAGCGGATATCTGCTGACGCTACAGACATCGAAACAAACCTAGAAGCATTTCGCAGTTTATTAATAAACCTCCAATAATAGTGCGTCTTATCATTACTATAGTTAACATCATTACCAGGCGTAGAGCCAACAACCAAAGATAATCTCAAAGCATCAGTGCCATACTGACCGATAACCTCCATAGGATTCATAACATTACCCAAAGACTTAGACATCTTTCTGCCTTCTTCATCCCTTACTAAACCATGTAAGTACACACTATCAAAAGGTAATTCGCCCATAAGTTCTACTCACATAATCATCATCCTAATAACTCGGAAAAAAATGATATCGTAACCAGTCTCCAAGACAGAATTAGGATAATAAGCATTCAAATCATTGTGTTGCTCAGGCCATCACAAAATCGAAAAAGGCCACAATCCAGAAGAAAACCAGGTGTCCAAAGTGTCATCATCTTGTTTGACAGCCAGTCAACCCAACAACACACCGATGTGCAAAACATAGCCATGCTTATGAAGACTCACCAGAAACGAATCATGCAAAAGATCAACCAGCACCTCTCAAGCCTTTCCATCACTATCTTCCATCATATCTACCAAAGACTGTAATTCTCAAAGGTGTTTTGTAAATGATGGATCTGCACCAAACCTATCATGGTAAATACTCAGATACCTTTCTATCACCATGCCATACTGAGGAGTGAGACTAGGAGAACATAAGAGATCAACAAAATCTTCAATATCAAACTGATAAGCCAAACGACCATCAGTCACAAGATTGAAAAGCATCATACTAAATAAAGGATTGCCCTGCTGTATATGTTTTTTCCGATAATCCAAGACACTATCTTCGTCCAACACATAAGAATTTCATGCTTCATCATGCCAAACAGGGAGTCTGTGTCACCATCGGATTTGCCTAGAAATACACCACGGCCTAATAGCCTCCAATCGATGGGAAAAGGTTTTGACAAACCTATCAGGATAGACAGCGACATCTCACTCATCCAAATGGTGCATAATCTTCTCAGCAGCAGGTTTTACATTCATAAACCACTGTTTGGACAACATAGGTTGAATCCTACAACCTGTCCTTTCACAGAGAGGAACTCTATGAGTATATTTTTCTACCTTTTCCAAATTACCAATATCCGCCAAGTATTGAACGACATTGTCACGAAACTCATGAATAGACTTACCAACGAACAATTCACCTGCTTGCTCAGTGAAGATCTCGTCTTTATCAAAAGCGAACACTTCCAAAGGCAGATTGTGTCTCTTTGCGACGATGAAATCGTTTTCATCATGTGCAGGAGTGATTTTCAAAGCACCAGTACCAAAACTCATATCAACATGCTCATCTCCTATGACAGGGATCGTCTTATTGATAATAGGGATAATAACCTTTCTTCCAATAAATTTTTTATATCTTTTATCCATTGGATGAACAGCAATCGCCACATCACCAAACATTGTCTCAGGACGAGTGGTGGCAATAGTGATAACATGTTTTTTTGTATCAATAAAATACCTGATAAAATACAATTTCTCCTCCTTATCCTCATACTCTACTTCAATATCAGAAACAACAGACTGTGCTCAAGGAGACCAGTTAACCACGTAGTTGTCCTGATAGATTTTCCCTTTATCATACAACTCTTTAAAAGCCTTTCTTACAGCACGAGACAAAGACTCTGACATCGTATATTGTTCACGAGACCAATCTAGGGAAGCTCACATACGCCTCAATTGATCATTGATATGACCCCTGTGTTCCTGCACTCGACCACGCACCTCTTGCAAAAAAGAATCTCTTCACAAATCAAATCTAGATTTTCATTCCTTTTTAAGTTTTTTCTCTACCACAGCATTAGTGGATATGGCCGCGTGATCTGTTCAGGGTATCCATAAACTATGGTATCCATTCATACGAGCATGTCTCACAAGAATATCCTCTACTGTTGCCATCATGGCATGTCATACATGCAATTTACCAGTAACATTTGGAGGAGGTAAAGGTATCATGAAAGTTTCGCTCCTAACGGGATATCACAAAGACTTGCGCCTAGTAGCAACAATAGCTGGATCAAAAAGGTTTTCTTTTTGCCAATAATTATAGAGATCAACTTCTTTCGTATGATCATACTGCTTTGGGAAAGTATCAGACATAGACAAAGATGCAACAGGCTAAAATCAAAGAAAAACACAAACAAATTACTCGTCCACACGTTGCGAATAATAATGGACTCTATACAAAAAGTATAATAAGGTTACCACAATCATGATAGCGATAATATTTGCAGTAGGACCAACTTGGACCTTTTTAATTTCATCAATAGCCACAGGAATATTATTGTCACACACAGCCTCAACCGCATAATAAGCATATTCAAAGTTTTTAGCAGTAGCATCAAAAGGATAGGGGTAAGAAGTAAGGTCTGTTCTACCAATTTCTTGCATCTCATTCAGCAAACTCACCTCAAAATCAGACCTGTAAATAACGTATTCTTTAGCATGATCGACAGGATCCCAAACCAAATAGTATTTATCCCCCTTCTTTTCAGTCCGTAAATTAATGCCCTTCACCACACAGCTCGGCGCTATATCATGAACATCAATAGCTAATGCATCAGAGGGAGATCATAAAGTATTGCCATCAGCATCAGCAGGCCATATTTGTACATATACAGTAGTCTCAGGCTCCAAACCTGTCAGTCTGATACCAGTATTGATGACAACAATCTCTTTGTCTAAATAGGCCGCATTTGTACCATGACGAACAACATAATAGTCAATACTGCCCATTGGCTCCCAAAACACATTAGCAGTCCCACGGTCAATGGGGTCAAGACTATAACCAACATGTCCAATAGCCAAAGTATTACCTGTAGCACTAGAAAATCAGGTATTGGAAGAATTTCCTGAACCATTCGGTTCCACAGTACCAGAATCATCACCTCATCAATCAGGATCAGAAACTTTTTCTAGGACCTTAAGCGGATCTTGTGGGAAACTAAATTTTTGACCATCAACATAAGCATGGACCTGTACAGCATAGGTACCAGGAAACTGCAAAGAAACTTCTTTGCCAAATTGACCTACCCCAAACTTATCCAAAGGAAATTTATTAGCACCAATAGTTACCTCAACAGAATTAACATCATCACGGGTAATCACACCCACCGTAAAACTATCTCCAACATAAATATCAGTAGGAGGAGTAATAAAAAACGAGGAAACAACTTCCTGCTGATTAGCATCCTCTAAAGCGAGTTCAATGGTGATCTGTGAAGACTGGGCTAAAACAGCACCATCAGCCGATTTGAGTTTGACCAAAAGGGTATTGTCTCATTCAGTGAGACCAAAAGCATAGATATTAAAACCACCATTAGCATCAGTCTTCATCTTAGTGTCCTGATCACTTCCATTCACATTAACAAAGATAGGAGCATTAGGAACACTAGAGGAACCAATAATATTAAGTGATCAGGTGGTTTGAATAATGGTACCAGGAGCCGGAGACGTAATAGAAACAGTAGCCATACCAGTATTTCATCATCAACCACCAGACGAACCAACGGTGACTGAAGCACTACCCCTGACCTCACCCAAAATATCCTCTACCACAATATTGAAGTTACCACTCGCATTGATCGTTAATCCTTTAGAGAAAAGCTTTGTTCACTGATCCTGCTCAACAAAGGTATAAATACCATCATTAGGAACAGTATATTTCGTGCCATCAAATACATTGGCAGTAATAAAGACATCCCCATCATAGTCTGATACCACCTTCCCGTCAGCATCGACAGCAGTTATCTTCAGGTCGACAGCTTCGCCCTCTTTGAAGCTACTAGGCAATACCTCAACCAAAAAAGCATCTGGCTGAGCAGCATATACCATGCCAGAAATCAGCAAAGCGGCAAAAGGCAACAAAAGATATTTAATTTTTTCCATGACTACAATCAGGACCTAAACAATCTGAACGTGCACGATAAACAGACAAAGGCTGTAAATGATCGTCTATATACTGAACACTAACGTCTGATAACACAATACGGTCAGTATCGCCACGATACGGGATACGCAATAACTCATCACCTAAAGCAACAGAAGACAAGTCAGACAACAAAACAGTTAAGAGACCTTGATCAACGCGAATATTACGCTTGCCAACAGAGGAAGCCAAGCTATCATCAAACGAGACACTGTCTGCGTCAAAAGCAATCACGAGAGAAAGAGAAGAGAGATCATCAAGAGCAACGTTTGATTCTACAACCAAGGCATCATCAACCATGCCGTATCGTATATCATAGTTAACAGAATCAGCAGAAAGACCGTCTCCCAAAACACTGGCCAACAGGTCACTATCATCACTAAAACGAACAGAAAAAAACCATAGAGCAAGCACTATTCACAAAACGAAAGGAAGCAAGAAAGACTGTAAGCGTGCCACGAAAACAAGTCACAAAAATTAAATACAACGAGTGTATAAGACTAAGAGAAAAAAAATCAACCTCCATACACTTCTACAAGGCGTTTCTCTATTGCAAATAACGTCTTTTATTATCATTATGCCCTTCCAAGTCTTCACTCAGATGCAAAACACCTTTCGTATCATGCAAATAATACAGATACGAGTGACGTTTTGCACGCAAAACAGCAGAGACATCAGATGCTGTTATGTTAGCAATAGGAGTGGGTGGTAAAGACAAACGTTGTCTTGTATTATACACATTCCCACTATCGGACAAATGCTTAACAATAGTAGAAGGAGAACAATGGTCAAACCCTTTCTCCAAACCATAACATAAAGTAATATCTGCATCCAATCTCATACCCTGTTCCAACCTATTCAACAAGACTCAGGCAACGGTAGCTTGCTGACTATGAGAAGACTCCTCCTTAGCGACAATACTAGCAAATATTAAAAACTGATAAGGAGATATGTTTTGTCACCACTGAGCAAAAGTGCGAGATGAGATCTGAGAAAGTAGGGGATTCCATATCCTATCACGAAAAGTCTCCAACTGCACAACAACCAAATCATGCAAAAAATCATCACCGCTACCCACATAGTAGGTTTCTGGATACAACAATCCCTCCAAACGAGCCAAAGGAGAAGAACCCAGTCCATCTAAAAACGGAAAATCAGACAATAAAGACGCAATCAGCTTCGGATCACGAACATAGCGAACATACGATCAAGGAGTAATCAAACCACGAGAAGACAAATAATCATCAATATCGTAACTAGACCATCATTCCAAAAGAGTAACAGAAAAATAATCACGTACAGGACCCTCAGCCAATCATTGAAAGAAATCACGTTTTGAGACCGATCAAATGATCTGTGGATAGTTGCCAACTTGCAAGGCAAAAGGCAAGGGAGATAAGTCATGTATGCGAGCATACAACTTAGTGCTTAAGCGGGCAAAAGACGATTGGGATTGTAAAATACCATAGAGAGTATCTCATTCTTCAACACGCAAATCATCCTCAAAATACAAAGACCTGTTTCACAAAAAGAACATAAGAACAAGCACACAGAAAACACATAACACAAAACGAACAAGAAAAGCAGACGGAGATCATTTCTTATTGCTACCACGTCTTTGCATAATCAATCTTAGAAAAGAAATCTAAAACAAGAGAGATACTAGGAAATAAATACACAAAAAACAACATAAAAAAAGACGCCACAAGGGCGTCTAAGTAAGTCGAAAAGAACAAAAACTAATAAGAAGAGTCCGATCAGAGCGATTCTTCAATACCCTGTTCATCCAAAGTCATACCAACAATCGCCTCTTCTTCGGACAAGGAGTCCTCTTTATCTTGCACATCCCTATTGATATACACAAACATAGGCACAACCATAGGAGATCTACCAATAATATTTTCAATATACTGAGCCAAATCATCCTTAATAGACTTCAAATTATCCTTAACATCCTTGATCTTCACAAGATTATCTTGATATTTTTTTCTCACATACTGAACAATTTGCGTATGGATTTTTCTCACCTCTGAAGAATATACAAATCATCTAGACTCAATCTGGATGTTACCAACTAAGTCTTTACTGACAGTATCTACCTTAAAAATCAAAGCAACCATACCGTGTTCAGCCATAATTTGACGAGCTTTGACAACATACTCTCCCGAAAGATGACCTCTTCACTTACCATCAATGAGTACCGTATGTAAATGCATCTTTTTAGGAGATATCTGCACAACCTCATCATACAATTCGATGATACAACCATTTTCATTGGGCATCAAAATCCTCTCTTCATGCATACCCATATCCAACGCCAATTGTTTGTAAGCATACCTAAATCTCGCTTCAATATAGAAGGGAAGGAAAAATTGAGGTCTCAAAAGAGCAAGCATAAGCTTATGATCCTCTGCGTATCCATGTCAGCTAGCATGGACATCCATATCATCATTGGTAATCAAGCGCACATCTTTAACGACCAAGTTATTTAACATTTCAGACATTTGAGCCTCATTACCTGGAATAGCTGATGCAGAGATCAACACCGTATCTCACTTTCTCATTTCAACAATAGGATGTTCTGATCTCGCCATTCTTGTCAAAGCAGCGAATTCTTCACCTTGAGCTCCTGTCGAAAGGACCAATACTCTATCATCAGGCAAACTATGAATCTCGTCATTAATAAGTTTGCGAATAGAGCCCTTAGGTACAGTAATATATCACAATTCTTGGCAGATTTCCACATTATTGAGCATGGATCTACCACTGATAAACACAACTCTATTATGTCTGAGAGCACTATTGACTACCTGTATGACCCTACCCACATTGGACGCGAAAGTCGCAACAAACACTCTTCCAGTAGCGTTTTTTACTAAATTGTCCAAGCTATCGCCAATCTCTTTTTCCGATTTTGCCCATCAGGTCTTGTGAGCATTGAGAGCATCACCAATAAAAAGCTTAACTCACTCAGACCCAAATCTCGAAATTTTTGCCAAATCAGCTGGTTGATCAATAGCGGGCGTATGATCGATTTTGAAATCAGACGAGTTGAAAATAAGCCCTTTGGGAGTATGAATAGCCATTGCCATCGTCTCGGGGATATTGTGATTGACCTTTGCAAACTCGACAGTAAAACAACCAAGCTTAACAATATCAATATCAGGATTAACAATTTTATATTTTATTTTAGCAGCGTTTTTGGGGTCCTCAAAAGTCTTCTTAATAATGCCGAGAGTCAGTGGTGTGGTATAGATAGTAGGGAAGCCAAGTTCAGGCAACATATCTCTCAAAGCACCAATATGATCCAAGTGACCATGCGAAAGGAGAATTCATCTGAGTTTATGTTTATTCTTTTTAACATAACTAATATCAGGGATAATATAGTCTGCTCACAAGGTATCATCAGCAGAAAACTCCATACCAGCATCCACAAGGATAAGGTCGTTTTCATACTCAATAAAAATACATTGACCAACTTGCGTAAGTCACATAAGGCTCCCTATCCTTACTGGCGTTTCTCATTTTTTGATAGTACCAGAAGGACTGCTTGAGGGCAACACATCGATCAAAGGAGGTGCTTGCAAAACACCACGATCTGCATGTACATGCGACGATCAGTGTCTGTTAGAGTTTTTAGTAGATTTCCTTTTACGAAAGGATACATTTGTTCATAGTCACGTCATTGAAAATTACGATGAAAATATAAAGTGAAACAAATAAGAAGTTCTTAATCTATAGATATGAAAACACGATGAAGAAAGAATACCAAGCTATCAAAGAGCAATGTATGCTCGAGAGCATACCAATCATCAGCGATCAAACCGCACAATTCCTCACACAATTTCTCGATGAACACCAACCAAAAATCTGCGTTGAAATAGGTTCTGCAGCTGGTTATAGTAGCACTATCATAGCAGATAGCCTAAAACAACGAGGCTGACACCTGTACACATTTGAAGTATCCTTACCACAATACAAGAAGTGCATACATAATCTATCACAATACAAAGTTTGGAACACCACATGCTATCATTACGATATCATACAGTTTGGACTCAAGAAATTCGTATATGAAAAGGTGGATTTTGCTTTTGTAGATGCTCAGAAGGGTAATTATCACAGGTTTGTCGACATACTCCTTCCTCTCATGAATACCAGGTCAACTATTATATGCGATGACTGTATTCAGTATCATACTAAGATAGAACCATTATACAGATACGTAGAAAAAAAGCAAATTTTTTATCAGATAAAACAACTCGATCAAAACGATGGGGTTATGATTATAAGTGGAGATACAAACAGTACACTACAATAACAATTCTCATCATACACCACCAACAATCGCCAACGACACTCCCTCTCATCAAGAAAAAAAGAAAATCATATACAGAAAACTCATGAAAAGCTAGACATCAGACTGCTCAAGATCAACGTATTCTCACTCAAATTCACATTTTTCTCGATAATCTCTCAAAGCCGAACTAGTAAAAATCCATTTGTAAATATCCTCAGGCAAATCATCTTCCGACTCCAAAAACTGCTTAGATTGAACCAAGACAATAGACTGTTTGCCGACACCTAATACATAACTCATCAAACCATGTGTATCAGCCCAAGCTTTGATAGTTATCCCTTGAATTTCATACTCTCCAGGGTAATCAACCAACTTAATGTCTGTTTCATAGGTCATGTCTTCACCTATCAGAGGCATCAACACCACATGTTCACGAAGCTCATCCTTACCATCAATACTATCATCAAGCACAAACACAAGCTTATCACCTATACGAACTATTCACTGATCTTTTTTGATAGAAACCATCGTCACCAACATACATACTAAGTAAAAAAGTTTGGATTAATAAGACGCAGTATCACACCCATCATACCCAACAATGCAATACCAATAATAACTTTCGTTATCAGCTTTTTTCACTGTCCATAGGCATTACTATCTGCACCACTGGCAGCAATCATCACACCACCAGCGATCACCAACACAAACGACAAGAGCAAAATAATCGATAACAGCAACCTACCCAATCATTGTACCAAACGAGGAAACGCATTCAACTGAACAGCATCAGCATTTCCATCAGAATTACTTACTGCGATGCATCTACCGACAAAAGGGATATTGGTATTGAGCGTAATACCACCATCGCATTTACAATTACAATAATCAAATTCTCAAACACAACTATCCATACAGACCTTTCTATCCACCTTACTTTTGCACTCATTATAGGCATCCAAATCAGCGTACTGCTCATTACAAGCCTCATATTCAGCAGCATAGGGGTTACTGTTGTCACAAGGCTCTCCGGGAAGACAGGGATCATCTTCTCACTGTGCAAAAGAAAAAGCACAACCCAAAAGTACGACAAGAAAAAATACACACAGCTTTTTCATCGTTATGATACCAATGATGAAATAATATCATTGAGCATCGCTCAATCAATCACCGACTTATGTGAAGACATCAACGCACCAATAAGTTTTCCCCTTTCTTTAGACAAATCAGCAATACCCAATGCATCAATAGCAGACACAACCAACGACCTTAAACCAGCCTCGTCCATCATCACAGGCAAATAGAACTCCAAAACAGCGATCTTTGCCTGTTCTTCAAGACATTCCTCCTGTTTGCCAGCCTTGTGCATATAGTCGATACTTTCTTTTCTACTCTTTATCTCTTTTTTGATCAACTGAACCACTTCATCATCAGTCAAAGACAACTGCGTATCGATCTGCTTGTTCTTTATTTGTGCTAACACATAGGACAAAATTTCTTTTTTGCGAACATCCCTCTGTTTCATAGCCTGTACAAAATCAGCATGTAATTGCTCTGCAAGCATCAACAAAAAGAAAAATAAATCATAAAAAACACAATCAGCATATGATTTACCAAACAAAAATCACCCCTTTTTTCATATCAACCATTAGGCAAAACTCATCTGCGTCAGACGATAGGAAAACGAAGAAAAAAGAGAAAGAAGGCGAAACCTCAACAAAAACACAAGGGAAGAACGGGAACAGGACTCAGCAAAAGCAAGGTTTTGTAATTTCAAACGCTCTTTAGGATCAGCCACATCAGGAAAATCAGGAACAAGTCACAAGGCAGTAGGAGGAATCAATCAAGACTTACAGTTCCAATATTGCAATGCATGCCAATACTCCGAATGATGTTGCAACTCTTCAGCCAACCAAGGTCTCGGACCAACCAAGGCAATATCACCCAAAAGTCGATGCACAACACCAGGAATTTCGTCCAGTTTGAGTGATCTCACAAGTTTTCAATACGGAAAAACCCTTAGAAATTTGATATAATCTCAAGACTGATGGACAAAACTACCACCATCATCAACAGGACAATCAGCATGACGAGAAGAATTAATGCGATATTCTGCATCACGATCAAGATACCTCAACTTGACGATGTACAAGGGCTGTCCATCCAAACCCAAACTAGGTCTAATATACAGTAAATTACACGATTCAAGTACTGAAAAATAGCTCTACTACACTGAGCCACCAGCTGTCTGCACAAATCTGGATAATCACGCCACAAACTTTCCACATCATGTAAAGACAAGACGGGAGAAGGTTCTAAACCACTATCTACAAGATCATTATCAACAAACTCCGCCCCCATCATCATTACAAAAAAACAAAAAAACATCGCACTATATAGCGATGAAAAGACATATGTCAATTAGACAATTACTATTTCGATCGTTTGAGATCAAAAGAAACGCCAACAAAGTCATCAACAATACCTTTCATACCATCAACACCCCATACCATTCTGTTGAAAAAAAAGCGTCAGGTAGTAAGCAAATTATCTCAGGAAAAAGAAACAGAATCAAGAGTAAGCAACAAATCTTTCGATATTCACTTCAAGTCAAACACACCATCTACCCACATCGCCCCACTAAGAAATGATCCACTGCTAACATGATACGATGCGGTCGGATAGCGTTCAACAGCAAAAAAATTGTCAGACTTAAGATCATCCTCTAATATCGTTTTCAGTCAACCGTTATCAAAAACCGAGGCACGAATCGTATCCATAGCAAAGACAAAAGCACCATCCTCAATAACCGTTCCCGTGACATCCAAATAACCACTCAACAGCGAAATAGTTCAGCTATGATAACCATCGACCTTACGTCCCTCTCGAGTGACAAATTGCTCAGGCTCAAGATAATACACATCATGCTGATAAACAGAAGAAGGACTATCCTTTTCCTCCAAGACTAACGCCTCAGGTAACAGCAGTGACTCCAAAACACCAAAACGCCGTGAGGGATGGCTAAAGTAAAAAGCGATATCCTTATCCGCAGGCAAAAAAAGGTGATAAAGGGTAAAGATCGTATCATCAAAACGAATCATCCCCACATCAAAACTATAGAGACCAACTGCATCATGCATCTGAAAACCAGTCATCTGCTGCCTACTGATACCGATAGTCGCAATATGGGCGTTATCATCAAAACAATCAAACCACGCAGTAGTCATGCCCTGCCAGCTCACCTTGACCTGATCACCCAAGGCTACTCTCTCACCATCAGGAGACAACACAAAACAATCTCCTGGTAACATAGCCGATATCCCATCATCAAAAAAATATCTCTGCCAGACCACACCACTAGCATCAGTGTAGCGATCAGTGGCTTGATCACCCACATCAGTTGTGACGTAGTTCTCCACAGAAATATACTGTGCACTACTGCCATACGAATCAATACGTTCCAATCAGCCACTCACATACGAACCTGTCAGTGTTCAATACTTCTCCGCTTGCATCAAAGCCCTTATACGGACAAAAACAATCGCAAAAGCACACAGAGTAATCAGAAGAGCAATAGCAAAACTCCACCAGATAAGGGATTCTTTTTTCATGATCATCCATGAAGGCAAAACACACAAACGATACTAGCCAGACAAGCAATAAATGCAAGCCTCAAGACAAAAAGACAGTAGCCAAAAATTGCAGAGACATGCTCAAAACCATATACTTATCTCATATACTTTATGACGCACAACACGATGGCAGATACGGCAAACTCACACACGAAACCAGCCAACATAACGCAGATCATAGAGCATATAATAACACACAGCAATACTGCACACTCTCTAGCAGAGATACTACAACAAACACAACACAAAAACGAGTTATTACAGATACTATCTGATAAGTTTGATGATCATATTCACAAAAAACGGCATAAACTAAAAGAGGCAATTGACACTGTCATGCCACAAAAAGAAGCGAAACTAACACAGTCAATACACAGTATCATGTCAATTGCGTTTCTCATCCTACTGCAAATGGATGAACAATACGTCTTTCACAACCTTGATCACAGTATCACTGTCGTCCTCAACACCATTGGGTTGATCAAAAAAACACAAGAAAAAGGCAACACGATAACAGCACAAGAATGCTGTGAACTCATAGTAGCAGCCTTGTTTCATGATACAGGCAATGTCATACACCGTGCCTGACACGAGCTGCAAAGCTGTGCGTTTGTTGATGAAGTATTCGCAAAGCTAGGACCTGATGTATGATGAAAAGAAAGGATCAAACAGCTTATCCTTGCCACCACTTTCCCCTATCAAAAAAACGATACAGCACGAGATATACAAACCCAAACCATGATCAACATCATAAGAGACGCAGATCTAGCTCACTTGGCAGCTGATACACAAACTCACGTACGACGATTTTGTAAGTATTTTTTTGAAGAGTGTGCACTCGATCACACAAAAATAGAACGAAGCGAGAAACAACGAATGGATCTTGAAAACAACTTTATGGACAGGCTCCATCCAGGCTATCAAAACGCAACAACACAAGAAGAACGAAATACGAACAAGACCGAAAATCACATATATTTTACTCCACTACGACCAAGACTCTACCCCATGCTCTATGCCTTTTTGCATAGTAAAAAAGACAAAGTAGAGGAACACTATGATGTAAAAGCTGCTTACGACGATTTCGTCCACAAGCGACCAAATATATGGAAATACGAACTAGAGACTCGGCTCTAAAACAAGTTCCTCAAGAAAACGACACATTTAGCTCGATGCTTGTAACACTGCATCCATCACCCAACTAATTTTATAATAGACATACTCGACAACAAACAAATACGACTCTTCATAGTTTTGGGTAGAAAAGCTAGCAACACGCTGTCTGAGTGTATTAAGTTTTCATACAATCCTGTCTACATCACCCTTGTAACTATCAGCATGAAAGGCAACAAAATCATCCAAAAAAGGGTCGAGAGCATGGTCAAGTTTGACGGCCCAGGATGCATAAGGACTATCACTACAGTCATAGAGTGCTGCTTGGCCATCAAAAACGCACAGCTCATCCAAAACCAAAAAAGGCAATTCTTGAGCATACACAGAACTGACAAAAAAACTCCATCACGCAAACAAAGAAAGAAGGATAAGCAATGTTTTTTTCATATCAGAATAAGGGAGAAAATGAAAGCACTCATCACTGTAAGCAAGTATATATCACTTACAACAAGAAAAAAACTGCAATGCAAAGTAAAATACATCCAAAATATCTAACAAAAAAAAGAGCCTTGCAAGAACTACAAACAACACTTCGGCTTGACTTTATAGTATAAAAAACTATGGTCACAATAACGCTCATTAACAGCTAGAGCAAAACAAAAAAAACAAAAAAAAATTGAATAAGATTTTTTTTGTGGAGGCTAGAAATTAAACTAGCTCCAAGCCTAGCTGTTAATATTTAAGTCTTTTAACCTCTTCGAGAATCAAGCAAAAGCCGATTCGAGAAAAGTTTAAAAGCAAGCCTCCCTGGTGACAGCAAGGGAGAGAAAATATTTGGATAAGTTGGTCGTGCTCCCCTCTGTTGTATGGAGGGAGGATAAGAGCACAACCAATTGGAAAATAAAAAATCCCAGCCACCGGTTTTCTCCCCAGAAAACCAGTCAATATCGACAAAAAAATTTGTTCAACTCTATTTCGTTTGACCTTCTTCGGCTGGAGAAGGGAGAAAGCAGTTTTGAACAAAAAAATAAAAAAAAGAAAAACATACCATCATGAAGGAAAAAAACATCATCATCGCCGCAGCCATCTGCCTGATTCTGGCTGCACTTACGGGCTTCGCTACGGTAGCTGAGGCCCAAACACAGCTACCAATTAAAATCCACCTCTGGCCTGGGGCAGAACGCCCCGACGTCGAAACGGCAATAACGGACATTTTGGGGCAGATCCAAAATCCGTATGATCCGACTTTTGCAACCGATTCGCTCAATGGGAGCGAGTTTGCCGTCACAACCAATATCGGCCAGACACTGACCGCTGCGAGAAACTACGGACTGGCCCAAGGATGGAATATGGATACCTGCGTACATATAATCACCTTTCCAGCC
>CAYXZL010000007.1:58434-72273 GCA_964469925.1 uncultured Candidatus Peribacteria bacterium | reverse complement strand
AACAAGTAATATAGAGACCTTAGAAGAGATAGTCAAAAAAGAAGTAAGAGTTTTAAGAGCAAATCCAGTAAGATAAGAAATAAACGATTGTCATGTTCCAACAAGTTGAGTCATGGCAGATTGTAGCTGAACAGAGAAAGTGGGATCTTGTAAGCCAGCAAGTAGCAAACGCTTAAAATAAGCGGGCAAAAACTGAGACTGTTGAACGTATTCAACCCAACCAATGGATAAGACAACCTTTTGAATAGATACAACATGATTGACAAAAAGACTAACAAAGTTCCCTAATTGAATAGCAACAAAAGGAACGACCATGACAATAGCCAAAATAACAATAACAACCAAGAAATAAGACAAAAATAAGGCAAAAGGCCTTCAAACACCCAATTTTTTGATAAAACGAACAGGTCATTCAATCGCAATTGAAATAATGTAAGCAGCTATAATCAAAACAATAACAGCAAAACCATGATAAACAACGAATCCCAACAAAACAGCCAACAGTCCATATAGCCAAAAAACAAAAGAAAAACGCGTAGGAGAAAAAGAGGGCTCAGAAACAACAGGTTCGGTAGCAACAACACGCTTCACACGAGTTTTTTCAGCAAACCCAGAATCGCTATGTGAAACTATCTTCCTAGTCAATTCTTTAGCCCTCTCTGTCAAAGAAGAGAAATGAGTACGAAAGCGAAGCCGTTGAGTCATGAACAGAAAAAAACTAAAAAGGAGCTTTGTCGACAAAACGAGCAAGATCAGAAGCAAAACGCAAAACCACCGCATGGCTTATATCTTTTCTAGTCTTATTATCAACCAATCATTTCCACAATTCATAGGAATGGTGATTACAACGCACAAAAACATCAAGATACTTACCGCGAATAGGAGATCAAAAAAAGTTTGTACGTAAACAATAAGCAAGTAAAGATCTTTTGATAAAATTCCTAACAACGGAAGACTTATGGATCTTTTTTGCTATATGAAAAGAACATCTATGATGAGTAAGGGCGCCTCTGGCAACAGAATAGTGAAAAACGAAATATTGACCACGAAAAACTCTTCTAGAAGACAAAAGAAACGATACTAACCTACCAGTCAACCTAAATCATTTTCACAACATAACAAAAACCTATGATAAATCTTCTACTACATAAGCTCAAGGAGCCAGGTCTCCGAGAAAATAAGGACCAAAAGAAACTCTACACAAGTCCAAAACAGTATAATGTAGTGCTCACAACAATCTCCTTATATGCCTATTTTTACCATAAAACAAGCCTATCTTCAAAACACAAGAGTCAAGGGAAGAACGAAGAACAGATAGAGAAGCAACCTGTAAAAAGTCTCATAGCCCAACAGAAGTAATATGTGAGTCTCTGTCAACCCACAGTCACTCAAGACAAGTGGCAGTATGTAAAGAGTCTCGTCTTCATACAACAGTCACGTAATACGTTTTCAAGAATGCTTTGGTAGGATGCTCAAAATCATGCACCAAATGAGAAGAAGAAACTAACAACAATAAGCCACGACTATTTTTATCAAGCCTGCCAACATAATAATACGAGTCAGACCATCACGACGGCAACAAAGAAAAGATGGTAGTATTGTGCGGGTCAGTCTTTGAAACAACATAGCCCATCGGTTTATGAAAAAGAACAACACGATTAGTGGGTGAATGTATAGTAACCTTATAACTCCTCCACACACCCTCAATACATATCTCTATCACGTCTCACAATACAAGTACTTCAGAAAAGCTTGAAACAATACGAGAATTACAACGAACTCTTCAAGAACACACAAGATCAAAAGCAGATCTTCTACTATAATGAAGTATATTTTGCAAAAAATGACGAAGTAGCATAACAACCAAAAGGATAGCGACATGAAAACAATAATAGAATTGTAACAACAAAAAAAACAGACGCAAGAAAAAGTATTTTTGACAAAATAGCGACAATGCAATACAATGATAGAAGAAAGTTTATCGACATTCAACACAATGAAGAAAACAGGGACTCTACAGAAAAAGATAAGTATTATACTCTGATGTTGATTGGCAACTTTCATAACATATACACTCTACGCAACCGGACAATTAAACACCACATCAATAGAAGGAACACTAGAAAACACAAGTGGCTCAAACAGTACACAAATTGAAGACGTATTGGAACCATCAGTTTTTACCGAGCTAGCAAGAACGCAAATCAATGAAAACCAACGGAACATTAAAGGTACATACAAGAACACTACTAATAAAGAAACAGCACTAACGCTTATCCTAATGTTGGAATCAGAGCGATACATAAAAAGTATCATTACAGAAAACACAGAAGTAGAAGACTATATCAATGATACACTAAAAACCAATAAACGATCCGCTAAGGAAATAATAGAAAAAATAAGAGAAAAAGAAGAACAGCAAAATCGATGCAACACAATGAACTCTGATATAGCAAGTATGATTATAAATTGCAGTCCAGAAAAAGTAACGCTCACAAAAAACACAATAGAATATACCATTGAAATAAGCGGCTGAGTAATACACGAGATAGCATCTTCCGATGCAACAATTACAGCAGCACTACAAGAAAGGTTTATGAATACAACCATACACAACGAGGGTCTTCAAAAATTAATAACAGAAATCACAGCAGAACAAATCAACTTACAAGATACGAATACTGTCGAACAAACCGGAGACAACATAGTAGAAAACCAAGAACAACCATCTATACAACAGATTTTCAAAAAAACATTAATCGTAGAGCTACAGTCAGTAAAACAAAAAGAAAACCAAGCATTAGTAACATTTCAACTTAGTTGAATAACATTCACCGCAAATTATCAAATACAAAACCAAGAAATTAAATGACTATTTATCGATAGCATCAAAATAGGAGAAAAACCGTTACTCATAAGAACATTTTCTTTGCAATTAAGTGCCGAGAATCAATCAGATATAAATAATTTTCAACAAAACCCATTACAATTCATAAAAAAATTTTATCCAAACATAGAAGAAGTTTTCACAAAATACCATCAGTAGTGCCTTGCTTTCATACCAAAGTTTACTAACGTGAACACAACAAGTTTAGAAAAGCAAAAAACAACAATGTACAAAAAGTTTAGTCTACAACAACTAAAAACCTTACAAACACAATGTTTCCAAACGATACGAACAGTAATGAAAAAAGAAAAAATAATGCATTTTAAACAATTCATCAGTACCATAACAAAAACAGGGAAAAACACTACCTATTTCGAAAGGAGCAAACCAATCATAAGATTTCAAAAGAACAACACAGGAGTAATAATTTATGAAGAGGTGGAAAAAACTCAGTTAGAATTAACTGAAGAGGAAATAATTGAGTTACACGGATTTCTGAAAGACCAGAAAAAAGTAGATAGGCTAATGAAAAAAAACAAATCAATGATGGAGCAACTTCGAGACGAATTCACAGAGGGAAAGTATCAAACAATAAACGATAAGCCCTTTGTTGTATACGATATAGAAACAACATTCGCAAACCAAAATCTTAAAGAAGCAAAGTTCATCATTGCATACATGATAACAACACAACCACACACGTGCAAGTTCCAATACATATGACCAAGTGACTATCAAAGACTATTCGACTTCCTCATTGACTTCCCTGGATATATCATAGGATATAATCACATATATTTCGATAATCCCGTATTAGCTCACAATGCAAAAGCAAGCAAAAAAGAAATAGAAATATTAAACAAAAAAAGCATTGATCCGTTTTTATTCATAAACAATAAAACCGGCAAAAAGATCTGACTAAACCACCTATCTCAAGCACTCATTTGATTATCAAAAACGCTAGAGTCATGACAACAAGCAGAAGTGCTGTACAATCAATATTTAGAGACACAAGACGAAAATTATATGAAAGAGCTAAAAAAATATTGCAAAAACGATGTTAAAATGACACTACTAGTCATGATTTATTTTCTCAAATTTCAAAAAATAAACATAGACGGTCACGAAGAATACTTTACATTAGAAGAACTAATAAAAGACTCAAACAGCACGAAAACAAAAATCAAAGACAATAAAAGTACTGAAAAAAGAATTTTCTAGAAAGGAGAGAACAAAATGCATCAAATTACACAAAACTTAAAAAAGTTTTACAACGAGGAGTCGCTCAAGTTTCACAATACTAGAAAAAAACATCGACCCGAACTAGATTACCTAGTAAAACAGCTCAAAAGCTATCCTCATAAAAAAATCAAGGTACTTGAATTATGATGTTGAGATGCTAGATGTCTAGATTATGTTAAAAAACGAACAAATAAAGAAATCTCCTATATATGAATAGATATATCAGACAAACTAATTCAAATAGCACAAAAAAAAAATCCCAAAGAAAGATTTATATGCGATGACATGAACAACATAGCCCAACATTTCCCCATAGAACATTTCGACATAATAATAGCAATTGCTAGTATACAACATCTCGCAACAAGAAAACAAAGGACAACAACACTAACACAGTGCTATAAGCTACTGAAGCATAATGGGTATCTAATACAAACCAATCGGTCATTCTCACAATGGTTCCTCAAAAAACATCGAAAAAGCGTAATAGTTAGCACAATAAAACACATATTATCATGAGGGAAAAAAAATCGAAATGACATAATGATAAGACGAATCGGAACAAATAAAAGCCACCAAAGATTTTACCATATATTTACAAAGAAAGAACTTCAATGATACCTTGAAAGAGCTAATTTTATCAACACACAAATAACATATATCGACAATTTATGACAAATGACACAAAAACGAAGAAATGCAAGAAACATATTTTCAGTATCAAAAAAGTCAATTAAAAAATCATAACTTTCACAGTCAAAAAAAATATTATTTTGCATCGACAGTAGTAAAATATACAATAACAAACAACCATTTAGATAAAAAAAATGATGGCAAAAACACAACAAGAACAAAACACAGAAAAGTTACAACAAATGATGCACTTCATAAACAACTTAATTACAAACATCGAATTAGACTTGAAAAGAATCAAGGTGATTCTAGACAAACTAGAAAAGTTTGATCCATCACAAGAAGAGGCAACCGAGTTACTATACGAGGCTGAAAAAATAATGAACCCTCAATGATTAAAAACATACGAAGACGACAACACACAAATTGTTGAAGGTGTCTTTGATGGATATTTCATGCTTAGTAGTGACCAAAAAAAATATCCAATGCCCTTAAATTACGCAAGCAAAACCAAACTAGTGCCATGAGACAAATTAAAACTAAGAATATTAGCCGACGGAAAGTTGATATATAAACTAATAGAACCTGTAGAAAGAAAGCATCAAAAGGCCGTATTATCCTTGACGGACGATAACAAACCCATCGCCATCACAGACACGGGTCAGACCTACTTTCTCAACCACGCCGCAGTGACATACTTCAAATGAAAAGCATGAGATGACTTATATATTGTGACAAACATAGACGGGACATGAGGCTTCGCAGCAATAGAAGCCGTCATTAAGCAATAAAACATGCTTAAAAGATAGAATAAAGCAGAGTTTAAATCATATACCTTGCAAAAAACTATAGAATATATACTTTCAAAACACTCTTTCTTCAGGTAGTACTTCAAGTATTTGAAGAGGAAAGTCCCGACATCATCAAAACATTAGCATTTAACAAATGCTGGAACTTCCTAAGATTAGGAGCAAACGAAAGTGCCACAGAGACGTAAACTAGTTCTCAAAGGACAAAAGGTGCAACGAGTAGGTTCCTCTCCCATAGGGGATACTACGGCTTAGTATGACAGAAGTTATACAAGTGGTAAACCGTAGTGGATGCAAGCGTCCTCCGTAACAAAACAATATGATGAAAATAAAAATCACCTATGTTTTTTTGCTACGGAGTTCGTGCACAAACCTAGTATAACTAGGGAAAGATAAATACTACCAAAACAGAATCGGGCTTACGAAAAAGGGTAATGTAAAAATAGGGGTTTAGCTCAGTTGGTAGAGCAGCGGTCTCCAAAGCCGCGTGTCGTGGGTTCGAGTCCCGCAACCCCTGTTCTACTAAAATTCATCATATTCAGTGAAAAGAGAAGATTTAAAAAATATATAATATGAAAAATCTACTCATCGTTGAATCACCCGCAAAATGCAAAACCATACAAAAAATATTGTGAGAAGACTTCTATATAACAGCCTCATACGGACACATCATAGATCTAGAGAAAAAATGATTAGGAGTAGACACAAACAATAACTTCAAACCCAACTATATAATCTCACCCGACAAAAAACAGACGGTAACAGAACTAAAAAAACTAGCAAAGAAAGCAGAAAAAGTACGGATAGCAACTGATGAAGATCGTGAGGGAGAAGCGATTTGACGACATATTGCTAACGCACTTTGACTAGACATAAGCACAACCCCAAGAATCGTTTTTCACGAGATAACAAAAGATGCACTAACTAGTGCTATCAAAAAGCCTCGTCTATTAAATACAGACTTAGTAAATGCACAACAAGCAAGAAGAATACTAGACCGTCTTGTATGATTTGAACTATCTCCCGTTTTACGAAAGAAAGTAAAATACGGACTGAGTGCAGGGAGGGTCCAATCCGTCGCACTAAAAATCATTGTCGAAAGAGAAAGAGAAATTCAAGAGTTTGTAGCAAAATATAGCTTTAAAACAATTGGAGAATTCACCAACAATAAAAATAGCTTTAACGCAGAATTGCAAAAAACACTAACAAACAAACATGAAGCCATGAACCTTGTCAAAGAATGTTCAGAAGATCAATTTGTAGTAGAACAAATAGAAAAGAAGTCAGCGAAAAAAAGTCCATCGGCACCCTTTACAACTTCTTCATTACAACAGGAGGCAAGTAGAAAATTGTGATACTCGGTTTCATACACCATGCGCATCGCACAAAAACTCTATGAAGAATGACATATTACTTATATGAGAACTGACTCTACACTAATGTCTAATGACGCAAGAAATGTCGCAATACAAGAGATAACAAAAAGGTATTGATCAGACTATACAAAACCAAGACAGTACGAAACGAAATCAAATTCAGCTCAAGAAGCTCACGAATGTATAAGACCAACAAACTTCTCACAAGACCACATACTCGGAGATGACCAGCATCAAAAACTATATAGTCTCATACGAAAAAGATCCATTGCATCACAAATGGAAGCAGCACAGATTGAAAAAACTATTGTGAAAGTAAAAGGAGAAAAGTACTGACATCTCTTTCAAGTTGAATGAGAAGTAACAAAATTCGATTGATTCACAGCCGTATACGAAGAAGGAAACAAAGAAACCGTCAAGTTACCACACTTAGAACCGTGACAACAGGTAAAAATCATGAGAATAACTGCAGTACAAACTTATGAGCGTCATCCTCCAAGATACACAGAGGCTAGCTTAGTAAAAAAACTAGAATCAGAAGGAATAGGTCGCCCATCAACATATGCCCCAACCATAGCAACGATTCAAAAAAGAAATTATGTAGTCCTACAAGATAAAGAAGGTCATGCAGAAAAAATCGATGTAATAGAGCGAAACGGGGAAAATATAACAGAAAAAAAACAAGAAAAAATCATGTGAGCAGAAAAGAAAAAACTATTCCCGACAGATATAGGCATGATGGTAACAGATTTTCTTCAAAAAAGCTTCCCAGAAATCGTAAATTATCACTTCACCGCAACTGTAGAAAAAGAATTTGACCTCATAGCACAGTGAAAACTAAAGCGAGTCAAAATGCTGCAACTATTTTACGAACCATTTCACAAAACAGTCGAACTAGTAACTGAAACAAGCGAAAGAGAAACAAAAGAAAAAACTCTCGGAATAGATCCCAAAACAAAAAAAACTATTGTGGCAAGAATAGGGAAATACGGACCCCTTATACAACTAGGCGACTCATCGGACGAAGAAAAAAAATTCGTACCAATTAAACCGCCACACACAATTGAGAATCTAACCCTAGAAAACGCACTAGAATACCTTGCATTGCCAAAGACAATAGGAGAATATAAAAAAATGACCATGACAATAAATACGGGAAGATTCTGACCTTACATTAAATGGGGAGATATGTTTATATCTATTAAAAAACTTGAAAATAACAAAAATCGACAAGACATAACCCCACAAGAAGCAAAAGTTCTAGTTCAAGAAAAGATAAAGAAAGATAAGGAAAACACACTAAAACAGCGAAATAAAAACAACGAAAAAATTGTCATCAAAAAATGACGCTGGTGACTTTTTATTCAAAAGTGAAAAAAAAATATAAGAATACCAAAGCAATACCAAGAAAAAGCTGAAAAAATAAAATCAGCATCAGAATGCATAGAGTTTATACAAGAACTACAAAAAAGATAGACTTTAGCAAAACATCACACAATGCCATACTTCATAATAATACCTTTTATTGTCTGAGGAACAATCCAGTGCATAAAAGTCGGAATAGATATCTATCAAAAAGGAGTGTTTAAACGATCTTATTTATGGTGATCAGGATGATTTCCATCAGTACATAGCGGAATGTCCGCTAGTATCATTACGCTAACGTATATAACTCAATGAGCAGATAGCTTACTGTTTGCCATAACAATAATATTCAGCTTTCTACTATGGTATGACGCGGTAAATGTTAGGTATGAAGCATGAAAGCACGCACATCAAATAAACTATCTACAACAAACAATGGAGAAAGTAGTCAAAAAATCTGAATTAAAAGAAAGGATCGGTCATACTCCTCAAGAAGTTGCTTCCGGCATAATAGTAGGAATCATCGTCACAGTAATGCTTTACTATATCTTCCCGACATGATAACATGCTACATCACACATACATATCAGCAAAACAGCAACGTAAACATCTCTTCAAAAAATTTAAAAAACAAAGTAGTAATATACGGTCAAAAAACAAGAAACGACTTAATCCAGGAATTCGAACCATAGCATCCATAATCACAATCATCGTATTAACACATATTATTTTTCACCTACCTAGCTTAAGGGTTCATGTTATTAGTATAGAACAAAGGAATGATCGAATCGAAAATAGAAAAGTAATAGAAAAAATGATCCAAGACAATACCTATAAAAAAAACTATCTCAGTATAAAGCTATTCGCACACACATACATCAAGGATATAAAAGAGAAATACAGCTTCATCAAAGCAATCCACTTCAGTAATTTCCAACAATGACATCTCAATGTTGTCATAGAACATGATGCCCCCAATGTAATGTTCCATCTCAATCAAAGTTGATTACAGGCATGAAGTTACAACAACAAGATATTTCACGCACAAAAAAACTATCCACAAAATGACAAAACCATTAATATAACGATACCAGACTACTACCCTACAAAAAGCTTACAAGGAATTTTCCATATAATACATGAAGAAAAACTTTACAATGCCATAGACGATATCAGGAAAAACATCGATGTAAAAGAGTTTATTTATCATATCTGAGGTGCAAAACTTATTGTACTTAACCAAGCATCACAAAAAATCATATTCGATCTGCAAACACCCATACAAGAACAAATACAAAAACTTATAGTCATGGAAAAACATTACAAAGATTACAAAAAAGTCAGCGAAATAGACTTAGGAAGCACACCGCAGCCTATCATCAAAACATTACAATAAAAAAGATCAAACAATAAACAGCGAAGAAACTATAAGGACATCGAATGATCAAGAAAAAAAGAATAATAATGCTCCAATAACTTCACATAAACCAAATCAAAATTATTATCAATCACACTGCCATCAAACGGCACAATATAAGAAGAATATCTTCTTTTTCACAAAGAACAAAACGCATCCGAAAAGATTGGATGAGTCATCAGGTCAGATACAACGACCAAAGGTCAAATAAAAACACCAAAAGAATCAAGTCGATCAAATAGTGTAGTAATATAAAAATCATACACTTCAGTTATTAGCTTATAAGCCAAAGGGTTGGAGAAACTCACATCAGAAAAATTGACATGTTGAAAACCGGCATCATGAAGCATACGGAAAAAGTATTTTTTACCCATATTGATAGAGTGAACTAGTTGGTAACAACCGTTAACAATATGAAAAAGTTTTGCAGAATCCTGGCTAAGATGTAAAACAACAAAACTGGTTTTGCCAATCTCGTGAGAAAGATGATGGACTAAAGGATAGGACTCTGGCAAAACAAGAGAAGAAAAAAATACATCTCAAGAGAAATAATACGTAAGAGGCGGCTTCAAATGATACGAGAAAAACGTCCAAGACAAGTCTCACTGTTTTCACAAAAGACGATCTGTTAAACTTCAATCAACATGTCAATCCAACCAAATTCATTGCACTAACCTATCCCCATACGTTTGCTGTAAAAAATCATGATACAACGAGACAAACTGATCACGAGCAAAAAAAGAGTCACAAAAAATAGTATTATATTGGTATTGGTAATCAAAAGAGTTTTCTGGAAAGAGAAAACAAAGAGACTCTCAATCGTAATCAGACAACAAATCATCTAATCTAGAATAATGTTTGTTAGTATAAGTCCCAAGCACAGAATGGTAAACGACATAATCAGGTTTTCAAAAATAAGGAGAAAGATTAAGGGCACACAACATGAGTATTATGGGGAAGAACACAAATAATACTTGTAACTCAAATAGCAATTACTATGCTCAAAAAACACAAGTAAACAGAAAGGGTCCCTTCGTTCAATGGATAAGACGCACCTCTGCGGAGGGTGAGATCCAGGTTCGATTCCTGGAGGGACCAATTCAACAAAAAAACTATCATTAAAAATCAATAAACTACTTAATAGCAACAATAGTTACCTCTTTTCTAGAACCAGCCAATCTGACCCTAGCAACATCACCAACAGACTTATCCCTAATTGCAAGACCAACAGGCGATTGGAAAGAAATTTTTAGTTTGTCACCAATTTCAACTTCTCAAGAACCAACTATTTCCACATCATAAACAGTACCATCATCAAATTCCAACGTAACAATTGAACCATAACTAACTGTTCTATCTGCATTTTTTTCTGACTTTTTAATTATTTCAACATTATCAATCAACCTCTCGATTTCCAAAATCCTCGCTTCCAACAAATCCCTCCTCGCCAGAGCTTCGTCATATTCAGCATTTTCAGAGATATCTCACTGCTCACTGGCATCCTTAAGTCTTTTTAATACTTCTGGTAGTTTATCATCCCTCAAAAGAGAAAGCTCGCGAACAAGTTTCTCATATCAAGCCTTCGTCAAAAACTGTTTACCTTTAGACATTTCCCGAACAAAACAATAAAAAAGATAAAACTAAAACTACATATCAGAAAGATGCTGCTTGAAATGATCAAATGCGTGATTAACCAGATCATCTAAACGAGTAAAATCCTCTCTTTGATAAGGGACAGAGCTTGTCTGACCTGAATAAAAAAACAAAAAACTACCATCATACCCACCTGTAGTCCTCTTATTCTTATGAATAGTAACCTCAAAACGCACCTCAGCATCTGGACTATGTTTACTTATTTTATTGAGATAAGAAGACATCTTTTCAGAGAGGTTTTTCTCAACAACAGACCTCACAAGAGTTTTCTCGGATTCATCAAGGTCCGGGAAAGTATACAAAACACGAGGATCCACAGCAGCAAAATGTAAACCTGTTTGCATAAAAAACCAACATCAAACACTAAAACGATGAACTTATACAAAAATATAAGAATAATGCAATCCAAGCTAGTATATTATAAATCAAGTTGACATTGATGAGTAACATAATCTTGAGCCTCAAACAAATAGCTGAAATAAATCGGGACTTTAGAACGAAATGCGTCATCAATAGCCATTCCAGAAATTTCACCAAGTTTCTGACGAAAAGACTGTAAATATAGTGAGTCACGACAAGCCGGACTAAAAGATGAAGTATAAAGTATTTCATTAAAACGCCTAATTAAGAGGTATTTTTCTTCCAAGCTATGATAATCCTTTTGTAAAAATTTATAGGACAAAACATGACCCCTTTCATACATTACCTGTAATCATGAAAGAAGAGAGTCTCTCTCAGCATGATGACTTTCAAGATAACGAAAACAAAAAAACAAAAGAAGAGATCACACAAAAAACCTAATAAGATTATTACGGAATTTAGAGGTGTATTCTGAAGAAGAGAAAAGTAGAGATCAACTCATAATAACACAGATAAACAACCATAAAGAAAGGCTAGTTACAAAACAGAAATTCACTGTAATAAGGCAGTTTGCTGTGCAGCAGCTAAAGAATGTATAATATCGTCCAAATTGCCAGCCAAAACATACGGAATATTAGACCAGGACTCCTTAATACGATGATCAGTTATTCTATCCTGAGGAAAGTTATAAGTCCTAATTTTTTCGGACCTATCTCCAGTTCAAACTTGACTACCCCTCAAATCCTTTTCTTTTTCCAACTTTATATCTAACTCTTTTTGATATAACTTGGCCTTTAAAACAGCAAAGGCTTTTTCTTTATTCTGTAACTGGGACTTAGAATCTCATATAGTAACAATAATTCAAGTCGGAATATGATGAAGCCTTACACCCGTTTGATTTTTGTTTGCATTCTGACCACCAGAAGAAGATGCTGCATAGGTATCCATTTGAACATCTCACATATCAATGCGAATATCAATATCTGTAGCTTCAGGCATGATTGCAACAGTAACAGTGGAGGTGTGAATTCTTCCATTAGATTCAGTATCTGGTATCCTTTGCACCCTATGAACTCAACTTTCATATTTTAGGTATGAATAAACTTTATCTCCAACAATTTTCAAAACAGCGAACTTCAACCCTCCAACATCACTTGCTTGATATTCGATTAAATCACTTTTCCATCACTTAGATTGAGCGTACATAGTATACATCCTGAGAAGCTCTTGACCAAATAGCGACGATTCATCTCAACCCGCCGCAGGTCTAATTTCAACAAAAACATCCTTAAAATCATTAGGATCTTGAGGAAGAAGAGCTATCTTCAGTTTCTCCTCTAATCACAATAAATCCGCCTCAGAATGATAAAGTTGGTCCTTGGCCAACGCTATCATCTCCTCATCAGAAGAGTCATAAAGAATGGTTTTTGCCTCTTGAATATTCTGGTATAAAGATAAATAAGTCTTTGATAAATCATAACGTTCTTTTAGAGCAGTCAGTTCTCTGCCCAATAAAACATATTCATCGTGAGACAAGGTTCATCACTCATTATACAGTCTCTTCTGCAATCATTCATAAGTAGCAATAATCGTTTTAACATTATCAATCATACGATAAACACTATTTAGAAACTAAAAAACAACTGGCTAAAGAGTCCATAAAAGAAGGAAAAAAACGAAGAAGTAAAAGACTGCAAAAAATATTGAATAAGTCAACTTCAAGGTCATAATACAACAATAATAAAGGCGAGAGTAAAAAAGAAAGAGTAGCGAGATAAAAACAAGTACAAAGGGAAATAAATAACCTTTATCAACCTAAAACCATCCAAAGGAGGAACCGGAAGTAGGTTAAAAAATCATAAAAACAAATTGATAAAAATAAGTTGTTGAAAAAAAAATAGTCAAAAATCAGACCCATCAGAACGCAATACTGCATCTACACCAAGACCTAAAACCTTTATATAAATCAACAACAACAATATGCCCAACAAAGCAAGAAAAAAGTTTGCCACTGGTCATACCAAAGCAACCAAAGCCTCACCAGACCTCGGATTTTTAAACGCCATAGGATTAATAGATACCGGCTTTGCCCAACCA
>CAYXZL010000007.1:0-58424 GCA_964469925.1 uncultured Candidatus Peribacteria bacterium | reverse complement strand
TAAGAACAATTGGGACAAGCAATGTTCAATAAAGATCAATATGAGCAAGTGGATTAAACGTTAATCTACCTTCATACTTTACAGCAGTATCACCCAGATTATAAGCCATATATGCATGAGCATACTCATGAAAAACCAAAGATAGAAGAACAAGACCCAAGGAGACTATAGTGCCCAATACCAACATACAAAAACAATAACAACATTATTAAAAAGATCAAACAAAATCTTGAAGTTTATCAAAATTAAACACATCAGACCATAATAAGGATTGTTGTTCAGAAAGAATAGTAGAGTTTAAAACTGCAGACTTGAAATCGTACATACCCAAAAGTGATCCAGAAAGTTGAGAAGCAGTTGTATCACGAATATACACAGTATCATGAATATTCCCAAGAACAACAAAAGGAACGTTTTGCATATAAATAGTCTGCAAAGTCGAAAGTAAGGACTCAGAACGTTCTCAATGTCCGTATTGAGACAGTGCAGCTATAAATGGATCATAAGAGTAAACGGAAGGATTAATGGTCGGAACTTTCGATCACAACAAACTGCTTAAGTCTCACCTTTGACCAAGATCAACAGTCCTAATAACGATATCATAGTCCATAGAAAGAAGCTTTCAGTCAAATTGATCAACATCATCGAAGGCTTGAAAAGAGAAATAGTTTTGCAAAGAGTTGTCCATAAAGATTTGTTGTAAACGTTCAACAACAAAACGAGATACAGGATCAGAAAAATACAAGATCTTTATTTTTTCGGAATCAGAAATAATATTTTCACGATCCTTCAAAGGAGAAGTTAAATAATACAAATCAAGAGTAGCGATATCTTGGGTTACTCCCTCGCGTACTCACTGAATAAGATATTTATTCAATCATTCTGCTATGTTATTATTGTAGGTTGCAAGGCTGTAAAAAAACGAATCAGAAGTTGGATCAAAAGTCTTGGGAATATAGAACTCACCACCATTGGCCTGAATCAAAATTTTATCATAACCATCGGGAAGTTGAAATTTAACAGTTTTATATCATTGAAAATCTTCCAAGAAAAAGGTGAAATCAACACTAGAGGTCAAAAAGACAACTTGAGGAAGAGCCTGTACAGAAATTTTTTCCAAATCATATTTATCCAAAGGTAGTCATGGGTTTTTGGCAACAAGATATTTTTCTACACTATCTCCTGTAGACAAAAAACGATCAAAGATAATATGATCTTTAAGAAGGTACGGCTCATAATCACTAGTAGTGTAAAAGTTGTTGAAAATCAATCATCATAAAGCCCTATTGATTTTAGAAGTTAACTTATCAGAAAGACTATTAAAAAAGATAACATTATATTCCCTAGAAGGTATAGATAGCTTACGGTAGTCTAGCAATGTGCCCAAATCCTTACTGGTTGTAATAAGGTCATACAAACCATCAGAAATACGAGAAACATTTACGCTTGGATCTGGCGACAAAAACTGCAATTGGTAGAAAAGCAGGGGCGTATGATTACAAGAACCTAAATCAAAAACCAAACTAGTGTCATCCACCCTTTGAGGACGAATACGTGAACACTCACTCCATACAGGCTTAGTTCTGTACAACTCTAAGTAATCATCATAGCTAAGACCCTGAACGACATGCTTTGGTAAAACAAAGTAAGTAAAAAACATACTATTATCAATTGAGGAATCAGGAAAAATAACATCAATACCATTATCTCCAGTAGAGATAACAACATCACTGTAGATAGACAGTCAATCCAAGTTCCAATAGTTATCAATTACCAAAGTACGATAAGTAAAGTACAAATCATCTAGACTGAGGGGCCTGCCATCAGACCAGACATGACCTGGCAAAAGTGTTACAGAAAAGTGCCTATTATCTTGGCTACGAACCGAACAAAGTGAATCAGTATAAGAAAAAGTCTTGTCTCAAGAAACACGATAGTCCAAACAAGAAGAAAAAAGAAAACGCTGATAGAATCTATTTGATTGAGAAAATTCGCTATAGGGCAAGTAACTAATAGCTTGATCATCATCAACAGCTTCTACAAAAGTTCATCACTTAAGACTATCTGTATGGGAAACAAAAACCAAATAGCGATATCACAAATGAACTGTAAAGATAAACCGAACAAAAAAAAACGCCCCAAAAACAAATTTTATACGACGTGTAAACTGCATAATATAGACATCCTATGAGGATAAAGCAAAAGGGAAAACAACAGCAACAAAAACAAAAGCGACTGCCGTATATAATGAGAGTTTTTTTAATGTGGTTTCAAGAGACTTCTTACTGCCATACTCATTAGCATGTCAAAGTCACCCTATAGCAAATCACAATCATCACTTAGGATTTTGTAATAAGACAGACACCACAAAAACAAGACCTAATACGACCAACAAAAAAACAAAAACAAAAGACATAGAAGATGGACATTAATATAAAGTAACAAGACTCTATACATATTATATCACAATGCAACAGCTTTGCATAGATCCTAAGCTGATATTTGACAGATGAGTTAAATAGTGCTACAATGATAGCACCATCTTTTAAAACATACAAAAACATGCAAACAACATTCGACATCAATGATATTGATTTAGCAATCAAGAAAATAGAAACAATAAACAAAAAACTAATAGTAATAGCTTGAGCATCAGCATCAGGAAAATCGTATTTCGCAAAAAAGTTAGCAGAAAAACTAAGAAAAGACAACAAAAGTGTACGAGAAATAAGTAGTGATGACTATTACAGTAATACAACATGACTAAAGTATATTCTATATGGGACATTTGACCATCCAAACATGATCGAGTACAACAAGTTACAGAAAAACTTAGAAGAATACCTTAAAACTGGTAAAACTAACAAACCAGTATATTCATTTACGGAAAAGAGAACAACACATTACGAAACAATACAATGAAAATTTGACTACATCATTGTCGAAGGGATCTACACAATCGACAAAATAGCAGAGCACTTTGATTGTGCAAAAATGTTCGTATACTCAGCACAAGAAGAACTAATTTTTAGAAGAATAATAAGAGATCAAGAAAGAGTTGCAGAACCAGCATATATGATAGTAGAAAACCTAGGGAAAGCTTTCCCTATGCGAAAGATATACGGAGAACCACAACTAAACAAGGCAGATATGATAGTAAATAATGACTATCAAATACTAGAAAAAAAATGAAGAAAGTGTACCTATCATATCATAGAAAAAACAAAAAAAGAACTTGGAAAAGTAATCGATAAAAGATACATCACAGATTTCATCTACAGCGATAGCGATCCGAATAATGGAGATATTGTTCTATCTGAAGTATACAAAGAAAAAGATTGATTATTAGATCACGTGATAATAACAAAAGTTAGACAGGATGATAAAAACGAACAACATACAATAGACCTTAAACTGTATCAACCAGGCGTTCTCATCCAACTACACACACTCATGCAAACAGCCTGACTCACGATGCAATGAAGCTCTAAAAAAATGGAGGCAACCTACATGATCAACAACAAACGTACCACCATAAAAGAAGAAAACTGAAAACTAAGTGTAAAACACAAATATATACAATAAAAAAAACTAACACTGTTTCCAGGTTGACTGCAAAGAGACAAAAGTTACAGGAGACAAAACTTTGGATTTCGCCAACTGTTTAAGAAGTTGTTGAATAAAACCAGACAATGTCGATACAATAAAGTGACGATAGCGATCAGGGTGTAACGCATCCAACTCTTTTTCCCACCACAATTGAGATTCGTTCAGGGAGGCAATAATACTTAAATCCTCAACAGTATCGTACCAAACACTACGCAAAAGTTCCGTTTCAGGAAGAAAAGCAACCAAATCAGATAAAAACTGAATCAACAAATCTTTCCCAGGATAGTGCAGTTTTTCAAAAATATAGCCTTGCCAACACAAGCTAGACAACAACAACTCACCATTAATAGAATAGGATCACTGTGAACCGTCCACATTGTCAACCACCGTATTCTTCTGTAAGGTCGTCTGATTCTTTTTTCTGAAACTTCTAAACTGGCTTAGGAGATAGGCGACTTCTACTGATAAAGCCTTAGAAATAATTTCCAGATAAGTATACTGTATAGTCGGACTAACAACATAAGTTAAAACATCAAAAAGTGAGTCTAAAAAAGACTTTCTACCGATCGGGGAACTAATATCAAATCACTGCAAAGCATGACCAATAAGAAACACAAATCCGTCCAGAGACCCATCCAGCAATCACTGAACAATATTTGTAGGACTCTCCCTAGACAGGGAAACATTTACTAACTCATCAACATCCTTAAATCATTCTAAAACAATAACCTTAGGATATATATCATACTTATATGCAAGTTTGAGAGCCCTGATAGAGGCCTGATATCAGGCATCATCTGAGTCAAAAAAGAAATACAGATAATCACTGTAATTTTTAAGTTGTTTTACATGATATTCAGTCAAAGAAGTACCACAGGTGGCGACAGCATTGTCATAACCCAAACGGCTCCGAGCAATGACATCCATATATCACTCAACAACAACCACAAAATCATGAGTCTTCAGACCATCCTTCAAAAAGTTCATTCCATAGAGAACCTTAGATTTATCGTACACAACGGTGTCTGAACTATTAATATACTTTGGTTGTACATCCGCACTCAAAGCACGACCACCAAAAGCTATAGTATTTCACATTTTGTCAAAAATCGGAATAATCAGCCTATCACGAAAGAAAGAATAATAATCACCATTTTGACCAACCTTAGCCAAGGATCATTGCAAAAGATCCTGATCAACAAAACCTTTTCAAAGAAGATAATGAATAAGATCATAAGAACTATCTGGTGCATAACCCAAACCAAACTTCTCTACAACAGCCAATTCCAATCATCTGACAGCAGTGATATATTTCAATGCTTTTTGAGAATCACGAAGCTTCTTGGAAAAAAAAGCTTGTGTCAGTGCGTGCAATCTCTTTTGTCTCTCCTTTTGTTCTTCTTGTTTTTTATCATAATGAATGTGTTCATAGTCAGCAATATTAATCCCTGCATCTTTTGCCAAGATCCTTACTGCATCCATAAAGTCAACATTCTCAATCTCCATTATAAAAGTAATAACATCTCATCACAAACCATTACCACCAAAATCCTTGAAAATTTGCTTATGAGGAGAAACAACAAAAGAAGGAGTCTTTTCCTGACGAAACGGAGAAAGACCTACAAAATTTGTTCAGGACCTTTTTAATTCCACATACCTAGCAACCACATCAACAATATCAACACGAGAACGGATATCATCTCCTATATGAGAAGAAGTCATACGAGAATCAACAATAAAAAAGTAGACAGATTAACAGATTATAAGTTATATAACAGCCTGTTGATACAACCGAAAATCCTCACGACTCAAAGCGTAACGCTCCATATCAACATAAAAATCTACTATAAGTACTCACTCCGATTCCAAAAGCTCTTTTTGTCTCCATCATCTATCTCACAGTTTAAGACTGCTAATAAAGCCCTGTTTATTAACAATCCTCTGCCAAGAACACGAGGCAAACTCCTCTTGTTTCAATCAAGACAATATCCGACCAACTAGCTGTGCACTAATTGCCTTTCATAGAAGTCAACCAACAAATTCAGCCACCATACCATACGAACTCACACGTCCATAGGGAACAGCATTAACAACCTGTATAACGTTTTCTTTGACTATTGACATAAACAAACAAATAAACCAAAAAATACCCACACAGTTTGTATAGCAACTTTTCTTGTCATAACAACGCAAATACGCATAATAACGAACCAAACAAGTTTAACAAAATAATCAAATGATACAAGCACTGGCACCCATGGATGGCATCACCGATATGGTGTACCGCAGTATCGTAAACAATGTCTTTACGCGTTACAATAAAAACCCGTCCAATACGCTACGAACACGAACCGAGTTTATGAATGCAGACGGCTACATGATACAGCCACACAAACTCGTCAAGCACCTCATCCATCACGATCAAGAACAACAACTCATAGCACAAATTTATTGAGGAAATGAAGAAACACTCATCAAAACAGCTGTTGATATCGAAAAAAAATACCCAAGCTTCTATGGAATAGAACTTAATATTGGCTGCCCCTCGCCCAAAGTCATAGCTTGTGGTGGCGGAAGTGGCATGATGCAGGACAAAGCATACACCATAGATGTTATCAAAAATATAGCTCAAGCAATCAACAAACCATTTTCTATAAAAGTAAGAACAGGGCTGAACGATTCAGATAAAAAAGAACGATTCAAAGCACTCCTAAAAGTCAGTCCATATCTACACTGTATCAGTGTACATGGCAGAACATACAAACAATGACACAGTGGGGAAGTAGACTGGGGTTTTATATATCAGCTCAAAAAAGAACTATGAAATAGCTGCCTAATAATAGGTAACGGCGGCATTATATCCTACCAAGACAGCCAAAATCATCTTCAAAACTTAGATGGCATTATGATAGCTCAAGCTGCTATAGCGGATCCACGACTATTCACCACACACAAACCAACTATTTCAGATCGCTATGAAATATGTAAGAAACATCTGTCACTGACAATAGCACACGAAATACGATACTATAGGACAGTACAAAATCATACAACATTAGAACATATTACCAGAGAAATAGAAAAAAACAGAGAATATGTGCACGCACTCAAACAATATGACGAAAACAACGACCATAGAACAAACAACATCAAACTAGAACAGCATAAGTATCAATTTCCTATGCCAAAACGAGACGATATAAATAGCATAGCAGAAAACATAAACAGCAGTACCAGTCCTAAAGAAAGAACGTGATTACATGGCCCAATACAATTTCGTAAATTTCTCTTCAATTACATCAAAGGACTACCATGAAACAAAGAGTTTAAACAGCAAGTAGCAAACATATACGAACCAGAAGAGTTACAAGATAAGATAGATTTGTTTTTTCATGTACTAACATAAATATGGGCTACGAATTGCGACAACAAAAAAATAAACAAAACATCTTTCTAGTAGACATGAGCACAGAGCTAAACCCATTTTGGTCTGACATAAGCATTCGCTGAATAGAAAAAGTCTTACAACAGTGAGGGAAAATACTAATCATAAACAACAAAAAATCATACGCACAAGGGATATTATGTAACCAATGTGGACACATCATGGAATGCGATCATTGCAACATTACCCTTGCATATCATCAAACACCAGCTCACTATTTCGCCATGTGTCATATTTGCAAAAAACAATATGCAATACCAAATACCTGTCCGCAATGCCACTCTCAAAACTTTAATCACTATGGACGAGGAATAGAACAAATAGCAGAATGGTTCACGACAAACTACAAGCAAAAATGCCACATGATAACATCTGAAACAACCAATTCACTAAAAAAAATAAAAACAAGCATCGAAAAAATGAAACAAACAAAAATCACTATTGGGACATCCCTTGCAATACAAGAAGCAAAAGGCATACAGATTGACCTCATCATCATGACTAACGCAGATCAGCCACTTAATGTACCCGATTACGAAGCTCACGCAAAAACCTTCTATCAAATTTATGATTGTATAAAAAGTCATACAAGAACACCAAACATGATCATACAAAGCCGCAAACATGATCATCCCAGCATCAGATACGCATGCAGACAAGATATATCATGATTTCTACAACGAGACAAAGATTTCAGAAGACAAAACAACTACCCACCACAAGGAGATATCGCAGTCATCATGTACAAAAACGAAATAGAAGAAAAAGTATTCAACACAACCAACAAACTACACCAAGAGCTTCTTTACATAAAAAACAAATTAGCAAAAAAACAAATAGAGATATATGCTACTCCACCTTTGATCTACAAAATGTATGATAAATACAGATACCATATAATCATAAAAGGCAAATCAATAAGGACGTTCCTCGAATATGCATATCAGGAATTACATATACAAAAAAGATGATTCAAAATAGACCGACAAGCAAAAGAGTTGATATAAGCAACACATCAAGGAAAAGTCAACCAAATACAGTTCCATCTCCACACAAGACATCAACAAATCACGCAAAAACCCTTATAATATGGAAGTTATCCATATTTATGATACCATGGTTGAACAAATTACAAACGTTGTATACGATACCCACTATCCTCTAACGAGAGGGGGGAATAATCAGGACAAAGTGAATCAAGAACAAAAAACAAATAAACAAGTCCAAGAAAGTTTTCCCCCCAATACGAACAAAAAAGAAGGATTTTTTGATAGGTTAGTGACAAAGCTGTTTTTTCTTGAAACAAAAAAAAAAGATCAAAATAAAAATACAATAGGAAACATCGAAAAGCAAGCGACAACAGAAAACAGTACAATAAAAAACAAAACACTAAAAGAGCAGGTACAATACATACTTAATTTACCAGACAGCGAGTATTCAGACAAAAAACTAACTAACTGACTAAGGCAGTACATACAAGAAGCAGAAAATCATTACAATATGATAGTAACAAACGCAAAAAACCATATAGCACCATCATATCGGGAAGTAAAAACGAATAACTTCAACATAGCAGGCATGCTAGGAAAGACATACTATACAAACAGTTATCCATCCTACATGGATGCACTACGGACCAGAGATATATTAGACTTTCATAGCAAACGAGATATGAGTTTTTTCATCTTCCCTGAAGATGACAGCAGAATAAAAACACAACTAAAACATAAGGCAACACAAATAAAAGCAGAAATTAACGATGCAGTAGCAAAAGGAATAACGCTAGATACAGAAATACAGGTACAATACCAAGATGTTGAAACAATCAGACAAAAATTAGCGACTCATGAAGAAAGGTATTTTGAGACAGGTATGTATATAACCATTTACAACGAAGAAAAAGAAAAGCTAAGAGAGAATAGCAAGAAGCTGGAACAAAAACTAGCAGGACTGAGCATTAGAAGCAAACCAGCAAGCTTTAGAATGGATGAAGGGTTTGCTACAACACTACCATTGTGCATAGATGACTTAGGTATAACAAGGAGCACTATTACATCATCTATAGCAGGCAGTTTCCCATTTATTTCACAAGATCTTATCCAAAAGTCAGGAATACTATACTGAGTAAACTTACACACAGGAGGTTTAGTAATATTTGATAGGTTTTCAAGTAACTTGCCAAACATGAACAGCGTCGTATTAGCGACATCAGGTGCTGGTAAATCATATACCGTTAAGTTAGAAATTATGAGATACCTACTAACAGGTGTTGATGTGATAGTTATTGATCCTGAAAACGAATACAAATGACTCATAGACAAAGTATGAGGAAGCTACATCAACATAGCAACCAACTCACAACAATACATCAACCCATTCGACTTACCACCAGAAATATATGATAGAGACTACCAAGCTTGAGACTTGCTGAGAGGACAAATCGTTAACCTACTCGGCATGATGAAAATCATACTTGGTGGCATGACAGCATGAGAAGAGGCACTAATAGACAAAGCCCTACAAAACACATACCAACTCAAAGGTATGAGCTTTGAGGAAACAACTTATTATGACAGACAGCCACCTATCATGGAAGATCTATTACAAGTATTAGAGGGAATGGCAGGTTGAGAAGAACTAGCGATAAAAATCAATAAATACGTTTGATGAACCTTTGGAAAAATATTCAATAATTATACCAACGTAAACATCAACGATAAACTAACAATATTTAGTATTAGGGACCTAGAAGATGCACTTAAAACACCTGCAATGTACAATGTACTAAACTTTATCCGAACACAAGTGAGGGCAACAAAAAAACCAAGACTAGTGATCTGTGATGAAGCACGGATCATGTTGCAAAGCGACATATCAGCAAACTTTTTGTTTTGACTGATAAAAAGAGCAAGAAAATATGGATTGTGAATAACAACTATCACACAGGATGTAGAAGACCTGACAAGAAGTCCATACGGCAAACCAATTGTATCAAACTCGAGCATACAAGTATTGTTGAAACAGTCAACATCATCAATCAAAACACTAGATGAGATAATAGGTTTGTCAGAAGCAGAAAAGCAAAGACTAGTTGCTGCTGGCATAGGAGAAGGGTTATTATTTGTTTGAGGACAACACATAGCTACCAAAATACTAGCATCAGCTGAAGAACACAAGTTTATAACAACCGGTCTAGAGAAAAGATAGTTTAGAAATCTATCATCACTATATCATGATCCCACAAAACAATAAAAAAAATCCTGTTTCACGAACACTTGCAATAGCCGCCATATGCTTTTTTGCGCCAATCATTCAACAACAAATTAAAAAAAACGATTTCAATCTCAATACAGAAGAAAAAGGTTTTGTTCAAAGCTATATTCAATACGGATATATATCATTAACAATACTCATTATACTCATTGTAACTAGCATACTCAAAAGCAGTAAAAATCGACAACGATTAGCGAGTATCAATAGCATTATACTCATACTAATATTAACGATAGTAATAGGGGGAATCATAGCAGCCATAAGCGGTAAGATATTAATAAAAACAGAAAGACAAGAAACAAATATAGACAATAATCAGAAAGAAAATCGGCAACAGAAGTCACTACTCTACTATCTGCCCATATATAATCAATATGCTCGACACAATGAGTCACACAATGAAATAATACAAGAAAGTATTTTACGACGAACAATAATCTGCATTACAACCATTATTGATCCAAGCAATATCAGTAGCATAATACTAATAACAGTGGTTATCATGAGAGCAATAATGCAAACTTTGGAGATAGAAGTCCGATCACTAAAAACACAACAAAGGATGAACATGTTATTTACAAAATGCCCAAATGAATTAACTGCATACCCAATTGCAGGCATGCAACGATTAATAGAAAAATTACATAAAAGAAAACCAGTCCTTACAAGTATAGTACAACAATGGAAAGATCATTATCAGCAAAAATATGCAAACAGCAACATAGCAAGAACACAATATGGTTTTATGATAATTATATCACGAACAATAATGCTATCATATATAACAAGATTAAACCTCAACCCCGAATATTCAATCGACATTTTAGTACGAGCAATTATTAGCGGTAATTTTATAACAAGCCTACTCACTAAACAAACATACATAATACCTATCGTAAAAGAAGGACGATCATATCTAGAACATTTTGTAATCAGCAAAATAGGATGAAGAAACAAATAAATGCAACGATCAGACTAATGCAAAAAAGTATCAAAGGGACAATAGTAGTACTATCTATTATCTTACTAGGACTTCCTGCTGTATATGTATATGGGCAAAACAGCAACTTTGACAACGCACTACAAGAAGTAATTGAGCCAATAGAAAAAAACCTCAATAGTCAATTTGGCACAGTGAATAAGTGAGCACAGTGAATAAGGGACGCATTGATATACGTAGCAGAAAAAATCATGATCCCACTAGTGATACTCATAGGTGTGTTAGTTGCCATTGTTTGATTCTATAAACTTTTTTTCAGCGACTCAGAAGATGAGGTAAAAAAATGAGCACAAATATTGGGGCGAGGTATAGTAGGAATAATTCTCATGATTAGTGCACGTTGGGCAACACTAACATTTGTCGGGGAAACATGAAGCGGGTGAGTGTTTCTAGATGCTACCACGGGTGAGTTTAATGGCATACTACTAGCACAAGGAGTCTACGAAGAAATTCTCTATCCACTATTGAAGCTAGGAATGTTCCTCATCATAGGAATACTATTCGTAATATTATTAATACGCGTCTTCTGATTTATCTTCTCTCCTGATGAAGATGTAAAAAAGAAAGCATGAACAATTATAGTGTGGAACACAGTAGGCATACTTGTTATATTAGCAGCACAGGCAATAGTAGAAGCGATATATGGAAAAAAATCGCAAGTATTAAACATCAATGCAACAGACTTAGGAGACGTAGGCACTAATCTGCTAAGCACCAAGAGTATCCCTCTGGTATACACAATCATCAATCGGGTATTGTGATTAACATCATTAGTCATACTCATAATAGTCCTCTACCAAGCATTTCAGTTATTAGTAAAACCAGATGACACGGATAAGATAAAACAAATTGGCAAAAGCTTGGGATATGTATTAATAGGAGTAGTCGTCATTGGTGCAGCCTACCTGATAGTAAACGTATTACTTATCCAATAAAATAAAATGAAAAATACAATAAACGATCCAAACGTCCGGTCAAACATAGCATACATAGCAGGAGGACTAGTAACACTTATGAATCAGAGACGACGATGAGTGCCTTTACTATTGTTGGGTATAGCATCCACCATACATCACTACAGAAATCACAACGCTACACGATACAAAATCGACATATGAATGGCATACCGGGTTATAATCACAAACTGTTTATTTATATTTTACACGTGAATAACACAACAAATCATCAGATGATCAATAATCATAGCTATATGATTAATCTTCTTTTTCGCAGGGAGAAAACATAAAAGCCAAAACAACAGCTATTACAAAATATACCACAGTATTCGACACGTATTGAGTGCAATAGGAACCACCATACTCTTATACTAAAACCGATTATTCAAACTAAAAGACAAACACATTGTATGTATAGCATACCACAGACCAACATATCTTTGTTATGACATCAAAAAATAGTAGAAAAATGCTACGACAAAGAACATGATCAACCAGGACAAGCAGGACGATAAACAGGACGCCTAAGCCATCACAGACGCAAGAATAGACCATACATTTTGCAACCAACACATATGCCAAGAGCTGATTCCATCCACATAAGAAAAAGACAAGTTAGGCAAATAGATAAAGGAATGACTCAATGTATGTGAAACATAAAAGAAACAACAATCATAGCACTAGCCATCAACAAGCCAAGGCCCCAAGCAAAACGTTTTTGAGCAGCACCAACCCATTCTGGACGCTGCGAACGGACAAGCCAAGTACCCAATACAGCAAATGGACTATAGGATGGTCACCAAATAGTCTTAATGAAAAACTCCAACCAAAAAAAAGACACAACAAGATAAAGAAGAAAATAACGATGAGTTGATTGTACTACCACAAAAGTAAAAAATCAAAGCAGCATCATAATACCAGCAGTAGCACGAATAGCACGTTCATTAAAAACTGGATACGGAGCAGGGTTACCATCAATAACAAGTCAGGGGATAATGGTTCAAAAAGACATACGCTAGTCACAACAATAAAAAAACAGGAATCATAATAAAAGGATATATCCTGTTTTCAAGAGAAATATACAACAAAAAAGGCAGACCCAAAGACCTGCCCTACATCACACTACAACGTAAGAGACAAAAAACTACTTTCTTCCAAAAAACATATTAAGCAAAAGTAATGCGAGAAGTAACAAAATAACACCCCAAACAAAAGCCCACAACTCAATCAAGGCCCATATCAAGAAAAATACTCACAGCACAAACATGAGATAGTCTTGCCATTCCGCACCTTTAAACGCTCACAAAAAATCATGAAATACATGTTCCGCCTTATCCTTAGTAACAGATTCTAGCACCCTATGAACCTTCTCCTCTACCAAATGCTCCATATCTTCAATAATATGATGTTCTGAACGAGAAGTAACAGGAGATGTAGAAGAATGAGACTTCTTAGCTGGAGCAACTTTTTTTCATGTTGGTTTTTTAGCAGGCATAACAAGAAAACGAAAATATAAAATCACAACTGACCTATGTATAACCCATACATCACCAAAATGCAACATACGGACAACTAAGAAAGTAAGAAACAGTTTGACAAAGACAAAAAAAGCTAGAAAAACAAAAAGAAACAGTATGAGAAATTAAAACATAAAGCAGGCAAATCAGAGAAACTACACAGAAAGATGACCAGTGATATATTGCAAAAGAACAGAAGCACTCCTTCACTCGCTAACACTTCACTTTTCAAGCATTGAATACAGTGATGTTTTATCATACCAATCATATCACAACACACGTTCTCACGCTTCTAATTGAGTACCGATAGCTTGATCAAAAGAATGACTAACTACATAATACAAGTCCCACTCTACGGTTGCACCACATGCTTGTTTGGTTAAAAAGGAAATAGTGTTAAGACGAAAACCAACTTCTTCTTGAGCTTCAAGTTCTGCAGCCTTCAAAACAGCATCTTCCATGCTGCCTCAAAAAGACAAAAAAGACAGATACTCATCCTTACTATCAAACACCTTACCTCCAGGCAACCTATAATCGACACGTCACAATTCGTATCTAAACTCTTTTGACAAAAGAATCCCTCAGACATTATTTTCTATAATAATCCTAACTCCAGGCGAACGCACAGCCTTCTCAAAAGTTTTCATCACACCTCAACCAATATCTACATCATAAGCAACGATACTAAATATTTTGCCACTTCCAACAACAGTTTCAACCATAGAACGCCGAAAAAATAAACAGAACCAACATATAAAAAAAAGTAATACTAAATACAAGCTTCCTTTACATTTGTGATAAAATAAATAAACTGAAAGGCATAGAGCAATAATCTCGCCGATAGTAAACAAAATTCATTTTCTCTTCCATCGCGACCTACACGACAATTTGTGATACTATGGTAGAGAACAACACATACAATGTTTTCTATCGATCGGTCGAAAATCGTTCTGATAAATTTTTTTATACTGTTATTATTTCTTCTCTATGACAACATTTGCCGAACTCGGATTGTCCAACAATACGTTAGAAGCACTCAAAAAAAGGGGATTTGAGAACCCAACCCCAATTCAATCGGCATGCATACCGATTCTCCTAACATGATCCAAAGACATCGTATGACAGGCACAAACCGGGACCGGGAAAACAGCAGCATTTGCACTACCCATTATTGAAAAGGTAGATATTCGCAACAAACAAGTACAAGCACTGATCCTAACACCGACCAGAGAGTTAGCAATTCAGGTAGCAGAAGATATAGCAAGCTACAAAGGTGATAAAAATATTTCTATAGCACTCTTGTACGGTGGAGCATCAATAGGACAACAATTAGGAAAGTTAAGACAAGGAGCACAAATCGTCGTTGGAACACCAGGAAGAGTAATAGATCATATAGAAAGATGATCTCTGAAATTAGAACAGATCAAATATTTTGTGTTAGATGAAGCTGATGAAATGCTCAATATGTGATTTCAAGAGGAAATCGAACGTATTCTCAAATCATGCAATAGCGACAAACAAATGCTTCTGTTTTCAGCGACTATGCCAAAAGAAATACTTAAAATAGCAAAAACATATATGAAAGAATTTGATATAGTAAAAATAGCTAGTCAACAAGGAACAACGACCAATACAGAACAAATCTATCTGGAAGTCCGTGAACGCGACAAGATAGAAGCACTATCAAGAATTATCGACACGGAAAGCAAATTTTATGCTATTATTTTCTGTAGAACAAAAAAGGAGTGTGAAGACTTAGCACAAAGCCTAAAGGACAGATGATACACCGCAGATGCAATCCATGGAGATATGAACCAAAGGCAGAGAGAACAAGTACTCAATAATTTCAAAAAACAAAACATTACAATTTTAGTAGCAACAGATGTCGCAGCGAGAGGAATTGATGTCCACGACATAACCCACGTCATTAACTACCATATCCCTAATGATGCAGAAAGCTATACCCACAGAGTTGGAAGAACAGGAAGAGCCGGCAACAAAGGAATAGCAATCACGTTAGTCACCCCCATGGAATACAGAAGATTAGTCCTCATCAAAAAAATAACACAGACTGATATCAAAAAACAAGCGATACCAAGTATAGAAGAGGTCAAAAAAGCAAAACTAAAAAACATCACACAATGAGTGCAAAATGCACTAGAGTCAGATGTAACAGCATATTGGTCCTTAGCACAAGAATTAACAGAAAAGCACGATACTACCACACTCGTAGCAGCACTACTAAAAGTCTGATTTGATGAATATATGGAGCACAATCAATACCGTGACATAGAACAAGTCAGTATCGACACGTCAACAACTAGTAGATTATTTATCGCAAAAGGAAAAGCACACGGTTACATGGGCCCAAGAGAGCTCATCAAGTGGCTCAAAGACGAAGCAGATATCCAAGACAAGGATATATCTGACATTGTCGTATTAGAAGAATTCAGTTTTATTACCTGCCCATTTGAAGTCGCAGAACACATTCTCTATATTTTCCGTCAAAAAAGTAGCGGGAAACCACTCGTAAAGAAAGCGAGAGAAAGAGATGATAAATGAAGTGGATGATCAAGAAATGTTAATAGCCAGAGAAGAGATTTTAAACATCCACGCAACAACAGAAATACAACAGAAAGGAATTTCAATAGCAGAAAAAACGCCGAAAGAAGACCAAGAAGATAAATCAAAAATCACACTTTTGCTGACAATGAAGTATTTGGGCTTGAGAGCCTAGGTGTTTTTGTTATCAGAAAAAACCAAAACAAAAAAATATGAAAAAAGGAATAAAAAAAGCGGGCCATATAGTCCGATTCGGCGTCGGACCACGATGGCTTCGCCGTATCTGGAAACGATTACGTTTTTGGCTACGGTGGGTTTTGGCATTTCTCATTGTAGGAATGCCAACAATTAAAATTGTTACTATAACAATTCTCCTAATTACAGGAGAGTATGAGATAGTAACAGCAATACTCCTGTCCATGGCTCCCGTATGGATCCCAGCGATAGGAGGCTGGTTATTAATAACATTTATAAAAGTCCTCCGGAAAAAATGAGCGTATTCGCAACATCACGGAGGTTTTTCTTTGTGAAAAAGGAATTCAACACTAGCTGACAATAATCGAGTCAATAGACTCCACTGATAACCACGCTGCACCAGTACCAAAGCCATTTTTCTCTATCGCGAAAGGCTTGTCAATACGCCTCGACTCGACCAAAAACATCAAAATACAGTATCTTTTATTCAATCACCAATTTATAAAATTCGTATCAACTAAACCAATCCTCTCTCCGTAATCACAAACAATAGATTCAATCGTTAACAAATCCAAGTCTGAAAATTGCAAAACACGGCTCACCGATGCACAAGCCGTAATCATCTTTCCGCTATCCTTGAAATATATCACATCACCCATACATACTCTATCCCAAGGAGCACGTCTAGTTTTATACCACCTCGATTCAATAGTCTTTGCTCACGAAACGATACGATCTACCAATTTCCACTTAGGATTCATGATAGCAACGTGGTCCATAAACGAGCAAAGCAAACAAAAAAGCAACTATCTCTTCAAAGAAAAGCCAACCACAGCCTTCCCAATTTCAACTTCCTTTTTGATATCAAATATGAGTAAAGAAGAGGCAAGAGTAGATAAGGTTTCTTGCTGTATATAATCACCGAATCATTGAATCAAGTTCTCAACAAAATCAGATTGCTCAATATATAACTGTATCCTGTCTGAGATATCATACCCCGCCTCTTTTCTAGCTTCTTGAATATACCTTACAAGATCACGAGCATAACCCTCTAGTTCTAGTTTAGGAGTAATATGAGCATCTATAGCTAGTACAACACCATTATCAACTTCGATATCATGAGCACCAGAGACATTCGTTTTGGTGTAACTTATGATAAACTCGCCTGGCTGTAATCTGAAATGTCTAACTGTCACAGACCCATCATCATGTTCTTCAAACAAACCAGATTTTGCATCCTCCAAGATAATTTTGAGATCAGCACCAAATTTAGGGCCCAATAACTTAGCATCCGGTTTACATATTTTAGTAACCTGATCATTGATAGAGGGATCGAAAAAGACACTTTTAACATTGAGCTCTTCAGCAATAATATCTCTGTAGTACACCTCCAAAGATACACCAATAGTAACTGACTGCAAAGGTTGTCTCACCCTAATCGTATGCTTACTTCTCCATCACAATCAAATACGAATAATATCCTGTACCATCCTCATATCACGCTCTAACTCCGAATCAATCAAAGAAACTACTGCTTCAGGGAAATCAGTCAAGTGAACACTCTGCAGATCTAACCCTCCACTAGGTCTAGCACACAATACCCTATAAATATATTCAGTGATAAAAGGCATAAACGGTGCTGCAACCTGACACACCGTCAGTAAAACATGATACAAAGTAGCATAAGCCTGCATCTTGTCTGCATCATTTTCTGATTTCCAAAAACGACGCCTCGATCTACGAATATACCAATTAGTGAGATTATCCAAAAAAGAAGAAATCAGACGACTACTCTGTTGTAAGTCATAATGCGACAACTCACGATCTACTCATGCGATAAGCTCTTGTAGTTCACTCATGATTCGTTTATCAAGAAGATTGTCCCTTGCACTATCGGTGTTAAGGGGATCAAAGTTATCAATAGTAGCATACGTCACAAAAAAGGAAAAAGCATTCCATAAAGGAAGTATATTGTTTCTCAAGGCCTCAGCAATACCCTCTTCAGTCACCGATGTATCTCATGCATGAAACAAGGAAGATCACAAAATAGACATTCTGATTGCATCTCCACCATAGGTCTCAAAAGTAGGCTTAGGATCAGGATAATTACCAAGAGATTTAGACATCTTGCGTCCATCATTTCCATAGACAACACCATGGCAAATAACGTTTTTGAAAGCAGGTTTATCAAAAAGAATAACACCTAAAACGTGCATTACATAAAACCATGCCCTAATCTGCCCCGTATACTCCACAATATAATCAGCAGGAAAACTAGCCTCCATAACAGTTTTGTTTTCAAAAGGATAGTGCATTTGTCCATAAGGCATACTACCAGACTCAAACCAGCAATCCAGGACTTCTGGGATCCTAACATATTTGGTGTCACCTTTCAAAAACCGTATATCATCAATAAAAGGGCGATGCATATCTAACTCCTTATCATTATGAAAATACAACGTCACATAAGAACCTTTATTAACAGGATTGTGAAAATGTTTTTCCAACGATCATCATTGTAAACCACTCAAGACACTGGCGATTACTTCACCATGAGTACACACAACAATAGTCTTTCACCCATGCTCAGATAAAAGAGATTGAAGAGTGACCTGGTCAGTAGCGATAGAATCATGAAGGAGTCTTCACAGAACATCCTCACCGCTCTCTGACAGCTTATCAATACCAAAATCCAGTTTGTTGCGAGCCAAAACTTTTTTTCTTCCAATGGATCACCATCTCTCATCCACAACAACATCTATGTTGTGTAAGTGAGCTAGAGGAGAAATGGTCTCCAAACACCTCTTCATAGAGGAACTTACTATCAGATCAATATGTTCATCCTCAAGATCAGCCGCAATCTTCTCTGCTTGTTTTCTTCCAAGATCAGACAGTAATCAGTCAATATCATCCATATCACGATCTCCATGTCTCACAAAAATGACTTTAGTCAAAGATTGAGAACCAGTTTTCTGTAAACGATACAGCTCTTCTCTTGATCAAACAACCTCAACATGATCAATATCAACACTTCACGAACTAACCATAGATTCTGGAGCATAAACAGGCATAGGAGTACCCCAATACCTTGTGCGAGAAATACACCGGTCAGGTGCAGTTTCGATCGATTTCGCAAAGCGACCATGCTTAAAATGTTCAGGATACCAGTTGATATCTTCATTTTTCTGCAAAAGCTTTGGTTTAATGCTCTGAATATCAACAAACCAACTATCCTGAGCTTTGTATACTAAAGGAACGCCTGACCTTGGACAATGTGCAACTCTGTGAGTGATCGATCATTTATCAAAAAGGAGATCGTCATCCTGAAGCTGTTGAGTAATACGGTCATTAGCATCACGATAAAAGACCCCTTCAAAATCAGAAATTTGAGAACTATAATGTCCACTACTATCCATTGCTTCACTAATAGTCAGTCCCTCTCTCATGCCAAGATTAAAATCATCTTCGCCAAACTCTGGTGCTTGATGAACAACACCAGTACCACTATCATCAGTAGCAAAATCCGCAAAAAGAATAGTATGATTATTGGGGTTTTCTAGTCCGAGAAAGTAAGGAAAGGGGGGGATATACGACAGACCCAAAAGACTTTCTCATAAAAACTCATCAACAATTTCATAATCCCTCTTTTTAAACACATCTTCTACTCTCTTCCTAGCCAATAGATAATACGAACCTTCACACAAAACTTTTGCATATATTAGGTCCTTATGAACACCCAAAGCCATATTGGCCGGGATAGTTCGCGGGGTTGTAGTCCATGCCAGCACAAAGCTCAAAGGTGTTGCCTCCCTTTTCATATAAACTACTGGAATAGAAATATCACCAACCAAAGGGTGATTTACGACCTCTTCATCTAACGATGTTTCAAATCAAAACTTCTTATAAAACTCGATCGCGTGAGTATTGTAAGAAACAACATCTAATCGTAAATCTTTATTCCAATGACAATACAAAGATTCCTGCATAAGCACGGTTCACAAACACTTATGTTGATGGTCCTTACTAACATACAAACCTCATGTAAAAACCTTTCACTCTTTTTCGTAAACAGGATATTTAACTCAAACTATCTTTCACTCAAACTTTACAACCAAAACATTGTCTCAATTCTTTATAGAATTATGAAGGAAAGTATTTGCTTCAAGCACTCTCTCACTACTATATCTACGATCGATCACATCAACAGTAACTCAAAAAGCCTCATTGGGATAAGTCGACTTCCATGTATCAATTCTCAAATTGGTAATCTCCTCAGCGTCCGACACATCAGCAAAATGTAATGAGTATCCATCAGGCAAAGAAACTTTTTTATCTCTTAGCAGAAACTTCACCGTTATAGCAGGATCATTAACATCAGCATAGCTATCGTCCATAGCAACTTCAAAGTTTGAGATTGGTGTTTCAAGCTTAGTACTATACATACTCACTCTTTTGCCCTTATAGATCAATTCTTTCTCCCAAGTCTGCTTAAAAACTCGCCAGACCGACTCCATGTAGTCATTATCCATAGTCTTATACGCATTATCAAAATCAACCCAACGAGCAAAATTATCAACATACCACTTCCATTCCGAAGAAGTACTACGAGTGTAGTCATAGCATCCTTGGATAAAGGTCTCAATACCCACCTTCTCTATATCAAGGTTAGATTCCAATCAAAGTTTTTGTTGTACTTTCTGTTCAATAGGTATACCATGACAGTCCCATCACCATACCCTCTCGACTCTCTTCCCCTTCATCGTCCAATACCTCGGTATCACATCTTTAGCAACGCTTGAAGCTAAGTGCCCATAATGAGGAAGTCCAGTAATAAAGGGAGGTCAGTCATAAAACCTATAAGGAGTATCCTCTGATCTTTGTGAAATGCTAGCTTCAAAAATATGATTATCAAACCAATAGCCAGAAACGGCCTGCTGGATTACCCGCAAGTCAGGTTTTGAAGGTTGTGCTGAAAACGTCATGGCAAACTATATTTCTAGATACAAAAAGATGATTGACAATAGAAGACTTATACAGGGAAAAAAAGCAAAATCAATAAACGATAGATAGGAAAGCTTAGATTTGGCAGTAGGATAAAAAAACAATATAATGAACAACAATATCATTAACCAATGGGTATGGAAAAGGGACAATCAGAGACAGAATCATGGCGACAAAAGCTTAAAAACCGAGTCAAAAAAAATACAAAAAAAATAGCTAATATTTTTTCAAACAACGAAAAAGTCATAACAATACAGGATCGAATCAGGCATTTGCATGACCCCGAAGAAAAAACCCACGAAACAATACGGTATCCTTTTCCAGAAGAACGAAAACGCAATAAGCTGAAAAAAGATATATATGAAAGATCCATACTACCCCTAATTAACCAATTCAGCATAGAACAAATAAAATATGTCATGCAAGACTATGTTGAGCCACATTCTCAGGACATAATCATAACATTCCCAGCAGAAGGACCAAGTAAATCAACAATAAGTATCGAAGTAACTACAGGAGACACAGAAATAAAACTCTTTCCCAAAACATGTTCATCAGAACTGAAAGACAGCATAATAGCCTATGCAAAAATCATAAAACAGACCTTATGAATACCTCAAGGAACAAAAAGAGAGTTATTAACAAAAAAGGAAGAAACATGATTTGAAACAAGCAATCGATAATAACAAAATCTAGTTCAGATAGGAAACAATACGGTCAACAGTAGCAATATGAGTATCGAAAGAGTTGGGAAGATTAAGCGTTTCACCAGATAGTAGCTCAGCATTGGGGCAAGCACCAATTTTATAATCTACTGCTGAAAAAATTACATCAGAAGGAGCTACCACATGCTGATACCAGTCGCCAAGATAGATAGAGGACTGCTTCATACGATTCATCACAGCATCTCTATTAACACGACAACGATACACTACTCTCAAATAAACATCATACACATCCGACCTTATAGGTACAACAACAGACTCACCCAGCAATTTTTTATAATAGTATGCTACCTCACGCCTATGATAATTATACTCATCAACACGAACCAATTCATGAAAAGCAAGTGCTGCCAAAGCATTAGGCATAGCTAAAGAAAGATCACGATTTGCACAACGTTTTTCTTGTGAAGAAACAACAAAAGGAAAGAGTCTCAGCTTAGCACAAGCATAATACAAGACCTTTCACGAAGAAAAAAAATCATATCGTGCAAAACTAAGATATCAAAAGATAGCATAGAGTAGATTGCGTGCGACCAACAAATAAGAAACAGATCAGAGATTCAGAGAGGAAAAGTAGGGAATATAGGCATTATTATTAACAAGAGCAACACCACCATTTACACTAGAAACCACTTTATCTCTTCATAAAGAAAACACAGCAATATCACCAAAAAGTCAGACTTTCTTATCATGATAAACCGCTCACAAAGCATGTGCACAATCCTCAATAATCGCAATCTTATGTTTTTGACACAAAGAACAAATGTCCTCCAATGATGCCACTAATCAAAAAGTATGTTGCACAATAACAACTTTTATCAAAGGATTTTGTTCTATGGCAGAAGCCAGTTTGTAAACACTCATGTTTAAGTCGTAAAGAGAAATATCTACATAAAAAGGTATCGCTCCTGTTGCTTTAATAGCATTAATCACAGAAACACAAGTATATCACTGTACAACAACGTAGTCACCCATCTTCACGCCCAAAGCTAACAGACCATGATACAATGCTGACCTTGCATTATAAAAACAAAAAACAGAATTATCAGTAAGAGAAGGACTCATATAACGAGCGAAAGCAAGCCTAAAATCTGGTAAATACTTACCATAAAGTCGCTTCCATGGTTGAAAAAGATACAACAAAGCCAACAAAGCCTGTTTTTTCGAAGTAGTAGTTAAAAATGAAGCGAATATCGACTTTTTCATATAAATAAAATATTCTAAATCTACTTATCTGGTTTAAGATAATAATATCCTCTCTTTCGTTTTCTAAGAGTCTCCAGCACATAGGTAAAGTAATATTTCCAAGAACATACCAAATCGTGTGCATGAGTCAGATACAAATCCTTTCAACCAAATCACCTTTTAAAAAGACTGGGGCCATAAAGAGGGTGTTTAGGATTATCATCAGGACACACTCACCAAAAGTTATAACTATCACACCCATGAGCCTTTGCATATTTAATAGCTTCCCATTGGCATAAGTAGGCAGGAGAAAATTTAGGATGCTTAATATCCGAAACTCACAAATAATAAACCGCCTTTTTACCAAATATAATACAAACAAGAGATGCCTCTAAAACGCCACCATAATAAGCATTGAAACAAGAAATAGCATCAGAAGGGAAAAGTGCAAATAAACCCCTAATAAAATCAGGTGAAAAGGGAGTGTATTGAAGCTTGCCATCAGTCCTAGCTGCATGAGCTAGATGCAATCAAATAAATGTCTCGACACTCTTCACAGTATTGTCTCTTTCAACAACTACTCACTCCTTAACTGCTCTGAGAATAAGGTACCTAGTAGTTTTTCTCATACGAGAAAGTATGTCATCTTCAGATGCATGCAAATCTAAAAGATTTGTTTCTTCCGCATGTGCATGAATAGGTGCAAACACAAGACCCAAACGTTTATAGTTATCAAGAACAGCAAAGGTATTAACAGTAACACCATTAATCCTCATAAACCAAGCTCAATGAGCACGAGCAAACTGCATCAAAGAACTCTTGAGGGATCATAAAATTGAAAAATAATCACCCACAATCAAAGGGCAATGAGGACAAAGCAAGTATGTTCACCTCTTTGCAGAATGCTTGATACACTGTATAAGTCAGACACAAGTATCCGTTGTATCGAGCACAGCCAATCTCCACACCTCATGCCCAAGAGACTGATTAAGTTCTCACCACTCCCAACTACTCAGAAAACTATAGAAACCAAAGTTATGGACTACAAAATCATTCCAATACTCCCCGTCCGATACCTCTTGCAAACGATACATAGAATAAACACACAATTAAACCAAAAGTTTATCAAAAAATTTCAACGATCACTGTTCCCTTCACAAAAACAAAACCACAGATGAAGAATGACGAACCAAACGATACAATAAAGAAAAGCTTTTCTCAAAACCAACACAAGTACAATCAACAATTCTATCAGAGCTAAATCCTCACTGAATCAATCAGTCTCTTATAAAAGACCCATAATTCGCTCCGGTCAAAAATATATAGTCAAGATGAGAAGAGGATAAACTCATACCAATACGACGATGTGTTTCCGAAGCATCGCTACCCAATTCTATAATCTCATTGATAACAACAACCCTCACACTAAAAACATCATAATCAGACAATAATCTAACACCAGCAAAAACTCCATCTACGTTAATATTGTACCTATCATCAATTAAACAACTAGAATGGATAAAAAAGCGGTGAAGCGTTTTTTGATGCGAAGAGAGAGAGGGAAGAACATGAGAGATCTGTTGTTCGTTCATACCAAGATCAAGACAGCAAGCAACAACTCATGACAAATTAAGAACATTATGTCTTCCCGCAACATCAGTAGAAAAATGATAACGAACACCCTGATACAAAAGGTCAAACGATCGAATACCATCTACATATCAAGTGATATTTGCAAAAACAGTACAACTAGGATCAGTAATACTATACCCTACGATATGGATAGAAGAAGGGAAAGACAGGTTCTTCACATACTCACTATCCATATTGACATACAAAGTTCAAGAACACAAACTAAGTTGCTCAAGTATTTCAGTCTCTGCAGCAATAGCAGCCTGAAGTCCGCCATATAAAGCAGAATGTTGATTATTTAAACCAGTAAGAAAACCTACACGATGATGTACCATAGAACCAATAGTAGAAATTTCTCAAGGGGTGTCTCATCACATCTCACAAATAAAATATGCAATATCATTTCTCTCTTGAATCACATCACGAATAAAACGAGCTACGCCCTTCACAGTATTGATATTACCTTCTGTACAAACACTCGGTCTATACGTATGAAGTATAGCAGTAAGAAAGTTCTTAACAGATGATTTTCCGTAGCTTCCGCTAATAGCAATCACTTCTAGTTCTTTCCCATATAAAATATCTGTAGCTTGTTTTACAACTCTCATAAGAAGAAAACCCTCTAGGGGGCTAGTCAAAAAAATAGCAAAGAAAAGAAAAAGAGGGATAAAAAAATAACTCAAAAGAAGAGCATAAATTAGTAATCATCACGCAAAAGCACAATACAAAAAAACAAAAAACAAAAGAAAAGAAATAATAAGAAGTAACAAAAACCTAGCAGTAAAAACAGGGTACTTCCAACCATGACGAAAAAAAGACCAAATACTATGTCACTCAAAAGCAATCCAAAAACAAAAAAAACCAACACCAAGATACGGAAGAAATCATATATAAGTTGAAGGAAATACAGACACGTAGACAAAATAAGATAGAACAAAAAACAACCTAACAAACGCTTTTACCCCGCCAAAAGAGATCCTTCCCTGCCTAGAAAAAAAATATTCACGAAACTTAAGCCACCTATACTCCTTCAATTGCACAACATACGAACAAGAGAAAAAATCCTTAACAAAAGAAAAAGCATAAACAAACAAAGCAAGAACAGTAAAAATATTCAAGTTATTCATCAACAAAGCTAAGAATATGAGAAACTAAAAGATCAGGATTAGATAAGTGAATACCATGCTTTTCTCAAGAACAAAGAACAAAAGAAGCATGGGACAAAAAAGAATGCATAACACGTCACTGTTCAAGAGGCGTATAAGTGTCTTTTTCTCACCAAATCAAACAGGTGGGAATAGTAACCATGGGCAACAAAGCACGAATATCACAATGAACAACAGAACGAAAGGTAGTCTGTAAAAAACCCTTTCACAAAGATCAATAGTCATACGCTCACGCCAATCTATACAAGCATTTTCTAAAAAAAGTAAATCATGGCAAAAAAGAAAAAAACTTCAAAAAAGAGGCCATACATAAATAAAGTTTCAAACGTAATCAAGGAACCGAAACAATACCAGCACTATTATTCAAAATAAGCTTCCTTACAGACAACATACCATGTGCAACGAGATAGATAGCGATACGTCAACCATTAGAATGTCACAGTAAGAAAAGGGATCAAAGAGAAAGATTTTGGACAAATCACTGAACAAAACGAGCATATCAATCAATAGTATAAGGTTGAGACATCGTTGTCTTACCAAAACCGGGAAGGTCAGGCACATAAACACAATAACCAGCATTAGCAAGGCTCTCAGCTACCTTGTGCCACGAAACAGAGCTTCCTCACCAACCATGAAGGATAAGGAAAACATCGTCACCAGTACCGTACACCCTATAATAGACTTCTTCAGAACCTACACGAACAAAACACTCACTATATACCATCAAGAGAAGAAAAATAAAGTTCCTTTTTTTTCAACCACCACTCTTCTTGCCTAGCCAACAATGAAGCATCAGATGGATCAGATAACAACTTTTTAATCGCCTCTTCAAGATAAATAGTATTTTGACTACCCTTCACAAAAACAAAGTAAGGAGTATCTCAAGCCTCTAACTGCTTTCTAATACAATCACCTGCCTTACGGGAAGAGGCAAAAACACCATGAAAACCAGGTAGTTTAGCAAGGTTAGAAGAAAATTGTAACCATTCACTACCAACAAGACACAGTGTATCATAGGGTATTTTCACCAGTCTATCAAGCAAAAGTTTGTGCTCATGGTACGAAGAAGCTCACAACTCTCTCATTTCACCCAACAAAAGACAAAAAAAGTAATGAGAAAAATAGGTGCTATGCAAATAACATGCCTCTCTTAATGCAACCAACATACTTTCTGGAGAAGCATTATAACTCGAGTCGTACATAAGAGAATCACGAACTCCACTCAACAACGTAGCTCTTCAAGGTAACATATGAAACGTAAGGCTATCGAACGGCACAGGATGTATTTTATACCTTGGTGCTAAAAAATCAGCTAATGCCAACCCCATAGTAACATACACAGCATCATAGTGACTCCATCTATCAAAGTGTAATGGATAACGAATTTTGCCCATACAAGCAGTAAAGGAACTGTCAACACCATTGAACACCGAAACATGAAAATCGTCGACCCGCAACTGACTACGTTCTCAGCCAATAAAACTATACCACAGAGTGTCAATATCAGTTCCTGTACTCATCGCAGCCACACGAGCATCGTCTACATTCAAAATAGCGAGTTCCTTAGCTGACGCAACCAAAAGTCACTTCTCTGCAGCAATATGATCAATATTTGTAAAGTTCGCAACATGAACAGCATCTATTACAGTGACAATAGCTACATTCGGTGCAATCGCCCCAACAAGTTCTCACATTTCACCAGGCCTATCAATGCCATACTCCAAAACATACACATCAACACCAAGATCGCGAAAAAAAAGGAAAAAAGATTTCCACAATATAAGCAAAAACGATCAAAAAGACGGACTAAAAGATTCGATTTTCATAACAGACAAAAACAATCATAATTCACCATTAAAGTTTTTGGGAGAACTATAAACAGTCAAACCAGGAAGAATCTGAACAAGCGTTTGTGCAACAAGAGTTCTACAAGTAGACTTTCCAACACTTCCCGTCACACCTATAACAAAAGGGTTATTACGACGAACATACGCAGAACAAACATATCTCAACCAACATTGTACAAAACGGAAAAACAATCTTTTCATATAGAGAAACACTACTTAGTAAAACAATACGCTCTACCAACTTCACGATTATTATCCAGGAACGAAAGAAAACGAAAAGAAAAGAATGCATCAGTAGCAGCACTTTCAATAGCTGCATACGTATGAGGAAATGTCTCTATTTTAAAACCTCAACGATGAACATACTGACGCCTCTGAGGAAAGTATGTAAAAATATACAAGCCATGTTCAGCCAAAACACGATATACTTCGCTAAAAAAAGATAATAAGTCCTCTAAATGTTCCAAAACAAAAAACGATAATGCTAAATCAAAATCACTATCCTTTAGGACAAATGGCTGTGACAAATCCATAAGCACTTTCTCTACATCAGAACCAGGATGTTGACGCAGTAATCAAGCAGTAAAATCACAAGCAACATAACGTGCATAAGAACAATGCTCAAAAATACGGTACGTTCTACCATCACCAGCTCAAAGGTCTACAATAGAAAACCCCACCAAACTTCTAGGCAAAAATCTCTTTCGCTCCTGATGATCAAAACTATCCAATCGTTGATGATAATCAGCATACGAAGAGACTAAACGCTGATATCAGTCTCTTGAAGAAAAAACTGGGACCACATCAGCTTTATAAGACATGAGCAAAACAAAGTAAAACCAAACAAAAAGATAAAACCACAAAGGTCACTAAAAAAACTGTTTTTTAGACTCGTCTGATAGAAAGTTTTTGTGAATTAGAGTATGATCATCAATATAATGTTGAATCTTTTCCTCCATAACCGGATCAGGAACTCTCAAAAAACTTGAAAGCTCTTGTGCTTTCTCCGCTCATTTTTTAATCTGATAATAATATCTGCTCAAATCAGACACAACTCTAGAAAAATCATCATTAGTAGCAAAAAGTTCTTGCACTTTTGACCTCAAAATAATATTTTGTTGCTGATGTTCTTCAAGATCCTGAGCTAAACGGTGAGCATCCTTTTGAGTTTCTTTAAGAGTCCTTCTCAACTCCATAACAATAGTCCTATCTGCAAATCTATAGTAAAAAACCAAATATCACAAAAGCAGACCCAAGACAAAAGCTCATAAGATATAAGCATTCAACATAAGAAAAGGACAATGCTAAAAAAGCAAGGTAAATGTACTTGTTCATGGTCTTTTTTCAAACAAAAAAACCCTGCACAAGGCAGAGTTTTAATTTTACAAGAAAGGTTGAGAAAGGACTACTTTCTAACAGCCTTCTTAAACTCAGAACCAGCTTTGAAAGTAGGAACGTTCATAGCAGGAATCTTAATCTTTTGAGATGGGTTTTGTGGATTAACTCCAGTTCTTGCAGCTCTGTGAGATTTCTTGAATGTTCCGAAACCTTGAAGTCTTACTTCACCACCTTTCTTTACTTCAGCAACAACAAGGTCAACAAAAGTGTTAAGGAAGTCACCAGCCAATTTCTTTGTAACACCTAGCTTTGTAGCTAATGCTTGGATGAGTTCAGTTTTTGTCATTGGATACGTTATACACAAAATAAAAGAAAAACAGTATAACAAAGGGGATGATAGCGGTGACACAAAACATTTCAATAGAATATAAGGTTTCTGCTAACATAAGGACAAAAGGAGACAAGACCGGAAAATCCTCTATATATAGAGGGTAAAGGAAACAAGCAGCTGTCTAGACAAGGAAATTGATTTGACTCTAAAGCGAAAAGATACCTTATATAACTCTATTTCAAGAGGGTTTTTAGTTTTTTCAAAGCCCTTGATAATCTCTGCCTCACGACCTCCTCGGTCAAATCACACAATATCGCTATATCAGAAGTACTGCGTTCCTCCATATACTTCAACATAATAACCTCTCTACTCATATCATCCAGCTCTTTCATTCCTGAAAGAATACGATCATACTGAAAATCCTTTTCAAAAAGGGAAGACACATCATCATCAGAGCTCAAACTATCCTCAAAAAAAGTAGCTTCAGTATCCATATCACTGAATGACGCACCTTTAGCTTTTTTGAAATAATCCTTAAGAAGGTTTTTAAACATAACCCACACAAAAGCCTGAAAGTTACTATCTAAATCACATTGAGGCAAAGAATGCCAAAGTTTTACATAAAAGTCGGAAATAATATCATGAGCATCAGCATCAGCAACAAAATAATTAGCCTTCACATAACGATAGAAAACATCCACACTTTTAACATAAAAAACATTGAAGGATTCTTTATCCCTAGATACAAGTTTTTCCAAAAAATCTCTATCAAAACCAAACATATACAACTCTTTCCCGAACAAAAAAAACTACAACATCTTTTGTAAGACAATCTTATGATACGCACCATCACGGAAACAAGCAGATTTGATACCAGCAACACAGGCCAAGATTTGATCAGCATCAATATCAACAAGAGGAACGGAAAGCTTTGCTATATCAATGAAATCCAAACCTTCTTTCACCCTACATGCACATACAAAACATGCACCAGAGCAACACGAAACTGGCAACTCAACCCCAACGTCTTCGGCCATTTGCACAAAACTTTTATGGTCGCTTCAAGGGAACTGGTGAACAATAACACCATCATTATTAAGGATAAAGATATCAACCGCCGATCAAGATGATGATGAGAAACTAGACATACAACAACCAATCACACAACTAAAAAGATAGTAGTCTACAAGACTAATCCAATATACTCAACAAGACAGCTTGAGCCTCTTGCAACTGATTATCTATACGATCGTCCATATAGCCCGTGACATTAAAAGTAACAGGGACATCAGGAATAATACCACCAGTACTTAAATGAGTCCCATTAGGAGAAAACCATAAACCAACAGTATATTTCAAAGAACCATGATCAAACTCATGAATAGTTTGAATAGTTCACTTCCCAAAAGTTTCCTCCCCCACAACAGGAACACCACGCACGTCACGTAATGCTAAAGCTATGATCTCACTTGCAGAAGCGGTAAGTCAATCAACAAGCACAACCAAAGGTTTAGTAACCAAAGGACCAGATCAGGTTGATCTAAAAAGATCATCTTTGTAGGAAGGATAACGTGTAGACACAATGACATTCCCCTTAGCAATAAAGTGAGAAGCAACATCAACTCACGCCAACAAAAATCATCAAGCATTTCATCTGAGGTCTAAAACAACGCCGTCAATAGAAGAAAAGTCAACTTCCTGCAAATCACGAACTAGTAAATCATTAGTCTCCTCACCGATAGAACTAAGTTCAACAATTAAAAAACGATGACCTTGATAGTCTAAATAGTCAATCCCTACAGACTCATCTACAATATCTCACCTAACGATAGTCTTCTGAAACAACTGTGCATCGCCACCATCATCACTTCTCAAAAAAGATAGAGTAACAGTAGATCCTTTTTCTCAACGTATTTTATCAACCGCTTCTCAAATACTAAGATCAGCAACGGACTCACCATCAACTTGTACAATCATATCAAAAGGCCTAAGTCAGGCCAAGGCAGCAGGAGAGTTTTTGAGAACCTCTTCAATAACCACAACCGTATCTTTTTTATACACGACAGCACCAATTCATGCAAAATGCTGCTCACCCCTCAAATCATCAACCAAATACGCATATTCATTACCATCTAAGTAAGCAGTATAAGGATCACCTAGAGCATCTACATAGCCTTTGAGAGCACGATCATGCATAAGATCAAGATTAATTCTCCCAGTATTATAATAATCTTCTCACAAAACAGCTAAGATAGAATCCAAACTATTACAAAGCTCCGTATTGTTTCATGACACAGAAAATTGCTGTTCTCTCGAAGAAGGAAAGGAGACTATTGATCAATGAGTTTGCAAAAATAAAGGAGAAACAATAAGACCCAACACAAAGAACACAAAAGCAATAACAGACACCAAAAAGGTCTTTGAATATCTCATAAAAAACCGCAACGAAAACTAAAGTGAGACAGACTCAAAAACTTCGACAATATCAGATCACCTAACAAAAGCAACATCCAAACGCCTCTCATAAGCAAAATATTGGCCTCCACAAGAAGAAAGCAAAAAGGAGTCTATCGTTTTGTTAAGGTAATACAACTTTTTGGCAGTAACATAATCATGAATATCGTCCACAAAATTGATGACTTTCACCTCTACGAAAATAACAGTCAATCAATGAACAAAAACAAGATCAAGTTCTCATCAACGAATCGTGTAATTGGAGACTATATGAACATATCAGTGTGAGAGATAGTATTGACGTACAAGATCCTCTCCAGCATAACCCAGTACCTTTCTAGAGTTAGTCGCGAACTCTACGCACAAAACAAAACACAAAAATAAAAAAGGAAGAAAAAAGAGAAAGCATCTCTCTACAAGCAGCTCCTATACCTATTTTCTACCTCCTGTCGATTAATAATCCCCCACCATGCTTGAACATAATCCACTCTCCTGTTTTGATACTGCAGATAATAAGCATGCTCCCAAACATCTAAACCCAAAATAGGTCTTTTTCATATACTCAATGGACTGTCTTGGTTGGGAGTAGAAACTATCTCAAGCCCATAGTCCTCGGTCATAACTATCCAAGCCCAGCCAGAACCAAACTGTCAAAGTGAGGCATCAGCAAACAGCTGTTTCAACTGATCCAAAGAACCAAAGTTATCTACCAAAATCTGTTGAAACTCAGTACTAACGGGCGTTCATCAAGGACTCATACACGTCCAAAACAACATGTGATTATAATATCATCATCAGTGATTCCTTACAGTCGTATAAATTTTTCCAGTAAGTTGATCAAGCTTTGAAAGCAAATCTTCTATAGACCATGATTCATAAGGACTGCCAGCAAGCACAGCATTAAGATTATTTAGATAAGCTTGATGATGTTTTTCGTAATGAATACGCATCGTTTGCGAATCAATAACTGGTTCAAGTGCGTCGTATCAATACGGTAAAGCAGGAAGTTGAAAAACCATAGCAGAAAAAACAAGCTAAAAGTTACCACTCATACTAGGAGTCCTCCAACAGAATGCAAGCATACTACAAAAGATAGAGATGTGATAATGTCAACACACAAAACTCAATAAAACAAAAGAACAAAAATACTTTAATACGATAGGCTTTACATAATAAAGCAAAGTTACTATGATCACGAAACCGTTTTTAACTAATAAGTAACAATACACCATGAAAAAAGTGCTTCGAACATTTTTGATAACACTCATATTAGTATGATACGCAGGTATTGCAGGAATAATATATCTATCACAACAGCAACCAGAAAGAGTTCAGCAGTTTCTCGGATGTACAAGTACAACACAGCAACAATTATACGCTGACTTGACAGAAAAACTTAACGACATAAAAAAAGAAATAGAAGAAACAAACCGTATCGTAGAGGAAATAGCTTCAAAATCATGAAGTAATGATAACAATGATGATATCATAAAAACAGAAATACAGCCAGCACCAAATCCAGTTCCGCCACCTCCAACACAAGACAATGTGCTACCAAGTAACGAAACCGTCAGCCAGTAACACACAGCAAGAAACATCGAAAAACAAGGCAATAAAACCTTGTTTTTTCGATGTACAAAAAAACTTTAGGGTAAACACCAGTCAATAGGGGCAATGCCATACACAGAAAGAGCGGTATTAGTTTGAGAAAAATGCTTACAACCAAACCAGCCATTGTAAGCAGAAAGAGGAGAAGGATGAGCTGCCGTCAAAACAGTATGTTTAGTAGAATCAATAAGTATTTTCTTACTTTGGGCAAATTGTCACCACAACAAAAAAACTAGTCACTGTTTATCTGCAGAAAGAGTACGTATAACCGTATCAGTAAAAGTCTCTCGCCCTTTTCCACGATGAGACGCAGCCTGGCCTGCCCTAACAGTCAAAATGGTATTTAAAAGAAAAACTCACTGTTTTGCTCGATGCGTTAAATCGCCACATTGAGGCATCGGCACTCCTAAGTCATCAGACATTTCTTTAAATATATTGACCAGACTAGGGGGTTTAGCAATTCAAGAAGGAACAGAAAAACACAATCACATAGCCTGACCCACACCATGATAGGGGTCTTGTCACAGAACCACAACCCTCACAGCCTCAAAAGGAGTCAAAGAGAAAGCGTGAAAGATCAAAGATCCTGGAGGATAAATGGTATGTCATTCAGATCTTTCTTTTTTAAGAAAAGAAATTAGTTCTTGGAAGTAATCTCTACCAAACTCATCACGAAGCTTATGAAGCCAAGACTCCTCAATAGTAACTGACATACATAATGCAAAAACAAAAAATACTCTTTAAAGACAGTTATCCAAAAGAGATTTGCAAGATCTTGTTGAGTATTGACAAAATATCGGTAAGATATACAGCAATAATTAATTAAAAATAAGCAATGGGAAACGTAGAAACATTAATAGCAGAAATCGTAAACAACAATAGACAATATGATCTGCTACCAAGCCGAGTGGGAAAAACACTAGAATATAGGCGAGGACAGAAACTATCGGCAATACTTGCTACACAAGTACCATGACTGCAGTTTTTTGCCAATACGTTTATAGATACAACACCAGGGAACGGTCTAGCAAGAATAGTAGAAACATACCAAAAGCTAGGAATAAATGCACAAATACAATGACAAGAAAACTTACCAAAAAATGGGTGTATTATCATGGCAAATCACCCATCAGGAATACCAGATACACTTGTTGCCCTCTATGTGCTACACACAGTCAATAAGACGGAAAGCCCCATATATGCAGTAGGAGCTAGTAAAAACTTGTTATTAGACCCAAACTTTTCACAACGACTAATACCCATAAACACACGACAAAGAAAAGGGAAAAAAGCAAACGAAGAAACACTAGACCAACAGATAGAAAAAGCAAAAAACGAACATGCTTATACACTCGTCTTTCCTTCTGGAGATTATTCTCATACAGATGGAAAAGGGAATGTGCAAGACGGAAGATGGAGCCGAACTCGACCAAAATTGGCATATAAACACAAGATACCCATAGTACCAATGCATATTAACGCAATACCAAATATGGAATTTTACAAGCATGCACATAGGGGATCGATATGAAGATTACGAAGTACACTCATGGCACTAGAACAACTAGCTGGACAAACAATACCAGTATACATAGGGCAAGCCATAAACTTAACCACAAGATTAGAAGAAATCATCAAAGAACATAAAGAGTTAAAACCAAAAGACTGGAATGCAATCACAAGCCGACTAAGACGTATAACACAAGAGCTTTGACAAAAAGAGCAATCTGACTATAACCCAAAAGTATAGTTTACTACCTATAACATAAACCAGTGCAACTGCTTGTCACAACAGCACCCTGACTTGGAACAGTACTTGCTCAAGAAGTCACAGCACTATGACATCGCACCCACCATACCTTCAAAAGTGGTACCTATATTGATGGAGACACAGAAGCAATGATGTCTCTCAACCTACGATCACGCACAGCCAACAAGGTTTTTCAACAACTATGATATCTCCATCAATGCACAGACTTTGACACGCTATTCCATGCACTAGAACGCATTACTCGAAACCACTACATACCCATACAAACTCCCATCGTTATAACAGTACAAACGCACGAAAGTAAACTACAAGCAAACAAAGTCATACAATCAGTAGCACATAAAGCAGTGATAGTAGGGCTAACAGGATCACATCATAAGCAACGAGAAATCAATGAAAAACAGAAAGCTATAGAAGTTTTGTGCACACTAAACAAAGATCATCTCTCCATATACATCAATACCTCAGGAGACGCATTATACAAAAGATGATACAAAACAGGCATTGGAGAAGCACCTCTTAAAGAAAATATAGCAGCAGCAATGATGTTATACAGTAAACGAAACCGTAGTACTCCACTCCTCGATCCGTGTTGTTGATCAGGAACAATAGCAATAGAAGCAGCCCTCATAGCAAGTCATAAAGCACCATGACTACAAAGAACATTTGATTTTCAGCACTTTCCAAGTTTTGATAGATCGATCTGGAACAATATAATAACAAAAGCAAAAAAAGAACAGCAAATACCAAGCACATCGATACAATGACGAGATATTGATAAAGATGTATTACAAAAAGCCAAAGACAACGCAGATAATGCGGGAGTATGACGTATGATTACACGAAAACACCAAGATATGCTGAGATGAGAAGCAAAAAAATCACACATCATCACCAATCCTCCTTACGGGAAACGCCTAAACAGCAAAGACATAGACGCAATACATCAAAGACTCATACGGCGAAAAGAGCAAAACACCATTACTATGATCACATCATACGACATAAGCTCAAAAATAGACACATCACGATCAATACAAGAAACGAAAAATGGAACCGAAAAATGTAAGATATATAGCTCGCAATAATTAAAGTTGTTTTTCCCCTAATACTAATCCCAACACCCAAATCTATTCTTTCAAGCAAAAACTCAGAAATAATATGAATTTGGCACTCATGGGGCCCCTGCACAAGAGGGACACTCTCAGATTTGCAATACACACACATTTCACTGCTACTCATCAAAGGCAACCCTGCATTCACTACAACATAATAAGAAAACCCAAACTCATCAATAAGTCTAGCACAAACAATAACATAATGAGGTTCATCAGAAATACTCTTAATAACATGAATATGTACCTTGCTCAGCTCTTGTAGAGGAGAAAAAAATCATCAAACAGGTCAAAATTACCAAGATACTACATAGTCAGTTCACAAAGATGATTGTAATCAACGAACAACTCACCATGGCATCCAGTCAATATTCCTACTCCCGGCTCATAACCTACCTTGTCTTGTAGAGTAGTAAAAGCATCGACAGGTATGCACACTCACAACATACTGCAAGCATTATTAATAACTGCCAAGCCACAGTCAGCCACATCTTTTTGGCAATATAACCTATGCGTCCCAAAGCTAGTATTACCAAGTAATTGAACAGCCCACACACGAGTCCACACCGCAACTAAGTCAATCAAGATCAACATCACGACCGTCATAAAAAGGAAACGTAACCGCAGACTGCCATCATTCCGAATCAACACTGCGATCATGCGAACGCAAAGCTTGCCACCACAAAGAAAGTACAGAAAAAAGGCGAAAGTTATAGGTAGCTAACAAAAAGGGATTAGAGGAAGGAAGATCACACACAAGCGTATCTCCTTCAACAAAAGAATCCATACAACAACTCCAATGGGGTAAACTATACAATAGACAAAAATTGTTCAAATCTACGCAAAACCCTCTCTCTTCACATGACTTGCATCACACTAAAAAGATCAGGAGTCCTTTCGGCTTTACAAAGTACTATTCTCAACAGCATAGCTAAGTCACCAACTTTACCCCTATATCATCACTCTTTAAATTGAGCATTTGTCGCTGCGTAACCCAATCCTCAACCAAAACCCTTAAGATGATCGAACCGAGCAACAACGTCCTGTTGCAAATCCAAGACCTTAGCATAACCAGTCAAAAATTGTGATATGTCCTCAGAGCTCAAAACACTCGATACGGAAGGATAGTCAAGATGAACAAAAAACTCATCATCAAAAAACTTAATCTGATCATAAACATCAGAAATACGAATATATCTTTTAGGATCTTTTTCCGTATGACGCTCAATACTCATCGCAGCCAGGATATACTCTCTATCGCCTTGCAACATACGATCAAATGCAAACAAATCAGAGTCACTCATAAGTGTACTCACATCTCCACCACGATCAACAATAGCATGTCTCTCTAACCTAGTAGCAGCAACCCACGCCACACAAAGATTATACAGAGCTTCATTAGTCAACCTAGCCAGGTACTCCCTATTAATTTGTTCCATTTTCAGGAGATCAACCAAAGCACCCGATCTGTTCAAATCTGGCAATACTACCTGATGAGCAGAAAAATGATCATCAGGATGACTTTGTTGCCACTGTTCATAATCCGGAGAAACAATCGTCATTAAATATTCCAAAAGGCCCTGATAGGCAAATCAACTAGCCAATAATCATTTTACATCAGCTTCTTTATCTTTTCTTTTAGAAAGTTTTCTCTTTTTCCCATCATCAAGCTTCAAAAGCTGTGCAAGGTGTGCGTAAAAAGGTGTCGGGAAACCAAAAAGTTCAAAAAGTTGAACATGAAGTGGTAGAGAAGCAAGTCGTTCTTCAGCCCTAATCACATGAGTAGTTCCCATGAGATAATCATCCACTAAGTGAGCGAGGTGATAAGTGGGAAAAGAGTCAGATTTGAGTAATACTGTATCCATAAAGTGTTCTTGCATCTGTACTGAACCTCTAATAACATCAGAATAGAGCCTCTTATTCCCATATTTACCAGGTGACTTTAATCTAATCACATAAGGTTCTCCACCCTTCACTTTAGCCAGCACATCCTCATCAGCAGCATTTCTCCACAAAGCATAATTCCCATAAATGCCAGGAACTTGTTTCGACACTTTTTGTGACTCTCTCACACCTTCAATCTCCTCGGGAGTCATCCAGCAAGGATATGCAAATCAAAGAGATACAAGATGTTTCAAAAAAGCATGGTAAAAGGGAAGTCTTTCAGACTGTAAATAAGGACCATATGCACCTCTATCTTCAGTTTCATTGATACGCCCCTCATCTGGTTCGATACCAAACTCACGCAATCATTCACTCATAATAGATATACCATTATCAATTTTCCTATCCTGATCAGTATCCTCTATTCTCAACATAAAGATACCCTTTTCCTGCTTTGCAAGCAACCACGGTATCAATGCAGACAACAAAGATCATAAATGCAAAAAACCAGTTGGACTAGGAGCAAAACGAGTAACAAACTGTCAAGGAGAACGCCTAGGAAAACGAGAAACAATATCAGACACAGTATCAGTCACATCAGGGAACAGGAGATCAGCCAAAACTTTGCTATCCATAGAATACTCACGCACTAAAACAACAAACACTCTTTAGAATCTACAGCCACAATTAAAAAGTGAGAGCAGCAAAAAAAGACCTTCTAAACAAGATCAATACTATAACCACTCAACTGTGAGGCAAGTTTAATGTTGACCGCCTCTCTTCCTATAGCAAGTCCCTTTTGGTCATCATCCAAATGGACCGTAGCCCTAGAGTTTTCAAGTTCTACCTTATTGACTCTGGCAGGCTTCAATGAGTCAGCAACCAACTCTTCTTCGCTACCCTTATCTTCGATATAATCTATTTTTTCACCATCAAGCAAAGAAAGAACAGTGTTAATTCTATCTCCCCTATGGCCAACCATCACCCCAACAGGATCAATCCTTTCGTCATGTGTTTTAACCAAAATTTTGCATCTTTTACCAGCCTTTCTAGCGATTTTCACTATTTCAACACTTCCTTCTTCTAATTCAGGAACAAGTTTTCTCAAAATTGCTTCAATATAATCAGCCGATGATTGAGTAATATCCAAAACAACTCAACCTGCTCATTTTGAAATCTGCTTCAAGAGAACAAAAATATCTTCACCAGGATGATACATTCTATTGGGAATCTGTCACTCTGGAGGCAAAACAACCGCAGTTCACTCTACATCCAAAACAACACTGTCAACCGTAGATCTCGTCACTTTAGCTCTCAAAAGCTCACCCTGCTTATGTTGAAATTTGTCAAAAAATCTTTCTCTTTCAAGCACCTTCAAATGCTGTTTAACCGTTTGAGCTGCAGCCTGAGCAGCAATTCTAGACAACTCCATGTGTTCTGGCGTTACATCTAGCAGGATACTCTCTCCCACTTCAACATCCTTTCTAATCTTTTTGGCGTCCTTGAGGGACATTTGTTTATCCTCATCTTCAACAGTATCAACAACTTCATACTCTCTATAGATTTTAACACCACCGTCATCAGTAATGTTGACCTGTATAAGGGCCTTTCTAAACTCAGAAAAGTCTTTTTTAAAGCCAGACCTGATGCCCAGCTTCACAACCTCAATAACTTGATAAGGATCAAATTTATAATCCTCAACCAGTTGCATAATGGCTGTTTGAATCGATTTTGCGTCTAATTTCATAGATATGATCGCAAAGGAATAAAGCTACACCAAAAATACTTGTAGTGTTTTACAAAACACTTGCAAGCAATGAGAAAGCTCCGCTGAGGCGGAGCTTTATTGAAAGGAATTATAAGCACTAAATCTCAACTTGCAAGAAAAGTTTTGGCAAAGTAAGAATGCACTACCACACTAAGAAAAAAGATAAACGACATGTCATCAGCAAAAAATTATTATTGTAAACAAGAAAACAAACACTATAGCAAGATATGCTTAGTTTTTTCTAACATAAAGTGAACATGTCCTTTGATAACTACAAAAAACACATCAGACCATTGTTGGAATCTGAACAAGAACGGGAAGATTTCAAAGAACATCTACACAAACCCTTAAAAAAAAGCGTCAACGTAATCCAATCTCGTCTTAGTAGTAAAGACTTTGTACACTACGTAAAGAACAAAGGACGGAAACTAACAGCAACATCATTTACAGAGCTAAGCTCAAGCTTCTATATCGATAGAGAAGACCTCAATATAGCACTAGGGTCAACATATTTGCACCAGGCATGATACTTTTACACACAAGAAGTAGCGGCCTCTATACCAGCAAACTTTGTCGACGTTGTTCCCAACGCTCTTGTTCTAGATATGTGTGCCGCACCAGGGGGCAAAACAATTCAACTAGCAGACAAGATGATCGCACAATACCCTGAAGCTATAGGATGTATACGGTCAAATGACATCAATGCAAAAAGGTTACAGGCTCTACAGGCAAACATCAACAGGTCAGGATTGTATAATACAGTAGTTAGTAAGATCAACGGCTACAGTTTTGGGAAGGCTTTACCAGAGACTTTCGATTCAATACTATTAGACGCACCATGTAGCGGCGAAGGAACAAGCTTCAGGTCTTCAGAAAGTCTCAAGTTTCGAAATCCACAAGCCATCAAAACAATAGCCAATACACAGTACCAACTACTCATATCAGCACTAAAGGCGTGTAAAGTATGGTGATCAATAGTCTACTCCACCTGCACAATCAATGAACAAGAAAACGAACATAATATCAAAAAATTGCTCAAAGAATACGGCTATTGCTGTGAGCTAGAGACAATCACCCTCACCAACAAAAGCCCAGGAATAGCAACAAAAAGGTGACTCAATGATAATGAAGCACAAAAATGCATGAGATGTCGGCCTCACAAACAGCACACATGATGATTCTTTGTTGCAAAAATTCGCAAAACAAAAAGTATTCAAACAGTCCATGGCAAAACAGAAACGTTTTCGACAGACGCCATCACAACAAACAAAAGACTACAAACAACTATTAAGACCCTATTGCAAGAACAATGGGGAATACAGCTCACAGAGCGAGAAATAGCAGTAGAAACAACTCAACACATATTCCTAACATCACAAAAAGCGATCGAAACGCTACAAAAAGCCGTAATAGAAAAAATAGGTATCGCTATCTACAAAAAAACAAATGACTGACTTAAACCACTTCATGGACTAGCATGTACTGTATGAAAACGTGCAAAATATAACATAATATCACTCACAGCAGAACAGGCACAACGTTACACACAAAAAGAAAATATCAACATTGAAGAATTATGATCACAACAACAAGTATTACAAGAAGGGAAATATTATCTATTGTCCGTAGATCAACTCATGTTAAGCATCGGCAAAGTGACACAAGGAATAATAAAAAACAAATTCGTAGGATTATAATCAACAGAGAACAGCGACAATACAATTTATGGTTTTACTAGACAATTGCATGGAAACAATAAGATATGACGATATCGTTGGTGACTATTATTATAAAGAGTGAAATACAGTATGTGCAATCATTGCTCGTGGAGTGCCAAGCATGTCATGAGGGAAAGATACACTGGCAGAAACGCTTCTAGCAAAAAACATCAACAGCATCATACCAGATTACTATGGTTACGCAAGAAGCTCAAAAAGATTTACACCACAAAACTGTATCCAAACCATTCAAGACACCTATACAAACATTAAATCGGGGAAAACATACACAGCTATACACGAGCAAAAAACATACAAATTTACTGAACATCAAAAATACATAATTATTGGACATAGTTTCGGTGGGCGGGTTGCAGCAATGCTTCCAAAATTCGAACAAACAATTGACACCATAGCACTCATAGCACCTCAATTAAACAGTGCTGACTATAATCAATGTTGACACCCAGAAGAAGATAATAAAAGATTCTTCGGAATAATAAAAGACTGATACGAACAACTATACAGAGGGATAGAAGACTCAGATCGATTACTCCACTTGCATGACAAACTATGATTAACACCCATGTTACAACCAGAGGTACTTAAAGACAGCAATGTTTTTATTGGACACGGCACATCCGACGACGTCATTCGATACGGAAGATCTAAGAAATTCTACGAAACACTCCAAATATACAACTACGGAAAAAACATACACTTTGACGCATATTATTGACTATGACATTCAGGCCTAATAAAGGAAGTCGCAGCAACATGAATTGCACATCGAATAAAAACAGAATTACATTGGTAACACAAAGAAGTATGTCAATCTTGGACAAACCAAACTTACAACGATATAATGAAAAAAATTTATTGCCTACACTACCATGAGATACCTCATACTGTTATGTTCAGCATATATACTATCACGATCCCATACTGCCCATGCTCAGGCAAACGATTTCTTGATTATTCCCGAAAGCGAAAAACCATCAGAAATAGGAACAATTGTGCAAGATATATGATCACAATGAGGAGCGGTAATCGATAGATATAATGCACAAGCAGAAAAAAATACAGATATTGGGACAGCATTTGCCACGGGAGTCTTTACACGAGACACCATACTAGACTACCTCGTCTATCTGATAAGGTTTATTTCACAACTAGGAATACTAATAGGATGAGTAATGATTATATATGCTGGGTACATATACGCCACTGCCGTATTCAATGACAACAACATATCCAAAGCCAAAGATGCAATCAGTAAGGCCATACTCTGAATAATCATCATTACCTTTTCGTACGCGATTGTGCGTGTAGTAACAAGAGCATTCCTACTATAGACACACCTCCCCTTGAGAAGAAAACAAAAATAACTAGAGTCAAGACAACAACGTTTTTTATTTTCCAAAAAAAAAATGAAAATAGATACTTCAGATGTCAAAAAAGGAACAATACTTAATCTCGATGATCAGCTCTACAGAGTGACAGACACGTCACATACTCACATGGGTAGGCAAGGTGCAACCTACAGTTTCAAAGTAAAAGGGATTACAACAGGGAAAACAAAAATAGTAACATATAATGCTGGTACGATTTTAGAACAAGCAGAAGTACAAACAAAATCAGCAATATTTCTTTACAATGCTGGTGAACAGTATTCATTCATGATCAATGACAGTGGAGAGATTCACGAGTTAGGACCAGACGATGTAGAGGATGTAGCGGGCTATTTAAAAGAAAACCTCGATGTATACCTCATGATATACCAAGATAATGTTATTGGAGTAATTTTGCCTACAACGGTAGAATACATTATTAGACAGACTATGCCTGGCATCAAGGGAGATAGAGCACAAGCAGGGAAAAAAACAGCAACACTAGAAACGGGAATGGAAATACAAGTCCCATTACATAAAAACGAAGGAGATACTGTCATCGTTAATACAAGCACAGGAGAAGCATCATAACCACACAATTATATATTGGAAATTCATGCAAAGACAGATATTTCACGACATACTAGTACAAAAGATTATTTTCAAAGGCATGGGATTAGCAACACTTAGTAGCGGGAAAAAAATGCTTATCAAAGGTAATGTATTGCCCAATTCGATCGTCGATGTTGCTGTCCTTCAAAAAAAGAAAGATTTTTTCATTACCGAATTATTATGTACCAAGTCGTATGACAAAGATGATATTGCAATACAAGACCCACCATGTCCACACTATGTGAACCCACTCCAACAAGGACAAAAAGGTTGTTGAGGATGCAAACGACAAGTTATACCCTATACCAAACAATTAGAAATCAAAGAGAGCATTGTTTTTGACAGCTTTAGATTATATCCACAACTTCTAAGAAACACCTATATTACACCAATAGCTGCAGCTCCAGAACCCTTCCACTACAGAAATAAAGTAGAATTGAGTTTCGGAATAAACCCACAAGGAGAAAACACAGTATGATTTCACGAAACAGGGTCTTTTGAAGCAATTACTGACATCCAATCATGTTATATCATCAGTAAAAAAGCAAATGAAGTATTTCAATCAACAAAAAAGGTCATAGAAAACGGTTGAATAAAAGCATACAACCAAAAAGACCACACGGGCACACTCAGACATTTAGTAATCAGAGAAGGAATAAACACAGGACAAATACTGATAAATATAGTATATGCAGACAAAAACTGGTGAGATACAGAAGAAAATATACGACAAACCATGCTACACACACTACAACATAACGAATATCTCACAAAAACAGTAACAACATTAGTAACAACACGCAATAACGGTCTAGGAGAGGCAATCCCTTATGACAGTCCAAACATAGTAATACGGTGAGAAGGGCATATCTATGAAGAATTAAACATGACATCAGAAGATAACATACACAAAACAGAAGAACAGAATATGATGATTATTGAACAAGGCAGTGCAAAAGAAATAAAAGTAAAGAAAAAAGAACATAACAAAAAAGAAGCAATCAAGATAATATGCAAAATATCACCCACATCTTTTTTTCAAACAAACACAAAAGCTGCAGAATGATTACTTCAGAAGGTTACACAGTATATGCCATCACAAAAGTGAACACTTCTCGATCTGTATTGCGGAACCGGTAGCATTGGCCTCTCACTACTGAAACAAGGAATGGCGGATTACGTCATCGGGATAGAACTTATGCAATGAGCAATTGAGGATGCAAAGCATAACGCATATATCAATAAACTAGAAGACAAAGTCTACTTTACCGCTTGAAAAGCTGAAGAACTACTATATAAAGACGAGCACATACGTTCAGTACGCGAGACCATTAAAACCATTGTCGTTGACCCACCAAGAGCGTGATTACATAAAAAAGTCATCAACTTTTTGTCATGACTCAAACTAACTCTCGACTACACCTTACTATATATTTCATGCAATCCAGTCACTCTAGCCAGGGACCTACACGAACTCCACAAACAAGGGTTTAAAATAACTAGCCTCCAAACGGTAGATCTTTTCCCTCAAACCTACCATGTAGAGACGATAGCCATACTGAAATAAACTTTTTATTACTCGCCCATCTCCTATGAACACTAAAAAAGGATTTACTCTTATAGAGATGCTCATCGTGATCGTCATTGTTGGTATCCTCGCAGCAGCATTGATACCTAGACTCGTTGGAGTACAAGAAAGAGCAAGAGACACAGCAAGAAAAGCTGACCTCAATCAAGTAGGGAGTGCTATATCTACCTACGAACTAGACAACGGCAAGTTACCCACACAGGCAGAAGCAACTGATCCAACACCTGTATCGCTTGACCTCATCAAGGATGCTCTTGCACCCTATCTCAAAAGTGTACCAAAAGATCCGAAGAATCTAACTATCGTATGATGCGAAGGCACAGCATGACAGTATTATTTTACCCCTATCATCAAAAACAGTAACCCAAACGGTTCATTTGCTATCGTAGCTGCAGTTGAACAAGCATGAGCAGCAAACTTCTTAAGTGACGGTTGATGCTTAGGAATAGAATCAACATACGAAGATATCCAAAGTAGATTATGTGAAAAAATAACCGAAACAGCAGAAAACGAAAACTGCCAATACACACCAGGAGAAGGACAACTTCAGTATGTCTATCTTCCCTAAAAAAGTATCCAAACACAACAATACATGAAAACAAGTCCCAGATCAACAAAAAAACCTCTCTCCAGGAGAGGTTTTTACAATAAAAAATCAAACTAAATTCTATAGCCTTTTAAAGACAGTACAGTACTATAAAGACAATTTCATGATTCATCAAATGTATGATCAAAAACATAGTAATCGACAAAAGTGCAGCCCATCAAAGATTCGATAGATTCCTAAGAAAATATTTCAAAGAACAAAGAGAAATAAGTTTAAGTGATATTTTTTCACGAATCAGAAAAGGAGTTGTTCGCGTCAATGGAAAAAAGGCACAGGAAAGTAGTAGTTTACAAGAAAAAGATGTCATCAGTTTTCATATACAAGACAGCGATCTCTACAAGTTCACTACATCAAAACAAGAGAAAAAAAAAGCAATAAACCCAAGAGATATCCAAACATATATACTCTATGAAGATGATCAACGAATAGGACGAAACAAACCTCCCCATATAGTAGTTCACCCAGGGAACAAACACGAAAAAGACATAAGTCTTCATGATATGCTACAAATTTACACAACAGCATACCAAAGCAGCACATTCTCACCTTCATTTTGTTACAGGCTAGACAAAACAACATCATGAGTGATGATAGCAGCCAAGACCTACCCTGCCTTACAATTATTGAACCAATTAATTAGGGAAAGGAAGGTAAACAAAAAATACCTAACGATAGTAGAGGGGAAAACGCCAATTCAGTGAGATATTACCGATCCGCTATTTGTTGGATTCAATAAAAAAACAGGAAGATGACAAACATTCGTCAATAAATATAAATGAGTAGAAGCACATACATCATTCATCACAAAACAACATCACAAAGACAAATTCTTGGGAAATATTAGTTTACTAGAAGTATCCTTGCATACTTGAAGAATGCACCAAATCAGAGCTCACCTTGCTCATCATGGATACCCAGTACTGGGAGATATTGATTATGGGAAAAACGCAACAGCACGCCTTTTATACAAAAACTACAAAATAAACAGACAACTACTACATGCACACACCTATAGTTTTTTTGATTCCATACAAGAAAGAACAATAAGCGTAACGAGCCCAACGCCAGAAGACTTCCTCATATTATTTCCACACTAAGACAAGCAAAGAGAAAGAATAAGCACAGCTACTTAATTTCGACATTATCAGCAAACAGCTTCCAAGCGGGATTGACTGCTATAACAAGGAACTCCTTCCCATCTCCCGATTCGATATAGCGATAATCTCAAAAACTCTTAACACTATCACGGACAGTACACTCAAAGATTTGTACTGCAGGATCAGTATCCAGCTCTGATTCTTCAGCATAAGAAGTAACATTGATATGACTATAACACGTAACGCCATCAAGAGAAACGTCAGCACTATCAGTACCCACCGCAAAACTAATATTTTTTGAAGGGAAAACGATGCTATGCCCCCTAGAAGAACTAAAAATATAAGGCGAATCCTTGTTAATAGGAAATTGCTCACCATTATAAGTTTTAGGATCAAGAAGAGCATCATCAGCTCATATATCACCTTTCGAGTCTTCCACCCCTTTCGTTACATCAACTGCAGATCACTCAACAGACAAAGAAACAAGTTCAGCTCACAAATCAGTAGATAGATCAATACGCAAGGTACACAAAAGAGTATTATTATCCACATCCGATCACCAAATCGAGGTTAACAAAGATCCATCTTTTGCAACAGTCTCAAATTTATCAATAATAGTCATTGTATGATCAAGAGTCGAGCATAGTTTACTAGCAAAAGGCATGACCTTATCTGCAACATAATTTCTGTTGGGCAAAACAATATATCTGATCAGTCACTCTATTTTGTCTACCTTTGCACCATTAACAAAATACCCAAACAAACCAGGATTAGAAACAAACCATCTATCAATCTCAGGTAACTTATAATAAGTGTCTCCATTTGCAGATGTTACAGTATATTCAGCAGACTGAGAAAATTGCTTAGATAAAGCTGCACAATTACGATTAGGGTCTCTAGCATTACACTTAAAATAATTAATCATAAGAGTAGGATCTGTACTAGTAAGAGGGGATAGTTGAATACTATCATCACCCACCAAACTGGCTTTATATGACCAAGAGTCGCTCACATCAAACAACAAACCAGCTTCAGCAAAATATAATTCAGAAGGATCCAACGAAACATCAACAATATCACCACTAGCCATATCACCACTGGCCATGTCACCAGTATTGAGTATGCCTACACCCAAGGCCTCAGTAGCTGAATCTACCTCCAAAACATACATGCCATCATAGTACTCCTCTATCGTACCACGTATACTCGCCCAACCCTCATACAATACTAAGTTAATCGAAGAACTCTTAAGTCAAAGTGTGTCATGATCCTGAGTAACAATAGTATGAGTATATTTTCTGTAATCATTTCACTTCTCTAGCAAACCAGTAACAGTAAGCTCCTTGCCAATATAGTACTGATCATCTGTGGTTGTCTCCTCAGAAGTATTCCCCGTGAGAAACTCGACAATGTTGGTAAAGTTAAGACCAATCACAACACCTAACACCAAAACGGTGATCAGGGGAATAACAAAAGCAACAAGTCTTCTTGTAGAAGCCGATTCTCATCATACACTGACTGAAGGTGTATCAATTTTCCTAGACTCCATAATAGATATACAATAAATTAAAAAAACCCCATCAACCGTAGGGAAAGAGGAATTATTTTCAATAGCATTCAATTCCCACCTACCATATAACATTTCTCAGCAATCATAAGGGAAGCAACCATATAAAACTCAAGAAAAATAACAAGACATAGACCAAACCCATAGAATATAGAGGAAAGAACTATTTATGAAAGAGTTGGAACAATGCAAAACAGCACTACTCCAAACGCAATACAAAATACCAGTAAGCCGATCTTAAACACAAGCCAAAACGCTAATGCAAATCTAGCTGAGACATTACATACAACAAACGAATCACTAATAGAGAATCCAGTTGTGACAGTCATCTTCAAGATAATAAGTGCAATCGTTGTATTTATGCTCCTCTTGTACATATCAAAAAAAATAGCAAAGATTGTGAAAGCAAAGTTAAGTAGCCACCATTACTTAGGCAATGATAGCAACAACGAAAAAATAGCTAACTTAGTAAGCGACATAGTCTTTTACACACTTTTGATATTTTCGTTTTTTATTGGTTTCCAAGTACTGGGATTCGACGTATGACTTATCTTATGAGGAGTCTCGTTTGGAGTATGACTAGCATTCAAAGAAACCTTGGGCAACATGATAGCAGGAATCATGATATTAGCAACCAAACAGATCAAAATAGGCGATGTGATAGAGATCAACGAAAGTAACGAAACCTTTTTTGGAAGAATAGAAGAGATAACCATCAGAAACACCATCATCAGAACGCTAGATCTAAGACAGGTTGTATTACCAAACATGACACTAATCAGCAGACCAATCAAAACATATAGTGCAGAAGAAATAGTAAGACTTGATACAGAAGTACAGGTTGACTACGCCACAGACCTCAATCTAGCACAAAAAGTAATGATAGAGGCAATAAACGCCCTACCGTTTATCCTAGAAACAGACAAAACGAAAGCCATCATACGATCATTTGATGAAAGCGGTATTACGATCAGAAACTACTTTTACTTTGATCCAAAAGCTGGTCTACTAAGCGACTATGCCAAATGATATGTTAATGAACAAATCAATGAAGCCTTTAAGGCACACGGTATCAGCATACCATTCCCACACAGAACATTAGTAACCAAAGAAGTTACCGCACCCATACAGATAACGTCAGTAGAAATGGGAAAAGATAATTGATCACTTAATGGAAACTAAAAAATCATGGAACAAATACTGATACAAATAGAATCATGGTGAGAAAAAGCCTTATTAGCTTTGATAATTTACGTTGTTGGTTATGGTATAAGCAATCTGACCAGTATGTTTTTCTATAGACTTATTATCACCAGACAGTGAAACGATAATTATGGTGTCAAAATGGCAAGTATTATCAGACGCATCATAAAAATTATTGTGCTCATATTTATCATACTAGCGAGTGTCAATGTTTTATGACTCAATGTAACATTTGTAATAGGAGGACTAACGTTTGCAATCGGCTATGCTATGCAAGAAATACTGGGAAATATGTTCAGTGGTATTATGTTAGCCACCAATCCAAGATTTAAGATATGAAATTTAGTAGAAATACTATGATCCATTTGAGCATTTGGCAGAATAGAATCAATCAATGTAAGAAACACCATTTTCACAACCTTTGATCGCAGAAAAATAATCATACCAAACCAAGTATTGGTGAAAACTCCCTTCAAAACCCTTAAAAGCGAGGAAGTCATAAGATACTCATTAACCATCAATTTACAACGTCACGCAAATATCACAGAAGCAAAAAACATCATAATCGCAGCCATCAATGAACATCCTTATACAATAGAAAAGCAACACACCGCAGTAATGATCAAAGAATTTACTGACCCATGATTACTCCTTGAAGTATATTTTTTCTTTAATCCAAGTTGTGGTTACAGCATATTCAAAACCAAAGGAGAATTAAGGCAAAACATGTTTGAAAAGCTGAGCAAAGCAGGATTCACCGTTGCCTACCCCAAGAGACTATTGGTCATGAAAGAGGAACAAAGCAAATAAGACAAGCATGATAGCACCAAGACAAAAAGGGTGCTACTTTTCTTGCATGTGCATTTTTTTTGTCTATAATGCAAAACAACTTTTAGCAACTAAACCGCTACAGGATGAATTTCGAAAAATACACAAGTAAAGCAGCAGAAAGCATACAGGCTGCACAACAAAAAGCATACAACGCTAATCATAATAGCATTGATGAAATACACATGCTACAAGCAATGATAGAACAATCCGATGGATTTATACCTCGTATCATCAAAAAAACCACTACCAAAAGTAGTGAACTGGTTCAATACATTGAAGATGAAATACAAAAATTACCTAAAATAGAAGGAGATACTCAACTCGGTATTACACAAGCACTCAACAAAACACTGTTAGAAGCAGAAAAACAGATGAAAAAGTTAGGAGATAGCTATATCACCACAGAACATCTCCTGTTAGCTATGTTACATAATCAATCTCCATTGATAAAATCGCTCGCACAATACTGACTAGAGTATAATACCATCATCGATACCATCAAAGAAATGAGAAAATGAAAAACCATTCAATCATCTGACCCAGAAGGCACGATGGAAGCTTTGGAAAAATACGGCAAAAACCTCACCAACCTAGCAGAAGAAGGCAAATTAGACCCTGTAATAGGAAGAGATGACGAACTCAGACGTACTATTCAAATATTATCTCGTAGAAGAAAAAACAACCCAGTACTTATTGGCGATGCCTGAGTAGGTAAAACAGCCATCGTAGAATTGCTCGCACAAAGCATCATCAAAAATGATGTGCCTGACATCTTACAAAACAAAAAAGTAATCGAGTTAGATATGGGGGCACTCATGGCAGGAAGCAAATACAGGTGAGATTTTGAGGAAAGACTCAAAGCAGTATTGAAAGAAGTAGAAGAATCTAATGGAGAAATTATCCTCTTTATAGACGAGTTACATACCGTCGTAGGAGCAGGAAAAACAGAAGGCTCCATGGACATGGGAAATATGATCAAGCCAGCACTGGCAAGGGGTTCCATCAGAGTAATAGGTGCAACAACAATCAACGAATATAGAAAATACATCGAAAAAGACCCTGCGTTAGAAAGAAGATTTCAGCCCGTTATGGTTAACGAGCCAAGCAAGGAAGATGCTTTCGCAATACTCAGAGGCATCAAAAACAATTATGAAACACATCATGGAGTCAAAATCACTGATGCGGCAGTCGTAGCTGCGGTCGACCTCGGCATCAAGTATATCCCCGATAGAAGACTGCCCGACAAAGCAATAGACTTGCTCGATGAAGCAGCAGCGAGTGTCAAAATGAGCATGACATCGATGCCAGAATCACTGCTCAAAACCGAAAAAGAGATTTCCCAATTGGAGATAGAAAAGCAAGCACTCAGTATTGAAGATAAAAAAAACAACGCTGCAAGAATACAAGAGATAGAAAAAAAACTAGCAGACCTCAAAGAGAGTCATAAAGGAGCAAAAAGTGAACGAGAACACAGCAGGCAGTGATTGGTCAAAATCAAAGAAATCAAAGAGCAACTCCAAAATCTCAATCATGAAGCAGAAATAGCAGAAAAAAACACAGACTACAATAAGGTAGCCGAAATAAAATATAGTCAAATACCTGCTTTACAAAAAGAATTAGACAAACTCGAACAAAGCAACAAAGAAGGGGAAGGAGCAATCAAAGACATTGTAGAGCCAGAAGACATAGCGAGCATCGTAGCAAAATGGACAGGAATACCAGCATCCAAACTCATCCAAAGTGAAATGGATAAACTAATAACACTCGAAAAACATCTCCAAAAAAGAGTTATCGGTCAGCCAGAAGCTATCCATACGATAGCCAACGCAATCAGAAGAGCACGTGCCTGACTCAAAGACCCCAACAGACCTATCGGTAGTTTTATTTTTCTTGGTCCAACAGGAGTCGGAAAAACAGAACTCGCAAAAGCATTAGCACAATTTCTTTTCAATGACGAAAAAGCAATGGTGAGAATAGATATGTCAGAATACATGGAAAAACATACCGTAGCAAAACTTATCGGATCACCTCCTGGATATATAGGCCATGACGAAGGTGGACAACTCACCGAAGCCATCAGGAGAAGACCCTACACCGTAATACTATTTGATGAGATAGAAAAAGCACATCCAGACGTTTTCAACATCTTGCTACAGTTACTTGATGATGGAAGATTAACCGATAGCAAAGGTCGCACAGTAGACTTCAAAAACACAGTCGTCATCATGACGTCAAATATCGGCGCAGAAATCATCATGCAAAAGCTACAAACAAATAAAACAAAAGATAAATCAGAAAAAGAAATATTTATCGAAGAGTTAGAGAAAAAAGCCAAAAAAAACAAATCATCAAACAACAAAGAAACACATAAAGATGGAGAGACAAACAGCAAATTTAGAGAAGAAGTAGAGCGTGAACTACAACCTCTTCTCACACAGTACTTCAGACCAGAGTTTCTCAATAGGCTCGATGACATTATCATCTTCAATCCAGTATCCAAGGAGATGCTCTATGAAATCATCGACATCCAATTTATGCAACTCCAAAAACTCGTCAAAAAAGAAAAAAACATCACACTCACAATCACCGACGCTGCCAAAGAGCTATTAGCACAACACGGACGAGACCCACAATTTGGTGCAAGACCACTCAAGAGAGCAATCCAAAGAGAAGTACTAGACCAACTTGCGATGGCAATTATTGATGGAAAAGCAAAAGAAGGCGATAGTCTACAGATCGACGAAAAAAACAATGAAATCACACTAGTCTAACACGTTTTTCCAGAAAACGAAAAAGGAAGATAGGCATATCTCTCATAAGCTACAGATACATAGCCACAGGATACATCTATCTTCCAACGCCTTGGTAAAATGACGCCTTACATCAATCCAAGGCTCAGTCTTACTCTTCTTCGTCTCCAATACCAAACTCCAAACCCCAAAAGTAAAAGGAGGGTAAGCAGACCATACATGCTATAGCCCTCTCCTAAGTGGCAATGGTCATAACAGTAACCGTTGCATTCAGAGTCAGCGACCTCTACACACATAAAGGCTTTACATTTTTCTGCTAAGGCGGGGATTTGAAGGGAAAGAACCAATGCAAGTGCAATAATACTCTTTTTCATACTCAATTAAATTTACATGGATTAATAGAACTTGTTTCATACAAAGAAAAAATAGAAAGTCAATTGGAATTGCTATGGTCAAAAATGACAAACAAACCAGCATATCAAGAAACACAATCACAAAAGGAGACATAAAAAAATGCAATAGTATTACAAAAGGTGGAAAAAGAAAGATGTCAACAAGAAAGACAGGAAAAGGTGTTTTTTGTACAAAGCGAAAATGTGAAGTACGATGGGTTTACAACCATTATTATTCTATACAACACACAACCATGTGAGGACAAGTACCATCAACACCCGGAGAGCGAGAAAATTTGGGACAGTCAGAACCAGTGAAAATATACGAAGGCGGGAAACTTGTTGCCATTATCACATGACGAAATCCCTGAGAAGATCCAGACACAGACAATATTGTCAGAAATGATGTGCAAATAGCCACAGCTAGCGATAATAACCCCTTATGAGTTGTATTATCAACAAACCCACGAGATAACACATCACAGCAACAGTAAAACACACATCACACCTCCCTCTTATAATACTTATGATACTCCTCCAATAAGAATTCAATCAAGTAAAAAACACAAAATAGAAGTACCAAAGAAGCAAAGTAAATAAAAGTCACACGCTATAAAAGAAAAAAGTCAACTTGAAAACCAAAAAAATATATGTAAGGGATCACACAAACAAAAAGAATCCAAACCACAGTAATTTTTATTCTATTATAAAACCCGATGGGAGGAGTCGTATTAAACGTCATTGACGAAACTACGTGAAACAAACTATTACAAGCAAGTTGAAGTTTAGACCCTACAGCACTCGAGATAGCAGATGCCATGCTCACTAATCTCACACCATGAACAAAGACAAAAATAGAAATGGCACCGGCAAAACTTGAAAAAACAGCACCTTCACAAGCTATCGTTATAAGGTGACCAGATGAAACCGATTTCACAGGATAAAACCAGTAAGATCTGGTGGATTTATCAAGAAAAACAACTAATTCTTCTTCATCATATCCTCAAACTCCAAACCAGTCAGCTTGTGCATCTTCCGTACAACATACACCAAAACGATAGTCAAAAAGAGCGTTACGGGCAAAACAATGACGGGAAAACTCAATCCTGTCATTTTTCCTATCTCTTCAGTAAATGCTTCCGTCCCAGCCGGGCTATGAACAATCCACTTTGCCAACAGAAAGTTTAGAATAGCAGAGACAAAAAACGACACAGCAATCCAATACGACAAGCTTGTTTCCAAGCGATCAAGTAAGCGTTTGTGATCATGATAATGCGGTTTTTCTTGTAACGCAGCATCAATTGCGTCCATATCAAGCATCATACCAACCATACCTTTAACCAAAGGATGTTTCAACCATATTGATCATAAAACAAGAATACCAAACAAGGTCGGCACACCAGCCTCCTTGATAGCAACCCACTGAGTAGGGATATGAAACAAACCGATACCACCAGTCAATGCAATACTGACCAAACCAATAATGGAGTAGATATTATACTTTTTCTCTTTCACCAACTCCCATAGACCATAGCACAAAGGGAAAGCAAGAGCTGTCAGTAGTCACCGCACAGGACCAAGTAAATGAGCTTTACTCAGCTTGGTCATAATGACGACAGGTATCAGCACATTGATCAAAAGATTTATCCATTGAGACTTGTTCTTGTTTTTCATACACAAACACTATAATCCCTAAAAATATAGCACCCATTGTGGTCAAAGCAATCATCCATTGCAAGCTTCTTTAGGACGAGAATACAAACAATGCAAACGATCACTTTCGTAACACAGAATCTCAATAAGCTATCAGACACTCAAAAGCTACTACCCAACATACATGTACAACATATCAATTTCGATGTACCAGAAATACAATCACTCCAACTCCAAGAAATAGCAAACTACAAAATACAGTATGCCTACGAAAAAGTACAGCAACCATGTTTTGTGATGGACACAAGCCTAGAATTACGTTGTCTCAACAACTTCCCAGGACCACTCATCAAATGGTTTTTCGGATCAGTAGGAGCACACACCATATGTCAGATTGCACAAACACTACACAACAACCAGTGCAAACGGACAACCATACTCGCGTACTACGATGGAAAACAAAGCACTTATTTCCAAGAATCACTTACTTGAACACTCCCTGATACCCCAAGAGGAGATAAGTGATATGACCGAGATACGATATTTATTCCTCCATGAGACAACAGAACACTAGCAGAGATGAGTTTTGAAGAAAAACAATCTTATGCAGTTACCCCCAAACTCCTCCATCGTCTAGTAAATTTTTTACAAAATCAATAAGTTATTTTCACAAAACAGACAAAAGATCAACCATATCCTCACTAGTCATACCGCCCTCATCACGTATGATCACCAATTGCTTCCAAGGATCAAGACTGGTAACAAAAATTTTTTCTGAAAGTTGACATCGATCAAGACGACCCTTAAGGGTCTGTACGCAACGCGTACTTTTGAGTTGAAGACGCAAAACCAAATCGCTAAGCGTACTAGGAAAATCAAAAACAGAAACACAACGCTTATGACCCGTACCACAAACACGATAGACATGCTGAGTAAGATCACCATAGGGACTGGCATCATCAACAAACACACTATAGGCATTGGACCGCAGTCTCCATCGACGTTGCTGAAATACAACAGGAGTAGTCTGGAGAGAGTTTTTTTCAAATGCAGTGTCACACTGATCATACCCCATATTATGAGGACAGGGTTGCTGGAAAAAACGATAAAAATCAGATGCTCTACCATCAAACGCATACAAAGCATCATACACTCACTTAACACCTACAATAGTCTTATTCAACATAGTCAAAATAGTACGAACATCGCAATCACCAGATCGACTAGCCTGTCTCATACGACTATCAAAATCAACATACGCAACACCATCACGCAACACAACACTGCGAAGGTATCCAGAAAGATCCTTTTCAGCTAATCATTGTAACGATACATCCTCTGGTCCAGCAAGCAAAGCTTTGATAGTTGTCTGCAAGATTTGTTTATTTCTAGGAACAGATAAATAAGAAGGAGTCACTGCAGTACAATCGCGAGCATCACGAGGATGTCGGTACACAGTGACTGTCATCATATCAGGTCAAGGGACTGGGACAGAAGCAATAGGATAGTTTTGTTGCGTAGTAGTGATAGTCGTAATACCAATACTGTCTGCATCATTTTCCAAATCAACACGATTGACACCAGTCACAACAATAGTAGTTCTTTCAATATTGTAATACAAACTCACACGATCCAAGGCCTCACCTACAATATATTTTTTCCTATCGTCATCTTGTTGAGATTGCAAAACTCACAAAGCATCCACAACATCACGTGCATGATCACCATCTCACATCGAATCAATCATTGACAAAAGATTCTCCACAAAAAAAGCGACCACCTTTTGGTCTCTCACCGATGGTATATATGCTGCAGAAACCAATCCTACAAACAAAAAGCTACAAACAAAAATAATATATCTCATAGTGCTTCCAAACAAAAAAACTCCTAAAGTGAAAGAAAAAAACACAATGTATCGTATTATAGCAAATAGTCAAGTTCAATAGCACAGATCCTACACCGTAAAAGACTCCAACAATTACAGCTTCACTATCTCATAGCTATCGTTAGTATCCTTGACGCCAAAGCCTTTTTCTGCCAGTGACTGCCTCAGCACATCTGCTTGATCTCGGTTTTTCGACATCTTAGCATTCCAACGCTCCTTTGCCAGACGCACAACCTCTTCTGGGATATCCTCCACCAAAAGACGCTCTTCATTCAATTCCACATCAAACAAACCAAGTCCCAAAACCCTTAAATCCAGTCGATAAATCACTGATACGATCCCAACACTCAATTGTTTACTGTAGGACGAAATCAATGCCATCACCTGAGGCATATTGATATCATCAAACAAGGCCTCTAAAACTTTCATCACAAAAACCTGTGTCTGGTCATTATCGATCAACTGATAGATACTCTTTATCTCTACAACTTTGGGCTTCACCGTACCAGGCAAATCATGAGACTGTAACTTCTTCGCCAAGTTATATCTAGCACTACGTGCAGCAGCCAAGGCCTCCCATGTAAAGTCTTGAAAATTCCTATAGTGTGCCTGATGATAAAAATACCTCAAATCCAAAGGGTCAAATCATTGAGCACGAATATCAGCTAGACCAAAAACATTCCCCAACGATTTAGAAATCTTTTCACTAGCTATATTGAGAAACTGGTTGTGCATCCAATATCTTACC
>CAYXZL010000006.1:0-75334 GCA_964469925.1 uncultured Candidatus Peribacteria bacterium | reverse complement strand
TTAATTTTTATTAGTTTCTTACTAATAGTATTAATCTACCAACCTTTTGTTTTGGTCTTTTGTAGATAAATCTTTTGGTAAGGATTGTTATTTTATATTCTATTTCTCGTTCTTTTGCTAGAGTGTTTATATCCTCTGTATATAGATCGTTGTAATAAGGTAGGCAAATAACTCCTCATCGTTTGCTTTTGATGTTTTCTAAACACATTTCTCGTACGCCTTTATAGAGAATGTTGATTTTTTTGTAAGTCTGGTGTATTTGTTCTTTTTTTAGTTCTTGTTTGTGGATTGGTCATAGTCGTCCTTCGGTCACTATATGTGTTACGTTTTTTAAGAAGTTTTTGTTGGCTCTCTCTCTCACATCATTTTTAAATATTGTTATCGGGTTGTTTTGGTAATGGGATGTCGATTTCCGTCGTTTTATGTTCGCCTTTGCTGACGTTATGTTTATGTCTGAACCGATACTGTTATGTCACATTGCATTTGCCATCATTATTGTTGTAGCAAAGCCGCAAAATGGGTCATATATGGTTTTGGGGTCTTTCGTATTATGTGGTGAGAGGTTGATAAGTGTCTGTGCTAACTTCGATGGCATCATGCCTACTTTCATTCAGGAAACTGGTTTTTCAAAGTCGATGGTCTCATATAGTGTTATGTTTTGGTAATAGGTGACGATACCTATTAGGTTTTCTGTTATTTCTATTATTTCTATTCCTGATTCTTTTATTTCTTTGTCTGTTTTCGTTTTTTCTACTAATTTATATCTTTTTGTTTTGTACTCTTTTTTTAGACGTAAGCCTAGTTCTTTTTTTTCTACTCCTATTAGCTTTTGATTTTGTAGTAACGTTTTTAATTCTTCTTTACTATGGATAGGTCCCGCTTTAATTATGCTACCAATATTTGTTTCTTGGATTTTTGAACTGAGAGAAAAAACTACGAGATTCTGTCCTGTTGGTTGTATGTTTTTTGCTCCTATGGATTCTAGTTCTTGAATCGCGATGTCTTTGTGCTTTCAGATTACTGCGAATAGTGTCTTGTTCATTTTTTTGAAAGTAGATATTTTTAGTTTTTACTTAATCTTGTCAGTTTGAGGGACGAGTGGATGGTTTGTATTTTGCGTTCGATTTTTTGTAAGTTTTCTGTGTCGTTTGTTGTCCTTGCTTCATTCTTTTGATTTTCTAGGTCTCTGATTTCGTTTTCTCGCTCGTGTTCTTGATTCTCGTTTCGAGAGGTTGTTGCAGATGTTATCATGACAACAACACTTTCGCCGTTCGTATATGCTATTCCGTCGGAGCTACTTATGGTGATATATTGATCTTCGAAAATAAATGTTTTTTGTCTATATTTTTCGTTGTCTTCTGGTAATATCTTTATCAGTCAGGGTTTGATTATCGTCGTGAGAGGCATGTGGTTTGGTTGTATGGTTATCTCTCCAATTTCTGTTGGTAGTGATATGTTTTTTGCCACATCGTCAAACGCTTTTGCTTGTGGCGTTATGATAACTACTTTCATTGTTTCTGCATCTGTACTTTATATAAAAGCCTTCTTTGAAGACTTTCTACTTACTTTTTTGATGATTGCAAGTACAGTCTTTGTCTCTATGTTTCTAGGATATTTTCTTTCTCATAAACGCTGGTGTGTCTATATCTTCTTCTGGCTCTTCTTCTGTTATGTCTTCTTTTACCAGTGTTTTGACTCCTCTTGTGATAAAGTCTTCTGATTTTGATGGTTTGCTTTGCATTCTTGCTGTTGTATTCCCTGTGGATGTTTTATTTCCCTCTTCGAAGCCAGTAGCAATTATAGTTACTTTTATTTCGTCATCATACGATTCGTCAAATGTCATTCACCAGATTAGTTTTACTTCTTCGTCTAGGATGTCTTCTATAATGCTTGCTGCTTCTTGTACCTCGATCGGAGTTAGGTCAACGCCTCATGTTACTGCAAAGATGACGTTTTTAGCACCGTGTAAGTCGTTTGACAATAGTGGATTTTCGATAGCTTTTCTAGCAGCTTCTACTGCCCTTTTTTCTCACGACCCATAGCCTATTCATAAGAGTGCGGTTCATGAGTTTTTTAGAATTCACTTTATATCAGCGAAGTCTATGTTTATGTCTCATGGTTTTACTATTAAATCAGATATTCCTTGAACACCTAATAGAAGTATTCTATCAATCATACTAAATGCTTGTTTGAATGTTGTTTTTTTGTCTATAACATTAAAAATTCTGTCGTTCGGTATAATTATTAGTGTGTCTACTGAGTCTTTCATTCTTTTAATTCCTTCTTGTGCGTTTTGTCCTCTTTTTTTCCCTTCAAAACTGAATGGTTCAGTAATGACTCCAACTGTTAGTATTCACATTTGTAATGCTATATCTCCTATGACTGGAGCCGCACCAGTTCCGGTTCATCCTCCCATTCCGCATGTTATAAAGACCATGTCTGTATCTTGTAGCATTTGTTTTATTTCGTCTGAGCTTTCTTCTGCTGCTTTTCTACCTATATCTGGGTCTGCTCATGCTCACAAACCTCTTGTTAAATTAAGCCCTATATTTACTTTTTTGTCTGCGAAGTTAGTCGCTAAGTCTTGTGCATCAGTGTTTATTGCTACAAACTCAACACCCTCAACGTTTTCAGAAATCATTCTGTTGATTGTTTTGCATCATGCTCCTCAACAACCTATTACTTTAATTTTAGCTCATGGAACTAATTCTGGTTTGATTTCTTGTACTGACATTTTTGATAATGATAATGTTTTAAATAATATTTACGTATGGTTTTGGTGGCGGTTATTTGGGATTAGAACAATTTTTTTATAAACTGCGTTATTTTTTTTAAAATATCTTTTTGTATTCATAGGTTGAAACTTGCTCTCTTGTTTCCGCTAAATTTTTCAGATCGTTCATGCAAACCTAAAGTATTCATAAATTGTATGTTGTTTGACAGATCTTTTGTCGTTCTATTCTTATCTACTCCTAGAAATGTTGCGACTTTGAATATTGTTTTAGCTGCATTTTCAATTTGCTTGATTTTAGCTCCTCATCAAGACAGTATCACTCCTCCCGCTAGTCTTCAATCTTTGTCTAGGTTGACAAGCTTTTTTTGCACCTTTTCGAATATCTCTTCGTATCTTGCTGTAATTATATTCGCGAGGAAGTGAATGTTTATCCCCTCTTGCTCTTGTATGTAGTCTTCATTGTCTTGTATCAACTGTCCATGATTTATCTTTAGTTTCTCCGCTTCTGTAATATCTATCTGCATTCCAATTGATATGTCTTTTGTTATGTTTTCTCCTCAGATTGGTATACTTTCATAGAAAAGGGGGTATCATTCCTCATATACTACATAGCTTGTATGGTTTTTACCTATGTCTATTGTGACTGTTCCTAAGTCTTTCATGTCGTAATCTAGTGTTGCTTCTGCTGTTGCTAGTATGTTTGGTACTATGTCTGTAACGTACAGTCCCAGTCTATCTATTACTTCTGTTAATCCATTATAGAATGTGGTTGGTATCTGGAAGATGTCTGCAACAATATCTAACTTTTTTGCTTGGAGTCATAGTGGGTCTTTTTCTTTTCCCTTTTCGTCGATGATTCGATAAATTGGTATGATCTTTAAGGTTTCGTATCATTCTTTTTGACAGATATCTGCAATTATATTAGATAGATGTTGTATGTCTTCTTGTGATATCTTTTCGTTCATAACTCTTTTTTGTTCTTGAACTCTCTTGAATACTCCTTCGGGATGTGATATTCCTATGATGTATTCATCAACATAATCCCCTCATAGTTTTTTTTGACAACGCTCTATTATATCTCCTATACATTCAAATAGAGCTTCTTTATCTAGGATCTTCCCCTTACGCAAACCTTTAGTTGTCACTATGTCTTTTCGAATGGCTATGGTTTCATCTTCTTCTTTTCAGAGTACTAATGTTTTGATAAAACCGTTACCTATGTCGATTATGGCTTTTATTTCTTGCATGAGTTTTCCCTACTAAATGATTGGTTTATTTTGTATAAATGAAAAATGCCATTACAATTGGCATGATCTCTTTATTGATATACTTTGGTTATCTTATAATTCACTGTTGTATGTATCTAACTTTATTTGGATCTTTTCTCTTTTATCTTTGTGGAATTTTAACATTTTGTTTGATATAATAATGTTTTTTTGATCTATTTGAGAAAGCTTTTTCTTTCTTTGTAGTGTTCGTGGTAGTAGCACTGCTTTAGCAATTAATTCTATGATGTTTCACATCTGTCCTTTGTGTATTATGTTTAATATTTTTTTGTTTTTGTTTATGCCTTTATGTATTTTATTGCCGAGTTTTATGGTTTGTTTCATTGGGTGGTTTGGTAAATATTGTTGTAATCGGTGTTTGTTTTTGTCTCGTATGATGTCTATACTCTCTTCTTTCTCTGTATAGAGTGGCACCAAATGTGCTATTCGATATGCTAAATATACGTCTTTTTCCCTTATTTTTATTGGGTACAGGTTTAATGCTTCTGGTGTTATGTAAAAGCTGAGACAAAATTTTTTAATAGTCTTTATTCCTCTTTTGATTCTTAATATCGAAAACAACATTAGGGTTCGCAACCTGACTGTTCGTATTCTGTCTTTATATGTAATAATAAATAGATCTATGTCAGAGGACTTTTTTATAGCATTGAATGTTAGAGAATTCGCTAGGTATATGTGTGATATACATGGTATCAGCTTGTATACTCGGTGTCGTTTATCGATGTACTCTATGTATTCTTTTGTTTCTTTTTTCATTTTTTTCCGGCTAATTTTTTTTTTATCATACTCCAAATTATGATTTATTTTTTTTTCGAGATAAAACTTTTCCTCTTCTAGTGGAATTGGATACTCCATAACAGTGTAGAAAGAAACTTCTTTTCTGTGTATTCTATCTTTAGTTGCCATTTGCGAATTATTTTAAGAGAGGTCTGGCTATATAGCTGTAGAGGTCATCATTTGTGTCTTTAAAAACCATTGGCTTTTGATTGTCAACAATATTGATAGCAAGTTCGCTGCTTGTAATGTTTTTTATGAATTCGTTGATATATTTCCCATTAATTCAAATTTTCTGGTTTTCTCAGGATATTATTGCTGAAATGCTTGTAGTAGCCTCTCCTTTTTCCGTGTTTCCTGAACTTACGTGCAGTTTGTCTTTTTGGGTTTCTAACAAAACATAATTATTGATATCCTTTGTGATGATGAGAATCTTTTTGACTGCTTTTTCTAGTTGTTCTTTATCTATAAGTATTGATGTATTAAATTTGGTTGGCAGTATGTTTTCATTGTTATAGTCAGGGAAATTACCCTGAATAAGGAGTGATGTTACCAATAGTTCTATGTGATTTGATGTTTTCCCTTTCCATGATATCATATTGTCAGAGAATTCGATGCCGACAGTTTCTCCCTCATTTTCTATTAAGTACTGTATAACTCTTGTGATGTCTCCTATGTTATTTTTGGGTATAATTAGTTTGAGGTTTTCTGTAGATGTTTTTACTGGTATCTTGTATTCAGCTAATCTGAACGAATCTGATCATGCAAATACTATATGTGTTTGATTCTGGTTTTCTTCAGTTCTTATGTAAACACCTGTCAATACTGGAGAAAAGTTTTTTTCTGACACAGTATAGTCTACTTTTTGCATTCCTGTGACAAAAGCTTGTGAATCTATGTCAATTACACTTTCTGATTTTACTTCTGGCAGTGCTACGTATTCTGTTGAAGGAATTCCTTTTATTTGGAAGCTGTCTGAGGATGATTTTATTGAAAGAGATTCTCCTTCAACCAATAGTTGTACCTGTTCATCTTCTATGGTTCTCATGATACTTGATAGTGTTCTTGCATTGATTGTAATTGTTCCTTCTCCATTGATTCTTGCTGGTAGAGTAACCTCTATGTGTTTTTCCATATCTGTAGCTTTGAGTATGAGACTGTCAATTCCACTTTTTATATATATGTTTTCTAATATTGGTAATGTGGCGTGTTTTGATACGAATCATGTACAGATATCAAGTATTTCTTGTAACATTTCAGTCTGAATGATGATATTCATTTTTCTTTGTTATATGCCATAAAAAATGCTTTAGCCCTCGTGACTATACAGTTTTTACCCCTTGATATCAATGTTATTTATCCGTTTATATAGAAATCTGTCAAATACTTATACGCCTTTTGTAATATGAGTAGTACTTTTTGATTATCTGCAAGATATTTTTTTTCTATGTTTAATTTTACGCTGATAGGTTCGGTGTAATTGTTTTTTTTGAGTTCGCTTAAGAGAGTAGGTAGTTTAAGAATTCCATCTCCCGGAGTTATATGGTCTTCACCCTTTTTACTTTTGTCAGAAAAATAGATTACTGCTATGTGAGGGATAAAGGCTTTTACTTTCGGTAGAAAATGTAATTCGAATATTTCTTCGTTTAGGTTTGCAATGTCAAGACCTATCATACTATGGTATTTCTTCACGATTTCTGCGATATTTCAAAAGCGGTATTTGGGTATTGGTAGTGCGAACAGAGTACTGTCATTGGGGTTTATTATGGCAAATTTTATCTTAACGCCTTCGTGTTTATAATGTCTTATATTTGTGATTAAAAAGTTATATGTCTTAAAGTCTAGTGTCATTGGGGCATTTATTGATAGGGTTGTTACTCCTATCGCATTACATAGTTCGAAAGCTTGTTGAAGCTCCTTGCTATTCACTTTGTGGGATACTTGAATTACTTCTATTGGGAGTCAGTGCAATTTTATAAGTTTTTCTACGTATGTGACATTCCGTGCATCAAAATTTTTTCGTGTTGCTAAATCTATTCCCTCGTAACCAGCCTGTTTCGCGATATCGAAAATGTGGTCGAGTCAATATCAACTCAGTGTATCGGTGCTAAGAATGATGGGTGCTCTTTTTCTTTTTACCATTGTTTGTATGACTGGTTTATATCGTGCTTCATTGTATTCTTTTTTGTTTCAGTTTGCAATTTTTGTTTACAAATTGGTTTTTTGTATTCGTTCTTTTACTTTTTTTTCTACCTCATTAAATGAGTCTTTCAATATCTTATACTCTTCTGTTTTAAACGGCTCTAACACGTAAGAAATTATTTGTTTTTTTTCTATTGGTTTTCCGATTCCTATTCTTATGCGAGAAAACTCGTTAGTTGCTATTGTTTCTATGATGTTTTTGATTCCATTATGTCCTGCAGCTCATCACTTTTCTTTGAATTTGATGATTCATATTTGATAATCTATTTCATCGTGCAATATAAGGATCTTGTGAGAGTTAATTTTTAAAGAGTTCATTATGTATTTGATAGGGCTTCATGATAAGTTCATGAACGTTTGTGGCTTCATCAACATAATCTCTTTTTGAAACATTATTCATTTACTGTGTTGTAATTTGTTTTTTTCGTCTTTGATGTACTGGGGAAATTCTCGTGCTTGTTGCAAATGGTCTGCTGCCAAAAAACCTGCATTATGTCTGGTTTCTTTGTATTTTTCTCATGGATTTCATAGGCCGACGATCAGTAACATTTTTCTTTTGAAACTAATTATCCTCATTCTTACTTGATTTCTTGCATTTCATGAAACTCTAATATGTCGTCTTGTTCTATTTTCTTATTTGCTTTTATTTTCATGCCACATTCGTGACCTTCGGTCATCTCTTTTACCGATTGTTTATCTTTCTGCAAAGAACTAATCTGTCCTTTACCGATAACTTCTTCTCCTCTTATTATTCTGAACTCGGCTCAGTTTGTTACTTTTCCCTCTAGTACCCTTCATCATATTACCATTTCTTTCCCTTTGCGGAAAAATATTGCTAATACCTTGAGTGTTCATGTTACCACCTCTTCCATTTCTACTTCGATTAGTCACATTGCGATATCTTCTAGGTATTCGGTGAGTTCGTAAATTATATCGAATGTTTTCAGTGTTAACTTTAGTTCTTCTGCTTTTCTTCTAATACTTGCTGTGTTTTTGATGCTGAACCCAATAAGTAATGCTGATGAGGCTTCGGCTAATGCTATATCTGAGTCAGTAAACTGTCATATATCTTTGTGTACTTTTTTTATTTCTACATTGTCTGGTGTCTCTATCGTGTCAATTGCGTGTTCTAATGCCTCTAATGATGTGGGACCGTCTGATTTTATGATTATCTTTATTGTTGTTTTTTCTCATTTATTCACCTGAGACATGAGTGCTTGTAGTGACGAAGATTGTTTTTTCCTTTCTTCAGATTGCTGTATCAGCTCAATTTTTTGTGCTGCTTCTTTTTCGTTTTTGACAACTTCGGCGATTCTTCATGGTTGAGGGGTGTCATTTATTCCTAGTATTAGTATTGGTTCTCATCAGGAAGCTTTTTTGATCGCTTTTCCGGTTCGATCCAACATTCTTTTAACTTTGCCATATGTGTTGTGTACGACAATGATATCACCAACTTTTAACGTTCCGGTCATAATAATAAGCGATGTTTCTATTCACTGTTTTGCAGATTTTTTGGCATCAATCACTACTCCAACTGCACTTCTGTTTGGATTGTATTTTAGTTCTAATACTTCTGCTTGTAGTGCTATGGTTTCTAAGAGTTCATCAATTCATTGTCCAGTTACTGCTGAGACGTTTATGATGGGAGTATCTCCTCATCGTTCTTCGGGTATTATGTCATACTTTCCTAAGTCTGCTTTAATCTGTTCTGTTTTATTTGCTCATGGTTTGTCTATCTTTGTTATGGCAATAATGATTGGCACTCCAGATTCTTTTGCGTGATTGATTGATTCTATGGTCTGAGGCATTAGTCAATCGTCTGCCGCAACTACTATGACGACGATATCGGTTAATTTTGCTCATCTTGCTCTCATTGTTGTGAATAATTCATGTCATGGTGTATCAATAAACGTCATTCTTTTTTTGTCATGTATGATACTTGATGCTCAAATGGATTGTGTGATTCCTCATGCTTCTCCTCATGCTATGTTTGTTTTTCTTAGATAGTCGAGTAATGTTGTTTTACCATGATCGACATGTCACATGATTGTGACGATGGGTGGTCTTTGTTCGAGATTAGAGCTGTCCTTGTCTTGAGTGAGTATTGCATTCAAATCTCATTCTAGCAAATCTTCTATTGATACTGCATTTTGTTCCCTTTTTGCTTCTACCCCTAACTCTTCTGCTATGAGTGATGCTGTATCAAAATCAAGTGCTGTATTTATTCCGCCTAATATTTTGTTTTGAATCATGATTGTCATGATTTCTGGTAGGTTTATTCACATCTTTTCTGCGAATTCTTTTACTGTAATCATATTTCCTATTATTACTGTTTCCTTTTTTTTAAGGTTGGAAGAAACTGTAGCTTCTTTTTTAATTATGTGTAGTGTTGTTGTGTCATTGTTTATATTTCCTGTTGTTGTGTTGCTTTTGGTGTGGTTGGGCTTTTTGAATTGTAGCTTGTTTAATTGTTTTGTTGTCGCCTTTTTGTACGTTCTATTTTGATCATTGGCCTTTCTTACGATTGTAGCGTTGGAGAACTTTGTTCAAGAACTTAAGGAAGCGTTTAATAAGTCCTCTGCTCCCACTGCTGCTGTATCTGATGCTGTGGGTTTATCCTCAGTTTTTTCTTGTGGTTTTTTTTCGTCTATTTTTGTTGTTGTTTTGTCGAATCCGAGTGACGAAAAAAAACCACTTGTATTTAGCAATTCGTCTGACTTGAGTACTTTTTTGGATTCTTCCATTACGGTTTGTTATTAAAAAAACCTTCTAAAAAGGTGCTAAAATTTGGCTATTCACAATTCGAACAATGTCAAGCTTGATGTTAGTAAAGTTTGATATAAAAAGCAAGTCTAATGCTTATCTTTTAGCTTTTAAAGCTTGTTTTTTAGAGTTGCATTCGAATGGTAAAGTTTTATACACGATTTTCGTGAGATTTATTTTTTGCTTTTATCTTAATGGATTATACACTAGAACTTTGACAGCAATCTAACTATAAGGTTTTTCTTACCCTGTCCGCTTCAGATAAAGCTTTTGCTAAATCTCTTGCTTTGAAGGAGTTCCAAAAAGATTTTAGTCTCTCTGGTTTTAGGACTGGTCATGTTCCTGTTTCCTTAATTGAACAGCATATTAAACCTGAGTATTTGCGTATGAGTTCTTATGAACATCTTATTTCTAAGGCTTTAACTAAGGTTGTTGAAGATCATAAGGACATTCGTTTTATATGAGCTCCTTATGAGATATCTTTTGATGAAAAGGGTGATTCTACTATTGTTACTCTTTCATTGGATGTTTATCCTGAGGTTGTGGTTCAGAGTAATGAATGGGAGTCACTTTCTTTGGGTGTGGTTTCTTATGACGTCACTTTAGAAGAAAAAACCGCTTCTGTTGTACAGTTTAAAAAACAGTATGCTGATTATGAGGATGTTGTATCTATTGCTGAGGGTACTGTTACAAAAATTACTTATTCATTTAAAGATCAGCAGGGTGCTGACCTTCACAAAGGTGTGATGTATGTTGGTGATGAGGAAGTTGCACAATATCCGGAATTAGTTGATATCTTTTTTTGAAAATGTAGTGGTGATGTTTTTGCCTTGGATTATGTTGAGAAAAGCCTTCCATCTCTATTTCATTACCAAAAAGATGACAAGGTACCTTGATCGTTGCACTTTGTGATTGGTGAAGTAAAAAAGATTGTTTTGCCTACTTTTGACTTGTCTACCATCAAAAGGCTTTTCGGTGAGGATGCTAAGGTTACTTCTGAATCAGAGATTGAGAAGATGATAGAAGAGAGCATGAAGGAAGAAAAGTTTAATTCTTCTCTTATGAGCAGTATTGAGCAATTTCTTCATTGAATTATGAAAAGTTCTTTTTCTGTTGTTGTTCCCAAGACTATGATTGAGGAGGAGCAAAAGCAGAGGATAAAAAGTATGCATGAAAGATTAGGTGGGGAAGACAATTTTAAGAAATATATTCAGCAATTGGGCGATGATAAGTATCAAGCTATGCTTTTAGATATTAGGAAAGCTGCGAAGGAAAGCCTGGAAAAATTCCTTGTTTTTAGAAAACTAGTAGAGTTTCACAATATTGAAGTTGATTGGGACAAGCATTTAGATGCAGAGTATAAACTGTATGAAAAATTGTCTGGTGAAAAACCTTATGTTTCAGAATTTTTGAATACTATTCATGCGAGGGGTTAGTTTTTCTTTTAATTAAAATCTAAGTTTTATTATTATCTTATTATCCTTAATTTTTGTTTGGCCTCTGGGCGGTTGTGGTCTCACGGCTTTCTGGGCTCAAGTGTTTTGTGTATTGTTTTAATTTCTTCTTCATTATTCGTTTTTCTAGTATAGGGGCTCGTTTTTTTGTGAATAAGAATAACTTTACTTGTCGTGATACTAAGACTCTTGTTTTTTTTGTTTGTATGCATTCCTCTATGGCAGTTGCTAACTGTCAATTTTTTGTTGATTGTCTTTGTCTACTATCAATAAGCTTTTCGCTATTTGTACTGTCGGTTTTCTTTGCTGCTATATCATCAAAGACTACTAGTCAAATGTGAACCCCCTCTTTTTTTACTTCTTCGTTTATTCATTCCATCAATCATACTATTGCTACTTTACTTCAGCAATAACTTGCCATATTTGGTATACCTTTATAGGCTCATATGCCGAGGATAGATATAATACTGCCTTTTGTCTGTTTTATATGAGGTAGAGCGTATTTGGTTACGTATATCGTACTCATTAAGTTTGTGTTGATGATATTTTGCAATGATTCAATTGTTGTATCTTCAAATAATCATCGCGTTACTATTGACAAGTTGTTTACTAGGACGTCAATTTTTTTGTGAGTTTTTATGATTGAGTTTATCATTTCTTCGCATTCGTAAACTTGTGTGAGATCAGCCTGTATTGCTATAATGTTTGTTTCTTCGTCATTTATGTTTTTGGCCGCTTCCTGTAATGCTTTTTTGTCTTTGCCATTGATGATTACTTTTGCTCCTTTTTTTGCAAAGTATAATGCTATATCTTTTCCCAATCCTTCGCTTGATCATGTTATTAGCACTACTTTGTTGGTTCGGAAATTTTGAATCATGGGTGAAGAGGTTACTGGCTAATACTCTCGTATGTAATTAATTGGTCCGACAATGTCGCTTTTAATAATCATCTCTGCTCAAAACTTTCCTGTTTTTACTTTTACTGCTTGTTTTCACATTTGTTCCACACAATAGCCGTATATTGTTTCGGCTAGGTTATATGGGGCACTGTGTGTGTAGTCAATAGAATGACTCTTAGTATTTCTTCAGTATAGTGTAAAGTTTGATATGAGCAATATTTCGCCGTTTATGTCCTGTAGTGATTGGTTTATTTTTTCTGATGAAAACCTTAACATTTTGACTGTTTGAATCTTTTTTATGAACTTTTTTATTTTTTCTTTGTATTCGTTATAATCATCTTTGTGAATTGCCATATATATTACTATTCCTTGTTGTATTGTGTGAGTTATGTTATATTTTGGAATAATTATACTTGCACTGTTGACTTGTTGTATTAGTCGTCTCATGTCTTATTATGTTTACATTTAAATTACTTTTTTTTTAGTACTAAATATATTACTAACAAGGGAAGTTGCAGTATTTTTTTCATACTAGGTTTTTCTCGTAAGTATGCTGGGTAGTCTTTGATAAGGAATTGTAGTAATTGATAAACTTTGTTTTGATGATTCTTTGATTCAAATGGAAAACGTACTAGATCGATTATGAATGATATCATCATTTTTTATTAGTAAATATTCTACCTATAAGCAGGAATCCTATTAGTCATAGGGAGAGAGCATAATTTGAGATACTGGTAAAAACCAAATTATCATTGATCATACTCCGATTACACTTTTTGTTGCTTTGGATCGTTTTTCCATTCTGTTGTTGAGCCTCTTATAGGCATGTTTCATGATTCTTTAAAGCTTTTTTATAGTTGTTTTGCAAACAACTTGAAGCTTTCTGCTGCTATGATCTCTACCTGAGTAAACCTTCCTATTTGAGGTTCTTTTTTTCATTTTACTACCCCACCTTTTCTATCTGTTTTTATGATCACGTTTTTCATATTGTCTGCGTATCAGCCTATTCGACCTTTTTCTTTTTTGTTTATAATAATTTCTCTTTGGGTTCCAATTTCTTTTTGATTGTTCTGTGCTGACATTTCGGTTAATAGGTTGTTCATGCGTTTTCGGCGTTCTTTTTTTGTTCTTGTATTAATATTATCTTCATATTTTCTTGCTCATAATGTTCATGGTCTTGGTGAGTAGATTCCCATGTATATCATATCAAAGTTTGCGTATTTTGCCAAATTAAGACTTTGTTGGAAATCATTTTCTGATTCATTGGGAAATCACAATATTATGTCAGATGTAATACTGATGGGTCTTTTGAGTGAACGAATTTGGTCAATAAATTCTTTGTACTGTCATGCTGTGTACCCCCTAAACATTTTTTTTAGAATTAGATCCGATCATGATTGTAGTGGCATATGGATGTGTGGGCACATTTTTTTTTCGTTTTCATGTAGTTTTAGTAACTCTGGACTTGTATATGTGGGATATGGCGATGTGTACCTTAATCGTCTTAATCATGGTATTTTTAAGACTTGTTTACAAATCTCTACGAATTCTGGGTGTTTGTTTACTATTTGTCATAGAAGTACGATTTCTTCTATACCCTTTTTTATGTGGTGTTTTACTTCTGCTATAATATTTTCTTTTGATAGGTTTTTTTCTAGACCTCTTGCGTAAGGTACTATGCAATACGCACAAAATTGACTACAGCCGGTAGATATTGGTACATATGCTGTCTTTGTGTTTTCTTTGAATAGTTGATTGGTACTGTGTGGGATAATGCCTGTATATTCATTGACTATCTCTATGTTGGATTTTATGTTGTATCAGAGTTTTTTCATAATAATTGGTAATAGTCCTGTGTCATCTATTCTGAAAAATAGCTCTACGTTTGGGAAACTTTTATTGATATTATAAAACATAGGATTGTACGCATGATTTACGTATATTATATCGTTCGCATTCTCATGATCTTCTGTTGGCTTTTGTAATTCCCTGTTTGAAAATCCTAGTATACGAGGTGTTTTTGTTTTAATGTTTCCTATAAAGTTTCATTGTTTTATTCATTTCATGATGTTCACTGCTTTGAATTTTTTTATTAATTTTGCATTTTTGAAATTGTGTTGTATCATGCAGCCTGTTATTCGTATTTTCTTGTCTGATTGAATTTCTTTTAATTTCCCCGTTACTTTATCTTCAGATTTTTGTCTAACGGAACATGTATCTATAATTACTATGTCTGCTGTCTCTATTGATTCTACATATTCCCATCCTGCGTTTAGGAGTATAGCTTTGATACGGGATGCGTCTGCATAATTCATTTGACATCAAAAAATTGTGATTGTGAATTTCATTTATTTATAGAGGTTTTTTAAATTCATTTTGGGGAGACTATTGTTTCTTCTTTTCTTTTCAACTGGTAGTGAAAATAGCTATTACTATATTTTACTTGTTTATTTATCATTGCCGTATGATTTATTTAGTATGTTCCTTCTTCCTCTTTCTCTTTTGGCTTCCATTTTTTTGACCTACTTGGTACATCTCTGAATTGATTGTGAGCTTTCTTCCCTATGTTGTTGTGGCGAGTTTTTTGTTTTCGCTTTTCCTTTTGCTGTTTTTTTTGACCTCTTCGTTTAGGGGTTGGGTTTCTAGGTTTTCTATTTTTTTTCTTTTTTGCTTGTACGTGTTGGTTGGTCTGATTGGATTGTTATCTCTTTGAAGATTTTATTTTTCGTCAAAAGATCTGTGAAAGACATTTTCTTCTGATGTTACTTTATTATACGCAAATGTTTATGTGGAGAACTTTGATTACTTATGATTGAGAGATCTTATAATAGAGTATAATCCAGATATTTTGGTTTTTGTTGAGTATTGATGACATCATTTTGAGGCGATGCAAGAATTTCTATACTGACACTTTTCTTATATTAATCGTGATCATTGGGATCGTGGTTATGATGGGACTTTGATTGCTTCACGTTATGCTTTCATGCAAAAACCTGTCTTTGTGAGGGGGTTTTTGGACTTGGAACGTTATTATTCTGAAGACTTACGCCTTGATCTTTCTGTGGTACATACAGCGGCCCCCGTGAGTTATTTGCACTATTTGCAGAGGTGACAGCAGCTGGATCATTTGCTTACTCATTTTTCTTGATTGGATCTTGATTTTACTGTAGATCCAAAACATTATGTTGTGTTGTGAGATTTTAACCTTTCTCCGTGGTCACAAAATTATACTAACTTTGTTTCCAACCTTTCTCTTTGACGGACAAACCTAACTAAACATGTTCCTTTTGTCATGACTTGGTCTGCCCCTGTTGTTGGTTTCCTACAATCCCATATTGATCATGTTTTTATTAAGAATTTAGCTTTCTCTTCTGTTTCTGTTGTTCCTGTTCCTTGATCCGACCATAATGGTTTTTTTGTTCATTTATCTGTTAACTTACCCTAATATGTTATCATATGTTTTGAGGGATTATGTTGTTAAGACACTGAGGCCTAATTTATATGATTATTTGAAGATCTTTGCTGTATGTACTATGATAATTGATCATGTTGGTTTTTTCCTTTTTCCTCATATTTCTTGGTTAAGGTTTGTTGGTAGGTTGTCTTTCCCTGTTTTTTTGTTTTTAGTTTGATTTAATTGATCTTATAAACGGGACTGGCGTTTGTGGTTTTTTTGACTTGTTGTTCAGATCCCTTTTGTGTTTGTCTATCTCAAAGGATACGTTAATGACCATGCCTTGAACATTTTACTTTGAATTGGGTTTGTGAGACTTTTTCTTTTCTTTTTTCATCGTTTTGCAGTCACGTTATCTAGTCTTTCCCGTATGTTCCTTTTCCTTCTTTCTCTTGTAGTTTTCCTACTTCTTTTCCCTTATACCTATCCTATCTTTGATTATGGTAGCATGATTTTAGTTTTCGGTCTGCTTGGCTATTTTTTCCGTTTTTATATGATTTCTCACCATCATGAACTAGTGTTTTTGTGGGTTGTTGGTTTATTAGTTTTTTGTTTTCACTACTTCACTCAATTTCATAATTTCGGGAACTATCTTAGTGATCTCCAACGGTTCTTTTTGAGTTTGTTATATCTTTTAGAACTTCAATTGTTTGTTGTTTTATCAGAGAAAAACTATTCACTTTTTGTTAGTGAAAAGTTTAATAGAGTTCTTATTTATTTGTCTTCTCGTGCTCTTGAGATATATGTTTTGCATATTGTCCTCTTATCTTATCTGCGGTTTGTTTTCGTAAATAAATAGCTTTATCTTTGCTTTTTTTTCGTGTTTTCTTGTTTTTCTATTTCGCTGTTGATTATTTCTAGAATATTATTGATTTCTTTTTGGTAGTTTTTGTTATGTCTCTTGATCTCTCCTCCTGCTGCATAATAGTGCCCTCCTCCACCCATTTTTTTTGCTACTGACGATACATCTACTCCCCCTTGATAGTTTTCCCATTCTTCATTGTTTTTTGATCTTAGCGATATTTTGATTTTTTCATCAGTTACTTTGAACATGCAGAATACTTTGATTTTTTCTATATTTTGACAGTTGTAAATAATGTAGTCGATGTCTGTTGTTCCTGCATTATATGTTTGCAGCTCTTGTAGGGTGTAGTATGTGTAGATAATGTCTTTATTGTGGTAGGTTAGTCTCTCTAAGCATATTTGCAATAATTTCATCGTGTTTATTTTTATCTTACGCAGCATATTGTTTATAATGAATTTCTTGTCTGCACCGTGTTGTATTAATTCATAGGCATTTTTGCTTGTTTCTAATGGATTATTTTCGTAGGTCATATTGCCTGTATCTGTCACTAATCATAAATAAAGATAGGTCGCTATTTCTTTATCTATTAATTTTGGGTATGTGTGTTTTATAATATTTCGTATTCGTTCGCAGTTAGAGCTAGCTTGAGGGTTTTTAATATAGTCTTTTATGTTTTCGTTGTCTTCTGGGTGGTGATCAATTATGATCACTGTTTGTTTTTTGAAATAGGTTTCTTTTTTGTTGGTGAATTTACCGATGCGTTTATAACTAGAAAAATCTAGAAAGAACATTAAATCGTAGTGGTTTGTGTAAGGGAAGTCTGTTTTTATTTTTTCGATATTTTTTATGAAAGAAAAATGATTATCTGGTTTGTCGGGTGTGTAATAGTTTACCGTTTTGCCTAGTTTTTCTAAAAGCAAACCTCGTGCGAGCATCGACCCAATGCAGTCTCCGTCGATTGACTTGTGTCAGAATAACGCTATGGAGTTTGCCTTATTGATTTTTTGTTTTAATATTTTACATTTTTCATGTTGGTTCTTGTTCATGTGTTTTTACTTAGCAATTAAATCGTAGTTGATCAGAAATTTTGCTATGTCTTTAAATAGGTAGCCTGCTGTTGATATTCATCGTTTGCTTGTTCTTGGACGGCGCACTTGTATTATGATTAAATATTTTAAGTTATCCTTAGTTACAATTCCTGCGTATGATCCATTTGTTCGTCCTTGCCCTTGAGTTTGGTACTTCCCTTTGTATGTTATTTCTGATGTTCAGCTTTTACCACCGACACTGAATCAGTCTACAGCAATAATTTTTTTATTGTCTGGGTTTTCGTGTACTATGTCAAAAAGAGCTGATTTTATTTTTGTGCTTGTTTCTGACTTGAATACTTTTCTTATGATTTTAGGCTGATTTTCTATGAATTCTTGTTGTTTTTGGTCATATGTTTTGGCTATTATAGTGGGTTTTAGTAGATATCAGCCGTTGATGATGGCGGCATAGGCAGTTGCTATTTGTATTGGTGTTGCTCTCATTCATAGTCAGAACGAGTTGTTTAGAAATCTTGCTATTGACGTGCTTGATGCTCATTCTATAAAGCCTTCTTCTTCGCCGGCCAATTCTATTCAGGTTTTTTTACCAAACCCTAATTTTTGATAATAGTTATAGAAAATTTCTTTGCCGATTGTTTGAATTATTCTTACCATTCAGACATTGCATGAGAAAACTAGTGCGTGCAAATAATTATTCTCTCATAGACACTCTTTTGCTATATTTTGGATAGTATAAGGTCATACTTTTACTTCTCCTTTATCTTCATAAAAATCATATAAAGTAATCTCATCACTGTCGAGTCATATTGCTACGGTGAATGTTTTCATGATGCTTCAGGGTTCATACGGGTACTTTATGTTTTTATCAACAAATATTTCTGAACTATAGGTATTTTTTGTTTTATATTTAGGGACGCGTGGGTCCTCTCTTTCTTTAGTAGTTGCTTTTCTGAATTTCCCATCTTCGTTCTTTACGAATAGGTGTATGTCTGTGTAGCTTATGTCGTCTATTAGTTTTGCATCTTCTATGGTAACTGGTTCATAAGTAAATGCTTCATTAAAACTATTGAGATTGAATGTCGGTGAGTTTACGTTTGCTTTGATTTGGGCAGTGAAGGGGTCCATAATTATTACGCTGATGGAGTCTGCTTTGGTTTTTTCTTTGTGGTAGTCGCTCAAATTTTGTACCTCTTTTTGGATAGTGGGGTCAATACTTAAGTATATGTCATTTCAATTTTGTACTTGCTCGATCTCAAATTCATTTGCTCCTATATCACCGACGAACGACGATGTACGTCAAATTATTTTGCCGTCCTTTCACTGTAGTTCCTGGTTCATGTACTCCTCTATTCCGTATGTTGCTATTCCTTCTTTATTCACATATCCTAATACATGTGCTAGGAAGCTGTTGTATGGATAATGCCTTATCGTGTATTCTTCTAATCATAAGCCATGCAGTAGTGGGAAATCGATATCCACACCTTTGTATTGTTCGCATTCTGAGCTGGTTTTATATTTACACTTTTGGTATTGGTTTTTGTATGTTTGTTTGAGTTTTTTGATATCGTTAGCAATGCTTGGGTGTATTTGCTGAGCTATTTTTACATAAGTGTTTTCTTTTGGGTATAATTGGTCTTTAGCATATTCTATTAGTTTTTCTTGGCCATTTTTTTGGAGAATGCCTTCTATGGACTTGTTTGCCGTTGCAAATTTTTTGACTGTCTTTGGTGTTATATATACGTAATTCCCAAATACTTGGATGAAATCTAGCTTTTTAAACTCTTCTATTATTTCTTGACTTTCAAAGAATCACAGATAATTCGTCTCTCTTATGCCTATGTATATTTTTTTATTCAGCTTTTCTTCGATCAACCTCTCTGCTGCTTTTCCGTTGAATCCTGATATTACCGCTTCATATTGTGCATTAAAACCTGACCAATCGTACAAATAATATCCAGTAGATATCCAACCACTTCAAAGGTAAAAAAACTCTGGTTTATCTGGTAGTAGTTTTTTTTCTGTATAAGTTTCAATGTTTTTTACGCAATCTTCTGCCGACACTCTCTCTATTCAGCGAATTTTGCAGAGGTGTTGATATATATATGGAGTAATAAGTTCAATGAACCTTTTTTTGTTCTCTTCATTTTTTAGGTGTTGTGGCTCTACGTATAAGTCGTAGACTGCTATGTTTTCGGTAAGTTGAATAGGTTTTTTGTTTTTGTCCATGACGAATACTTGCCCTCTTTTTGCCTTTAATAGCGATTCTTTGTAGTGTAATTTAGTCATTTCTTGTTCATAATCTTTGGCGTTGATGATTTGAATTGTTACAAGTCTTAGTGTAATGATAGCAAACAAAACTCAGAAAAGTAATAGGAGGGAAAACTCTTTTGTCTCAGATAATTTTCTTAGCCGTTTATGGTTTCTCAAAAAGCTAAGCCGTTTATTTTGTCGATTCTTATGTAATTTATGTATGTGTTTTTTCATTGAGTTTTGTAGCCAAATACTTCCTCTTATATGGTAAGAAGTTCGTTGAAATCAAGGCTAAAAGTTTGCAAAAACGTAGTGCTCGATTATCATTGTTGCTGGTTGTTTATTTTGCTTTTCTCTATGTTTTTGAAAAAAACATTATTGGGACTATGATTCTCTTTATGTTTTTTTTATCCTTCTTTTTTATTGGCACAGACTTTTCAGGATTGATTTGGAATTAATGAACAAAATGTATCTGATGTCAAAGTTCCCTGATCTGGAGAAAACCAACAAGAGAATATTTTGGATGTTGTTAAGAAGGTTATTAATTATATTTTAGGGTTGTTAGCCTTGATCACTCTTATTTTGTTGATTTGGTGATGATTACAAATGCTTTTTGCTGCGGAGAGTGATGATGGTTACAAAAAATGATTCACGATCTTGAAGAACGCTGCTATTGCACTTGCTTTTATCGCACTTTCTTGGCTTATTGTGAGTTTTATCTTTTATTTTCTTGATGTTGTTACTCAATAGGCGTATGTTATGTTTTTTATCGTAACTGTCTACCTATAATTGATGCTTGTCGTTTTACTTTTTTTGTTGGTTAACGTTGGCGTGTATAGTTTACTTTGTTAGGTTTTAGTAGTTCATTATTTGGCTATGATTCTGTTTCTAAAAAAGCTTTTGTTTTATGTTTTCGCTGTGTTGACTTTTTCTGCTTGAGGAAGTTTGATCTGAATTGTTTTCGCTAGTGCTTGACAAGGTTGATGAGGTTGAAGCTTTTTGTCAAATCCAGCTATACAATGAAGTAATCCAAGTGGTGTTTGATCTTTGGGTTCTGATACGATCGATGTTCCTCAGTCGGCACAAGATGCTGATGAAAAGATCCTTGATGGCGTTAAGAAGGTTATTAATTATATTTTAGGGTTATTAGCCTTGATCACTCTTATTTTGTTGATTTGGTGATGATTACAAATGCTTTTTGCCGCGGAGAGTGATGATGGTTACAAAAAATGATTCACGATTTTGAAGAATGCTGCTATTGCACTTGCTTTTATCGCATTTTCCTGGCTTCTCGTTAGTTTGATCTTTTATGTTTTGGATATTGTTACTGGTCCGTAAATAAAATTTGCAAAATGGTACGTGAACTTATATACTTATACTCAGTCAGTTATATTACTCTTTAGCATCTTTAGTATACAATAGCAATGAAAAAACTAGCAGTTTATGTTCTTGGCCTTTTGTGAGTCGTTACTATGTGAGTAGCTACTGTGCAGGCTAATGGTTTGCAGTGATGAGGAAGGTTTGTAGACAATCCGTCTACCAATTCCCCTGGAGGTACTTCGTCTGATACAGTGAATGTTGGAGATACCGCTACTGGTCAGCAGGAAAGACTATTGGACGTTGTTAAGAGGTTTATTAACTATGTTTTGGGATTGTTGGCGTTTATCGCACTTGTTATCTTGCTTTATGGTTGATTTACTATGATTACGGCGGCTGGTAGCGATGATGGTTACAAGAAATGATTCACGATTTTGAAAAATGCCGCTTTGTGACTAGCTTTCATAGCTGTTGCGTGGTTGGTGGTGAGTTTGATTTTCTTTGTTTTGGGTCTTGTGACTACCTAGTCTTGTATATTAGATTTTATGCTACATAAAAAGCTTCTTCTTGTTTTAGGAGGAGTTTTTTCTTTTGCAAATACTTTACAAAGTAGTATTAAGAGGTGTTGCCTTCCCCTTTAACGTTATGAGTTTGTATGGATATATTTGAGTTTGAGTTGCGTTATAGGGCATATCATGGAATGAGTTCTCATTTCTCTTTGTGATGGGACGAAACCATGATTGTTAACCTTGTCAGGTTGGCAAAAGGAAATACTTTGAACAAAAAGTTGCAGGATGTACTTCCTGATGAATTAAGGAACCTGACACAGTCAACTTACAGTTCGTTTAAAAGAAATTTTTTGGATACGCAGTGATCAATTAAGCTGGGTTGATTTTCTTATGAGGATTATATTGTTCGTTTGGAATATGAGCTGAAGGTTATAAAAGAAATGTGATTTAATACTTATTTCCTTATTGTACAGGATTTTATCGTGTGGGCTAAGCAACATACTATCATGGTATGACCTTGAAGGTGATCTGGTGCTGGTTCTTTGCTTGCTTGGTTTTTGTCTATTACTGATGTTGATCCTTTGGTTTATGGCTTGCTTTTTGAAAGGTTTCTCAACCCAGCTCGTATTTCCATGCCAGATTTTGATATAGATTTTGAGGATACTTTGAGGGATAGAGTGATTCGTTATGTTACTGAGCGTTATGGTAATGATAAAGTTTGTGCTATTGGCACATATATGCAGTTGGCTACAAAAGCAGCCTTTAAGGATAGTGCTCGTGCGATGGGTTTGCCCTTTGATAAGGCTAATGCTGTTTCCAATTTAGTAACAGGGGCTTCTTTTTCTGATATGTTATCATCTCCACATGATTATCCAGACTTTATTTCTCAGTATGATACTGATGATTCGATTAGGCGTGCTGTTGATTTGTGAATTGTTTTGGAGGGGAATTTGAGACAATTGTGAGTGCATGCTTGTGGTATTATTATAGCACCTGATCCTGTCACAACTTATACTGCTGTAGAGCCTATTGATAGAATGCAACAAGAGTGACAAGAGACGATGTTTGTCAGTCAGTATGATGGTAAGACTTTGGAAACGATTGGTCTTTTAAAAATGGACTTTTTGTGATTGAGGAATCTTAGTGTTATTAAAAATTGTATTAAAATTATTCGTGCTAAGCACAAGAAGGAGTGAAGAGACTTGCCCCATATATTTAAGCATTTTTTTGCTAGTATGTCTTTTCAGCCTCCCTTGGATGATGCATACACTTATGAAGAAATTTTTCAAAAAGGTAACACAACTGGTATCTTTCAATTTGAGTGATCCTGAATGAGACGTTTTTTGGTTCAACTCAAGGCATCGGATATCAATGATTTGGTTGCCATGAGTGCCTTGTATCGTCCAGGCCCTATGGAATTTATTCCAAGGTACATTGCTAGAAAGCACGGTGAAGAGCTTGTTACCTATATGTCTGATGAATTAAGATCTGCGTTGGTTAGTTTGTATGGTGAAGATGTGGCAAGAGATGAGGAAACAAAGCTGTTCTCTGATCTTGATCCCATTATGAATTTAACATATGGTATTGCTGTTTATCAGGAGCAGCTGATGTTCTTGGTTCAATCGATGGCCTGATTTTCTTTAGCAGAAGCAGATATTTTAAGAAGATGAATTGGTAAAAAGATAAAGGAAGTTATTGAGCAAGTTAAGAAAGAGTTTGTAGAGAAAGCAGCAGTGTATAGAGGTTATAAACCAGAGACATCTCAGTATATTTACGAAAAAATGATTGAACCAGCGGCGTCTTACTCTTTCAATAAATCTCATTCAGTCTGTTATAGTCTCATTGCATACCAAACTGGTTATCTCAAGGCACACTACCCTGTTGAGTTTGCGGCTGCGTTATTGAGATCAAAGGAAGAAGATACTGATAAACTCAGTTTTTTTATTGATGAGGTTAAAGAGCAAGGTATTCCAGTTCTTTTGCCGGATGTTACTGTTTCTTTTAACCATGTTGCTGCTATCGATGATACGGTTAGGTTGTGATTTCTGTCTGTTAAGGGGATAGGCTATGAGGTTTGAGAATATATTGAGCAAGAAAGGGAGAATAATGGGGCCTATGTATCTTTGGAAAATTTTCTTCAAAGATGCGATAAGGTAATTAACAAAAAATCCTTGGAGTGACTTATTAAATCCTGAGCACTTGATGTTTTTGCTGATCGTAAGACTCTATGGAGTCATGTACAGGTTTTATTGGAGTGGTGAAAGGTTAATCAGCAGTCTGATGGGTGACTGTTTGGTGGCATGGATATAGCTTCTGAGATTCGTTTTGATATTGTGTGTGAGAGCACGCTAATGGAAAAGATTATGATGGAATATGAGGTATTTAAGACTTTTGTTTCTGTTCACCCTTTTGATGGCCTGTATCCTTACCTGAAAAAATATACTTTCATTTCGCAATTTAAGGATGTTGATAATTATGGTCCCGTGGTTATGATTTGTTTTGTTAAATCAATTCAGAGGGCGAGGAAAAAAGGTTTCTTTATTAAGGTAGAAGATGCATCTGGGTGATTAGAGTTTTTTGTTAGTGATATTTTGGATTATAAGCCATTTGATATACTCATTATACATGGATACAAGTGACGTAGTTTGAGTTTAGAAAAAATTGTCTCATTGTGATTGGATGAATTAATTGACTTAGCAAAGAAGGCTAACAGATATGATCCAAAATTATCAGTTTTTTCTGTTAAGGCTCAAAGAAAAAAAAGTTTTGATATTACGTCTTTACATGGTAGTGCAGTCTGAGTGGGTGAGGATTCTGATGAAAACACTTCCTCTACGGATTGATGAGATCTGATTTGACGTTTTGGAGAAGATGGAGGAGATTGAGCAGATACTCGTAGTTTTGTCTTACCTGATGAATTGAATGTCATTCATGAGCTTGCTTGGATCGTAAAGGAATATGTTTGAGATATTGTTGTACGTGTCGGTACTAAGCAATACCAACTTTCAGCTGAAGGATTACAGAGGGTACAGGCATTGTTGGACTAGTTCTTTATGTTGTTTTTTTCACCATGCAGTGAGTAGATTTGTACGAATATTGTTTGAGTGATTCCTTTCTCTTGTCACTTCATGGTAAATATCGTTTTTTAGTTACTGATCTTGTTGTTGAGAATTCGGAATCGTTCGATTTCACTATATATACTTTGGGTAGTTTCTGATATGATTTTTCTGTGAATTGAGAGTTGGTTGCTTTTCTTGAGCAAAAATCTTCTATTTTGTTGCTTTTGAAGAATATCTCGAGTATTTATCTTTTGCCGTGGCTCGACCATTATCGTCTGCAGTGATGAGTTGTTACTATTGTTAATATGGGGGTGGGTGTTACTAGTTTGCTTTCAAAGGATGAGCATGACATTACTGATGTCTACAATGTTTTTCCTTATCTTTCTGTTTTTGAGCCTATCTCTTTGCAGCAATTTAATGCTTTGATTTTTAGTGGTTTGCCTTGTTATATAAGGATTCTTCAGCAGATCGTGGTCGAAGTGCATCCTCCTTATCTTGATGAGTCTTGATTTTTTTCTTTTACTAGACTTGGATGTGAAGGCAATGATGCTACTGTTGTCTTGTGAGGACAATATCTAAACTATGCTCAAGCTATCTATAGTGGTTGTAAAACTCAATCATTGTTGGTTGATGTGTTTGCATTATCGCATTACCAATTTTTTCTTTCTGGGGAAGTGTTGCAAAGCATAAAGACCACTGGTAAGCTAATCTTTGTGTTAGATCATGACATGGTTAGTATTCTTCCTTTGTTGAAATCAGCGATTTTTGATGCTGGCATTTCTGATCTTGTTTTAACTGTTTTAACACCCATCTATGGCGATGTTCAAACACTTATGTTAGAGTACTGTCATGAGGAAGCCGTTTTTGATGTCGAATGACTTGTCGCTCGCATCTGTGCTAGTTGTGTTTAGTTATGTTTGAGGGTATTGCTTCTTGCATTTGCTATATGTATTACTACTTTTTGGTTGTATTTATTCTTGTTGTAGAGTCTCATGTTTGGAAAGTTAGGTGAAATGAAGCAGATGTATGATAAGTACAAAAAGTTGCAGGACAAACTTAAAAACCTTCTGATTAGAGCTAAACAGGGTCAGTATCAAGACTCTCATGGTGTGTCTCAAGAAGGTGCTGTTACCATTGATATTACCGGAGAAATGAAACTTAAGGATATTAGTATCAATGATATTAGTCTTCTCTCTCCTGATAAAAAAAGCGAACTAGAAAATACTATCAAGGAATGTTTTACAAAGGCTCAAAACAAAGCACAAGAAGTTGTTGCTGAAAAAACAAAAGAAGTGTTGGGATTCGATCCATCTCAACTGGCTAGTATGATGTGAGGTGGTGGAATACCTGGTTTGGGTGCTTAATATCTAGATCGTGAATGTGATGATCTTTGTGTTTCCCTTTTGCTGCCTTAGAAATTTTGGTCGTGATGAAAAGCTAATTTCCTTCAAAAAAGTCTTCATCAATTTCTTTGACTTCATAGATATTGCGTACTTGTACGCCTACACCATATTGATGCATGAGGTCCACAAATTTGCTTCCGTCTATTAGAATGATTTTATGTTGCGCATCATGAGCCTTTTTAATAGCACCATCATCAAATGAGCTTGTAGTTACAAAAATGCCTTTTGTAGTATCTCTACTCATTGCTCAAATAAAATAAGCAATCTCTTTCGCATGGACTTTGTTTTCAGCATAGCGTTTTGCCTGAATATAGATTTTATCAAGACCAAGTTTGTCCTCATTAATAATTCCATCAATTCCTCCGTCTCTAGACTTAGGTGTTTCTATGAAATCACCATATCCCATTTTTTTTAATAGGATTAAGATGACTTTTTCAAAATAGTAAGGATCTAGATTTTTTACTCTCTCTAATAAGTCAACTTTTACTTGAGTTTCAATTATCTTAAAACCTTCATCTATCAAATCTTGAGGAGATGCGTTATTAATTGACATTTCATCAATTTTATTTTCTTTTTTACTTTTCTGAGCTTCACGGTGAGATACAAAATCAGGGTCGTTTTGAAGATCATGTAAAGTTAATTTGTTTTTTAAAGCCTTTTCCCCTTTTTCTGTAATTTGTACCATTCCACGTTTTGGATAATCAACAAATTTTCCCATTTTTAAATACGATTTTCCTCGACCTATACGATCAAGTAGAACATTTGCACCAGTAGTTGTTTTTTTATCAAGCAAATCTTGTGATAAATCAGAATAGTAATCGCCACGAACACGAAGGCATAAGTTTCTATGATCAAGAGGTCCTGTAGTGCTAAGCACCTCTAATATTGGAAGAAATGTCTCGTGATACTTTGGTAATCCCATTTACCACACAAATTACTTAAATAAAACATGTTCTCTCGTAATGGGTAGTATTGTGTTATTCAATCTTGGATATTTCTTATATGAAATCATACGTGTTTTTACTCTTTCATAATTTTTTCGTAGTCTTTGGATACATATTCATCTGATTTGATTTTGTCTTCTATATTTTTGATGGCATATATGACAGTAGCGTGGTTTTTGCCACCGAAGTATGTGCCGATTCTTTCTAGTGTTCGATTAAATTCTTTTTTGGCTATTAACATGAGTAATTGTCTGGCCTGTGATATTTCTTTTTTTCTGCTTTCGCTTTTTATGTCTTCGGTGGTGAGTTGGTAATAATTTGCCACCTTAAATACTATATCGTTGAAGTTCAGTGTTCTAGAGATGTATGTTCCGTTTGATGTTGCAACTTCTTTTGTAGGTTCTGCTGCTATGTATCATAGTGTTCTCAGGCAGTTGGTTATGCTATCTTGATCTGGTGTTTTACCAGTTAACCTTTCTTTATTGATGATGATGTTCAGTGCTCATTCGAGTTCTCTTACGTTGGTAGTTATGTGTTGTGCAATGATTTCAAGATGTTTATCCTCTATACTAAATCATTTTGTGTCTGCTTTACTTTTGAGAATTGCTATTCTGGTTTCAAAATCGGGCGATTGTATATCAGCCACCAATCACAGACTAAAGCGTGATTTTAGTCTCTCTGCTATGTCGTTTAGTTCTTTTGGTGGACGGTCTGACGTGATGACTATTTGTTTTTTCTTGTTATGGAAATCATTGAATATATTGTGGAATATTTCTTGAGTTTTTTCTTTTTGTGCTATGAACTGAATATCATCTAATAGGAGCACATCAACCTGGTCTAGTTTTTGCATTAATTGACCAAGTTTGTTTTTTCTTATACTGATAACAATTTCGTCGATTAACTTACTGGTAGGTAAGTATACTACCACCTTTTCTGGGTATTTTTTGATTATGTGGTTTCCGACAGCTTGCATGATATGTGTCTTCCCTAGTCATACGTTGCCGTAGATGAAAAATGGGTTATAAACTTGTCAGGGGTTATCCGCTATGGCTGTTGCTGCCGATACTGCTAATTCGTTGTGTGCTCAACTGACTAATGTATCAAATCTGAAGTTGCGGTCAAAGAGAATTCAAAAATGTTGGGTTAATTCTTTTTTGAAATGTTGTTCTACTGGAACAGTAGCTTTGTTGGTGTCAATATTTAAGAGTTTTTTTATATCAATGTGCAGTTCGTGTGTTCCTTTTTGTAGAGGAGGGAACACTGATAATCTTAATGAGAAGCGATTTCCATATACTTGATGAACGCTTTTTTGCATATCTTCTCCAAAAAACTTTTTTACTTGCGATGCGACAAATTCATTGGGAATACCTACGTGTATATCTTGTGCCTGGTCGTCTATTTGGATAAGAGCACATCTTGCCAGGAATGATAATATCTTTTTGTGGTCGTGATGAATGGCTAGGTTTGTTATGATATCTTTTCGCAAATTTTTGAGGAGTGACTTGGTTCCGTCATCATACTCTTTCGAGATGTCGATTGTCATACTCCTATTTTTGTGATCAAATAAAAGTTCTTTATGTTTGTAAAACACTACTTTCCCATTTTTTTTGGGTGCTTTCCTGCCTTGTACTATACTCTTTGTATAGGTAGGAGTAAACACTTTTTTTCTTCTAGACTCTTGACAGTTTCCTCTCGTTTTTTGTTCTGTTTACTTTGTAGGTACTGAATGGATTCCTCTGTGAGCATGATCAGTGAGTTATGTCTTATGGTATCTTTTTTTAGTGTGAGTGTTATGGCGTCGTATGTGCTACTATGGTTTTTGCTTTGTAGGAAAACATCGGGGTTGTTACTGTCTCCATACATCATAAACTTTTCCAATGATCGTCTGTTATTTAATAGTTTTTGAAAAGCTTCTAAGATAGGTGCGTAACGGTGTTTGATGTACAGTGGTGCTTGAGGTCGTTGTGTAATGTATTCTCAGCCCTTTATTCGTGTTTGACTATCTGGTATCTGGTTTATGTCGCAGTATGTTTCTAAATATTTTATCATTATTACGGAACAATTTTAGTTAAAACTTCATGCGTTAGTGTTTCTACTTTTTCTTCTGTTATAGTTGGCATGCTGGATAGGATACTTGTAATGTATCACTTTATCATTAATTGTTTTGCTTGTTGTTGGGTTAGTCATTTTGAGGATACATAGAATAGTTTTTTTTTGTCTAGTTTATCTATGCTGGCACCGTGTGATGCTTGGACATCGTTTGATTGAACGTCCAGTTTTGGTAGTGCTTGAATGTTGTTTTTGTCTCAGAGGATGATATTTGTTTCTTGTAGGTTACCAATAACTTTACTGATATTGGGTGCAATGTATACTCACCCTTCTATGCTAAGTTTTCCATTGTTATTTATGAAGCTTGTTATTTGTATTTGTGAGTGTGCGTGCTGGGCGTAGATATTGCTTTGTAATTTAATTGTATTGTTTTCATTCGGGTTGGCTATGATGATAGCAGTGATGTTCGATTTGCTGTTTTTGCCATTATTTTCGATAGTAATATCAATATTACTGTCTTGGATAATCGCTATGTAGTGTAAATTTGCATTATCGTCTAATGACAGTTTTTTTTTTCAGTTTGTGTGTTTGAAATGTTCTATACAAAAATATTTTCCCTGTTTTGAAACGCGTGTATTTGTGAGTGTATTTTGTTGGTAGATTATCTGAGGCATATTTGAGAAAATATAAATTGGTAGTTATTGTTGTATATTACTTTGAATCTTTTCGTATCATAATTGTCAGCATGCACTCTTTGCTTTACGTCACATGTTTTGTCTTATGGTTACTGGCACTCCATAACTTTCCACTATATCTTTAAACTTTTTGATTGCTTGTGGTGTTGACTCTTGCATTTCTATCGCTGGATTTTCATTGTATGGTATAAGGTTTAGGTGTGCAGGTCTGTTTTGTAGTAGTTTTCCTGTTTTATGAGCTAACTGTGTGGTATCGTTTACTTTGTGTAACATAACATACTCGTAAAATATTTTATTTCCCGTTTTTGCTGTGTATTTGTCAAATATCTCGAATAACTTATCTAACGTATAGAATCTTGCTATGGTGGGTACTAATTCTTCACGTAGTTTTTGATCTGGGCTATGAAGTGAAAATGCTAAACTTACTGGTAGGTTGTCTTGTACAAATTGCTGCAAAGGCTGTATTACTCAGGATGTTGATACAGTGACACGTTTTCTACTTAGTCCATAAAATTGCGTATCTGTGAGATATCAGCATACTGTCTTCACAGCTGGATAGTTTAGTAATGGTTCTCCCATTCACATAAATACAACGTTTCTGATGCTGTGCCGTGTTCCATCTTCTTTTTTTCACCGTTTTTTTTTGACGTAATTGTTAGCGATTAGTACTTGGCTTAGAATTTCGTCTCGTTTTAAGTTTTTTTGTAGTCACATTTTCCCTGTAACACAAAAAATGCATCATACGTTGCATCCTACTTGTGAGGAAATACATAATGTCATTCTATTGAGTTTCTTTTCTTCAGTTTTTTCGTCGTTGTGAAAATGATACATGACGACTGTTTCCACTATTTTTTTGTCGCTTGTTTCGAAGAGAAACTTGGTTGTTTCTTCATCTTCAATTATTTTGTTTATTTGTAAACTTGTTATTGAAAAGTTTTTATCCAAGCTCTCTCTTAGTGATAATGGTAATATGGTCATATCTTCGAAACAGATGGTGTGCTGATTGAAAACCTCATTAATAATTTGTTTCATACGAAAAGGTTGAATCTTTTTCTCTTGTCTGAAAGATTCTCGTTGTTTTGTGTCTCGTATGCTAACTTTTCAAGTTTTCATGAACTTGACTTTGCGTCAACTAAACTTTTCGTTGACTATAGCATCTTGCTTTGTGTTTGCAATGAAAGTACTAGTCTTTCCTGATTGTCAATGAGTGTTAGTTTACGCTTGTATTAGTGCTGATTGTTAGCGTAATAGTTCATTCGTAGTCACCAATTTCTTGATAAGCTGGTACTACCATACTGAATGTTGGTCTTACTCAATACATTCACATTTTTTTATTTGTTGCTGTTTTTCTTTGCATTATGTTTACTTGTGCTCAGTCTCCAAAGGGTTGACTACTCTGCCCTATAGCTTCTATTTCACTGTTTGGGGGACTATTGTTGAGTGGTGTTACACCTGCTGACCCTGCTGTTTGATTGATTGTTATTGATGACTCGGTAATTTCGGATCAAGATGTTTTTAGTTCTGAAAGCTCCATTTGTAATACCCATGTTTTGGTCGCGTTGAGATCTTCCACTGTAAAGTATCACTGGTTTCCTACAATTGATCAAGACACAGATCTTGCATAGTTACCGATAGGAACTGCAGCAAATTCTATGTTGGCTGCATAAGGTGTTATTGTTCCTATTCCTTGTATTGCAACGCTAGTTTGTGCTGAATCAGATAATCCTACTGCAATGAATCCTGTTCGCAATAGTCCAATGAGTGGTATGAGTTTTCGCGACTTTTTCATTGTCGGAAGTTTGTATTAAAGCAACTCTATTATGTCTAAATGGATTGGATTGGTGTTATAAATCCTTAGACATGAGCTTGACGGATTTGATTATACTGTCGTATTGTTTTTTTGTCAATTTATTTTGATTCTATGTTTTGTTCGTCGGTTTCCTATTTTTAGCTTATTCCCTGCTTGTTTTATGTATTCACAACAGCAACTTTTCGAGATCAAGTCGGTTGTTGATAAATTTTATGATAAAAACCCTTCTGGTGTTCTAGTTTTGCGATGAGCTACAGCTACAGGCAAAACTTCTCTTTCTGTTTCTCTAGCAGAGAATTTCCCTATGGAAGTGATCAGTAGTGACAGTAGGCAAGTTTTTCGTTATATGGATATATGAACTGACAAAGTATCTTCGTGCATTAGGTCTCAGTTTCCTCATTATTTGATTGATGTGGTAGATCCTGATATGACTTATACAGCTGGTCAACGAAATCATGATGCTTTTGCTTTAATCAATGACATTCAATCTCGTGGAAAGTTACCTTGGATTGTTGGTGGGACTGGACTGTATATTGATACTGTATATAAGAATTTTTCTATGCCATCGGTTGAACCAGACTTGGTTTTAAGGAAAGAGTTAGAGGAACGTGAATTGTTGCACCCCTGATCTTTATGGGAAGAACTATCTCGCTGTGATCCTTGCGAGGCTGAGAAATTAGACCCTCGCTCTATTAGATACATTGTTAGGGCTTTGGAGATTTACTATAAAAGTTGATACCCCAAAAGTAGTTATCTGGAAAGAAAGCCCCCTAGACGACCTTTGTTGTTACTTGGTTTACGAAGAGATAAGGATGACACTAATATCCTTATTAATCAGAGAGTAAGATCTATGTTGCAATCTTGATTGATCGATGAAACTCAATGGCTCTTGGAACAGTGATATCATTCTAGCTTACAGTCGATGCAAGGCATTTGATATAAGCAGACGGTAGATTATCTTCAAGATCATAATGATTTTGATCGTTTAGAGAAGGATATACAGCATGCAACTCATCATTTAGCTAAGAAGCAAAGAAGTTGGTTTAGAAGGTATATTGCTGATGCGAAGGTTTGATATGAGAATGTTTCTTATTATGTCATTTATCTTTCTTAACATTTATTGGATCACGTTTTCCATTAAAGGGTAAGTGATTGACTTGCAGTTTTGTTTTTTTTTGTTTGGATTCTTTCTTTCTGTATATTTTTTTGTGTATTTATTTCTGCTCTTGTGCTTATGTCATGATATATGCATCCATCTGTTTTAGAGCGTCTTGAACTCCTTAAGGCAGCATGAGACTTTCACGGTGCTTTGGTATTGGTTAACACTATCCTTACCAAGGATCCTAGTAATGAAGAGGCTTTGTTGCAAGTTGCTGATATTAAGTACAGAAAGTGAGAGATTGAGTGAGCTGAAAAGGCTATCGATTTTCTTAATGTTAAAAAAAATAATGCAGACCCTATGTGATTGTATGTAAAAGGAGTTTTGGAAATGGAGAAAAATAACCGAAAAGCAGCAAAGAAGTATTTACAAATGGCTCTTTCGCTTACTGATTATGATAATCATGAAATCATGAGATGTTACGGTCTTTGTGAGTATTGGTACGGAAACAGAGAAAAATGACTTAATTTTTTAGAAGCTGCTTTTGATTTGCACCAACAAGACGCTGAGATTATTTATAATCTTATTGAGCTCTATCTCCTGGAACGTAGGTATCATGAGGCTTCTACTATGATAGCATATTATTATAAGCACCATGATGAACTAGAAACTTTTGACAAAGATATCAGCTATTACGATTACAAAATCACTCTTTTTGAGAAGTTTGTTTCTAGTTATAGTAGGAAAAAAAGACGTAGATCATTTTAGTGTCTTATTGTTATGAAAGCACCGTTTAAAAGTTGTTTTTCATTCCGTTTGTTTTTCCGTGATGTAAAAGATTTGTTTCGTAAATCTTTTACAGTTTTTAGTTGGTCCGTTGTTTTAACAGCCTTTTTTCTTTTCCTATTTCATGTTTTTGCATGACTGTCTTGGCAGAGCACTTTCTTAAGTGACACAATTAAAGATAAACTTGGTATATATTTTTATGTAAGAGATACTAGTAATGATTCTCTTGTCTATAGTCGTATTATAGAGCTCCAAAATGATCTAGATTCGTATTGATTTAATTCTTCTTTTAGATCGAAGGAACAAGCTTTGGCTGTTCTGTTTGGCAATGATTATAAGTCTTTTTCTGAAAAAATCGCAAACTATGGAGTGGAGAATCCCCTTCCTGCTACACTTTATGTTTCTTTTAATAATGAGGCTGAACTTGCTGTCTTGAAAAAACTCATTTATAAGTATAGGGATATTATTAGTAATGTGTGAGACTTGGATAGTATTCATACTTTAAAAAAGCAAGAAGAGAGGAACGTGAAGGTTATCTCACTCTCCCATTTTATTCATGCTTTCTCTTTGGTTATCTTGGTTATTATGTTTGTGACAATTGTTACTATGTTGTTATACCTTTTGAAGACATTATTTAACTCTTTCTCTCATAAACTTGAAATTCAGACTATTTTGTGATCTTATCATATGCAAACAGTTAGTCCTTATGTTTGTGTTTCTCTTATAACACTTCTTTTGTCGTTTTTGATTATGATTTTTTTGCTTTCATTTTTTCTTTATTTTCTTGATTTCTATATTTTTCAACGTTTTTCCGTTGATGTTTTTGCAAATTATTTGCTTCCCTATAGGAATCAACTTGTATTGTTTTTTGTTTATGAATTACTTACTTTTTTGTTGTTTGGTTCCCTTCTTTCCTATGCGTATATTTCCTATTTATTAAGACGTGTCTCGTATGAGTAATTATTTTCATTGTTGTGAAGATTCCTTTGCGAATGCTGTCCTTGGCCTTGTTTTGATATATACTTCCTTGTTACCCTTATTTTTTTTATTGGTTGACTATCAGTTGAATTCATGGTGAGATCGTTCATGAAATAACTGCCTTTTTAAATAGTTTTCCTTTTACCCCACTGGGTCTATGTTCTACCACTGCGGACAAGAATTTTTGAATATTTTCTTGTAGTTGTTTGTTATCGAAGCTTGTTTTCCCTACAACACCATGGATATTTCACGTTTTGTCTAATTTGAACTCTATTCTTCCCTTTTTAATTTCGTTGAGGGTTGTTGTCAGGTTGGTTGTTACTGTGCCGGCTTTTGGCGATGGCATAAGGCCTTTTGGTCATAAGGCTTTTGCTACAGGAGCTAAGTCTCTCATCATGTCTGGTGTAGTAACAAGCACGTCAAATTCTATTTTCCCTGCTTGAATTGCTGTTATTATTTCTTCGTTTCATGCCATGTCTGCTCCAGCTTTTTTGGCTTCGTCTTTTTTTTCATCACTAATAAATGCGGCTACTCTAACTGTTTTCCCTGTTCAATGAGGTAATACAACGGTTCATCTTATCATTTGATCGTTGTATTTTGGATTGGCGTTTGTTTTGATGGCTATCTCGACAGAAGCGTTGAATTTGGTGTATGAAGTTTCTTTGAGAAGATTTACTGCTTCGAGAATTTCGTATTGTTTCATGCCATCAATCTTTGCTTTTGCTTCGCGATATTTCTTACTTTTGTGTGTCATTTGTATTGCAATAGAATGGTAAAAGTGGTCGTAATCGGGATTTCCCCTGCCACGTGCATGTATTATTTATTTTGATGTGTTGTTTTTTTCTGGTAGTGCTCCGGCAGCTATCTTTACACCCATATTGAGAGCTGTTCCTGCTATTATTCTCATAATTGATTCAGCCTTTTTTGTGTTCATTGTGTTTTTTTGTATTTCTGCAATTTCTTCCAAGTCTTTCCTACTAAGTGTTCATATCTCTTGTTTGTTTGGTTCGCCAGCTCATAACTTTTTGTTTATTTTTCGTAAGATGAGGTTTGATGTTACTGGTCCTATGATTTCCATATCAAATGATCTGTCGTTGTAGACTGTGAGTTTTGTTTTTACTTTTACATCTGCTCAACCAAACGTTCTACTGTATTCGGTTGTCTTGTCATTGAAATCCTTTATGAATGTTCCTATGTTAACACCATTTGCACCTAGCATAGGTCCCAATGGAGGGGCTGGTTGTGCTTTCCCTGCTACAATTTCAAGATTAAGGATTGTTTGAATCTTTTTGGACATTTGTGTGTGGATAACTTACTGATTAAAACGTTGTCTTATATATTCCTTGTTTTCATGATACTTGAGATAGTCTATTTGTATGAGTCGTCTTTCATCCTGTATATCAACTACCATTAGTACTATATTGTTGGCATATTGAGGTATATTGATGAATGTGATCATGTCGCCGAATAACTGATTTTTTTGTAGGTCCGCGTCGGATACTATTTCTACTATATTACCGTTGTATGACCTTGCTAATGTAGCCAAATCCTGTTTATTGCTTAGACGAGTGTAGTAAATTCATTTATCGTCTTTTAGTATGTATTCATATATTAATCACAACTTTTGTAGCGATGCTAGTCCTCCTATATAGATACTTGTTTCTGGTAGTATCTTTATGGTTGGTTTTTCTATGTTCTGATTGTTGTCTTCTGGGTTGAGTGCGTTTGTAGTCGGACTTTTGTCTTCTGTAGTTATTTTGTCATTTTGTGGTTCCGATGATTCTAATGTGATTTGTTTAATCGATTGACTTGGGACCACTGCATTTGTCTTGTTGTTTATTGTTTTTTTGTTTTCGTCGGTCTTTACGTTAATTGTTATCTTTGAACTAGGTTCTGTTTGTGTTACGCTTTCTTCTGTTTTGTGTCCTTTTCGCTGGTACAATACGGTTGCGTAGACTATCGCTAATGTTAATAGAAGTACCACAAGTAACGATCTAACTAACGCTCTTTCTGATTGCATTATTGTCATCAGACTAAATGATTAGTTGATCAACTCTATTTTGTCGAAATCGAGCATAACGGGCGTTAGTCTTCCCAACATTTCAACATTTACGACTGCAAATCATTTTTCTACGTCTATTTCTCTGATAGCTCATTTCATTCCTTTGAAATCTCCAGATTTCATGAGCACCACATCACCTGTTTTAAAGGGAACAACTAGTTCAGATCTTTCGGTAGCTTCCCTTATTTGTTGTATAATGTTTTGATATTCTTTTTCGGTCAAAGGAATTGGATGAGTTTCTGCTCCTACAATTATTCTTACTCAGGGCGTATTTCTGACTATGTACCAAATCTTGTCATTCATTTGTGATTTGATGAATACGTATCCGGGATATAACTTTTTCTCTTTAATGACCTTATCTCCTTTCCTCATGTAAGTTTGGTTTATTGTTGGAACCAAATAATCAGTTACCTCGTCTTGAAGATTTTGTTTTTTTACTCTTTCTTTTAGGTTTTCTACTACAATGTATTCTTGGCCTGATATTACGCTTAATACATACCATCTTAAGCTACTGTCTTCTATTTGTTTTTTTGTATCTGTTGTATTTGTTTGTAGTCACACTTTTTTTGTCATGGGATTGTGGCCGATTAAATATCTTTTTATTGTCTGCTTATTTGCCAACTATTTCAAATAAACCTCTATATATCTCTTGTAGTATTGTATCGCTAACTATAAAAAATATACCCGCCACTATTACGACTACCAAGATGTTGATTGTCAGGTTAATAAACTCTTTTTTGGTGGGGTGTTTTAGATTTTTAACAGTGTCAAGACTGTCATAGACGAAGTTTAACATTAACAAAAAAATCTTCTAAAGCGAGTTGATACTAGTAATCTTGTTTTGTTTTTCAAGTTTTCTTGCGAAATTATGTTTTTATGATTTTATCATACCAAACAATAGTGATTTTTTATTATGTTTTTTTTGTTTGGTTCTGTACTGTTATATAATACCAGTTGTAAGTCGCAGTTGTTTGCTTTGGCTATGTTATGAAGTAATTGCATGGTGGGGTGTGTTTTTGTCAATTTGCTGTCTATTTTTTTTTGGTCATTGGTTTCACGACCGAGACTCACTGTTGATTCGTGATTTGAAAGACAGACAATTCATACTGATTTGTCTTGTGTGATTACTTTGCTTATTGAATTTTGTGTTTCGTGGTCTCTGTGTTCTGGTATAATTATGGGGAATATCGTATATTTTGTAAAGACTCTAATAAAAGGTAATTGGTTTGTGATAGCTCCGTTTTGGCTTATAATGCTGTTGTTTTTTTTCATATGAGGGAAATAAATCGCTAACTTTTGGTTTATCCTTATTTTTTTACCTAATATTGGTTCGGTAAAGCTTTCTGTACTCATTATTGCTCTGTCTGTCTGGGTGGAGCTCGTTATTAGAATGATAGTTTTTAATCAAATGGCTTTATTCAAGTAACTGTATCATAATGCTTGAATTGGTCCAGTATATAATCGGTTGCCAAAAGGTAGTGCAGCAAAGCGTTTGCATTCTATCTTCTCGTCAAAGAAGACATTTCCTTGATTGAAAAAAGAGATCAATTCTTCTAGTATGGATTGTGGCTGTGCTTTCTGGTAAAATGTTCTTAGACGTAACATGGACATTTTTGTAAATATTTTTTTATGTTTCTAGATTTTGTTTTTGACTTCTCTCATAATGCTTAAGACGAACCTATCGGCTAGCCTGTAACGCTGGTCTCGTTCTTTTTGTGACATACATGTTATATACGTAATATCAATGAAATAATTTTTAAAGACATTCCCTACTTCTTCCTTTATCCTTTCTAATTGTTGGTTCTCACAATTTTTGTAGATAAGTATGATGTCTGCTTCTATATTAAATCAAAAGGTTTTTCCAAGATAATGTCTGTCTACCATCATTTCATATGTTTTGAGTAGGATTGTTATATCTTTTTCTAGTGCGTATAATAATATATCTTTTATGAGTTCTTTAAAATCTTTTTCAATGTATATTGACCGTTTTGATGCGGCCTTGTCTATGTATACTGCTTTGGATAGTGCTAGTGAATCTATTTGTTTTTTTATCGCTGGGAATGTCCAGCTTAACTCACTCTCTAATGCCCTCATTGATATACCTTCTCTTTTGAATGTTAGGTATTTGAGGACATCCACCTTTGTTTTGCTACCAAACAATTTGTCTAAATCCATGAGGTAATACGTATAATATAAGTGTTTCGTACTTGTAGTCTTTTGCAAAATGGAAGCAATAGAATTTCCTTATTGACTGTTGTATTATATGGCGGATCGATGCATTACCCCTGATCAGGGTTTTCGGCTGGGAATATATGGTAGCTTATGTGTTGTAATTTTAATCAATGCATTAGTTTTGTATTTTTTGTTATGATAAAACCTTTGATGAAAATCTTTATGCTTGTAGATGTCTAACGTTCCTTCGGATGAGCTGTGTATGTAGTATGCTTCTTTGCTATATCCTACTATTGTGCCATAATGTGGGAATTCAATTTGGGTACTTTGGTTTGTTGCAATAAAAGATACTATTACTGGGAATCAATTATTAATAGAATTTATAATTTGCTTTTTTTTGATCCCGTGCTTTATGTGATAAGGCTCTCCTGTATTTTTAACGATACATTTTTTAATTCCACTAAGACTCGTTCATCCAATACTTCGCTTTGGTGTAAAAAAGATTTCTCGGTATCATGTCTCTTTTTGGGCAATTTTTAATGATAGTATTCTCCCATTTATGCTTGCTACTGCACTAATGGTTATCTCTCTTCCACAGGATCGTTCATTGTGTTGTTGTGTGATGTATATATCTTTAATTGTTTTTATGGTTTCTGATTTGTTATTTTGTTTTAGATATTCTTTGAGATTGGGTAGGTCGATGAATCATTCTTCTTTGTAATCTATTATGGTTGGGTTGCTAGTAGCTCTAACCATCTTAACTTTTATTAGGTGCTTTTTTTTCTCCTTTCAATCGATATTTTTTATAGATTTTTCCTTTTCCCCCTGGGTCTTTTGTAGAAATTTATTGTGCATTTATGGAATGGGAAATGTTTTACAAAACTCTTTTACATCCATTTTGATTTTGGAGAGGTGTTTGTCGTCATCTTGTTTACATAAAGCATTGTGTATTAATGCAACTATCGTTTTTGTTTCGTTTTCTTTTATCCCCCTTGTTGTCATTGCCTGTATACCTATGCGTAATCAGGAAGGGCTGTAAGGTGGCATTGGGTCGTCTGGGATGGTTGATTTAGATGTTGATATGCCAATCTTGTCTAAAGTTTGTTCTGCCTCTTTCCCCTTATACTTTTTGTTACTAAAATCTACTACTACCATATGATTGTCTGTTCAGTCTGTGACTAGTTTATATCAATAGTTTATAAATTCTTGTGCCATGATTTGGGCATTTTTTAGGGTTTGTTTTGCATAATTTTTAAATTCCTTTGTACTTGCTTCTTTTAGTGCTACGGCTATTGCTGCTATCGTGTTCATATGTGGTCATCATTGTGTTCAGGGGAAAACTGCTCTATCGAGTCTTGTTGGTATGTTTTCTATAGTATCTTCAGGCTTTTTGAGTGGGCTGGATGTTTGTCACATACTTAATATGAGAGATCATCTAGGTCACCTTAGAGATTTGTGAGTTGTTGTCATCATAACCTGAAACCCCTCCTTTAGCGGGTTTTTTAGTAATCATGCTGCTATAAATCATCCTATATGTGAAAGATCTGCCATTGCTACTGCTGATACGGATTTGGCTATTTGACTAAATCTTTTGTAGTCTAGTTCTCTTGGGTACGCACTAAAACCTGCTAAAATTACTTTTGGCTTATGCTTCTTTGCTAATTGTTCCAATTGGTCATAATCAACTTTGCCATTGGGTGTTGTTTTGTATCTTATAAATTGGTAGATCTTGGACAAAAATGTTACTGGTGCTCCATGGGTAAGGTGTCATCCATGAGTTAAATCCATTCCTAGTATTGTATCTCCTGGTTCCATGAGTCATGCGTATATGGCAGTGTTTGCTGCAGCCCCAGATAGTCACTGAACGTTTGCATGATCGGAGTAGAATAGATCTTTTGCTCTATCAATGGCTATTTGTTCCAACTTGTCCGTAAATTTTTGTCATCAATAATATCTTTTGCCTGGAAATCCTTCTGAGTATTTGTTTGCAAAGACGCTACTTTGTGCTTCTAATACTGCTCTGCTTTGATAGTTTTCTGATGCAATAAGCTCCATTCCCTCTCATTGACGTTGATATTCTTTTTCTATTAAATCATTTATTGTTGGATCTGTTTGTTTGAGATTGTGCATTGGCTATACTATGTGCTGAAAGATATATCGGACGTATTGTACATTGAATAGGATGATAGCATTGATTTTGTACATGTTGAACGGTAAGATTCTTTGTGCGTTGTATAAAAAAATAATGAGGAGCGAGACATAACTGTAGTGTGCTATTCCTGTGTAATTTATTATTTCCACATGCATTTGTATGTTTTTTAGTATTGCACATACTTTTGAATGTTCCTTTTTTTCTGTTTTTTGTGTGTTTTTAAAACTCATAGGACAGAATCCTATAAGCAAGTCTTTTTCTATTGCGTAGCTATTGATGGCTGTTTCTAACTGATAGTTTTCTGGCTTTCGTTCCTCGACTATTGTTTCGAGTATTGATTTTTTCAGTATCCTCTGTCAAGATAATGTAATGTGTCGATTTGTGTACTTGATATAATTTCTTGGTTGACTGCTTACCATAATTAACATTTCAAACTTTTTATCTTCGTAGTACTGTATTGCGTTCTCTAATTCTTCTTGAGATAAATTCTGCAAATCAGCATCTAGTAGTATTATATCGTTATGGTCTGCCTTTTTTAATCAGAATTTTATTGCTTTTGTTTTTCCTCAGTGGGGAACCCTGTATGCACTGATTTTTTTGCTATACTCTTTTATATTTTTTCACATGGTGTGTTTTTCCTCGGATCAGTCATCTACGCATATTATTTGACTGATTTTTGTGACTTTTTCAATAATTTTAATGACCTCAAGAATCCTTGGTCATTCATTATAGTGTGGTATAATACAAGAATATTTTTTCATGTGTGATATGCGTATCAATTAATATTTTTCTACTATTTTTCGGTGATCATCATCAGCGACTATAGCTTGGGTATCTGTTAGAGTGATGACATTCCTTTTATTTTTATATCGGAGAGGGATTAAGTGTTCATACTCTTCTTGGAAATCATCGGATCATCGATGTGGCACTATCATTGCATTTATAAGGTTAAATCACTCAAAGTGTATGTATCTATTTCGTCATTTTTCTATGTGTTGTATTGTAGAACCGACCATACAGCTTCATGCACTTGTGCTTAGATATTTTATTCACCATTCTTTTACGGCCTTTGGGATGACTCTATTAAATCAACTCTCAATAGCTAATTCATTGAAGTAATATGTGTTGCCTCACGATACATATATCAGACTACATTTTTGTATTTCTTTTTGAAGTTCTTTTTCTTTCATTTTTTTTAAATCAATGCCATATAGTTTGGCACCAAGTGATTCCAACAAATCTTTATCATTTTTTATCCACCAGAGATTTGTCCCGTGTTTTTGGATATCTTGATCGGCTGGATTTGTTATGTATGCTATAGTTTTGTTTTCTAAACTGCCTACATAGGTCGTGGTTAGTCTACCCATCTGATATAATGATGAAGCCAAGAATAATTTCATACTATTTTTTGATTAAAACATTGTGTCTTGTAGTCAAGCTAATATTTCGTTGCCATTGGGGGTTATAAGAATTGTGTATTCCCATTGTGCTCAGAGATCTCAGTTTTTAGTATAGAGGTTCCACGTATTACCTTTCTTTTCTGTGAAGTCTTCCGAAGTAATGGATGTGATCGGTTCTATTGCCAGTACCATTCCTTCATGTAGTGTTATCTTTTTTGTGTCTGGGTGGGGTCGATTGTAGATGTAGGGTGGTTCGTGCACTGTATTACCTACACCATGTCCAGTCAAGGCCTTGATAACACTGCAGCCGCTTTTGGTTACAAAGTTGAATATTGCTGAACTGAATGGATATATTGTGTCTCATGCTCTCAGATGATGTAAGCAATTGTCCAATCAAGACTTTGTTACTCTTAGTAATTTTTCTGCTAATGGGTTTGTGTGATTTCATCCTATGATAACGCTAATGGCTGCATCTGCAATGTTGTTTTTGTACGTTACTCCGCAATCAATTTTTAGTAAGTCTCCATTTTTTAGTATATAATCATCGGGTATTCCATGCACGACACAATCATTGACTGAGAGACATAGGTTTGTTGGGAAACCTTGGTATCATTTGAACGATCATGTAATTTTGTTTTTCTTGAGGTAATTGTCTGTGTTTGCTTCTAATTGTTTGAGGCTGACTCACTCTTTGGCACTTTTTCTATTCATATGCAGTATTTCATTAAGGTAGTTTCCAGCTTCCTTGATGTTTTTGATTTCTTCTTTTGTTTTTATACTCCCCTTTTTCATTATGATGATTTTATTGGTAGAGATTAGAATGCAACCGAGGTACTAGGCAACAAATGACTATGTTTTCAAAGGCTTGTGTCCTGCTTATTGCGTTTTGAGTAAAAAATCATACTGCTCATTCTCTGTGATTTGTGTTTTGTTCGTCACGTAGCTTATCCATAATGTGAGCTAATTCTGTTCATTTTTTTAGTTCCTTTGTAAAGGAGTGCGGCAATAATATATCTCATCACATTATGGTATTTTCGTATCATGTTTTATCAATGATTGACACTGCTCATGTCATGTACACTTTTGTGTTGTCTGGTGCAAAATATATTCATCATTCTAATCAGCATGCTAACTCAATACTGTCGTCTTTTTCGAAACATGCTCTCGCTCTGTTCATTGCTCATTGCATTGTTTCTTCTCTACTGCTTGGCATACTACTTACTCAAGAGTTGACTTGATATCCCCTTATTTCTATATTACCTACACCTATTCTTTTTAATGCTTCTTTTATACTGTCTTGTTTATTTTGTTTCAGTGTTCCGACTCCTACTCTTTTTATTTTTTTAATATCTGTTATCATGTAACTCATAATGCATTAACTAAAAATTTTTCACCATCATACTGTTTTCTTGATTAGTTACTGCCTGTACTATGGAACTTCCCTTTCCCCCTTTCACTAGGATATTGTTTATCAAAGCTTTTATATATTTCTTGATCACATATTTGTATGAGTTCAGGAGTGTCTTGGTATCCATAACGTTTTGATTCGATATAATAGGGACAAAATTCGATTTGTGCTACTCTTGTATATTTTTCTAATAACATGTCGGATTGTATAAAATTGTATAATAATACAATACATTCTCACCTATAGTCTGAATCAATGATGGCTGTGCCATTGGCTAGCATCAATCACTTCTTGATGGGCAATCCGCTTCTAGCATATATTTTGGTACACCATCCTGGTGGGCTATAAATTTTGAGTCATGTTTTTACTTGACAACAGGTTCTTGACTTTAGCACTATCTTTTTTGCAACCCTGATGTCTCGACATACTGCACCGATACTTTGTTTTTGTGGTAGAAGCTTTTCATCATAGCTGCACAGGATTATTGTGTTCATGTTTTTAACTTCTATAACGATCGATCGTAAAAAAAGTCTTTTTTGAATTGTTCAATTATGTGTTTGTCTGTCAGCATAATACCAACTTCTCTATTATTGTCGAGTGAATTTGTTGAGAGATTCATACTTCCAATCAGAAGAATTTTATCATCAATTAACATTGTCTTTGTGTGCAGGTATGGTTTTGCATTGTATTTTTTTCGTATTTTTTTTGGTATTTGATACGTTAAGTCATCATTTTCTGCCGTGTTGGCAACGATAATGTGAATGTCTGTATTTTGGTTTTTTGATTGGCTTTGTATTATTTTTATGATACTTGGGTCTGTAATGTACTGCGTTTCAATGATGATGTTTTTTTTAGCACTTTTGAGCAGGTTTTCAATTATTGGTCTGCAGTTTATATTACAGATTAGAATATTTTGGTGTATATCTTCTTGTTTTATCATTTCCCCGTTTAGATCTTTTTCTATAATTGTTTGTAAACTTTTTCTTATTCCTTCGTCTTTGGTTATGAACATATGTTCTTTGTTGTTAAATAGTCACGCATGTGTGAGATTGGCTGTTTGGATTATACTATTGGTGTCTGTTACAAAGAATTTTGCATGGACGTAGTTTGTTTTCATCTTTTTATCGTTTTCAATTGTGACATTTTGGTATGGTGCCAATTGGTTTTTTAAGTCTCGGAAATATGATTTGTATTGTTTGTATTGCTTATCTTCCATAATTATTTTGATGTCAGCCTGTTGTTGTGCTTTTTCTTCTAATAAATTTTTTGCACGTTTTTCTGTAATATTGTATACTTCTCCGTAAATTTTTTTTTGTGTTTCAGCAACTATTTTTAATCGGTTTTCCCCTATATTCGGCGTGATATACATTGTTCCGCTTATGTTTTGTAGATTTATACTTATTTCTTTTCAATCCTGTACATTGATTTTATTTTCACCTCGTTCGAGCTTTATTTGTCAATAGTAAAGACCGTATGTCATCCAGGTAGTGATTCCTATTGCTCATATTATGATTCGTTTTTTTATACTCATTATAAATTTGTTTCATAAATATTTGCTTGCGACATGTAATTATACTTTATTTTCTGTATAGTTTGTGTGTTTTGTCGCCTGGATAGTAAGTATTTTTCAAGGTTTTGTTAGTCAAATTTTTGAGTGTACGTGAGTTATAAACCTAACCTTATTATATGTGTTTTTTCTGTTTTCTATGTGTAACTTCTACATTGTATGTAGTATATTGCTTTTTTTTAACTCCTATTTACAATTGTGTTGCGTTTTAGGTTTACTTTCCTTCTTTGGCTGAATGATTTTTAATTTTCAGGATATGTTTTATAACGCAGTCCTTTCTAGCCCTTTTGTTGAATTGAGTGTTTTGCTTTTTTTTGTTCTTATAGCGGTTGTTTTTACTAGGATTTTTAAACAGCCGATAATTGTGAGTTACATTATCATTGGTATTATTGCTGGTCCTTATTTTCTTGGTTTTATTCGTGAGAAAGAGGTCTTGGAGACATTTTCTCATATTGGTATCGCACTTTTGCTTTTTATTGTTGGATTGGGATTGAACCCTAAGGTTATTAAAGATTGCGGTAAGGCTTCACTTGTTGTCGGTTTTGGTCAAATAATATTTACTACTCTTATTTGATTTTTTCTTGTTCTTTTTTTGTGATTCGATGTGATTACGAGTTTTTATGTTTCTGTCGCTTTGGCTTTTAGTAGTACCATCATTATTGTTAAAATCCTTACTGATAAGGGTGTTGCTAATGAGTTGTTTGGTAAGATTTCTATTGGTATGTTGATTGTTCAGGATATTGTTGCTATGTTTTTTTTAGTTTTGGTCTCTGCTTTACAGTCTGCTGGTCCTGATGTTGCAATGAGTTCTTTTGTTGTTTCGCTATTGGTTAAGGTTTTTGTTGTAGGTGTTTTTTTGTGGTTATCTATGAAATACGTTATTTCTGAACTTGTTTCTTATTTTGCACGTTCGCAAGAATATTTGCTTCTTTTTTCATTGGCTTGGTGCATGATTTTGGCTTCTTTCTTTCAAGCTTTGGGTTTCTCCATGGAAGTTGGTGCTCTGTTGGCTTGAGTAAGTCTGGCCTGACTTCCTTATAAGTTTGAGATTGTGAACAAAATGAAACCTTTGAGAGACTTTTTTATTGTACTGTTTTTTGTCTATTTATGATCTACTTTGCAATTTGGTAATATTAGTGACTATATTTTCCCCATTGTTGTTTTGTCCTTATTTGTTCTTTTTGGTAATCCATTTATTGTTGTCTTATTGTTATGACGTATGGGTTATGCCCCCAAAACTTCTTTAATGGTTGGTTTCACTGTAGCACAAATTAGTGAGTTTTCGTTTATTCTTGTTGGTGTGTGATATGCTGCTGGTCATATTCAGGATTCTCAAATCTTGGTTATGGTCACTATGATCGGTCTGATTACGATGGCGGGTTCAAGTTATTATTTTGCTTTTGCTGATAGGTTTTGTCAGTGGTTTGAGTCTTTTGCTCGTCTTGTTTCTAGAAATGGACTGAAGCAACACTCTCCCCCTTCCTCAGAGTCGTACGATGTATTGTTGGTTTGATATAGGAGATGATGAAAAATTATAAGTGATATATTGTTGAAGAATAATTTTTCTTTTCTCGTTATTGATTACGATCCTCGTATTATTAAATCTCTAAAATTTCTTTGATTGCCTTGTTTGTATTGAGATATCGCGAATATTGATAGTTTTGAGTGAATAGATTTTTCTCACGTGAAAATGATTGTTTCAACGTCTCAAGATTTTTACTCGAATATGTCTCTTTTAAGGTTTGTTTGATCTCTTTCCTTTGAAATTGTCGTGATTTGTGAGGCCTGAAGTTCAATTGATGCTATTGAGCTTTATGACGCATGAGCTGATTATGTTGTTGTTCCACATGTTATTGGCGGTTTTCATACTGCGATGATTATAGAGAAGCACGGTTATGAGAGTAGTGGTTATGCTGATGAGAAAAGACTTCATGTTAATCACTTGTATCGTCTTTAGGGGGCGTGCTTTATGTGTTTTTATTGATTAAATACTTTATTGATTTCTTGTTTAATGAGTTCTTTTGCATAGTTACTGGCTTGCTTTTTAAACGACTCGGTTTGCTGTTTAAAGAAGTCTTGAGCCTGTATTGAAAACTGAGAGTTTTTGATACTATCACTGTTTATTGTGTCTTGTACTCCTTGTTCGTAAATTTGTACTGCTAGGCTTACTGCTTCGGTTCTTAATTTTTTTAGTCATCGTTGAGCTCATAGTATTGCTCACAATAGAAAGCAAATTGCAGCTATTAGAAGATACCTCATGGTTATTTGTGTTTCAAATAAAGTGTTTGGATGCTTTCCCCGTTATAATCTTGGTTCTGAGTGTTTTTTCAATTCATTTTTAAGTTGCTCGATTATTTCCATTCAATCAGGGTTTACCTTCCTTTCTAGTGCCGTATAGTATGAGATTCGATCTACATAGTATATTGTTGTTAGCATTTTTTTAGCTATTGTGTCTCACTTCATCGTGATATCGAAGTATTTCACATTTCTTTCTGACAATATTTTTTTTGTTAATTCATACCTTACCTTGTTGATCTGTCTTTCTTGTGGGTCGGATAAAAAAACCACCTTTACTTGATCGTTTCATTCTTGCCGTCATAATAGTTCGTTATGGTTCATTTCTGGTATGATATGATGTCGGCACAACATCCTGCTGTTTTCATTTAATTGTTGACGAAAACGAATTGCGACTCCTTTAAAATTTGGTGTTGCGTACACTATGGGTATTGTGTTGTACAATTCTTTTGCCAGTAGTTTTGCTTGTTGTCTTATGCTGTCATGGTTTTGTGTGTATGAGAATAGGTGATTAATGGTTTCTTGTACTGATACATTTATAATTCCCAATTTTTCAGCTATGCATAGTTGTATCGCAAAGGAATATGGTAAGGCAGCCCTGGGTTCAATCCCTTTGGGCATCTGTATTAGTGTTTTGTTTTTTTCATGAGCATAATCGTAGAGAGCTCATCATGATGTAATTGCAATCATTTGTGCTCCTTTTTGCAGTCAATCCTTCATTGCTGTTACAGTTTCTTCTGTGTTTCCAGAGTAAGAGCAGACGATCATTAGTGTTTTTGATGATACTCGATTTGGTACTTGATAGTCTTGTACGAGCTCTACGGGGTATGAGTTTTGGCTTCTTTCTACTAGGGATTTTATTAATTCGGATGCCATACTGGATCATCACATTCATATGCAAATTATATTGGAAAACGTGTTTTTAAACTTTGATAAATCTTGGTTTTTTGCTATTTCATATCCTTTTTGTAGGTAGAGTGGGAACTGTTCAATGTGTTTTTTCATGAGTTTATAATGACATTAAAAATGTGTTGTTTTATTTTTTTACAATTTCTGCTACTTTTGACGATAACTTGGGAGTAAATATAGATGGTATTATTTTTGATGGGCTTGGGCTTTTGACTTGTCATGCTATTGCTTTTGCTGCAGCAATGAAATGTTTTTCAGTGAATTGTTCTATTCTCTTGTCTAATGCTCCCCTAAAAAGTCATGGGAAAGCCAATACATTGTTGATCTGATTTGGAAAGTCGCTTCTTCCTGTTGCTATAATATAGGCACCTCATTTTTTTGCTTCCTCAGGAGTTATTTCTGGGTTTGGGTTGGACATGGCGAAAACTATAGCATGGTTAGCCATGTTCTTTATGTCTGCTGCTTTGAGTACTCATGGTTGACTGACTCAGATAAAGACATCTGCCTTTATGATTGCTGTATGTAAATCTCATTCAATATTATCTTTGTTGTGTTTCGCGATGGATTTTTTGTATTCATTCATATCCTTTCTTTTGTGGTGGAGAATGCCTTTTGAGTCTGTCATGATGATATGTTGTGCTCCGTAACTTATGAGAAGTTTTGCGATTGCTATACCTGCGGCTCATGCTCAAGATATTACTATTTTTATTTGTTCGATTTTTTTTTGTGTTAGTTTGAGTGCGTTTATTAGTCATGCTAGGACTACGATGGCTGTTCCATGTTGGTCGTCGTGAAAAACAGGTATTTTTAGTCTTTTTTTAAGCTCTTCCTCTATATAGAAGCATCCAGGTGCTTTTATATCTTCTAGATTTATTCATCAAAAACTTGGTGCTATATTTTCTATTAGATTAATTAATTCTTTTGGATCTTGAGTTGTAGTGACAATGGGGACTGCATCTACATTTCCAAATTTTTTAAATAGTATTGCCTTTCATTCCATGACTGGTAGTCCTGCCAGTCCTCCTATGTTTCCTAATCATAATACTGCTGATCAGTCGCTAATGATTGCTACGCTGTTTGACTTCCAGGTGTATGTATATGCTTTTGTTTGGTCTTTTGCGATTGCGAGACACGGTGCAGCTACTCAGGGTGTGTAATATGTTGCCAATTCTGCCCTACTTGTTAATGGAACTTTTGATTTTATTGTTAACTTTCCGTTATGATATTTATGTTTTTCCAGAGAAAGCTTTTTGTAATCCATGAATTGCTTATAATCAAGTGAATTTGGGGATTTTATTTTTCTGGATGCATAAATAAAGCCTATCTAGCTCACATTTTTTTTATATGTTAAGGGTTTGTTTTCCCTTATTTTTATTACTTTGTTCTATAGGTCTTCTAAACGTATACTTGATATATATTTTTTAGTCTCGGTAATGATCATGCATCTCTCGACGATCAAGATCTCTAATGTTCTTAGTTTCCCTTATGTTAGTGATCTTAGAACTGTTGGTGGAGTGAGATTTGATGTTTATGATATATGATCACTTAATATTTTTATTGGTCCTAATGGTTCTTGAAAAAGTAATTTTTTAGAAATTATCAATCAGACTGTTAAAGTTGGTCTTTTTAAGGATTTTATTCTTAATACAGATCCCATTAGAGATAGTAATGTTGCGTATTTTTCTGATGTTATAACTGAAAGGAAACAGCATTATAAGTATATTCATAAACATTTCGCATCTTTGGAGAGAGAGTCTCGTATCTACTTTGAGTTAGCTTTGTGTGATTGAGATTATCACAATATCCGCTTTGTTTATGACCATCAGGACTTATTTTCTTCTATACTTCATACCTATTCTCTTGTTGAATTTCCTTTTGCACCTATTGTTGATTTTGGTCGTCTTCGTGAGGTGAAATACGTGAAGCTTTGGTTTGATATAGAAGAAGAGACCAGCTCTTTTTCTGTAACTCATGAATCGAATGGTGATTATGATGATTGTTGGTTTACCTATATTCGTTACTTTGAATTGTTTCAGCTTTGTCTTCTTTTGCACAACCATTATCTTATGTGACAGCCTTTGAAGCCCTTACATAGTTCCTTTGCAACACTGTGACCTTCAAGAGATTTTACTGATATGTTTATTAATAAAAACGTTGAGCGTTTTTCAGGACCTGATTTGGATACTATTATCTATGCTCAAGATACGAAGAGACAGTGACAGCCTCCAGTTGGTTATTATTTGTGTAAAAAAAAACTTCTAGAACACTACAAAAACAAAACTTTTCAAGAACAGGTACAGGTAATGGAACGTTCTGATATTGATGCTTCTTTAAAATCTGCTAGAGAGAGATCAGATTACCATACCCATTTTTATGAAATGTTTCTTTACTATATCCGTACTTATGTGGGCTTAGACCTTATTCCTTCTGTGGAGGATGGTAAGATAATTTTATATTTTTCTGATTCTTTTGGTAATCGTTATCGTATTAACGAATTAAGTTCCTGAGAGCAGTCTTTTTTGTATCTCATTTTTACTCTTTTTGGTTATGGCTTAGAAAATGGCATTTTGGTCATGGATGAACCGGAGCTTCATTTGCATCCTCAAAAGCAGAAGCGCATGATGGATTTATTAAAGGATATTTCTAGTCAATATGGTATACAAATCATTATGGCTACACACTCCCCTCTTATGATCAATGAGTTAACTATTAATAATGTTCATAGGTTAGAGCGAAGGTGAGTGTGAACCCATATTCATAGCAGTTATGGTCGTTTTGATGCTAGTGAATCAAATCTTATTCAGATGCTTAAATATTGATATACTGCAAAAGTATTTTTTGTTAATAGAATTATCATGGTAGAGGGTGAAACGGATGAGTATTTTTTTGATTATTATCTTCGTTATTTGTCCGAACATGAGTGATGGATTGGGAAAGTTAAAGACTATGAGGTTATCAATGTTAATGGGAAGTGATGATATAAAAGGCGAAGAAGCTTTTTGAAAAAGTTTGGTATACGTACCTACTATATGTGAGATTGGGACAATATTGTTGATACTGGTTTGCAGGTGAATTTTCATAAACTTCATCAGGATATGAATCGTAAGTATCGTAATGTTCGACATACGCATTATAAAAAATCTTATGGCAGGTTGGTTGAGTATATCAAAAAATATGACTCAGATCTTCATGATAAAATTTATAAACATATTGCGAGCCTTTATGATGATGGAGTCTATATTTTACAGAGGGGCGATCTGGAGACCTATCTTGGTTTGCATATGAAGGGGTTGGATATGACTGTAGCTTTTTGCCATGATGATTTCGGTCATCGACTTAAAGATACAAGTTTCGACTCTCATAGGTCTGAACTGAACAATATCTTTGATCAGATTTTTAGATAGCTTTTGGTATGAAGAAAAAACTTTTACATGTTGATTATTATGAACATCGTAGTCGCATTCCTTACTATGAGTTTGTAGGTTCTCATCCTGGTCCACATTTTGTGTTGTCTAGTGGTATGCATGGGGGATGAAGTTAATGGTATTGCCGTTGTAAGTCAGTTTTTACAGTGGTGTATCGATTCGTGTATTGAAAATACTATGACTGGGCGTCTGACTATTATTCCAGTTTTGAATATTAGTGGTTTTGCTCATATGCAAAGATATGTTTTTGAGGATTGAAGAGACTTGAACAGATGTTTTGGTGTGAAAGGTCTGTCATCTTTTTCTGAGTATACTGCTCAATGTCTTTTGGACTCTATTTATCAGTACTGTGACTATGGTATCGATGTCCACGATAGTGGTGGTAGATGAGTTCTTATTCCCCATCCTCGTTTCCATGCATGTACTGATTCCCATTGTGATATGACTACTCGTCGTATGGCCGAACTTTTTGATAGTCTTATACTGCTTCCCAGAGATTGACACAAAAATATGTTAGCTGTCGCTGTTAATCGTCTGTATAAAAAACCGTTGTTGACCTTGGAAGTTGGTGGTGAACAAAAGCTTTATCAAAAATGGTACGATGATGTTCAGAGAGGCATTCGTAATATTATGACTGTTTACGGTTTGTTACCGTGAGTTCCTGATCTTCGTGTTAAAAAACATTATGTTTTGGACACGAGGTATGGTTTTAAAACTCCTCGCCCTGGTATCATTTCATTGACTATATGACTTGGTGATAAGGTTTGTAAAGGTGATGTCGTGTGACGTTTTTTTGACCCGATGAGACAGGAGTGGGAAGATATTGTCTGTCCTTTGTCTGGTCTTGTTTTCTCAGTATGGGGTGCTGATCAGATCCCTAAACGAAGAATTATGTATTCTGTTTTGGAATATGAATGATAGTTTTATGCTGCTATAGGCAGTGATTTTCACGTGCAAGTTGTTACTCTCTTTTGCGTATCAGTGATATATGGTCTGTAAAAACCTTTTTCAGCTAAGTCTTTGTTTTTTCTGGTTTTTTTTGTTATTTTAACCTACGTAGTTTACTATCTGGTGTTGCCGTTGACATTCTAGATGTACTGTATCTTGGTTTCTATACCGCTTTTTATGCTTATGCCAACTTATTACTCAATTAGTCTTTTCGCTAGTTTGTGTTGAGCTTTTTTTGTAGTATGGACGTTTTGGTATCATCTTTTGTAATACCATTGAAGAGCAATTAGATTGTCCTTGCGACATAAAAGTGTGATGTGCGTTTTGTTCTGATTCTTTGCTATTTTTTCTGCATACGATAAAAGTTTGCTTCCTATTCAAAGATTTTGGTACTTTGTTTCCGTGTGTAGAGAAACAATGTGTATACTATCTCCTTGGTTCTGTGCTCGTAGATATCATACTATACATTTATTGATCAGTGCTACTTTTTTGATTTCGGAAGAATGTATATAGTGATTGTGTTTATCAATATTTATTGGGTTTTTTTTATATTGTTGTTGGTAGTTTTCTCTGAGTGTGAGGCAGTATTCATAGTATTTGGAAGTATAGTTTTTGATTACTATTGTTCATACTTTGGTCTTTATCATTGTTCGTTTTTTATGAATTATCTTTGTAGGTTGATACTTTGTAATTTTCTATGTATTCTATGATCTTTCTCGCTACGTTAATGGTTGTTTCTTTTTCAAAGCCACTAAACTCTGGGGAACGATTGACTTCGAGTACGTAGTACTTTTTTGTTTTTTTGCATTGGATTATATCTACTCATGCGATGTCTAGACTTAGCTCTTTGCAGGCGTTAATGGCTAGTTTTTCTAGACTATGATCAATATTTACTACCTCTGTTTTTGCTCATAATGCGACGTTGTTTCTGAATTCTCCTTTTTGAGCAATTCTTTTAATGGCTCCGACGATTTTTCCCCCGATTACAATTATTCTCATATCTCAATCGTTTTCTATGTATTCTTGTATAAGTCGTGTCAGATTGGTATTTGTACTCATGGTCTTTTTTATTTCTTCAGTACTGTTGACCAAGTATACGTTTTCTCCTTGTTGTCCGTCGGAAGGTTTTACGATGTAGGGTTTGGACATGTCTTTTATTAATTCCTTTTTTATTTGAGTTCAATGTTGAATAAATAACGTTTTGGGTACGTTGATTCCAAAGTGTTGTAGTGTTAGAATTGTATTGAGCTTCGTTCCAGCCTTCCCCTTTCCTAATCTTGAGTCAACAATGGGTATGTTGTTGAGTAACAAATAATTTATTACCAGATTTGCTTGGTCTCTTTTGCCTCTAATTTCTCTACATAGGCAGATATCGATATCTTTAATGTCTTGATCTTGTGCATTGTATACTTTGCCTTCTTTCATAACTATTGTGTCAAAGTTTATGAGCATTACTTGATGTTCTTTTTTCTCTGCTTCCTCAACTATTCTGTTGAGGGTTTCCCTTATAATGGTATGACAAATTCCTATTTTCATTTTTTTTTAAATATAAAAAGGTGGTTAGTGGTTTTTGTATAAGTATGATCCTAAGACCTCGTATATGGGTTGCTTGAGAATTGTTAGGGTTCACTCTGTTCATGGCATAATGTTTATTTCTAAGATATATCGTTTTTTTGTTGTACTATCTTGAATATAGTCGACTCAAAACCATTCTAATTTAAGTTTGTCTGCGATTATTTTCACTTCTTTTTTCATAAAGGGCAGTGGTGTGAATGCTGTGCTGCTTCCTCATTGACTTATGTTGTTTGTAAGTCAGCCGTTTCCTTTTCTTTTGTATGCACATATTATTTCCCCTCACAATACTAAAACTCTTATGTCTCACTCATTGGGGATAAACGGTTGAATGAGTTTGTCTAAGATATCTTCGTTTTGTCCTGCTTGGTACAATTTTATGTTTTGCCCTTTGTATCCGTATGAATCTTTGATGAGATGAATTTTTATGTTTTCAGCTTGATTATGCTGTAGTTTTATATCTGTTGGTATGATTCTTTTTCCCAATCATATTTGGCCTAACAGTGTGTAGACAGATATTTTCCCTGCTCTTCTACTGAGAAATTCTTGTTGGAATATTTTGATGTTATTGTCTTTGCAGTATTGGATGATTGTTTGTAGCATTTCTGAATACTTCCGCTGACATTTTGTGACAAATACGAGGTCTATTTTTTTTAGGAAAAGCTTTTTGTGATCGTAACTGATTTTTATAGATTTACCTATATTTACCGTTAGTCTTTTAGGCTCAAGAACTTTTATTGTAAAGTATTTTTGTAATCAACGATAAGCTCTTCAGTTTTTCCCATAAAAATCTTCATCTCATAGTATGAGAAGTTTTTTCTTATTTAAAATGTTTCATGTCATCTATTTTTATTTTCCCTATGTAAAGACCTTTGGTGTTTTTTAGCTTCTCTATTGTATTGAATCAATCTAAATATATTTTGTTTTTGTAGTTGCTTGCTCCTGTATGTTTGGATTTTGTATTGATGATTCATTTTTTGAATCTTGTTACTTTTCTAAAGAGATCATATAGTGTATAATCCCCTGATTTTTTGAATAGGTTTTCAGAGCTGATCAGTTCGGTGAGCTGTTGGAAATTGTGTTTTGTTGCTTGATATGTAAGGTAGTAGTTTGCTAAAATTGTTGTATTTTCATAGTTAGGATCGATTGTTTTTAGTTTGAGATTTGCATTATAAGTTGCTAATCATTCTTCCGTAATCACGTATTGTGCTGTTCATTTTTGAAGGATGTGCCATCAGGTTTTTTTCCCGTTTTGGTATCTGCGAATATGTGTTTCTATTTCGTGTTCTATCAGGGAGATGAGGTCTTTTTCACTAAAGTTTATATGGCTATTGATTTTAATTACCGTTTTGGGTGTTGTTACGACTGATACTCTTGCTTGTATGCTTGGTGTTATTATGATGTTGACTTCTTTTATTTTTTGTTCTTTGATGTACTTTTTGAGCTCGTCTTTTAGTGATTGTGCAGTGTATATGGATTCTTTTGCGTTACTATTCTTGTCTATTTTGCTTAGTTTTTCGAAACTTTTTTCTGCAATTACTGTGTCGATTGCACCATAGAGAAGCTTGTTGTTCTTTTCTATTTCTTCAAATTCTTGGTTCTTATATGCTTTTACAAGTTCAATTTTATTGAAGGTTTCTAGAATCTTTTCATAAAATAATACTACAAAGGGTGATTTTAATAATTGTCCTCATTTGTGTGTTTCTCGTAATTTTTTTAGATTGTATTCTCGTTCATTAATTTTTTTATTGCTTGGAAATGCATATGTGAATTGTGGGTTGTATTTCCCTCTTCTTGTAATGAACTTGTCGAACTCATCGAGATAATTTGATGGTTTGAGTATTGTGCTGATACTAATGGTTTTGGTTATGTCATGTATTTTCTGGTCTAATATTTGAATTTGATCAATTTCATCGGCAATAACTGATTGAGCTTTAATGAAGCTTATATCTATTTTTGATTTGTGTATAGGTTTTATATAGAAGTTTTTTAGTGTTTCTGTCCCTATTTGTACATGATTTCCTTTAATTGTTAATGATTTGTGCAAATTGGGCTCTCTTATGATAATACCATTGCTTAATTCGAGTGATACTTTTTGTGATTGCTTTAGTTTGCTGGCAAGAGATTTAGATATATAGTTTCTTTTTTTCTTTGTATTTATTGATGCAATCACGTCGAAATCTCCGCTTTCGTCTTGTTTTATGTAATTTACTTTTCATGGTTGTGAGAGATAAATGATTTTGGCGGTCGGTATTTCTGTTGATTTTTCTGTTGAGAAGAGAGACTTCGCTATTTCTACTCCTTTTTCTGGTGTGCTAATGTTGAGGTCTTCAATTTTACTTAGGATACTTTCGAGAGGTTTTAATGTTATATTTTGTATTTCTATTCACGCTCTTGCATTGATTTCTAGTATTTTTGGTCATTGCGGTGTCAGCACTCGATCGAGTCCTATAAAACCAATATTGGTAAAATATTGTATACTACTTGAGTATAGTAACATATCGTCTCGATTGTTTATTTTTTTGTGGAAGAAGCTTGTGAATTCTTCAGGAAAACTTTCGTAGTGTATTCTTTTTTTGTTTTTCATGGAAACAATTTTCCCTGAACTTATGTCTACGCCAAAGCCTATTCCTCACTGTGCTAAGTTTGCCTTCCCACCAGATTTTTTAGTGGGCATTCTTAGCATTGCTGCTATAGGCACTAAATTGAAGCAAATGATTCTAATGTCTGCTAGACCGTGTTCACAAAATGGTAAAAACTCTTTGGATGGCTTAACGAGTTCTTCGATAAGTATTACATCGTTTTTTGATCCGATACTGTATTGACCGTCTATTATACTTACAAGTTGCTGTTTTAATCATCTATCTGAGAGTTTTTTTTTGTTTACTATAAACAATTGATTGTTGAATAATTCTTCTTTATAGGAATATATGATTTCTCGTCGTTTTTTTAGTCATTTGTGTCGTGATCACTGGCCTTTCAGTGTATTATTTGCTTCTCTTTCTTTAAGTTTTTTTATTATAAAGATTCATCTTCACTTGCTTCATTGGTTGGGTTTAACCACAAAGTTTTCTGTTTTGAATTTATTGAAATTATATTGAAATAGTTTTTTGCGGTTTTTTATGACTCAGAGTGTTTGCGGAACTGGTATCCCCCTTTCTGCTAAGAATTTTTTTGTATGGTATTTACTATTTGCTAAACGAATTTGTTTTTTAGGGTTTCGTTTTTTTATATAATTTATATTCCTTTTATTTAATCACAGTATTCCGAACATTTTTTTTGTCTTGTTAGGGTTTAGAGTTGTTTAATTAATCGTTTGATGACATCTTTTTGGTTTTCTAGGGTTATGGGCTTTTGGTAGCTTTGTATTATTTTTTGTATATGTGTTTTTTCGTATCATAAGGTGCGTAATTGTTTTATGATTTGATTTGTGATTTCGTCGTTTTTTGTCAAATGTCCTGTATCTGTTTTTGTTAGGTCGTTTTTCAGTTCTACGATTAGTCTTTTTGCAGTTTTTGGTCCTATTCCTTTGATGGCTGTTAGTTTTTCGATTTGTATATTTTGGATAATTTTTTGTAGCTCTTTTAGATGTATTGTTGCAATTTGTAGTGCTATTTTGTGTCCTATTCCGTTAATTTTGACCAGTTTTTCAAAAAGCTTTTTTTGTTCTGCGGTATCAAATGCAAAGTATGAAATGGTTTTGTTTGTGTCGTCTAAGTATGGGTGTAAAAAGAAGTCTCATTGTGTTTTTATTCACCTGTATTGTACTTCTATAGCTCGCGTTTCGCTTGTAAGGTAGATTTTTTCTTCGATATTTCTTATCTTTCCCTTCATAAAATGAAACATACTTTTTTCGTTGTGTGTAAATATGCTTGTATTGCCATGGAATATAGCTACATATTGTCGTATTGCAATCTCTTAGGTTGCTAAAAAATACAGCACGTGCATGCTGTATTTTCTTTGGTCTTATACAAGTTCTTTTTTAAGTTTAACTTGTTAAGACGACCTGAGATATGTTTGTTGACCCCCAACACATGCTATTATAAACTATTGATTACAATTGTCAATTATATGATCATCAATATCTTTCTTTGCCTATATTGTTTTTCATGCTCTGTTTATACTTAGTGATGCTTGTGTTGTTATAGTTTTTTTTATTTTTATCAGTCTTTTGATTGATGACTAGTGTCAAACAACAGTTACGGGATAAATTACAAGATGATATATTGGATTTAAGTGTTACGTTGCAAAAGTTGCTCAGAAAGTGACTGGAGCAGTGACATATTACGGAGGAAGACATTATTAGTGAAGTTGATGATATGGATGCTAAGATCAAGATGATTGAGAAGTTTTATGAATTGGCTGAAAAACTGAGTATTAAGGTTGTGACTATTGAGGAAAGCTTGGAAGAAGAAGTAAAAGAGGTTCATTCCGGTTCTAAACTTGGTAAGGTTGAACTCTATGAAAAAAAACACTATAGCAATGATAAGCAGTATAAAGATTTCATTAAATTATATTTCAATGATATTTCTAAGATTCCTTTGTTAACAGCAGAAGAGGAGAAAATTATTGCAAGACGCATAAGAAGAGGTGATGAAGATGCTAAAAAAAAGCTTATTGAGTCTAACCTTAGACTTGTTATTTCGATAGCTAAAAGATTTTTTTGATCCAGGTTGAGTTTCTCTGATCTAATACAAGAATGAAATGTCGGTCTTATCAAGGCTATTGAAAAATTTGATCCTGAAAAAGAATTTAAGTTTTCGACTTATGCTACGTGGTGGATTAAACAGTCGATTACGAAGGCTATCGCTGATATGACTAAAAATGTTAGAATACCAGTTCATTTGATTGATGAGATAAATTCTTATAATAAGACTTATCAGGAGCTTTTTCAGCAGTTATGAAGAGAGCCTACTTCGAAAGAGATTGGTCAAAAGCTCGGTTTCCCCATCAAGAAAATCAAAAAACTTGAAGAGGTTATTTTTGGTAATGTCTCTTTGGATGCAGAAGTTGGTGAAGACGGTAGAGATGCACTTGGCGATTTACTTGAAGACAAAGCTACGTTGAGGCCTGATCAGTATGCTCAACAAACTTCTTTGAGGCAAAACCTTGATACTATATTGGATATGTTAGATGAGAGAGAGGCGAAGATTATTAAGATGAGGTACGGTATTGATTGACCAAAGTATACTTTGGAACAGGTTGGAGAGGAGTTTAACGTGACAAGAGAAAGAGTAAGACAGATTGAGCAGAAAGTTATTCAAAAACTTCAGGAACATGAATGACTTCAAAAGATTTTGTGAATTGAGGATGAACTTCATAAAATTCATGCGTCGGGCATTAAGTTCAAGAATGGCAAAAGAGTCAAGTCTAAGAAATCAATTTCATTGTCGTTTTAACCTTTGTTGTTGCATTACTTATCCTATATGTTTTTCCCTTTCTTGGTGTTTGTGTGTAGTCTTGCCGTAGGTTTTTTTTTGTTTTTTCTTTTTCTGGTTTATATTTAACCGTGTAAGTGTTGTTTATGTGATTTGTTCTTCATGTTGCAGAACTTAGACAAAAGAATTCTAGAGTTGTCTGATGTTCAAACTATAGAACCTCAGCTGCAGTCGGTTGCTTTGTTGCATCGTGATATTGCAGAAGATGCTCAAACGTTGGTTTTTTTTAGAGATGCACTTCAGCTTAAGCTTTTGACTACCAATAATTTTCCTGATAAAGTCCGTCATCTTGTCGATGATCTTAGTAAACAGTGATTTGTCTGTGAGTTGTACTATACTGACGTTGCGTGATTGCAGTATGCACTGACTTGGTATGACACCATTCAGTTGGTTCAGCAAGAAAAGGAAGCTAAGAAGGAGGCACAAGAACATGCGAGTGGGAAAACTGCTATGGAAATGATGATTGACCTTTTTACTAAAAGAAATCAATATAAGACGAGTGATTTTGTTATGAAGTTTGTGACTCTTGCCTATCAAACTTGAGCGTCTGATTTGCATTTTCAGGTTGAGAGGGATGGTGTTCAGGCTAGACTGAGAATAGATGGTGTTTTACATGATGTTGTACGCTTTCCTCAAAAAGATTACTTACAATACCTTGCAAAGCTTAAGTTTATTTCTGGCATTAAAATCAACGTTGTTGATTTACCTCAGGACGGTAGGTTTACTTTTGATGGTTTTATTGGTGGGAAGAGAGAATCTATTGATGCGAGAGTCAACACTTTACCGGGTTTGTATGCTGATAGTATTGCCATAAGATTTTTACAATGATTGATTGGCTTAACTAGCTTTGAGGATCTTGGGGTACGTGATGATCAAATCTCTTTACTGATGTCTATCTTAGAAAAACAGCAGGGTATGGTGTTTGTTACTGGACCAACATGATCTGGTAAGACTACTACTCTTTATACTATGCTTCATTATCTTAATGATGGTAAAAAGAAGATTGTGACTTTAGAAAATCCTGTTGAGTACCAGTTGGCTGGTATTCAGCAGTCTCAAATTGATGACACTAAGGGTTATACTTATGAAGTCTGACTTAAGGCGGTGTTGAGACATGATCCAGATATTATTTTGGTGTGAGAGACCAGATCTAAGGAAACTGCAGATACTGTTGTCAATGCTTCTCTTACCGGACATATGGTATTAACAACCTTGCATGCTAACACTTCTTTGGACACTATTTCTAGGTTGGTCAGTATGGGTGTCAAAACTTATTTACTTTCGCCAGTTCTTTCTTTGATTTGTGCTCAGAGACTTGTTAGAAAAATCTGTCCTCATTGTATTCGTGAAGTTATTGTTACTGATTCTGAACGCAATGACTTTGAATCAAGGTTGCAGACAATCTCCTCTATTAGAGGCGATCTTGTTTTGTCCCCTCTTCGTTTTTGGGAATGATCTGGTTGTGAACATTGTAATCGTACTGGTTTTCTTTGAAGAACAGTAGTTGTTGAACTTTTACCTATTTCTGATCAAATGAGATCTTTGATACTTGCCAGCAAATCGCGTGATGCTTTGTTTGAAGTTGCGAGAAAAGAAGGTTTTTTGACTATGGAAGAAGATGCATTGATTAAAGCTTTACAAGGTATCACTTCTTTGTCAGAAATAAGGCGTGTTTTGTAATTACTCTTTAGAAGAGACTTTGTGATTCTGGTTTTTTGTTTTGGGTGTCGTTTTTACGATTTAGTATGAGGACTTCTGGATAGTTATTTTGAAAATCTTGGATCGAATTATATGTTTTTAGTTTATATTTTTCTGCTTTTGTTCTTTTTGATCCAGCCTTTTCCCCTATGAATATGAAATCGGTTTTGTTTGTTGGTTCACTGTCGTATGTAGCACCGTTTTTTTCTAAGTTTTTTATTATCTCTTCTCTGGGTATATTTAGCGAGCCTGTTATAGAAAAGTGTAATCATGATAATCTACCCTGTTTTTCCCCAGCTTCTTGTACATTGAACTCTAATCAGTGCTTTTCTAGTTCTAGTAAGACTCTTTGGTTAAATGGGTCTTTTGATCGATCGCCAAGATTTTTTATTGTTGTGTCCGCTACTCATGGTATTTGATTCAGAAAGTTATTGTCTTGTAGGTCTTTTATAAACTTTGTAGCATTGTATTGTTCTTTATCATCCTTGATTTTCCTCTGTATTGCTTTTTGCAATTCTTTGGACATCTTTTTCCCCATACCTGGTAGTCCTAGCCCATGTATTAATCTCCATAGTTCTTGTTTTTTTGATCATTCTATTTGTGATATGAGATCCTCTATCCTTTTGTGTCCGAATCATGGTAAACGTTGGACTATTCTATATCTTTCTCGATCCTGTAACTTATAGAGGTCGGTGACGTTTTTTATTATATTTTGTTCTACTAATGTGCTGATTAGTTTTTCTCCTAATCACTCAATTTGCATACATTGCTTTGAACAGAAATGAATGAGCTGTTCTTTGATTTGAGTGCCACAATTTTTGAAGTTTGGGCAATAATACTGTGCTTCTTTTTTTTGTATTTTCGCTTTGCAGCTTGGACATGTGGAAGGTACTACTATTGGTTTTGTCTGTTGGTCAGTGTTGCGTTTCTCTTTGATAGCCGCTATTATGTAAGGAATTACCTCTCCACTTCTTTGAATTCGTACTCGATCTTTTGTTCTGATATCTTTATTTATTATGTAGTCATGATTATGTAAGGATGCTCTTGATATTGTTACGCCACTAAGCTTTATGGGGTTGAGATGAGCAACTGGGGTTAGAGTTCATGTGCGACCCACTTGCCATTCCACTGATTGTATTTGTGTTGTCGCTTGTTGTGCTGGGAACTTGTATGCTATTGCTCGCCTTGGGTGGTGATCGGTTTGTCAGATTTGTTCACGCTGTTCTATGTTATTTACTTTTATTACTATTCCGTCGAAATCTATGTCAAACTTTTCAAGTTCTTTATATGTACTTTCCTGTAAGCACAATTTTGTGACTTGTTCTATATTTCACTTTTTTTGACCTCGTCAAAATACTGGTAATCACAGTTCTTTCATTATGTTGTATGCTTGCTCTTGTGTTTTAATTTTTTGTTCGTGGTTCATTATTTCATAGACGTAACATATCAAGTTTCTTTTTTTGACTTCTTGACTATCTAGCAGTTTTATTGTACCTGCTGCTGCATTTCTTGTGTTGGCGAATAGGTTTTCTCCTGCTTTTGCTTTTTCTTTATTCATTTTTTGTCGTTGTGACTTGGGCATTACTATTTCTGCTCTGAAACGTAGTTCGTCTGACATGTTTATACCTCACTTTGTCAGTGTGTGTGGTATGTTCTGTATCTGTTTAACATTGTTGGTAATGTCGTCCCCCATATAGCCATCTCAGCGTGTGATTGCTTGGGTCAGTTTTCTATTTTTGTATATCAATTCTACGCTGATTCAATCAAATTTTGGTTCACAGTAATACTCGATATCTTCTTGTGTTTTTACTGATTTACTAAGGATTTTTTGGACTGTTTTGTCAAAATCCTTGAGGCCATTTTCGTTGTAACTATTCTGTAGAGACAGCAGCTTTGTTTTGTGCTTTGCTTTTGAGAATCACTCTCTAGTATCACTGCTTTGTTCTACCAAACTTTGTGTTGGACTATCCTGTGATATGAGATTTGGATAGTATTCTTCTATTTTTTTTAGATAAGAAAAGAGTTGATCGTATTCATAGTCGCTTATTATTGGTGCTGCTTGAATATGATAACGGTGGTTATGTTCTGTTAGGCACTGTATTAATTGATTGTAGTGCGTATTGAGTGTATCATGGTCGATTGTCAGGATATTTGTGTGATCCTGTATCAATGATTGGCATTTTTTTGTTAGTGCCACAATATTCATATTTTGAAAAACTTTGTAAGACTCTAAACATCTAATTCTTTTACTGTCTTTGCACGCGTTAGAATGAAGTGTTTTCTAGAAGCGACATCTTTGCCCATCAATATGCGAAATAGTCTATCTGCTTCTTCTGCGTCTTCTATTTTTACCTGGAGCATTTTTCTACTGGATGGATCCATGGTGGTTTCTCGTAATTGGTCTGCGTTCATCTCTCCTAGACCTTTGTATCTTTGAATATTTGTTTTTCCTGTTTCGAAACCGTTTTTTATCAGTAGTTGCTCTATTGTTTCCTCTAGTATAGGGGGATATATATACTCCTCTTTCTTGCCTTGCTTAAATTTGTATATGGGTGGTACTGCTATATAGAGATGTCCGTGATCGATTAGAGGTTTCATGTAGCGAAAAAAGAATGTTAGCAGTAATGTTCTAATGTGTGCTCAATCGACATCTGCATCAGTCATGATAATTATTTTTTCGTATCTCAATCATTCGAGGTCGAAGTTTTCTTTGATTCCTGCTCCTATTGCTAGGATAAGTGATTTTACTTCTTTATTTTCTAGTATTTTATCTATGAGTGCCTGTTCTGTATTTAAAATTTTTCCTCTTAGTGGTAAGATTGCTTGAAATGAGCTATCGCGTCATTGTTTTGCACTTCATCAAGCACTATTCCCCTCCACGATATATAGTTCTGTGTTTTTTTTCCCTTTTCTTGAACAGTCTGATAGCTTTCCTGGGAGTACTCAACCCATTAATGCATTTTTTCTTAGTACTGTTTCTTTGGCCATTTTCGCTGCAAATCTTGCTTTTGCACTCAGCATGATTTTTTGACAAATGAGATCGAATGCTTCTTCGTTGTGTGTGAAAAACTGTTTGAGGTAATCGTATACGACTTTTTCTACTTGTGTTCTTACGTAACTGTTTCCTAATCTGCCTTTTGTTTGGCCTTGGAATTGCGGTTCTGGTACTTTTACAGTAACTATAGTGTATAGTCAGTCAGTAATGTCACCGTAAGTGAATTCTCCAATTTTTTTATCTATCAATTCCTTTTCTAGTGCTATTTCATTAATAACTGACAACAATGCTGACTTGAATCATAATTCATGGGTTCCTCAATCTGGAGTTGCAACATTATTTACGAAAGAAAAAACGTTACCTGTGCTACTGTCGACATATTGGAAGCATATATCTATCGCAACATTTTCTGCTTCTGCTGTGATATTGAATTGGTTCCCTATGCTTTTTTGTTCAGCGACTAGGTTTTGTAACCATGTTTTGATTCATCCATCGAAACAGAATCTCTTTTTGAGCTTTGTTTTTTCATTTACTAGGGTGAATGTGACTCAGGGTGTCAGGTATGCACCGTGTTTCATCCTCGCCAATTCTGTTGCTTGTTGGAAATCTACTGTTTCAAATATTGTTTTGTCTGGCTTAAATCTTACTGTTGTTCACGAGTGAGTTGTTTCACCTACTATTTCTAATTCTCCGTCTGTTATTCCTCTTTTGTATGTTTGTTTATATAGTTTTCCGTTTTTATGAACGCAAACCTCTAGTCGTTCTGATAAAGCATTAACGACTGATGCTCCTACTCCATGTAATCATCATGATATCTTGTACACGCCTTTGTCAAATTTTCATCATGCATGCAAGACAGTAAACACTGTTTCTAGTGCTGATTTTCCTGTTTTTGGGTGTTTGTCGACTGGGATGCCTCTTCCATTATCTAAGACACTTACTGAACCATCGTTGTGTAATATTGTCGTTATGTGTGTACAAAAACCCCCTAGTGATTCGTCTACTGCATTGTCTACTATTTCTTGTATTAAGTGATGTAAGCCCTTGATGTCTGTAGATCATATATACATTCATGGTCTTTGCCTTACGGGTTCCAGTCCCTCTAGTACTTTGATTTGTGATGCGTCGTAATTTTGTGACATTAAAAAAAATCATGAGTAAATTTGTGTTTTGCCACCCATCTTATATGTATTTATTGAGCTAATACAATTGTAATTAGTGCTCCAAATTTGTGATTTGGTAGTTTTGATTATATACTTGGTGTAGATTTATTTTTGCTTATGGTTCATGATCAACCAGTCGGATATTGTTAAATTTTCGCATAAAGGTTTTGATGGTCTTGATTATATTCGTATGCAAACTGAAGCAATTGAAGACAGGTTAGCTTTGTTTGAAGGAAAAGTTTATTTGGAGATTGGGGGTAAGTTTTTGCGTGATCCTCATGCTGCTAGAGTTTTGCCAGGCTTTTTACTTGATACGAAAGTGAGAATCTTTCGTGATCTCATTGATTATGCGGTTATACTCTTTTGTGTTAATGCTGATGATATTATTCATAACAGGCAAATGAGTAATGAAGATATAGATTATGAGACCTATGTTATGTCAATGTTGGAGACTATTACCTCTGAATTGGGGCAAAGTCCTATGGTGGTCGTTAATAAAGTTAGTCATGCTGCTTCTAGGAGTCGTGTTGATTCGTTTATTGAAAACTTGGAATGATTAGGTTATGATTGTTATCGTAGGTATCTTATTCAAGGCTATCCCTCTGACGTTAGTTCCATTTTAAGCAACCAATGATTTGGTTGAGATGATTATATCGAAACAGACAAAAACCTCATTTTAGTTACTGGTGCCGCATCAAATAGTGGTAAAATGTCTACTTGTCTCGGACAAGTTTATCTTGACCATCAACAGTGATTGGATTCTGGTTATGCAAAGTACGAAACTTTTCCTATTTGGAATCTACCTCTTGATCATCCTGTTAATTTAGCTTACGAGGCTGCTACTGCTGATATAGGAGACTATAACTGCATTGATACTTTTTATGAACAGGCTTATGGTGAGAAAGTTGTTAATTACAATAGAGATGTGGAGGCTTTTCCCATCATTACTTGATTGATTGCTAAAATAATTTGATCAGATAATCATATGCAGTACTATCGTTCACCTACTGATATGGGTATTAATCAAGCCGGCTTTTGCATTACTGATGAGGTTGTTGTTCAAAAAGCATGTTTGGATGAAATTGTGAGAAGGAAAAAATGGTATGAGCAAATGGTCGCTAGAGGCGAAGGAAAACAGTCTTGGGTCGAGAAATGTGATGAGTTGGAAAAAAGATGCATAGAGTGGTAATCTTTTGTCATTAGGGTTATGTGGGTTTGCTATTGCCTCCAGATCATGCAAAGTACTGTCATGGTATTTTACTATCAACGTCTTTTAGGGGATTCCCAGCTGTGCCTCATCATTCTGCTCTTGCGTTTTTGAGTGGACCTTCCCGACTTATTACTTCATAAACTCCTTTTTGAAGGGGTTTTATTGTCAATTGTTGTGGGGTATCCCAAACATCTTCGAATTGTACTGTACTAGGATCTACATTTTGTAAACTAACTATTCAATCGTTGAATTGATTAGCGTTTAGCGGAATGTCGTTTATTTTTATCTCTTGAGCGTATCCTGACTCTTTCCTGAGAAACAGGGCTCTTGCTATTTCGGCTTCAGTATATTGTTTACCTGTTAGTAGTGCTGCTCTGTCTGAACGTCGTGCTCTATCGCTTACTTTTTCGTATTGTCCCTTCAGTCGTTCTCGATATCACATGTTTACTCTATTCATAAATTTTTTTTGTTTTTTTATTGAAATCTTTGTGTAAGTCTATGATTATTTGTTTTTTTTATGCATATATGAATGTGGAATTGATTTTGTGTTTTTTTATCTGTTCTTTGCTCGATTAACGTATTGTAAACACCTCTTTTTTATTTATTGACATTGTGTCTTTTAAACTTATTTGATTTACATGAGTGAAGTTGCTTTAAGTTCCTCTTGAGATGCTCTTCCCATTAATGGTTTACAGCTCTATGCTCAGAGCCTTGTGGTCCCCTCTGATCCTGACTGGTGGAAAACTATTTTCCCTGAATGAACTATGGATTTGGAGCAGTTGGCGAAGGATGTTCAAACAGAGTGAGGTTTAAGGGCACTGTTGGTGTTTCATGATATGTGTAATCCACTTTCCACGGTTCGTACTTTTGTGAAATTTTTTGGGGAAGAGGCTTATCTTGGCCATCTTCCGGAGATTGATTTGGATGTTGTAGATGATGCTGATCGATGCTTTGTTACCTCTCTTGCTGGTTACTCTCTTTATGTTAAGAAAAAGAAAGATTGATTACTCCCGAAGATTTATAAGATGCATACTATGTAGCCTATACTAAACTTACTTGGTTTTTTTTGTACTGTGAGGGCCTTGGTTTTTAGCTTTGGAAGTTTTTTCTCAGTATTGCACCAGTCTTTTCTCCATTTTTAATAGCTTTTCCCATAATAGTGTTGATATCCTCCGTGGTCATTGTTCCGCTACCCTTGATGGTGATTTGTAGTGCGATTGATTTTTTGTTCTCTGGTAGTTGTTTTCACTGGTATATATCGAATATACTTACTTTACTGATTTGTTCGGTTTGCTGTATGCTTTCGATAAGGTCAGTGAACTTTTGTGCTCTTTCTATGACAAATGATAAGTCTCTTTCAAGAATCTGGTCTTGCAATGTTTCGTATGAGTAGTTTTGTTTGGTTTGCAGGCTGTGTGTTAGTGTCGCTAGATCTAGTGATAGGTATGTCGCTTGACTGTGTGGCTCTATTTTATATTGCTCGAGAATAAGAGGGTGTAGCTGACCCAGGAAACCTATTGTTGTTTTGTTGTGTAGTATGACTGCTTGTTTATTGGGATGGAAATATTTGCAGTCTGTGGGTTTCATTGTAATATTTGTATTTCCTATTTCTCAGGATATTTTCTTGATGATATCTGTCGCTATTTTTTTGCACTGAAGAAGTGTGTCCTGGTTTCGCTGATTTTCTTTTTTTTTGTATTCTAGGACCCCTAGTTGTTTGGATTCAATGGTATTGGGTGTTATATAAGTGTTTCCGTATATCATATTGAAAGCCTCTGTTGAGTTTTTTTTCGCTTGTACCTCGGTGATCGTTGCCAATCTCAATTCATTAAAAAACTTTGCATTTTTTTGTATTTGAATCAGTAGATTGTAGATTGTACTGTCGCTTAGATATGACATGTCTGGAGCAAGAGCATTGATTTTTCTTAGCAATCTTTTTTTGTCTACTTCGAAGATGTCGAGACTCTTGTCTGTAGTTCGTGGATATATTTCGACCAGATCACAATTGTTTTTATCAATTACGTCTTCTACTATATTTTGTACTAATTCTATGGGGTTGTAATGTGGTATCGTTGTGGGTTTGATGATGTTTTGAACTGTTATTTTTTCATAGCCATATATTCTTGCCACTTCTTCTTCCAAGTCTTCTGGCAGTGTGAGATCGTCAGGTCATCTTCGTGTGGGTATTTGTGCTTCGGATTGATTTTCACTTATTGTACAACCGATGTTAGTTAAGATATGTGTGATAACCTTGTCAAAATATTCTTTAGAGTTTCCGAAAATTCTTTGTGTGATGATGTTGTTGTTGTATGATATTGTATTTAAGTTTTGTTGAGATTGCGTGTACTGGTGTATCTTGACTCCCCCCTTTTCGACTCCTAGCTGATTGTTGTCGGTTTGCAACATGTCTAGAAGTATTGCAATACATTGCTGTGTGTAGGTCGGGTTTATGTTTTTTTCAAATCTCATGATTGCATCGGTCCTTAGTCATAGCCTAATTGCGGTTTTTCTTGTTATAATTGGATCGAAGTTTGCTATTTCAATAATAATGTTTTGTGTGTTGTCTGTAATGCCAGAGCTTTTACCTCCTACAATGCCTGCTAGTGCCAAGATCTTGTTTTGGTCGCTTATGACTATGTCTCCTGTTTGGAGCACATGGACTTTATCAAACAAATCTATGAATTCTTCTCCATCTGTTGCTTCTCTAACTATTATGTTTCCTTCTATCTTTGCTTGGTCAAAGCAGTGTATTGGCTGACCCGTGGTGATCATAAAGTAATTGGAGAAGTCCACCCAATTATTTCTTGCTTGAAAACCTAGGTCTATTAGGTTCAGTCTTGTTTGTAATCATGATTGTTGTATGCGTATTGATGGAACTGATATTGTTGTGTAGGATCTTACTTTGTTGCTCTTTACCGACACTGTTCAATGTGTGGTAATTGATTGTGTTAGTTGTGTTTTATACTTTTCTAATCACGAAGTACTTTTTATACTTCCCTCGTTATGAGTTTGGTAAATTGCGTATATTTCTTGTGCTATTCCGAAATGTCAGGTTAAATCTGGTCTATTGGTAATAGTTTTGTTGTCTACGTCTATTATTGTGTCATTGAGTCGTGGGTATTTGTTGGTCAGGCTTTTGCCAAGATCTTGATCTGAGATATCTGCGAAATCGTATAGTGCTCACTGTGTTTTTGTTGCCTGTTGCATGTTTCGTATACCATGGATGTCGAGGTCTTCTTCGATGCCCAATTCTTCCTTTGCACAGATCATGCCATTAGATTTTTCTCATCTCATTTCTCTTGTCTGGATTTCTACTTGGATATGAGGCAGATAGGTTCCAGGAAGTGCAATTGGTACGTAAAAGTTGCTAGCAATATTTTCTGCTGCTGTACAAATTTGGTATGTGCCATGTGTTCCACAATCTACTTTACATATGTTTAGTTTGTCTGCGTTAGGATGTTTTTTTACTTCAGAAACTTTCCCGATTATTACTGTTTCGGGGATCTTTCTTTGTTTGATGTTTTCTATTTCACATGTTTTTAGTGTGAGGTGTTTTGCTAGTGATTCAATGGTATCGTTGATGTTTATGAATTGTTTTATGAGATTGTTTGAGTAATACATTGATCATAGATGGTATAAATACAGCCTGGACGATAGTGATGTGTTTTGCTTTTTCAAAGAGTTTTAGCCGTTTTGATTACTGCCCTTGCAAAGCAGGCCCAAATTTTCATATTTGCAACTAGTTTGTTTATTTTCTTGTTTACCAAAATTTCCATGTCATTGTTGGAAGGAGATCTCGACACGTCTGTTGTACCACATGGTATCACTGAAGAGCTCACTCAGTCTTATATCGATTATGCTATGAGTGTGATTGTTTCTCGTGCCTTACCAGATACTAGAGATTGACTTAAGCCTGTTTTGAGAAGAATTTTGTATGCGATGTATGAAATCAAAGTTTTTCATAACAGTAGTCACAAGAAGTCTGCCAGGATAGTGTGAGAAGTCTTGGGTAAATATCATCCTCATGGAGATACGAGTGTCTATGATGCTATGGTGCGTCTTGCTCAGCCTTTCTCTTTGAGATATCCACTTATCGATTGACAGGGAAATTTTGGCAGTATTGATGGTGATGGTGCTGCAGCCATGAGGTATACTGAGGCCAGGCTCACCAAACTCGCTGAAGAAATGTTGTCCGATTTGGAGCTGAATACTATTGATTGGAGGGATAATTTTGATGGTAGCTTGCAGGAGCCGATTATGCTTCCTACAAGATTTCCTAATCATCTTTGCAATGGGACTATGGGTATTGCTGTATGAATGGCCACCAATATGGCACCTCATAATCTTAATGAAGTAGTTGATGCATCCCTTTTGATGATCGATAATCCGGATGTTAGCGTGGATTCTCTTATGGATATTATTCAAGGACCAGATTTTCCTACTGGTTGAATAATGTTTGATAGAGACTCTATCAGAGAGGTTTATAAGAAATGAAGAGGTTCTATTGTTACTCGCTGAAAAACGCATTTGGAGCAAAAAAAGGGTGATACTCTTATTGTTATTGATGAAATACCTTATTTGGTCAATAAATCGAACTTGGTTGCAAAAATAGGTGACTTGGTTGTTAATAAGAAAATTAATGGTGTTACTGATATTACCGATGAGTCTAGTAAAAACTTGATTAGAGTTGTGATTACTCTTAAGAAGTGAATTGACCCCAACAAGATTCTTATGCAGTTGTATAAGTATACTGAACTCCAGTCAAACTTTAACATCAATAATGTTACGTTGATTGAATGAGGCATTCAACCAAGGATGCTTAATATTGCTGATCTTTTGGCAGAGTTTGTTGAATTTAGAAGGAAGGTGGTTGATAGAAGGTCAGCCTTTTTGTTGCAAAAAGCTAAAGACAGACTTCATATTTTGGAAGGTTTGAAGAAGGCTATTGATATTTTGGATGACGTGATAGCTACTATTAGAGGATCAGCAACAAAAGATGAGGCTAAACTAGCTTTGGTAGAGAAATTTACTTTCACAGAAGTGCAATCAGAATATATTTTGCAGATGAGATTACAGTCTCTTGTTGGTTTGGAAATTCAAAAAGTATTGGATGAAATTGATGAAAAGAGGAAACTTATTGACTATTTAGAGTGATTATTGGCAGATCCACTCAAACGTGATACGGTTGTAAAAGATGAGTTGCTGGAAATTAAACTAAAATATGGTGATGAAAGAAGAACTCAGCTTTCTAATGATATGAGTGTATATGATTTGAGTGGTAGTTTGAAAGCAATGAAAGATGCTGCCGATAAGATTAAAGAGGATGTCATTTTATGGGTCGGTGATGATCATACTGTTAGAGTTTTGTATCAATCAAGAATATTAGCTATCCCTGATGAGACCTTGGAACTCATTTATACTCATAACCAAGATAAGCTTTTGGTTATCACTAATAAGGGTGAATTGGTTGTTGAAAGATTGAAAGATTTGTGATCTTACAAGGTTAACCAGACTGCATTGGATCTTAAAAAACATTATGGGCTTACGTGAGATGTTGTCTTTGCTAGGACTGTTTCTCAAGCGGACTATAAGTACTTGTGTTTTTTAACCAACAACAATAGTCTAAAAAAAATTAAGAAGGAGTTGTTGTTGAATTTCAAAAAGTTTCCTACAATTTGTATGGGTCTTGCATCTGGTGAGTACATTGTAGCAGTGAGGCCTGTGGTTGAATGAGATATGTTAGCTGTAGTTACTAAAAAGTGAATTTGACTTATTTTTTGAGAGGAGGAAGTTAGAGATATGGGTAAAACTGCCGGCTGAGTAAAGGCTATAGATTTGGAAGACAAGGACGAAATCGCAGATATGTTTGTTTATAAGCGTGAGCCTTTTCTCATGATTTATTGAAAAAGACAGGCGAAACTTTTGAATATTGAGGATTTGAGAATACGAAAAAGAGCTAAACATGGTGATCAATGGGCAGATGTTTCCAAAGGAGAAAAAATACAAGGAGGGATGTCTGTAATAGAAGGAAAGGTGAGGATGAGATTGCAAGGTGGTACTATAGAGACAGTTAGTAGTGATGATATTTTTTTAGCCTGACCACAGGCACCTCTTCATCCTTTAGCAAGCAAGGATATAGAACTTGCTTACAGGCCACGAGAGGAAAAGGAAGAAAATATGAAGTACAAGGACGAAAGAAAGACTGAGAAATGAGAAGACCCTCTTTTTGAACACGATGAAGAGAATTTGTGAGTCGATCTTGTTGGTTAGTGTTTTATAGTTCCTTTTATTTTTATTGGCTGTTGTTTCTTTATGGCAGACGACTCTCTTTTGCAGGAACAGATTATATGCTCTTATGGATGAGACGGGAGAGCTCTCAAGAGGTTTATTGTTTGACTTTTGAAAAGTTGAGCTGTAGCCAGTGTTAGACGCATTAACTATGTTAAGTCTTACACTGTAGTAGAAAAACAAGTAGTTGTTACTGAAGAGAAGCTCTTGATTATTCGTTATGATAAGACTAAGAGAAGTCAGTTAGAGGCATTTTTCTTCAAAGACCATCCCTTGAAGAGTCTCGAGTTGTCTGTTTTATTTTCGAACAATATGGAGGTGACTGTTTCTTAATTTAATACCTTTTTTTGATGAAAATTAGTGTTTTTGGTGTGGGTTATGTTTGATTAGTGACAGGTACGTGTTTGGCTGAACAGTGACATGATGTTTTGTGTGTAGATATAGATGAGTCCAAAATATTGAATTTGCGTGACGGTATTATCCCCATTTATGAACCTGGTCTTACGGAACTTGTTGTCAGAAATATGAGTGAGGGAAGGTTGAGGTTTTCTTCTGATGATCGTGAATGAGTTGTTTTTGGGGATGTTGTTTTTAATGCAGTAGGTACTCCTCCAGACAAGGAGAACAATGATAGGGCAGATTTGGTTTATATCGACCAAGTCGCTGACTCGTTTGCATTCCATCTTGATCGCCCCAAGGTTCTGGTCAATAAATCTACTGTTCCTGTTGGTACTGCTGATCGCTGCACCGATCGTATTAAATCTGTTTTAATTGAGCAAGGGAAGGAAAGTCTTTGGTTTGAGGTTGTTAGTAATCCGGAGTTCTTGAGGGAATGATGTGCTATTAAAGATTTTGTTCTTCCAGATAGAGTTATTTGTGGTCTTTCGAGTGAACATGCAAAGTCTTTGATGACTGAGGTTTATAGACCAATACTGAGGACTTATAGCTCTATCTTTTTTACTGATCATAGATCTGCTGAATTAATTAAATATGCTTCGAATGCTTATTTGGCGACAAAAATTAGTTTTATTAACGAAATCGCTAACTATTGTGAATTAGTTTGAGCGTCGATTGATGATGTCACTTATGGTATTGGTAGTGACAAGAGAATTTGACCAAGGTTTTTGCATGCATGAATTGGTTATGGTTGAAGCTGCTTTCCCAAGGACGTGAAGGCCCTTATTGCAAGTTGATCTGATGCGGGTTTTTCTTTTTCGGTTATTAGGGAGGTGGATAGGGTCAATGAATTGCAAAAGACAATTGTCTTGGAGAAAATGGCAAAATATCTTTCTATCTCAAACTCTTTACATGTTGCGATTCGATGACTTTCTTTTAAGCCAAAAACTGACGATATTAGGGAAGCTCCTAGTATTAGTATCGTTCACAAGCTGTTAGATGCCGGGGTTGGATCTCTTAGTCTTTTTGATCCAGAGGCAATATGAAACTTTCAGCAACTTTTTCGTCCTTCTTCTTCTTTGTGTTATGCAAAAACATCTTATGATGCTTTGTGTGGTGCTGACGTCCTTTTATTGTTAACTGAATGGGATGAGTTTAGAAGTGTTGATTTTTCTAGAATTAGAGAGTTGATGCGTGGCACTCTTGTGATTGATGGTAGAAACATTTGGGATAAGCTTTTAGTGCGTTCTTTTTGACTTATATATGAGGGCATCGGCAGGTAATGTATGACGTATTGTAATACTCTGTACTAATGATTATAGATTGTTTTATTTTTGTCTTTTAGCTCTTTTGCTGTTTTATGAAGTGTGTTTTGGTTACCTGATCTAGTGGGTTTATTGGTTATCATTTGTGTAGCAGACTTTTGCATGATGGGTATAAGGTCGTTGGTTTAGATTCCGAAAATGATTATTATGATGTTGAGCTTAAGCGTGCAAGAAGAAAGCTTTTAGAAAACAATGAGAACTTTGTGTTTTACCACACGTATCTAGAAGATTTTGAAGGTCTGAGTTCCATATTTACGTCTTATACTATTGATTATGTTGTGAATCTAGCTGCTTTTGCTGGTGTAAGATATAGTATGAAAACCCCTTTTCCTTATATTCAAGCCAATATTGTTTGATTCCACAATATTTTGGAGTTGTCAAAAAATCATTGAGTTAAAAACTTTGTTTATGCTTCTAGTGCATCTGTTTATTGAGCTAATACTCCTCCTTTTAGTGAAGAAAACAAAACAGATTCTCCCCTGTCTCTTTATGGTGCCACGAAGAAGGCTGGTGAGCTTATCGCACATAGTTATAGTAGTCTTTATGTCATAAAAACTAACTGATTAGGGTTTTTCTATGTATTGTGACCATGG